>DASZMT010000132.1:0-31035 GCA_035551495.1 Rhizomicrobium sp. | reverse complement strand
AGCTTCATGCATTCGCTATCGCGCAGCGGCCGTCTTGATCGCCTGTCCAATGGTCTGTGCCGTTCAGACGATCTTCCGTCCGTGAAAGCGCGCATGGCCGATTTCATGGCGGCGGGCTTTCTGGCGTTTTGCGACAAAGCTCCGAAGCGCAAAAAAACGCGATAGTCGGACTGTCGTTAGCGGCCGGCTTTGATCACGCCGGTGAACCTGCCGCCTGGATCTTCGCCCGCGAACGTATCGCCGACTTTGTATTCCTTGACCGGAAAGCAACTCGGCTTCGCGTCGGGCGCTGCGTTGGCCATGGTGAAGCAGCTTTGCCCGTCGGCATCGGCCCAGGTGCCTTTGAGGGTCGCGCCGTTCGGCAATGCAATCGAATAGCTGTGATCGGCGTTCACGTACACTTTGACCACACGACCGTCCGCATAGGTGGACTCAATCGTGCCGCCATAGGCGCCCGTCCATGTGTCGGAAAGTGCTGGTGTTGCGACGGCAGCCATCAAGGCAGCGGCGGCGAGAAGCGAATTGCGCATGACGAATTCTCCCTTCACTCTTTTATGGGTTGTCCCAGCAGATCTTCGGCACGGTCGATCTTGATCAGCACCGCCCAGCCTTTCTTTTCGGCATCGGCTTTCTTTTCCGGTTCGATCAGGCGTTCCCACACCTTGTCGTAGACGGGTCCGGATTTGTGCACCGTCGCGGTGCCGTAGAGCCGCGCCAAGCCGCCGATCGGCAGCACGTCGCGCTTGGCAAGGTCGAAGAAGAATACCGTCGTCTTGGTGCCGTCCGCCATCTGCGCCGAGGTCGTCCCGCGGCCGCGCTCCCACAGCGAGATGTGGTCGTCGTCATAGACCTGCGTCGAGCCGCGCGGCGTGATCTGCGCGAAGCCGTTGTCCAGCACCGTGCCGATCAGGCAGGTGTGCATCGGAAAGCCACCGTCGATCAGCGGCTGGATCTTCTTCGGGATCGTGCTCATGGATTCAGCCCCGATAGGTGTTGTTGGAGGTGTGGTCGCCCTGGAGCCAGTTCCACAGCTCCTTGTGCGCCTTCTGGCGGCGCACTTCGTTGATCAGCGTGGCGTTGGGCGCGTCGAGCGTGAATTCCAGGATCATGCCGTTGGGATCGGTGACGTAGACCGAGCGGCAATAGCCGTGCTCCAGCACGAAGTGCCCCGGCTCGGTGTAGCCGGCGGCCTTGATGCGCGCCTCGATTTCCTTCTGCGTATCCGCGTCGACGTTGAGCGCGATGTGGTGGAAGGGCGAGAACGGCATGGCGGGGCCGAACTGCTCGGCATCCTCCGGCTTGGCGAACTGGAAGAAGGCGAGCGCGCCGCCGTCGCCGAGGCCGAAGAAGCAGTGGCAATAGGTGCGCATTGCGCCGAACAGCTCGTCGGATTCGCTCCAGGTGGCGATCAGCGGCAGGCCGATCACCTCTTCATAGAACTTGCGTGTGGCCTCCATGTCCTTGGTGACATAGGCCGTGTGGTGCAGCCGGCTCGGAAGTTTCGCTTCGGCGGTCATGTGTCCTCCGTTGTTCACCAGAATTTCTTGGATGCGATGGCGGCGCCTTCGGCGAGGGCCGCAAGCTTCTTCCACACCACGTCGGGATCGACGCCGCCCTGCCCGACATGGATCGAGAAGCCGCAATCGACGCCCGCCATCACGTTGTCGCGGCCGGCGAGGTTGGCATAGCGCTCGATGCGCTGGGCGACCAGCTCGGGGTGCTCGATGTAGTTCGACTGGCACTCGATCACGCCGGGCACCAGCACCTTGTCCTTGGGCGGCTTCCTGTCCTCGAACATGCGCCATTCGTGGGCGTGGCGCGGATTGGCGGCCTCGAACAGGATCGCGGAGGGCTTGGCGTGGTCGAGCACGTCGATGATGTCGGCGAACGGCACGTCGCAGTGATGCGGGCCGGGATAGTTGCCCCAGCACATATGCATGCGCAGCTTCTCGGCCGGGATGTTGCGCACCGCGTGGTTCAGCGCCTCGATATGCAGGCGCATGCGCTTCTTGAATTCGGGAAGGTCGAGATCGGCATATTGCACGTGCCGACCCATCGCGAGGTCGGGGCAGTCGAGTTGCAGCGTCATGCCGGCATTGGCGATGGTCTCGTACTCGTAGCGCATCGCTTCGGCGATGGCGTAGAGGTAGTCCTCGTGGCTCTTGTAGTGGTCGTTGCGGAAGAACAGCGAGATCACGCCCGGCGACGCGGCGCTGGAGAACTGGCCGGCGGTTTTCACGCTGGCGGTCGCGGCGGCCATGTTCCGGGCGTCGGCCTTGGGCGACTCGTAATCGCGCACCGAGATGTCGGCGTTGCAGCCGGGCGTCTTGCGGGACTTGCGGCCGGGATCGCCGAACACGCGCTCCTGGGACTTGGGAAAGCCGACGAGATCCTGGAAGACGAAGCTGTTGGAGGTGCCGCCGAAGCCGTTCAGCCGGTCCTTTACGTATGTCGCGTAGCTCGGCTTGGACATCTCGCCGTCGTTGATGATGTCGACGCCGGCGGCGGTCTGCTTGGCCACCATCTCGTCGATGGCGGTGCGCACCCGGGCGTCGAGCGCGGCGGCATCGACCGGCACGCCCTCCTCGCGGGCGACCATCATGCGGATGAGGTCGTCGGGGCGCGGCAGGCTGCCCGTGTGGGTGGTGAGGAAGCGGTTCGCCATTGGTTTTCGTATATCGAAAAAGTTTTCGGATAAGTGCAGGCTATAGCAGGCCTACTTCGCCTTCAACCCATCATAGGAGATGGAGTCGGCGGCGGCGTTCGACAGGATGAAGCCGATCGGGCGCTCTGTCTCCTCTTGCAGGTGGGCGAGGAGGCCGGCGGTGCGCGCGAGGATGGAGATGCTCTTGAGCGCGGTCAGCGGAAAGCCGATCTCGAGCAGAATGGCGGGGATCGCGCCGTTGATGTTGATGGGGAGCGGGCGACCGAGGGCCTCCGGCAGCACCGCTTTCACCGTATCGAGCATGCCGACATAGGGGCCGTTCAAGCCGCGCGCGCGGGCGAGCCCCAGCAGGACGTTGGCGCGCGGATCGCCCTCGGAATGCTGCGGATGGCCGAAGCCGGGAATCGCCGATTTCGTCACGCGGCGCGCGCGGATGCCCTCGATCGCGGCCTCTTTCGCGCCTTTGCTCTTCGCGGCCTCCACCAGCTCGTGCAGGAAATAGCCGGCGGTCTCGGCGCTGCCCAAGACCACCGAGCCGGAGCCGAGCAGGCCGGCGGCGACCGCGCCCTGCAGCGCCTCGGGCGCCGCGGCGAAGGTCATGCGGGCGGCCTGGACGCTGGGCACCAGGCCGTGCTCGGCGATCGAGACCAGCAGCGCGTTGACGAAGAAGCGCTGATTGTCGTCGGGCGTCTTGCCCATCAGCAGCAGGAAGAAGTAGTCGATGAAGTCGATCTTGCCGATCAGTTCGGCGCACAGGTCGCGGCCGCGGATGGTGATCGAGGCGGTATCGGCCGTGGAGATGGCGGTGAAGGGGTTGTCCTGCTTGCCGATGCGCATGGGGATCTCCGGGAAATTCCAAATATCGAAATTGACTTCGACATCCGGAAATATCTAGTCTGGCGCCGCGCGTTTGGGAAGCGAAAGCCGGCAAAGTGACCAAGGTTCTCGAAGACCTCCGCGTCCTGGAGATGGGCACGTTCATCACCGGACCATGCGCCGGCATGATCCTGGCCGATATGGGCGCCGACGTCATCAAGCTCGAGCGTACCAAGACGGGCGACCCGTTCCGCGCCTTCAATGGCGGGCTCTACAGCCCGCACTTCCAGACCTACAACCGCAACAAGCGCAGCCTGGCGCTCGACACGCGCAAGGTCGAAGACCTCGCGCTGCTCGACGAGCTGGTCGCCAATGCCGACGTGTTCATCCAGAATTTCCGGCCCGGCGTCGCGGAGGATCTGAACGTCGGCTGTGCGCGGCTGCGCGGCATCAATCCGGGACTGATCTATTGCGGCATCTCGGGCTTCGGTCCCGACGGGCCGGATGCGGAGCGCCCGGCTTACGACACCGTGGCGCAGGCGGCGAGCGGCTGGCTGAGGCTCTTGATCAATCCGGAGAACCCACGCGTCGTGGGGCCGGCGATCGCGGACGCGGTGACGGGATTCTATGCCGCGTTCGGAATCCTCGGCGCGCTGCACGAACGCAAGAAAACCGGGCATGGACGGCGCGTCGACGTGTCGATGCTGGAAGCGATGTGCCACTTCAACATCGACGATTTCACGCATTATTTCTCGCAGAACGAGATCATGGGGCCGTACAGCCGGCCGTCGGTGTCGCAGTCCTATGTCTTCGCATGCGCCGACGGCAAATGGCTGGCGCTGCACATGTCGTCACCCGAGAAGTTCTGGGAAGGCCTCGCCACCACCATCGGCAAGCCCGACCTGTTCGCCGATCCGCGCTTCGCCGACCGCCCCTCGCGCATCAAGCACCAGGACGACCTGATCGCCCTGATGCGGCCGATCTTCCAGACCAGGCCGCGCAGCGAATGGTGCGCCAAGCTGGACAGCGAGGGCGTGCCGTTCTCCCCGGTCTATGATTCGAGCGAGGCGCTGCAGGACCGGCAGGCCCGTCATCTGGGCATCGAAGTCGCGGGGCGTCACCCAACCATGGGCGAATTCCGCACCGTGCGCTTCCCGGTGAACTTCGACGGCGGGCATGCGACCGGCGTCGTCCCGCCGCCGACCCTGGGCGAGCACAATGACGAGATCCGGGCGGCGGCGGGCCGGATATGGCGCCGGGCAGGCGCGGCGGAATAGCCGCACTGCGGAACTATTCGGCATCATTTTCGGCTATCGAAATTGACTTCGGAAAACGAAATACCCTAGCTTTTGTGACGGAGGAATCTGCGCGGAACGCTGCCTGGGAGCGGCGCCGCGCAGACCAGAAGGCCGGCGTTGTGACGGCCGACAGAACGGGGGATCTCGCATGAACCGGTCAAACCGCCGCACGCGTGGCTTTGCGAAGTGGCTGCTGGCGGGCTCCGCCCTCACGGCGCTGACGGTCGGCATCACGCCGGCCTTCGCCGACGAGCAGATGGAGACCGTGGTGGTCACGGCGCGCCAGCGCGCGGAAGACATCCACGACGTGCCGTCGCAGGACACCGCCTTCACCGCCGACCAGATCCTGGCCAAAGGCATCGAGAGCCCGGCCGACTTCCTGAATTCGGTGCCGAACGTCACCTTCGTCTCGACGCAGAACGCCGGTACCAGCTTCATCGTGATGCGCGGCATCGGCCAGTCGCGCAACAGCGAGCCGTCCGCCGCGATCGTCGTCGACGGCGTGCCGATGACCCAGCCGGCGCAGTTCAACCAGGAACTCGTCGACATCCAGCAGATCGAAGTGGTCAAGGGCCCGCAGGGCGCGCTCTACGGCCGCAACGCGATCGGCGGCGCGATCCTGATCACCACGGCGCAGCCGACCGACGAATGGCAGGCGCGCTTCACCGGCGGCTATGAGAGCGGCCCGGGCTACAAGATGCAGGGCATGGTCAGCGGCCCGATCACCGACGACCTGAAGGTGCGCGTCTCGATCTCCGACACCGGCAGCGACGGCCATCTGCGCAACGAGGACACGACGGACCAGTCGGCACGGCGCGACGCCGATCCGGTGCAGGATTTCAACGCCCGCGTCTCGGCGCTCTACACGCCGACCTCGGATTTGACGTTCGACCTGCGCCTGTCGATGGACGATCTCGACACCCGCGGCCTCTATTTCATCGTGCCGCCGCTCGGTTCGCCGGAGTTCAACAACCCGAACTTCGTGTCGCAGCCGATCGACCTGAACAATTCGGGCTTCGACAAGCGCAAGATCTACGACGCCTCGCTGAAGGCCAGCTATGAGACGAGCCTCGGCACGCTTTCGTCGATCACCGGCTACAACACGGTGTGGGAGATCCTGACGGGCGACGGCTACACCTTCGATCCGCACGGCCAGTCGAAGATCTTCTTCGACTTCGACCAGAGCCAGTTCCTCGACACGCGCACCTTCACCCAGGAACTGCGCTTCACCTCGAAGACCGACGGCCGCTTCCACTGGATCGCGGGCGGGCAGATGTTCTACACGCAGCGCTTCATCTCGACCGGCAACATGTTCGACATCGCCGACGAGGGCGTGGTGCCCGTGTTCCGTCATCCGACCTCGGCGCCGGGCGCGTTCCAGCCGCAGGGGCAGATCTCGTATCTCGCCGATGGTCAGAACCAGATCGCGTGGGCGGCCTATCTCGACACCTCGACCGAGATCACCGACAGCCTCGAGCTGTCGCTGAACGCGCGCTTCGACAGCGACCATCGCGTCAACACCACGCTGACGCCCGACGCCTTCTTGCATGCCGCGCTCATCCCGGGCGCCGAGGGCGACAAGCGCTCGCACACCTGGTCGGCGTTCCAGCCGCAGGCGGTGCTGCGCTGGGCGGTGAACGACGACATCAACCTCTATGCCAGCTATGGCCGCGGCTTCCGCTCGGGCGGCTTCAACCAGACGGGCGTGGCGCAGGCCGCCGCGGCCGCGGGCTTCGACAATGTCGGCGACCAGTTCAAGGCCGAGGTCGCGACCACCTTCGAGGTCGGCGCCAAAACGCGCTGGTTCGACGACCGGCTGAACGTGGACGCGAGCGTCTACACGACCAACGACCACAACGCCTATTACTTCGTGTTCCTGGCCTCGAACTCGACGCAGAACCTCGGCAACATCCCCGAGGTGCGCCTCTCGGGCTTCGATATCGACGCGACGGCGCACATCACCGACGACCTCTCGGCCAATGTCGGCTTCGGCTATACCGACAGCGACATCACGAAGTTCAACGGCCCGTCGGCCCCGTTGGTGATCGGTTCCAAGGCGCCGCTGGTCTCCGATTACACGCTCAATGTCGGCCTGCAGTACGAGCACAAGGTGTGGGACGGCTGGAAGGGCCAGATCCGCCTCGACGACAACCTGATCGGCCCGACGACCTTCGTGATCCCGGTGCCGGCGGTGAACGAGCCGACCCCGATCGCGCGCGATCCGGTGAACCTGGTGAACCTGCGCCTCAGCCTGCTGACGGACGACAGCGGCTGGCAGGGCACGCTGTGGTCGAAGAACCTGTTGGATAAGAAGTACAACAGCGAATACTCGACCGGCGGCTTCCTGTTCAAAGGCGAGCCGATGAGCTGGGGCTTCGATGTGACGAAGCGGTTCTGAGGGTCAATACTTCCTCAAAAAAAACCGTCATCCCCGGGCTTGTCCCGGGGATCCATTCTCCCGACTGATGCAGGCGTGTCTATGGATGGCCGGGACGAGCCCGGCCAAGACGGTTTTTTGTTGGGAGCGGCGCTTAAGCCGGATGCACCGACCGCAGCAAATAAGGCTGCCTTTGCAGCGCCTGCTCGATCACCCGCGCGGCAGTCTGCAGGATCGGCAGGCGGGTGCGGATCAACTCCTCCCGGCCCACCCGCGATGTCGAGGTCGAGCAGTTGATCGCCGCCAGCGAGCGGCCCGCGCCGTCGAGGATCGGCACCGCGATCGAGATCAGGCCGTAGTCGAGCTCGTCCTGCGTCGCCGAATAGCCTTCGCGGCGCACCTCGTAGAACAGCTTGCGCAGCTCGGCACGGCCGGTGACGGTGTGCTCGGTGAAGGGCGTGAAGGCGCCGGTGTCGAGATAGTGGTTGCGCACGTCCTCGTGCTCGAAAGCGAGCATGGCGCGGCCGAGCGACGTCGCATAGGCCGGATAGCGCGTGCCGACACCGGCGGCGAGCCGCACCATGCGGTTGGTCGAGACATGCACCAGGTAAAGGATGTCGGAGCCGCTGAGCACCGCGAGCGAGGAGCTGTCGCCGGTCTCGTCGCGCACCGCCTGGAGGTGCGGGCGCACCAGCTCGCCGAGGCTCATGGAGTCGAGATAGGCCGAGGCGAAGCTGATGACCTCGGGGCGCAGCAGGAAGTGGCGGTGGTGCTTGGCGACATAGCCGAGCTTGACCAGGGTGTTCAGACAACGGCGCGCCGCGGCGGGCGACAGCTGGGTGATCTCGGCGACCTCGCTCAGCGTCATCTGCGGGTTGTCGCGGCCGAAGGCGCGCAGCACCGACAAGCCGCGCTCGAGCGTCGAGAGATATTCGCTGTCGGCGTGGGTCTCGGTCTCGGAATCCATCTTCGCTTTCCGGCTGTGTCCCACGGGGCCCAAGATCAATAGGGGGCAATAGAGGCACGAAAGGCGGGTTTGTCCATTGGGGCCAGGCCCGGTTATCCACCTTTTTCCGGATACCGAAAATCCTACCGTATGTCGAAAATTGTGTAAGCTGGCGGCAGACCGCTTCTAAGAGGATCGCCCGCGCATGCTTCCGCTGCTTCCCACCAGCCTTGTCGGCTCCTATGCCCAGCCGGACTGGCTGCTCGACCGCTCCAAGCTCGCCAAGCGTTTTCCGCCGCGGGTGCGCGCCGGCGAATTGTGGCGCATCGACGAGCAATGGCTCGAAGAGGCGCAGGACGACGCGACGCGGCTCGCGATCCTCGACCAGGAAAAGGCCGGGCTCGACATCATCACCGACGGCGAGATCCGCCGCGAGAGCTATTCCAACCGCTTCGCCACCGCGCTCGACGGCGTCGACCTCGACAATCCGGGCACGGCGCTCGACCGTTCCGGCCATCCCAATCCGGTGCCACGCATCGTCGGCAAGATCCACCGCCGCGGGCCGGTGGAGGTGCGCGACCTGAAATTCCTCAAGAGCCAGACCTCCAAGCCGGTGAAGATAACCGTGCCCGGTCCCTTCACGATGTCGCAGCAGGCGCAGAACGATTTCTACAAGGACGAAGGCGAGATGGCGCTGGACTACGCGGCCGCCGTCAATGCCGAGATCAAGGACCTGTTCGCCGCCGGCGCCGACGTGGTGCAGATCGACGAGCCTTACATGCAGGCGCGCGCCGAGAAGGCGCGGATGTACGGCGTGGCGGCGCTCAACCGTGCGCTTGAGGGTGTGACGGGGACGACGGCGGTGCATATCTGCTTCGGCTATGCCGCGATCATCCATGAGCGGCCCGAGGGCTATTCCTTCCTGCCGGAATTCGCCGCCACGACGGTGAAACAGGTGTCGATCGAGACGGCGCAGTCCAAGCTGGACACCGCGATCCTCAAGACGCTGCCCGACAAAACGATCATCCTGGGCGTGCTCGACCTGTCGACGCATGAGGTGGAAACCCCAGAGATTGTCGCAGAACGCATCGCGCGCGCCCTGCCCTATGTCGATCCCAAGCGCATCGTGGTGGCGCCGGATTGCGGCCTCAAATACCTGCCGCGCGCCGTGGCGTTCGGCAAGATGAAGGCGATGGCCGACGGCGCCAAGCTGGTGCGCGCCACGCTATGACACCGCTGCTGCTTCTGCCCGGCATGCTGTGCGACGCCGCGTCGTGGCGGGCGCAGACGGATGCGCTCGGCGGTGACTTCGAGATCGACGTGGCGCGGTTCGGCGATGCCGGCGACATCGTCACGATGGCCAGAAGCGTGCTGGCGGCGGCGCCGGAGCGCTTCGCGCTGGCGGGGCACTCGATGGGCGGCCGCGTGGCGCTGGCGCTCTATCGGATGGCGCCTGAGCGGGTGACGCATCTGGGGCTCTTCGCGACGGATTTCCGCGGCCATGCCGACGCGGCGGCGGAAGCCGGCGAAGCGGCGCGGCGCGACGGCATGCTGGCGCGCGTGGCGGCCGTCGGCCTGGCGGAGTTCGCGCGCGGCTGGGCGAAGCAGGTGGTGTCGCCGTCGCGGCTGGACGATGCGGCGCTGCTCGAGGCCATCGCGACCATGATGGCGCGGCACACGCCGGTGCAGCTCGCGGCACAGACGCTGGCGGGACTGAACCGGCCGGACTTCGCAGATTTGGTGCCGCGCATCGGCTGCCCCACCCTGCTGATTGCGGGCGAAGACGACGCGCTGCGCCCGCCTGCGGTGCACAGCGAGATGGCCGGAATGATCGGCGGCAGCGAATTGCTGGTGCTGCCGCGCACCGGCCACATGGTGGCGATGGAAGAGCCTGCCGCCGTGACCGCCGCGATGCGGCGCTGGCTGGGGCGGTAGAGTCTCACGCGGTCAGGTGCCGTCCTCCCACCTGTCATGGCTCGCGAATGCGGGCCACCCAGTTGGGTTCTGCACAAAGCAAGAAGGTTCGCGAGATTTGATCCCGCGAACCTTCAAACATTCCACCGCTGTCACCTGGGTGGCCCGCAGTCGCGGGCCATGACAGGTGGGTTAGGCCAACAAAAGCTGCCTAATCGACCTTCACCCGCAGACCGACCAGGACCGTGAACGGCGTCTCGAGCTCCGGCGCCGAGGTGCCGGCGTTCGAGGCGATGTGACGCTCGTCGAGCAGGTTCTCGATCTGCACATAGGGCTCGAAGTGCTCGCCGATCGGATAGGACGCGGCGAGGCCGACGGTGAACTGCGAGCCGATCGGCAGGGTGTGGTCGTTGTCGTTGAAGAATTTGTCGTGCCAGAAGACCTCGGCCGAGACCTTCCAACCGCCGTCGCCGGTGTAGCCGAGCGTGGCGGAGCCGGTCTGCTTCGGCACGCCGCCGAGCTGCTTGCCGATGCTGATGTGGTCGGCTGCATTGCTGGTGATCACCGAGTCCGCATAGGCGTAGCCGAGGCGCGCATCGAGGCCCTGGAGGATGTTCCAGTCGAGCGACACCTCGGCGCCTTGGGCGCGCGCCGTGCCGGCGTTGATGTTGCGCGTGCCGAACAGGAAACCGGGCGGACGCTCGGCCGGCAGAAGCGGGCGCGTCGTAAGCAGATCGTCGACCTCGTTGTAGTAGTAGGTCGCCTGGCCGTGAACGCTGCCGAAGTTGAGATCGAAGCCGGCTTCCTCGCCGGTCAGCGTCTCCGGCTTCAGCGCCGCGTTGGAGAAGAAGATGCCGAAGCGATTGGAGAAAGAGCGGTACAGGCTGTTCATCACCGGCGCATGGAAGGCGCGGTAGGCCGCAGCCCGCACCGAGAAGAACGAGGTGACGTCGTAGCGGACGGAGAGGCGCGGATCGAAGCTCGACGTGCTGGTCGCCGGAACGACGCCGGCGCCGCCGGGCGCGCCGTTGAAGCCGCCATAATTCTCGAAATACTGGTAGCGCGCGCTGGCCAGGATATCGAGGTCGGGCAGCGGCGCGATGTCGGTCTGGGCGAAGACGCCGGCGAAGCGCTGGCTGCCGCGCGCGATGTCGGTGCGGATCACCGCGCCGTTGCCCGTGGGGCTGAAGTTGAAGCCTGTGTCGTTGCCGTGCAGCGACTGGTAATCGACGCCGGCCGACAGCAAGCGCAGCCAGTCGGTGCCCGTCATCGCCCACACGATCGACGCGCCGTCGGAGGTGGCGGGCGTGAAGTGGCGGTTCTGGACGTATTCGTTGGTGCCGGCGACGCCACCGATCGGCGTGTCGGAGTTGTCGGAACGCAGCCGCGCATAGACGTGGAATGCCGTGGCGGTGAGGCTGGAACTGCCGAGATCGGCGACGAGGTCGCTGGAGAGATTCCACTCGGTCTGGCTGTTGGTGTTGTCGGGCGTGTGCAGCGTCTGGCCGGTGTCGTGATAGGCGGCGTGGACATCGCCGCTGAACGTGTCGTCGATCTTGAACTGCATGGTGGCGTGCAGCGTGTCGGCCTGGAAGCTGTTGGGCACGATCAGCGGCGTGTGGAAGGCGGGCGTGACGTCGATATAGCCGTCGGTGCGCATCGTCGCCGCATCGAAGCCGAGCTGCACGTCGTCGGAGACCGCGAGCGAGCCGAAACCGTTGGCGCGCACCGTGCCGTAGCTGCCGCCGGCGGCGTCGAGCGAGAGGCTGTCGCCGCTCGGCACGCGGGTGACGACGTCGATGACGCCGCCCATCGCATAGTTGCCCCACAGCGCCGCGCCGCCGCCGCGCACGACCTCGACGCGGTTGACGTCGCCCATCGGCACCAGGTTCCACTGCACATAGCCGAAGAACGGATCGTTGAGCGGCATGCCGTCCAGCAGCACCAGAGCGCGGCTGCCGCCGAGACCGCGCATCGAGACGGTGCTGAGGTTCGGGAAGAGCTGATAGGATTCGAGGCCCGGCAGGTTGATCGACGGGATCTTGCGCAGCACGCCGTCCAGCGATTTCACCGGCGTGGTGTCGATGTCCTTCGCGGTGATCAGGCTGACGCTTTCGGGCACATTAGCAAGCGCGGTGTTGCTGCGCGTCGCGGTGATCACCACGGTTTCGATCGTGTCGGCATGCGCGGCGTTGGCCAGCGCGACGAAAGCGGCGCTTGCGAGAAGCGCTTTGTGATTCGGATACCCCATCGGGATCACCATAAACATCGCGCGTGCGGGCGCACAAACAGTTTCACCGCGTTTGCGAAGGAAAGCCGCTCAGCGTGCCGGAAAAGCAACGGCGCAGAGGAGCGTGTCGCCGTTCACCCCGTAACGACCGATGGGCGGCGCGTCGCCGGTCCAGCTTTTGGTGAACGGACGCTGTGGCGACACGCGAAAGCTGTCGGCGGTGTAATCCAGCGCGACATCGTGGAAGTCGAGCCAGCCGCCGCCGGCGCTAACGTGGCACTTATAAAAGGCTTCCTTGGCGCTGAAGATCAGCGTCGCCGCGGACGCACGTTCGGTCGCAGATAATGCGGCGAGGCGCCTTTGCTCGTCTTCCGTGCAGATGCGGCGAAGGAGCGCGTCTTCGACGCGGCCGAGCGTCTCCGCATCGATGCCGATGCCCGCGAGATCGCGCGCGACGGCGGCGGCGCAATAGGTGTCCGTGTGGGTGATGCTGCCGGCGATGCCTTCGGGCCACAGCGGGCGGCGATCGGGCGCGCGCGGCAGCGGGACATTCGGGTGGCCGAGCTCGGCCAGCGCGGCGCGGGCGCAGAGCCGGCCGGCCGCGAACTCCGCGACGCGCTTGGGCACGGCGTTGGCGACGGCGGCACGCTCGATGTCGAACAGGGGCGCGCCGGGCGTGAAGTCGCGTGTCTCGTAGACAATGACACCGGGCGGCAACAACGCCTGCCACAGTTCGGAGCGCACGATGCTCACGCGAGCGCCTCCAGCCAGCGGCGCAGCACGGCGCCGGTCTCGGCGGCATGCGGCTCGCGCACGATCTCGAAATGATCGCAGTCGATGGCCGCGGCCTCGAAACCGCCGGTCGCGAGGGCGCGCCAGGCCTCGAGCGCTTCGTGCGCCGGCACATACGCACCGCGCGTGCCGTGGACGACGTGGATCTTGCAGGCCAGCGGGCGGCGGCGATAGGCGGCGGCAAAGACGGCAAGATCGCGCTCCACCTGCTCGACATAGGCGAAGCCGGGACTGTCCTGCGCGACACCGGTCATCGCCGCGATCTCGCTGCGGCCGGCGCGCGGCGCGGGTGTGATGGACGGCAGCGCGATGGGATCGATCAGGAACAGCGCCTCGACACGCTCGCCGGCCGCTTCGAGACTCGCGGCGATGTCGGCGGCGATCAGGGCGCCCGCGCTGTAACCGGCGAGGCGGTACGGCCCCTTGGGGCGCACGCGGCGGACGGCGTCGAGATAAGAACCGCCCGGGCCATCCGTCTCGGCTGCCTCGACGCCGTAGAGACCGGACGACGGCAGATGCCGCGCCAGCGCATGCAGGAAGAGCGTCCGCCCGCCGCTGCCGTGCACGGTAAAGAGCGGCTGGGCGCCGAAACGGACCATGGCCGCTTTCGGCGCCAGCGCGCGCGGCGCGGTGCGCGTCGTGGCGGGCGTCGGCGTGCCGGCATAGGCCGAGGCGAGCCAGACGATGGTCGGCGCGGCGTAGAGCGCATCGATGCTGGGGCGGAAGCCCAGCGCAGCGTCGAGCGCGTTGATGATGCGGATCAGGTCGACCGAGTTCAAGCCGAGATCGAGGAAATTGCTGTCGTCGGACGGAATGTCGGCGCGGCTCGCCGCGCGCACCAGAGCCGCGATCTGCGCGACATGCGGCGCCGGCGGCGCGGGCGCGGCGGGCGGCGCGACGGCAAGGTTCGCAAGCGCGCGGCGGTCGACCTTGCCGTTGGGCGTGAGCGGGAAATGCGCCATCAAGACGATGGACGACGGCAGCATGTGCGCGGGAAGGCGCTCGCGCAGGTGCCGCATCAGATCGTCACGGGAGAGCGGCGCGCGCGGCACGGCATAGCCGATCAACGTGCGGCCGCCCTGTACCAGCGCCATGGCAGCGGCGACGGCGGGATGTTCGGCGAGGACGGATTCGATCTCGCCCAGCTCGATGCGGAAGCCGTTGAGCTTGACCTGCTGGTCGGCGCGGCCGAGGAAATCGATGCTGCCATCGGGCAGAGTGCGGCCGCGGTCGCCGGTGCGGTAGTAACGCGCACCGGTCGCGGGATCGATGACGAAGGCGGCATCGGTCTTCGGCCGATCGTTCCAGTAGCCGCGCGCCAGGCCCATGCCGCCGATGTGAATCTCGCCCGGCACGAAGGCCGGACAATCGACCCAGCCGGGCGCGAGCACGCGCATCGTCTGATTGCGCAGCGGCTTGCCATAGGGAATGCGGAGGCGCGCGGCGTCTTCGCCGGTGATCGGATGGAGGATCGACCAGATCGAGGCTTCGGTGGCGCCGCCCAGGCTGACCGGCTTCGCATCGATGCCGGCGCCCTGCATCGCTGGCGCGAGGCTGACAGGCACGGTGTCGCCGCTGAGCAGCGCGAGGCGCAGAGACGGCAGGCCTTCGCCCTTGCCGCGCGCGTAATCGGCGAGGAGTTCCATCAGCGCCGGCACGGAATTCCACAGCGTCACGCCGTAGCGGCGGATCAACTCGAACCAATGGGCCGGATCGCGCGCGCCGTCCGGGCGCGGCATGACGATGGTGCCGCCCGCGCCCAGCACGCCGAAGATATCGTAGACGGACAGATCGAAGCTGAGTGCCGAGAGCGCCAGCACGCGGTCGGATGGCGTCACGGCGAAGCGCCGGTTGATGTCCTCGACGGTGTTGACCGCGCCGCGATGATCGATCGCGACGCCCTTGGGCACGCCGGACGAGCCGGAGGTGTAGATCACATAGGCGAGGCCGGCGAGGCCTTGGACCGGTTCGAGCGGCTCGGCGGGCGCGGGATCGGGCGTCACGGCGATGCATTCGACGCCTTCGATGCGAAGACCCGGCAGCGTCAGCGCGATGCGGACGTTCGCGTCCTTCAACAGATAGTGCAGCCGCGCCGGCGGCGTCTCGGGATCGATCGGGAGATAGGCGGCACCGCTTTCCAGGATCGCGAGCACGGCGGCGACCTGCTCCCAGCCCTTGGGCATGACCACGGCGACCAGCGTGTCCGGCGCGGCGCGCAAACGCCGCGCGAGGTGGCCGACGATGTTCGAGAGTTCGCGATAGCTCAGCGTCCGGTCCGGCGCGATCACCGCGGGATGATCGGGCGACGCACGGACGTGATCTTTCCAGGCGGCGTGCAGGAGACGCGCCGGTGTCCGGCCGGCGGTCGCGTTCGCGGCGCGTTGCGCGGTTCGGATATCGTCGGGCAAGAGCGCCTGTGCGATGTCGCGCCAGGGCGCGGTCGCGGGCATGGTGCCGTCCAGGTGACGCGCGAAGGCGGCGAACATCGTCGCCATCATGTCCGGCGGGAACAGCGCGTCGACGGCGTTCCAGTGGAACACGATATCGCCGCCGTCCGAGAGGGCCATCAGGTCGATCCAGACCTGCGGCGTCTGGCTGACGCTGAAGACCTCGTCGCCGAGCCAGCTTGTGTCGCCGCTCTCGCCGATGGCGCTGGTGAAAACGACGGGCATGGCGGCGCGCGGCAGGCCTTCGCGGCGGGCGATCTCGCGCAGCACCGAAACGCCGCCGAAGCCGCGGTGATCGAGATCGCGCCATAGCCGTTCTTGAAGGTGCTTGGCGCGCGCGCCGAGCGATGCGTCGCCGGGCGCATCGACTTCGAGCAGCGTGAGCGTCGTGAAGTCGCCGGCCACCGCGGCCGCCGCCGGCGGACGGTTGAAGAGCGTGAGGTTGAGCGTGAACGCCGCGCCGTCGCTCCACAGCCGCAACACGTCGGCATAGGCCGTGAGCAGCAACGCGTTGAGCGTGACGCCCATGGCGCGCGCGGCGTCTTCGAGGGGCGCGCGCGCGAGGCGGCGGGTGCGGCGGATGAAGTGCGGCGGGGTGTGGGGATCATGATCCTGCACCGGCAATGCCGGCGCGGGCGGCAGCGTGCGGGAGAGCCAATAGGCGCGGGCGGCTTCGGTATCGGGCGTGGCTTCGGCGAAGGCGCGGAACGTCGTCGTCTGCGGCGGCAGCGTGGCATCGAGGTCGCGATAGAGCGCCTGCCATTCGCGCATCAGGAGCCGGCGGCTCGACAGATCGGCGATGAGCGCGTCGAAGCTGAGATGCAGGCGCGTGCGGCCGTCATCCGGACGGCTGGCGTGGATGTCGAACAGCGGCCAACGATCGGCCGGCAGCACTTGATGCGACATGCGGGCGCGCAGGCCGGCACTGTCGCCGGTGGCGATGACGTAGGGCGGAACGGCGGCGAGGATGCGTTGTGTGCCGTCCGCGCCGAACACGGCGCGCAGCATCGGATGGCGCGCGATCAGCATGTTCCAGGCGCGCGCGAGGCGGTCCAAATCGAGACCGGCTGCATCGATCTCGGTGTAGCTGTGCGTCGCGACGCCGCCGAGCGCGAAGCCGGTGCCGCGGCCGGCCCAGTAAGCCTGCTGCACGTCGGTCATCGGGAACGGCGTGCCGTCATCGACGCCCGGTGGCGGCGCGGCGCGCGGCACCGGCGCGCCCAGGGATTGCTCGAGGCGGGCACGTTGCTCCGGCGTCAGTGCGGCCAGGCGATCCCGCAAGCTGTCCATTCAGACGCGCTCGACGCCGGACAGGAGCGCTTCGAGTGCGTCGGCCGGAAGGGCGCGCAGGCGCTGTTCGGTGATCGCAAGCGCGAGCGCGGCGATGGTCGGGCTGCGCAGGAATTCGGAGAGCTGCAGCTCGACCGCGGTGGCGGCGGCGACCGCATTGGCGATGCGCATCGCGGCCAGCGAATTGCCGCCGAGGTCGAAGAAATCGTCCTCGATGCCGATGTCGTCGTCATTCAGCGCCTCGCGCCAGATGCGCACGAGCGTTTCTTCCAGCGCTGTGCGCGGCGCGACCGGTGTCTTGCGCGGGCGTGCGGTGGCGAATCCAAGCTGGCTTGCGAGGCCGATACGGCGCAGCTTGCCGGTCGGGCCTTTCGGCAGCTCGGGCAGGAAGACGATGCGGCGCGGCACCTTCGCGAGCGAGAGCTGCGCGAGAAGGAAGGCGTGCAATTCGTCCAGCGTGGGGCGCGGGCCGTCGCGCAGCACGGCGGCGGCGGCCACCTCCTCGCCCAGCGAGGCATGCGGCGCAGCGAAGGCGACGGCTTGCGCGATGGCGGGATGGGTGAGGAGGATGTTTTCGATCTCGGCGGGCGCGATCTTCTCGCCGCCGCGATTGATCATCTCCTTGAGGCGGCCGGTGAGGCTGAGATAGCCGCCGGCGTCGAACGTGCCGAGATCGCCGGTGCGAAACCAGCCATCGGTGAAGGCGGCGGCGTTGGCGTCGGGGTTCTCGAGATAGCCGGTCATCACCGTCTCGCCGCGGATCGCGATCTCGCCGCTCTCGCCTTGCGGCAGCACGCGGCCCTCGGGATCGAGGATCGCGATGTCGGGACCGGCGGCACGGCCGACGCTGCCGAATTTGCGCGGCGCGGGCGGCAGCGGGTTGCTCGCCATCTGATGCGCCGCTTCGGTCATCGCATAGGCTTCGAGCACCGGTGCGCCGAACGCGTCTTCCAGGCCGGCGGCGATGCTCGGCGGCAAGGCGGCGGAGCAGGAGCGCAGCAGGCGCAACGGCGCGCCCCGCGCGGCATCGGGATTGCGGCGGGCCCAGTCGAGGATCGCCTGGTGCATCGTCGGCACGGCGGTGAGCCAGGTCGGCTTGATCTCTTCGAGCCAGCGGCCGAACGCGGCGATGTCGAGGCCGCCGGTGCAATGGATGCTGCCGCCCGCGTGCAGCGGCGCAAGCAGGCCCGCGACCAGACCGTGGATATGGAACAGCGGCATGATGTGCAGGCCGCGATCGGTGCGTGTCAGCTGGAGCGTCGCGGCGACGTTGCGCGCCGAGGCGGTGAGCTGGCGATGGGTGAGCGGAACCAGCTTCGGCCGCGAAGTGGTGCCGGAGGTGTGCAGCAGGAGCGCGTGGTCGCCGGGCGCTGCGTCACGGGTGGCGACGGCGGTGCCGGCCGCACCTTCGAGATCGAACAGGCCGGCGGTATCGCGGGGCGTCAATGTGAGGATCGGGATCGCATGGCGCTGCGCGACGGCGATGGCCGGCGAGGTGTGGCCGGCGACGATCAGCACCTTCGGCTTCAGGTCGCCGAAAAAGAAGTCGAACTCGTTCGCGGTGTAGCGCGGGTTCAGCGGCGCGGCGACGGCGTGCGCGGCAACGGCCAGGAAGGTGCTGGCCAGATCGGCGCCATCCGGCAGCACGATGGCGACGCGGTCGTCGCGTCCGATGCCGAACGCATGCAGGCGCCCCGCGATGCCGGCAAGATGGGCGCGCAGGCCGCCATAGGTCAGCGGCAGACGGCCGGGCGCCGCGAGCGCGATGTCGCCCGCCTCTGCACCCGCCAGCACCGCCGCAATCGTCACCCGCTTCTCCGCTACCCCATTGATATTGCTGTTCTATGCGGGACGGCCGGCGTGGGCAAGAGCGCCGCCGCGAGCGTTGACAGGGCGCGCCGCTTCGTTCTTATGAACCACGTTTCGCGAGGAAATCTGGTCAGGCCATGCCGGCGCGTCCCACTTCCGAAGCCGACATGATCTCCTCGGCGATGCCGCCGGTGGCGGAGCCGCGCGACCTCGCCACGACGCTGGCCCATATCGTCGCGCGCCATGCCGCCGAACGCGGCATTGCGATCGCCGTGGACGATGCCGAGCGGTCGCTGACCTATGCGGAACTGGCGAGCCTGGCGGAGACTGTCGGCGCGCGGCTGGATGCGCTGGGCGCCGGCACGGGGCCGGTCGGCATCCTGCTGCCGGCGTCGGCGGGTTATGTCGCGGCGGTGGTCGGGCTTCTGGCGCGCGGCGTCGCCTATGTGCCGCTGGATGCGAGCTTTCCGGCGGCCCGCAACGCGGATATCGCGGCGCGCGCAGGGTTGAAGGCGGTGATCGTCGATGCCGCGACGGCGCAAGAGATGCGCATGCTGGCGCCGGCGCTGCCGCAAATTGCGATGCCGCAGACGGCCGCGCCGGCAACGTTGCGCGTCACCGCATCGCCGGACGACGTGGCAGTGATCTTCTACACCTCGGGCAGCACGGGCGCGCCCAAGGGCGTGCATCAGAGCCAGCGCAACATCCTCTACGAAGTGCTCCGCCATTGCTGGCGCGCGGGGCTGGTGCACGAGGATCGCATCGCCCTGCTCTATTCGCCGAGCGTCAGCGGCTCGACGCGCGACCTCTATGGCAGCCTCGCGGCCGGTGCGCGGCTCTGCGTGGTGGACGTGAAACGCCAGGGGCTGGGCGACACGACGCGGTTGCTCGCCGATTGGCGGATCAGCGTGCTGCATTCGATCCCGGGGCTGTTCCGTTCGATGTTCGGGCTGGACAGCGAAACGTCGGCGCGGCTCGCGCAGACGGTGCGGCTGGTGCATCTGATCTCCGACCGCGTGCTGCAATCGGATGTCGAGCTCTACAAGCGGCGCTTCGCGCGCGCCTGCCGGCTGTGCATCGACCTCGCGACGACGGAGACCTACAGTTACGCGTCCTGGTATCTCGATCACGGCACGCGCATCGCGCGGCCGCTGGTGCCGGTGGGCTATCCGCGCCCGGACAAGCCGCTGCGGCTGGCGGGCGAGACCGGCGCGCCGGTGGCGGACGGCGAATTGGGCGAGATCATCGTCACGGGAACGTCGCTGTCGCTGGGCTATTGGCAGGACGAGGCTTTGACGCGGACGCGCTTCGTGCCGTCGGCGGTGGCGGGTGCCACCGATTTTCGCACCGGCGACATGGGGCGGCTGCTGCCGAACGGGCTGCTCGAATTCATCGGGCGCAAGGACCGGCAGGTGAAGATTCGCGGCAACACGGTGCATCTGGCGGAGGTCGAAGCGGCGCTGGCGGCGTGTCCCGGCGTGATGGAGGCGGGCGCGGTGGCGCGCGGCGCGGCGCCCGACATGCGCCTGATCGTCTATTGCGCGGGGACCGCCACGAGCGGCGCCGTGATGGCATGGTGCAAGGCGCAGCTGCCCGTGCCGCCGTCGGAGGCCGTGATGCTGGAGGCGCTGCCGCGCCTGCCCAACGGCAAGCCGGACGGCGTGGCGCTGGAGAAGATGGATGCGGCGCGCGCGGCCGAGGCTGTGGCCGCGGTGCCGGCCCGCGCGGCCGTGCCGCCTTCGGCGGCGATGCGGGCGGTATGCGACGGGTGGGAAGAATTCCTCGCGCCCGGCAGCTTCGACCGCGATGCGACGTTCGAGGAATCGGGCGGCGACTCGCTGAAGGGATTGAACCTTCTGCTGTTCCTGGAGACGCGGCTGGGGCGGCGGACGAGTCCGGCACTGCTGACCATGGCGTCGCGGCCGTCGGAGGTGATCGCGAAGCTTGTCGCGCCCGCAAGCGACGACGTGGCGCCGGGCGCGGGCGATGAGCGGCCGCTGCTGTTCCTGTTCCCCGGCATGTTCGGCGCCGACATGCAGATGACCGGCTTCGCGCACAAGATCGATCCGCGCTTCGCGGCCGTGGTGGTCGACTACCACTGGGGCGGCGACGATTTCGCCGGCACCTTCCGCGCCGACGCGCTGTTCGAGACCGTCGCGGCGATCGCCGCACGCAACCGGCCGCGACGCGTGTTCCTGCTCGGCTTTTCCTATGGCGGCAAGCTGGCGGCGGAGGCGGCGCGGCGGCTGATCGCAGACGGCACGCCGGTCGACGGCGTGATCGTGCTCGACGGGGTGCGCGAGGACCGGCATCTGCGGCGCGAACTGGACGCCCGAAAGGGCCTGCTCTTGACCGACCGCGTGCGACGCGGCGCGGCGGAGCATGGCGGGCTGGTGAGCTATGTCGGCGGGCGGCTGGCGCGGCGCGTCGCGGTGCGGCTGGTGTCGCGCGGACACTATCGCGCGCTCGGACGATGGATGGCGATGCTGGCGCATCCCCGGCTGCGGCGCCTCAACGAGCAGGCGCATCGCGCGGTCGCCGCGCATGCTCGGCTGGCAGCGTTCGCCGGCATGCCGGACAAGAAGGCGGCGACCCGGCTTCTGCTGATCCTGTCATCGGAGGCGCGCTATGCGCCGGAGATCTATCCGCATCTTGGCTGGGACGGCTATTTCGATACCGTCGAGGCGACGCGATTCGAGACCGCGCATCTCGAATTCTTGAATGACGGGCGCGTGGAGCAGCTGATCGCGGCGTTGTCGGCCTTCGCGGAGAGGCGCTAGGAGCCCGAACGATCAACGCACCGGGCTTTCGACCGGTGCGCGCGCGTCAATTGCCGCCCTCAACGTGCCGGATGAAGCGGGCCGCTGCCGCGCCCAACAAGACTTTGTGGCGGTAGGCGGCAACATAAGACAAGTCCTTGGGGCCCCCTTCCGTCGGCATGTCGTCCAGCAGGCGCTCCAGTGCCGGGATGTCGAGGAGGCGGCTGCCCAATTTGCTTTGACTCATTGCGGCGATCTCCTCGCGCAGTTCGCCCCGCGCAAGTTGCATGTTGCGAAACCAGCCGACCCCTTGGACGCCCCGGAGCCGGCTGAAAAGGATCTCGTCCGGCAGGCGGCCCCGCATCAAGCGGCGGACCAGGCGCCTCTCCTGCCCGTCGCGGTAGAACTGCTCCAGCGGCAAGGCCAGGCAGAATTCCAGAAACCGGCGGTCGCCGGTCGGATCGCGCAACTCGAAGCCGTGGCGGGCGAGCATGCCGGTGACGAGCGTGCCCGGATCGGCATAGACGATTATGCGAACGCGGTTGCCCCGGTTGAGGCGTTCGTCGCTCCAGCCGCGCAGGCGTTCGGCCTTGCGCTCGTCCATGGCGGCGCGACTGTCGGCGGCGAGCGGCGAACGCAGATCGAGGCGCGTCCACCATTTGCCCACGCCCCGCAAGAGATCGTTCCGGTCGCGGCCGGACAGGCTGTGCGCGATCAGCTGGCGCAGCGGACGGCGCCGCAGGAACTGCGCCGCTTCGTAGAGCCATGACGGAAGACGCCCGCCGGCGAGCAGTTCGTGCAAGCGCTCGAAACCGTCGAAGCTCAGCGTGGCATTGCCCAACGGCGCTTCGAGCATCACGGCGATGTGGCGCTCGCGGGCGCGGGCGCCGATCTCGTCGATCCAGGCGAGGTTGCAGACGTTGCGGACGGGCTCGTCATAGGCGAACAGATTGCGCGCCACCGGGTCGAGCGGCGAGATCAACGGATACGGCACGCGCACATGCTCGACATTGGCGTGCGGCGCGGCGATCTTGGCGGCACCGGGGCCCTCGTCGGCGAGACGATCTGCGAGGATCGCTTCGGCCTCGCCCGCGCGCGGCACGGCGGTGAAGGCGGTGAGGCGCTCGCCACGCTGCGCGAGCAGTTCCGCCGCCGTGACCGTGACGGACGAGCTGTCGAGGCCGGCGCTGAGATTGCTGCCGATGGGGCCGGTCGCGCGTAGGCAAGACGACACCGCCTGCTCGAACAGCACGCGGGCCTGTTCGACATAGTCCTCGTCGCGCGCAAAACGCACCGGCGCGATGTGCTCGGGCGACCAGTGTTCGCGGACGCTGACGTCGCGGCCGTCGAAGCTGAGGCAGCTGCCGGGCGGAATGCGTTCGATGCCCTTGTAGAAGCTGGAGCCGGCGAAGGGGTTGTCGGCGCCGGCCGCCGGCAAGGCGGCGAGGAACACCGCGAGGCGGTCCTCGTCCAGCTGTTTGGGTACATCGGGAAGCGCGAGCAGGCCTTTCGGCATCGTCGCCACCGCGAAGAAGCCGTTGCCGCGATGGAAGAAGAGCGGACGGCGGCCGAGCGCCGAGCGGGCGCAGAACACCCGTTTGGCGCGCGCATCCCACACGGCGAAGGCAAAGTCGCCGACGAGGCGCGGCAAACAATCCTCGCCCCAACGCTCCCAAGCGCGCGCGACGAGATCGCTGTCGGCGAGACGCGCGGCTTCGGGCGTCGGGATACCGAGCGCCGCGATCAGCGCGTCGCGATTGTCGAGGCGCAAGTCGGCGGCGAGCACTGCGGTGCCGCCGGCGGCTTGCAAAGGCTGGTGATCGAACCGGTCCTCCGGCACCAGGCGATGCAGCGCATGCGCCAGCGCGACCGGGCCGTCGGACCAGATCGCCTGACGATGCGTGCCGTAGATCTGCAGCGCCTGAAGCATGCGCGCGGCGTGCGGCCGCGCCTCGCCGCCATCGGTGCGCCACAGAACGGCAATCGCGCTCACGCCGCCTCGCGCGGCAATCGGCGGGTAAGGACGAACGTCGCGGCCAGGCCGAGCAACGGAAACACCGCCATCGCGGCGAAGAGCTGCGACAGCGGCCAATGCCAGCCCAGCAGCACCGTGCCGGCGAGCGGGCCGAGCGTCGAGCCGATACGGCCGATGCCTTGCGCCCAGCTCGTGCCGGTGGCGCGGATCGCGGTGGGGTAGAGCGTCGCGGCGAGCGCCGACAGAGTCATCTGCACGCCGATCACGAAGAAGCCGGCAGCGGCGATGGTGGCGCCACCCTTGAGCAAGCCGACGAGCGCCACCGCGAGGGCCGCCAGCAAGGAGCCGCCGAGCACCAGGCGCCACGCGCCGAGGCTGCGCGCAAAGCTTCCCATCAACACGACGCCGGCGATGCCGCCGAACTGAAACAACGTGCTCATGCGGATCGCGACGGCGGGGCTGAGACCCGTCATGCCGAGCAGCGTCGGCAACCAGAAGGTCATGAAGTTGAGGACCAGCAGATTCATGAAGAACGCGATCCACAGCAGCAACGTGACCGGCGCGCGGCCGTCCGCGAAGAGATCGAGAACGAGATTGGCGTCCTTCGGCTGCGGCTCGGCGGCCAGCGGCCCGGTTGCCGGGCGGAAGCGTTGCAGGATGGCGCCGGCGCGCGCGTCGTTGCGCGTGTTCGGGCGCAGCGCGAGATAGCGCAGCGATTCCGGCAGCCACAGCAGCACGGCGGCGGCGATCAGCGTGGTCGCCGCCGCGCCCGCATGGAACACCGACGGCCAGCCGTAACGCGGCAACAGCACGGACGACAGGAGCCCGCCCAGCACCGCGCCCAGCGCGAAGCCGCAGGCCATGATGGTGACCATGGCGGCGCGGCTCTTGGCCGGCGACCATTCGTTGGCGATCACGATGGTGCCCGGGATCAGCGCGCCGAGCGGCAGGCCGGTGAGGAAACGGACGGCAATGAGCTGCGGCAAGGTGTGCACCGATCCCGTCAGTGCCATAAGCGCCGCGGCGAGCACGAGCGAGAGCACGATCAGCGTCTTGCGGCCGAGAAGGTCGCCAAGGGGGCCGATCAGGAGGCTTCCGGCGAGCGTGCCGAAGGCGCTGGCCGCGAAGACCGGGCCGAGGACGGCGCGCGCGACATGCCACTGCACCATCAGCGCCGGCGCCGCGAAGGCCGACGCCTGGTTGTCGAAGCCGTCGACCATCTGTGCCAAAAGGCACAGGACGACGATCTTGAGCTGGAACGCGCCGAACGGCTCGGCGTCGATGATGTCGGAGAGTGTCGCGCGCGTGTCTATCGTCTGTCCCCATGGCGTGGTAGGCGGGCTGATGGCTTGTTACCATGGCGGCCGGAGCGGAGATACAACCAGCGCGATGGCCGACGCGATTGAATGGGTCGAAGATCCGGACTGGGCGAAACTTGCCGCGGCGCGGACGCTGGCCGAAGTGGCGGTCGCGCGCATGCCCGGCGCGGCCGGCGCGTGGAAGAACCTGATCCTGGCCCAGAAGCGCATGGGCAAGATGGCCGAAGCGCAGGAAACCATCGCCAGGGCCTCGGTGGCGATCGGCGGCGACCGCACGGCCCGCAAGGCGTTCCTGGCGGCACTGCTGGAACTCGAAGAGTACGAACGCGCGCTGGCCGAGGGCGAGGCGCTTACGGCGGACGATGACGCGGTCCGCGCGCTGCTGCGCGATGCGGCGATCCGCTCCAACCGCCTCGGCCCGGCGGAGTGCCGCGTTCTGATGCAGCAGGATTATACGGTTAACCAGGCGTGGGGCGCGGCGCGCGATGCCGGCGACCTCTCCAGGCTCGTCGCGCAATGCCGCGCCGAGCTGGCGGAGAATCCGATCCATACCGACGCGCGCTTTATCCTGGCGCATGCCCTGGCGAAGCTCGGCGCGGACGCGGCGGCCCGCGCGACGATGGCCATCGACGTCTTTCCGCGCATCGCGATGCTGGACGGCGACGGCGAAACGGGTGCGGCGCTTGCAAGCGAGCTGCGGGTCAATCCGACGCTGGTGCAGGATCCACACAACAAGGCGACGCGCGACGGGCTGCAGGCGGCGAGAATCGGCCTGCCGGGCGAGCCGGCGGTGAAGGCCCTGTTGGCGCGCATCAAAGGCGCGATCGAGCGCTACTGCGCGTCGGTCGACGGGATCGACGATCCTTATATGGCGGCGCGGCCGGCGCGGGCGAAGCTGTCGTCCTGGGCCGTGATCTATGGCGCAGCGGGCCGGCAATCGCCGCATCGTCATCCCGGCGGCTGGCTGAGCGGCGTTTATCATGTGTCGGCGCCGCACGATGCGGACGGCTATCGCGGCGCGCTGTTGCTGGGCGAGCCCGATCAGCGGCTGGGCAAAGCGCCGCCATGGCCGGTTCGGCGCGTCGCGCCGGTGCCGGGACGGCTCGTGCTGTTCCCATCCTTCACGCCGCATGCGACGGAGTCCTGCGGCGCGGCCGGCGAGCGCATCTCGGTGGCGTTCGATGTCATCCCGTTCGAAGCGAAGGCCACGCCATGACGAGCTCTCTTGCGCAAACGATCCTGGCACGCGCCGCGGCGCAGCCCGATGCCATCGCCGTCGATGACGGTGCGACCGCGATCACCTTCGGCACGCTCGTGGCGCGGGCGGGGGCGCTGGCGGCGCAGCTTGCGCCGTGCGCCGCACCGATCGGCATCCTGTTGCCACTCTCCTCCGACTACATCGTCGCCATCGTCGCGATGCTGATCGCCGGCAAGACCTATGTGCCGATGGACGACGGCTTTCCGGAGAAGCGCAACCAGCGCATCGCCAGCCATTCGGGCATGACGGCGGTGGTGGTCAACGAGAAGACGGCGCCGGCGATGCAGGCGCTCGACGCGCAGCTGGCGCGCATCGTTATGCCGGGAGCGGAGGCGCGCGCGCCGGCGGTGGCGGCGCCGACGGACGAAGATCATGTGCTGACGATCTTCTACACCTCGGGCAGCACCGGCGAGCCGAAGGGCGTGTGCCACAGCGAGCAGGGATTGCTCTACGACATCCGATATTTCGTCGAGGAATTCGGGCTGATGCCCGGCGATTGCCATTCGCTGCTCTTCTCGCCGAGCGTCAGCATCTCCAACCGCGACATCTTCGGCGCGCTGGCCGCCGGCGCGAAGCTTGCCATCGTCGACCTCAAGCGGATCGGGCTGGCGGCGGCGACGCAGGCGATGCTGACGATGGGCGTAACGGTGCTGCACACGGTGCCGAGCGCATTCCGCGCCCTATTCGCCGCGGGCGAGACACGCGCCGCCGCGCTGGCGCAGGCCATAAGGCTGGTGCGGCTCAACGGCGACCGCGTCACGCTGCGCGACGTCGAGATCTATCGCGCCGCCTTTGCGCGCACGAGCAGGCTCGCCCTCGACATCGCGACGACCGAGACGCGGCCCTATGCGGCTTGGCTGGTCGATCACGATACGCCGCTGAAGCGGCCGCTGGTGCCGGTGGGGTATCTGCGGCCCGACCTGCATGTCGCGCTGATCGGCGAGGACGGCAGCACGGTGCCGGACGGCAACGTCGGCGAGATCGTGGTGGCGAGCAGGGGCCTCTCCGCCGGCTATTGGCGCGACGACGCGTTGACGGCCGCGAAGTTCAAGCCATCGCTACGCAATCCCGGCATGACCGAGTACCACACCGGCGATTACGGGCGGCTTCTGCCCGATGGCTTGCTGGAGTTCGTCGGGCGGCAGGACCGCCAGGTGAAGGTGCGCGGCAACACCGTGAACCTCGGCGAGATCGAAGCGGTGATCGGCGCGTATCCGTCGATCGGCGAAGCGGCGGTGATCGCGCGCAACGCCGGCATCGAGACCAGGCCCATCGCCTATTGCATCTATGCGGGACCCGACGCCGAAGAAGCGATCCGCGACTGGTGCCGGGCGCATCTGCCCGCCGCGCTGTGTCCGGCGGAGATCATCCGCGTCGAAGCGCTGCCGAAGTTGCCGACGGAAAAGGTCGACCTGATCGAATTGCAGCGTCTCGATGCCGAGCGCGTTCGCGCGCATGCGGGCATCGTCGAGGCGCCGGACGCGAAGGAAGACGTCGTGAGCTGGGCGTGGCACGAGCGGCTGGGCCGCGATGCGGTGGCACGCGATGTCGCGTTCGAGGACGCGGGCGGGGACTCGCTGCAGGGCATGCTGCTGCTGCTGGCGATCGAACGGAAGTTGAGGCGGGCGCTGCCGAACGGCATCCTCGACGGGCGCACGCGGCCGAGCGATCTCAGGGCACGCATTGCGGCGCTGGATACGGCCGTGCGCGGGAGCGCGGCGCGGCCGACCCTGTTTCTTTTCCCCGGCGTGTTTGGCGCGGATTTCGCCAGCGTGCGGCTGGCGCGACTGATAGGCGCGCATTTCAACGTCGTGCTGCTGGATTATCGCAGTGCGTCGGCGGACTTCATCGGGCCGGTGGACCCTGAGAGCGTGTTCCGCGACTTCGACGCGGCGTTCGCGGCGGAAGGGGAGCCGTCGCGGGTGTGGCTGCTCGGCTATTCCTTCGCGGGGCGCATCGCGGCGGAGGCGGCGCGGCGGCTGATCGAACGCGGCAAGCCGGTCGAGTTTGCCGGCGTGATCGACGGGCCGTCCGAGCCGATGATTGCGGCGCGCAATTCGCAACGGCTGATGGAAGGCGCGATACGGCCGCCGCTCGCCGAACGCATCACCGATGCCGGCGGCCGCGTGGGTTACGCGACGGCGGTGGCGGCGCGGGCGCTGACGAACCGCTTCGTCAACCGGCATGCCTATCGCGCGATCGGCCGGACGATCGAGGTTCTGTCGGCGCTTCGGCTGCGCGCGGCGGTGCGCGAGGCGCGCCGCACGGTGCTGTCGCGCACCCGTGTGCGCGCGTTCAAGGCGGTGATGGCGGGGCCGCTGGCGATGCCGCTGACGTTGTTCGTCAGCACCGCGCCCTACAGCCTGTCGCGGCAATATCCGGATATGGGCTGGGGGGCGCTGTGCACCAAGCTCGACATCATCGAGCTCGCCGGCAATCACTTCGATATCCTGTCGGAGGAACGCGCACCGGCGCTGGTCGGCATCCTCGCGGATATCGAGCAGCGGCTGCGGCCGGAACGCGCGGCTTAAGCCTCGGGCACGGCCGGCGCAGGCTTCGCCTTGCGGTCGGTCAGGCGCTCGCGCACGACTTCGTAGAACAACGGCACGAAGAAGATCGCGAGCGCGGTGCCGGAAAGCATGCCGCCGATCACGCCGGTGCCGATGTCGTTCTGGCTGGCCGCGCCGGCGCCGTTGGAGATCGCGAGCGGCAGCACGCCGGCGATGAAGGCGAGCGAGGTCATCAGGATCGGGCGCAGGCGCAACCGCGCGCCTTCCAGCGCCGCGTCGCGGATGGATTCGCCGCGCTTCTGCGCGTCGACCGCGAACTCCACGATCAGGATGGCGTTCTTCGCCGAGAGGCCCATCGTGGTCAGCAGGCCGACCTGGAAGTAGATGTCGTTGTAGAGACCCCGAAGCGTCGCGGCCAAAAGCGCGCCGACGATGCCGAGCGGGATGACGAGCATCACGCTGAGCGGGATCGACCAGCTCTCATAGAGCGCAGCCAGCAGCAGGAACACGACGAACACAGAGATGCCGTAGAGCAGATAGGTCTGCGAGCCCGCTTGGCGCTCCTGATAGGACAGACCCGTCCATTCCAGACCCGTGCCCTGCGGCAGCTGTTTGAAGAGACGCTCGACCTCGTCCATCGCGGCGCCGGAGCTTTGGCCCGGCGCGGGCGAGCCTTGGAATTCGATCGAGCCCTGGCCGTTATAGCGCTCGAGCTTGGCGGGGCCGACGGCCCATTTGAACGAGGCGAAGGAGGAGAATGGCGCCATCGCGGGGTTCGTGGTGGCGGCGGTACTCGTGGTGCCGGCGGTGCCTGTGCCGGTGCCGCGCACATACCAGCGATAGAGATCGTCGGGCAGCATGCGATAGGGCGCATCCGCCTGCACATAGACGCGCTTGACGCGGCCGCGATCGATGAAGTCGTTGACGTAGAGCCCGCCCCAGGCGGCGCTCAGCGTATTGTTGATGTCGGCGACGGAGACGCCGAGCGCCTCGGCCTTGTCGCGGTCGATGTCGATGTGCAGCTGCGCGGTGTCGTCGAGGCCGTTGGGGCGCACGGCGCTGAGCAAGGGATCGCGCGAGGCGAGTTGCATGAACTGGGCGCGCGCCTTCATCAGGCCGGCATGGCCGAGATTGCCGCGATCCTCCATCTCCACGTCGAAGCCCGACGCCTGGCCGAGCTCCTGCACCGCGGGCGGGATCAGCGCGAAGATCTGCGCGTCGCGGATGGAATGGAAGAAGCGCAGCGCACGCTGCACGATGGCCTGGGCGCGGTTCTCGCTGCCGGGGCGCTGGCTCCAGTCCCTCAGATGCGCGAAGGCCATGGCGGCGTTCTGGCCTTGGCCGGCGATGGAGAAGCCCGCGACGATGAACAGCGTCTCGACGTTGTTCTTCTCGTCGGTCAGATAGTAGTGCTCGACCTGCTTGGCGATATCGAGGGTGCGCGACTGGGTTGCGCCGACCGGAAGCGTGATGATGGTGAGCATCGTGCCCTGATCTTCCTCGGGCAGGAAGGCGGTGGGCAGGCGCGCGAAAAGGAACACCAGTACGACGATGATGCCGGCATAGATCAGAAGGGCCGGCGTCACCCAGCCGAGGAAGCGCTCCAGGAGCTCGCGGTAGCGCTTCACGCCGTAATCGAAGGTGCGGTTGAACCAGGTGAAGAAGCCGCCGAACAGACCGGAGATGCGCCCGCGATGCTCCGCCTCGCCTTCTTTCGGAACCGGCTTGAGCAGCGTGGCGCACAGCGCCGGCGTCAGGATCAGCGCGACGAGGATCGACAGCACCATCGCCGAGACGATGGTGACCGAGAACTGGCGATAGATCACGCCGGTGGAGCCGCCGAAGAACGCCATCGGCAGGAACACCGCCGACAGCACCAGCGCGATGCCGATCAGCGCGCCGGTGATCTCGCTCATGGACTTCTTCGTGGCTTCCTTGGGCGCAAGGCCTTCCTCGCGCATCACGCGCTCGACGTTCTCGACCACGACGATGGCGTCGTCGACCAAAAGGCCGATGGCGAGGACGAGCGCGAACAGCGTCAGCGTGTTGATGGAATAGCCGGCGGCGGCGAGCACCCCGAAAGTGCCGAGCAGCACCACCGGCACGGCGATGGCCGGGATCAGCGTGGTGCGCCAGTGCTGCAGGAAGATGAACATCACGACGACGACGAGCAGCGTCGCCTCGATCAGCGTCTTGATCACGTCGCGGATCGAGATGCGGATGAAGGTGGTGTTGTCGATCGGGAAGGCGAGCTTCATGCCCGGCGGGAAGCCGGCGGAGAGCTCGGCCGCCTTCTGCTTCACCGCGTCGGCGGTCTTGAGCGCGTTGGCGCCGGGCGCGAGCTGGATGGCGAGGCCGGCGGCGGGCTTGCCGTTCATCCGGCTGACGACGGTGTAGCTCTGTGCGCCGAGCTCGACGCGGGCGACGTCCTTCATGCGGACGATGGCGCCGCCGGCATTGCTCTTGAGCACGATCTCGCGGAACTGATCGGCGGTCTGCAGGCGCGACTGCGCGGTGACGGTGGCGTCGAGCTGCTGGCCCTTCACGGCGGGCTGGGCGCCGACCTCGCCGGCCGAGACCTGGACGTTCTGCGCCAGGATCGCGTTCTGCACATCGGTCGGCGTCAGGCC
>DASZMT010000131.1:0-15827 GCA_035551495.1 Rhizomicrobium sp. | reverse complement strand
GGCGTCGACGTCTTCTTCGTCATCTCGGGCTATCTGATCACGGGCCTGATCCTGCGCGCGGAGGCGGGCGCGGGCTTTTCGCTGACGAACTTCTACGACCGGCGCATCCGCCGCATCCTGCCCGCGCTGTTCGCGATGCTGATCGCCGCGTCCGTCGCGGCGTTCTTCGTGCTCTTGCCCGACGAACTGGAACAGTTCGCCAAGAGCCTCGTCGCCGGCGTGCTGTTCTACGCCAACATCCTCTACTGGCTGCGCGACACAGCCTATTTCGCGCCCGACGCCGGGCAGAACCCATTGCTGCATGTCTGGTCGCTGTCGGTGGAAGAGCAGTTCTACCTGCTCTGGCCTTTGGCGCTGGTCGCGCTGTCGCGCTATCGCCGCGCGCTGCCCATTGCGATCGGCATGCTGGCCATCGCGTCGCTCGCCTTCGCGCTGACGATCGGCGATCCCAACGTCGCGTTCTATCTGTTGCCGTCACGCGCCTGGCAGCTCTTGATCGGCGCCTTCCTCGCCGTCGGCACGCTGACGCCGCCCAAGAGCGTACCGGTGCGCAACGCCGTGGCGCTGGCGGGTTTCGCGCTGATCGCCGCCGCGATGCTGTGGCCGAGCGGGCCGGCGCTCTATCACCCGCGGAATTCGCTGGGGGCGGCGTTCGGCGCGGCGCTGTTCCTGTTCGCGGCCGATGGCGGCGACAATGTCGTGAGCGCGCTGCTCGCCACGCGCGTGCCGGTGTTCATCGGGGTGATCTCCTATTCGCTGTATCTGTGGCACTGGCCGGCGCTGGTGTTCGCGCGGCTGTATCTGAACCGCGACCTCACGCCGGGCGAGACGGCGTCGATCCTGGCCGCGGTGTTCGCGATCTCGATGCTGTCCTGGCGCTATATCGAGCAGCCGATCCGCCTCGGCCGCGGCGCGCGCGCAAGCTTTCCCGCGGCTGCGGTGGGCGGCGCCGTCTTGCTGGGCGTCGCGGCACTGTTCGCGTTGTCCGCCGGTCTTCCCGGCCGCTTGCCGCCGGACGTTCGCGCCATCGCTGCGCAAGCCGCTGCGCCGATGCGCGGGCAGTGGTGCAACGCGCGCCAGGATTGCGTCAGCGGCGACCCGGCGCTGCCGGGCGAAGCGGTGCTGTGGGGCGACTCGCACGCCCGCGCTCTCGTGCCCGGCCTCGAAGCCTTCGCCGCCGCCCGGCACCTGCGCCTGCGCCAGCTGTCGCGTGGCGGCTGCCCGCCGCTGCCGGGCCTTGACGTCACCGCGCCGGACGCCGGACCGTTCGCCCGCTGCGCCCACGACGGGCGAGATGCCCTCGACCGCATCCTGCACACGCCGGACGTGAAGCTGGTGATCCTCGAGGCGCGCTGGGAGGTTTATTTCAACGAGCACCGCATCCACCCGGACGCCACCGCCGCGCAGGCCTTCACCGCCGCGCTGGCGAGCCTGCTCGACACGCTCGCCGCGCACCGCATCGCCGTTCTCGTCATCGGCAACGTTCCCATCTTCCCCGACGTGGCGGCCCACTGCTACGGCCGCGAGCGGATGTTCGGCCGCGATCCTGCCAAGTGTCTCGGGCAAAGCCGGGCCGGCGCGCTGGCGCTCCTGTCGCAAAGCGAGACGCTGATCGCGCAGACCGCCGCGGCGCATCACGCGCGCTATCACGCCGCGACCGCCGATCTGTGCGACGGCACCGTCTGCCATGCGTTTTGGGGCGGTCAGCTCCTCTATCTCGACAACCACCACCTGACGCCGGCGGGCGCGGCGCTGGTCGGCCAAGGGCTTATGCGACAGCTCGGCCCCAAGTAGCGAAGCGACAGGCCAGCGAAGACGCGCGGCTTTCGTGCCACACGACAAAATCTTCGTGTTTGCCCTCTTCCCACCGCATTTCCCGGGACTATCCTCCGCGCCCTTTTTCGCGTGTGTGAGCAGAGTCGTGGGCCAGTCCGTCGCCACCGAGACCGTCGTCAACGCCGTCGAGCCGTTCGACGAGTCGATCGCGCTCAAGCGCGTGCCGAGCACGCCTTTCGCCTTCATCTGGTTCCTGATCCGCACCCATTTCGCCGGCCGCGTCGCGGCGCTGGTCGCCTGCGCGCTGATCGCCACGACGATCGAGGCGTTCAGCCCGCTCGCCTTCTCGCATCTCGTGAATGCCATCACGGCGGCCGTGAAGAACCATCTCGGCTTCGCCACCGTGTGGCCGTGGATCGCGTGGCTGGCGGCGATCTGGTTCGGCGGCGCGCTGACCTATCGCCTTTACGAATACATCGACGTGAACACCGGTCCGCGCATGCGCGGCCTCGCGCAGAAATATCTCTTCGTCTACCTGCTCGGTCACAGCCCGCGCTATTTCCAGGACAATTTCGCCGGCAAGCTCGGGCAGAAGGTGAAGCAGGCCGGCCAGGCGACCATCGGCATCCTCGGCATCGCGTGCATGGACGCGGTGCGCGTGTTCGGGCTCGTCACCATCGGCGCGGTCCTGATGGCGATCCAGGCGCCCAGCTATGCGATCATCCTGGGCGGCTGGACGGTGCTCTATCTCACCATCGTCGTCACGCTGGCGCGGCGCTGCGTCGTGCTGTCCAAGGCGCTGTCCGACGAGGTCTCGACCTCGACCGGCCGGCTGATCGACGCGGTGTCGAACGCCGATCTGGTCCGCGCCTTCGCCAAGGCGGCCTATGAGCGCAAGTTCATCTCCTACTTCCTGGCCGACGAGATGAATGCGTCGCGGCGCCTGCGCAAATTCCTCATCACCATGCGCCTCTTCATGCAGTCGGCGACGACGCTGCTGATGGTGGCGCTGATCGTCATCACGGCGCGCGACATCATCGCGGGCGCGATCTCGCTCGGCGCCTTCGCGATGATCTACCTCCTCGCCAACCAGATCGCGCGCGGCGTGCAGGAGCTCTCCTTCCGCATGCTCGACTATTTCGAGCAGCTCGGCACGCTGGCCGAGGCGCTCGACCTCGTCAGCGCGCCGCACGAGATCGTCGATGCCGACGACGCGGCGCCGCTCGCCGTCGGCACGGGCCATATCCGCTTCGAGAACGTCTCGTTCCGCCACCCCAACGGCTATCAGGTGTTCGAGAATCTGAATCTCGAGATCAAGCCGGGCGAGCGCGTCGGCCTCGTCGGCCCCTCGGGCGCGGGCAAGTCGACGCTGGTGCGCCTGCTCCGCCGCCAGTTCGAACCGCAATCGGGCCGCATCACCATCGACGGCCAGGACATCGGGCATGTCACCTGGAATTCGCTCAACGAGGCGATCGCGGAAGTGCCGCAGATGCCCGGCGTGTTCCACCGCAACGTCCGCGACAACATCCGCTATGCAAGGCCGCTTGCCGCCGAAGAAGAGGTGCACGACGCGGCCCGCCTGGCCTTCGCGCACGATTTCATCGCCGAGCGCGACGAGGGCTACGACATGATCGTGGGCGAGCAGGGCATCAAGCTCAGCGGCGGCGAGCGCCAGCGCGTCGCCATCGCCCGCGCGCTGATCAAGGATGCGCGCGTCCTGGTGCTGGACGAGGCGACGTCCTCGCTCGACAGCGAAAGCGAGCACCTGATCCAGACCGCGCTGTGGACGCTGGTGCAGGGCCGCACGGTGATCGCGATCGCGCACCGCCTGTCGACCATCGCCGGCATGGACCGCGTGGTCTATCTCGACAACGGCAAGATCCTGGAAGACGGCCCGCACCGCGTGCTGCTGGCGAACCAGGGCCCATATTCGAAACTCTGGAACCGCCAGATGGGCGGGTTTATAGACGCGGCTTAAGCGGACCGCATGTAGAGCTGGCCCTTATTCTGTAAGCCCAGCCGATCGCGGGTTTGCTCGACGAATTTTTCGCAGCATGCATGTACTTCGATATCAAAGCTCGGGCTGTTATTCGTAAGCACGAGGTGAGGTGCGCAATCGTGATCACCGCACAACTTTCCGCCTAGCTGCTCCCCTATTCGTCTCGTGATTGTTTGAATGGCTTCGCCCGGTAGTTCGTCGCCTGCAAATTTAATTTCGAACAGCCACGGCAATGTCTCGTCGTCAAAGGTAAGTTGTTGCTTGTCGAATGGCGTTACTCTTCGCAGTCCAACAAATACGAGGCGTTTTCGATCAATCAGTTCGAGACCCGATCCGGATGCGGCAAACGATATTGCATCTCTAGCTTGCGCATGTAGCCAGCGTAGCCCAAGTTCAAATCTGTTTGCTGCGAGAGCGTCGGTTGTATCGACGGCTTCACGTAGATTTTCGAAACGGGATAAGAGTTTGTGAAACGCGGCCCGAGTCCGGCGTTGCCGGAACTCACGGAAGATCTTCGTGTTGAGCGCCAAGCCAGTGCCGTAAACGCTTTCGAGCTTTGCTCTAGCCTTCCATTTTTCGATATCTGAGCCCGCGCTGGATCGGGCGCCATATAGCTCCAATATCGCGGCTGAGCACTCCCGTGCAAAGGTGGCTATTTCGGCAACAATAGTTTCACGATTCAGACGGCGGTCGCGACGGTATTGAAGATAGAAATTGAGCAGCGCACCCAGAAATATTCCAAGCAGTCCGCTGACAAACGGCCAAACGCTGAGGAAAAGGGCTTGGGACATATCCGATCATTACCCTCATTTCGACCACCTACGCCGCCACGCTCACCCGTGCGATCTCCAGCATACCGGTCGGCTCGCTCGTCGCGCCGTGCGATTGCGCCGTGGCGATGACGAGGCTCTTGCCGTCGGCGCCGCCCAGCGCGCACGCAAACGCGTTCATCGAGGTCTCGACGCGCTCCATTATCTTGCCGCCTCGCCCGACCCGTACGCATTGCGGCGCCAGCGCGTTGGCGACCCAGATGCAGCCTTCGCTGTCGGCGCAGATGCCGTCCGGTGCGAACGGCATCGCCTCGGCGAGCGATGCCCACACCCGCCGGTTCGACAACGTGCCGTCCGGTGCCAGGTCGAACGCGGTCAACCCCGGCATGAAGGTCTCGGCCGCGATCAACGTCTTGCCACCGTCGATGATCGCCATGCCGTTCGGGAATTTCTGCTCCGCCGAAGCGACGGAGGCGTGGCCGTCCGGCGTCACGTGCATGATCGGCGCGGTGGGCGGGCCGGGCGGCGTCCAGAGCGCTTCCGGCCCGTGCTCCGCCGCGAACGCGTCGAGGTTGAAACCGAAGCAGCCGACCAGCGCATTGCCGCGCGCGTCCACGATCATGTCGTTGGCGAAATATTTGGCGAGGTCTTTGAGATCGGCGTGCTGCACGATGGTGCCGTCCGCCTCGCGCCGCATCACGCGCTGGCTGGTCATCGCCACGAACAGGAGCCGGCCGTCCGGCAGCCAGCCGAGGCCCGACGTCTGGTCGTCGAAGTCCACCTCGACCCGCGTCGTACCGTCGGGCGCGGCGCTGGCGATGTGATGGTTGAAGAAGTCGGAGTACCAGAAGCGCCCCTCATGCCAGCGCAGGCCCTCGCCGAATTTGAGGCCCCGGACGAACGGTTCGGCTTTCATGGCGTTTCCTTCCGAATTTTCGTAAACGCTGGCGTCGCACGCCGCCCATGTCAACAAAGACAACACGTCAACGGAGACCCCGATGGACCTCACCCAGATCCCGCCCGGCCGCAATCCGCCGGGCGACGTCAACGTCGTGATCGAGATCCCGGCCGGCGGCGCGCCGGTCAAATACGAGATCGACAAGGCCTCCGGCGCCCTCTTCGTCGACCGCTTCCTGCACACCGCGATGTTCTATCCGGGGAACTACGGCTTCATTCCGCAGACCCTGTCGCAGGACGGCGACCCGTGCGACGTGCTGGTCATCACCCAGGTGCCGGTGGTCTCGGCCAGCGTCATCCGCTGCCGCCCGGTGGGCGCCCTGATCATGAAGGACCAGGCCGGGCCGGACGAGAAGATCATCGCCGTGCCGACCGACGACCTGCACCCGTTCCATACCGGCGTGAAGAGCTACAAGGACCTGCCCGACATCCTGCTCAAGCAGATCGTGCACTTCTTCCAGCATTATAAGGACCTGGAGCCGAACAAATGGACCCGCGTCGGCCGCTGGGTGGGGCCGCGCGAGGCGCAAAAGCTGATCTCGGAGGGCGTGGCGCGCGCCGCCAGGCAAAAGAAAGCCCGATAAATCGGGCTTTTCGCGCTCGCACACAAGTCGCTTCGCCGCACCCGATGAAAAACATCGATTTCATTGCGTTTTTTCGCTTGCCGGTCGCGGAAGTGCAGTAAAATCGGGCATTGGTTTGATTCGCAAAACAAGGAGAACACCACAATGGCAGTCGCAAAAGCCGCCAAGGCGAAGGTGGAGACGGTCAGCACCCGCCAGCTTGGCGCCGCGCTCGCCGAGAAGCATGAGATGTCCAACAAGGCCGCTCTCGGCCTGCTCGAGGACACGATCGGTCTGATCACCAAGCACCTGAAGAAGGGCGCTCGCATCCGTCTGAACGGCCTCGGCATCCTGGTCGTGCGCAAGCGCGCCGCCCGCATGGGCCGCAACCCCGCGACCGGCGAAGCCATCAAGATCAAGGCTTCGAAGAAGGTCGCGTTCCGCGCCGCCAAGGAGCTGAAGGAATCGATCTAAGTCGCGGTTCCTTTCGCAACAGATCAGCCGGCGGGCACGCAAGTGCCGGCCGGCTTTTCTTTTTTGCGCGCTTTTCTTTTTCAAAGGGCCAATGCTAACTGGCCCAATGTCGGGGGCTGCTCATGTTTCGGCGCGGTTTCGCGCCCTGGACGGCTGGCGCGGCGTCTGCGCGATGCTGGTCGCCCTGCATCATCTGGAGCTGCATTGCTGGCTGTTTCGCCAGCCCGTCCTGCGCGAGGCGTGGCTGTTCGTCGATTTCTTTTTCGTGCTGTCCGGCTTCGTGCTGGCGCACACCTATGCCGGCAGGCTCAAGGACGGCGCCGCCATTCGCATCTTCGTGATTCGCCGCTTCGGCCGGCTGTGGCCGCTGCACATCGCGGTGCTGCTGGCGCTGGTAGGGCTGGAGGTTCTGCGCCTTGTCACGGCGCACGGCATCGACGCGCGGCCCGCCTTCACCTATCCCAATTCGCCCTTCACCCTTCTGACAAACGTCTTCCTGGTCCAGGCGATGGGGCTTCATCCGACGCTGACCTGGAACAACCCGTCCTGGTCGATCAGCACGGAGTTCTACACCTACCTCGTCTTCGCGGTGATCTGCTTCCTCGCGCCGTCGCGCACGATGCGGACCATCATTGCCGCCCTGACGGCCATCGCCGGCGCCGTCGTGCTGGCGCGCTTCTCGCCGCTCGGCATGCAGGAGACCGTGGCGTGGGGCGAGTGGCGATGCCTCTATGGCTTCTTCACCGGCGTGCTGACCTATGAGATTTGGCGCAGCCGCCGGCTGGCGCCGCTCAAGGGGACGTCGGCAGAGATCGCAGCCGTCGCGCTGGTTCTTATCTTACTGACTTGGTTCGGCCGCAGCCGGCCGATCGCCTTCCTGGCCCCGCCGCTGTTCGCGCTGGCCGTCCTCGTCTTCGCCGCCGAAGCCGGTGGCCTGTCACGCCTCTTGACGACACGCGCCGGCGCCGCGCTCGGTCGATGGTCTTACGGGATTTACATGATCCACACGCTGGTGCTGGCGGTCCTGTTCTCCGTCCTGGGTACCTGGGCGCGTTCGGCGCTGATGACGCTTCCGGGCGGAGGGCTGGTCATAAACGCCGGCAGCGAGATCGGGAACGATCTGGCGATGCTGGGCTATCTGGCGGTCGTCGTGGGCGCCGCGGCCGCCGCTTGGCGCCTGGTGGAGCTGCCCGGCCAAGCCCTCTTCAGCCGCCTGGCGGTGGCGGAGAAAAACCTCGAAATATCCCGACAATCGGTGTGATCGGCCGGCCGGCTTTGGCGCCTTGCCCCGGCCCCCTTTCCCACGCTACTTACCCGCCCGGCTTCACCCGAAAAAGGAACATTTCCCCATGGCCCGCAGGAAAATCGCGCTCATCGGCGGTGGTCAAATCGGCGGCACGCTCGCCCATCTCGTGGCCCTGAAGGAACTCGGCGACATCGTCCTGTTCGACATCATGGAAGGCCTGCCGCAGGGCAAATCGCTCGACCTCGCCCAGGCCGGTCCGGTCGAAGGCTTCGATGCGAAGCTCAAAGGCACCAACGCCTATTCCGACATCAAGGACGCCGACGTCGTGATCGTCACCGCCGGCGTGCCGCGCAAGCCCGGCATGAGCCGCGACGACCTGCTCGGCATCAACCTGAAAGTCATGTCGGCTGTCGGCGACGGCATCAAGAACAACTGCCCGAATGCCTTCGTGGTCTGCATCACCAACCCGCTCGACGCGATGGTGTGGGCGCTGCGCCAGTTCTCCGGCCTGCCGCACAACATGGTGGTCGGCATGGCCGGCGTGCTCGACAGCGCGCGCTTCCGTCATTTCCTCGCCGAGGAGATGAACGTCTCGGTCGAGGACGTTTCGGCCTTCGTGCTCGGCGGCCATGGCGACACGATGGTCCCGATGCCGCGCTTCTCCACCGTCGCCGGCATCTCGCTGCCGGAACTCGTCAAGATGGGCTGGATCAAGCAGGAGCGTCTCGACGCCATCACCCAGCGCACCCGCGACGGCGGCGCCGAGATCGTCGGCCTGCTCAAGACCGGTTCGGCCTATTACGCGCCGGCCACCTCGGCCATCGCAATGGCGGAGAGCTATCTGAAGGACAAGAAGCGCGTGCTGCCCTGCGCGGCTTACGTCGACGGCGCCTATGGCATCAAGGATCTCTATGTCGGCGTGCCGGCGGTGATCGGCGAGAAGGGCATCGAGCGCATCGTCGAGCTCGAGCTCACGGCATCCGAGAAGGAAGAACTCGCCAAGTCGGCCGGTTCGGTGCAGGGCCTGATCGACGCCTGCAAGAAGCTCGACCCGCGTCTGGCGTGAAGCTCGCACTCGCATTTGCTGCGCTTTTGCTGGCGGCGGCGACGGCTTCGGCCGCGCCGCCGCAAGCGCTTGGCGTTCTCACCGTCAAGGTCGAGAAGGTCAGCCCGATGGGCGGCGACGTGCGCGTGGCGCTCTACAACGAGCAGAACTATGCCGTGAACGACGCCGATCCGGTGATCGATGCCGTGGTGCCGGCCCATACCGGCGAGACCATCGTGGTGCTGAAGCCGTTGAAGCCCGGATTCTACGCCGTAAAGATGTTCCAGGACTTCAACCGCAACGGCAAGTTCGACATGAACTGGCTGGGCCTGCCGATCGAGAAATACGGCTTCTCCAACGACGCGCGGCCGACCTTCAGCGAGCCGCCCTTCGACGCCACCAAGTTCGAGTTGAAGCCGGGCGCGAACACGATCACCATTACCCTGCAATAGCGGGCAGGAGCATATGACGGGGGCCGGCCGCGCATTCGATCTCGGCGGCTGGCGCATCGATCCCGCCACAGGCACGCTGTCACGCGACGGCCATGAAAGCCGCATCGAGCCGCGCCTGATGGAGCTGCTGCTCCTCTTCGCCGCGTCGCCGGGCCGGGTGATCTCCAAGGACGAGATCGTCGCCAGTGTCTGGGGCGGCCGTGCCATCGGCGACGACACGCTGGCCGCCACGATCAGCCGCCTGCGGACCGCGCTGGGCGAGAGCACCAAGTTCATCGAGACGCTGCCCAAGCGCGGCTATCGCCTGCTGATCGTACCGGACGGCTTTGCTGCGCCCGCGCCGTCGGCGCCGGACGGCATCGCGGCGCTGATCGCCAAGGGCCGCGCAGCGCTGCTGGTGGCGTTGCCGCAATCGCTCGCCCAGGCGCGCGTCTATTTTGAGGCGGCGATCGCCGCCGATCCGAAATCCGCCGCCGCGCAGGCCGGTCTCGCCGAAGCGATGCTGGCGCAGCACGCCGCAGGGCAGGGTGTATCGTTCGCGGCTTCCGCCAAGGCCGCCGCGCAAGCCGCGACGGCGCTCGACCCGGATCTTGCGACCGCATGGGCGACGCTCGGTGCCGCCACGCTGATTGCCGACCGCGATTTCGCGGCGGCGGAAGCGGCGCTGCTGCGCGCGCTGGCGCTGGATCGGAAGGCCGCGCGCACCCATCGCGTCCATGCCTTCGCGCTCGCCGCCGCCGGCCGTTTCCCGCAGGCGGAGCGCGAGGCTCGCCTGGCGCTCGAAGGCGACGCGCTGTCGGTGTCCGCGCACATCGATCTGGTGCAGATACTCCTCGTCGCGCATCGCTTCACGCCCGCATTGGCCGAAGCGAAGAAAGCCGTGTCGCTCAGCGCCGCGTCGGCGGGCGCCTGGAGCGCGCTCGGCTGGGCACAGGCGTTGCTCGGCGCGCAGCGCGATGCGGCGGACGCGCTGCTCGAAAGCATCCGCCTCTCGGGCACCGACGCCGCGACGGTGGCGCAGCTGAAAGCGGTATTCGATGCCGAGGGCTTCGCCGCGTTCTGCGCCGCCGGCGCCGCGCTGTTCGCGCAGCAGCGCGTGACCTATGTCGCGCGCGCGATGGACTTGGCCATGCTCTATGCGACGGCCGGCGATCCCGATAAGGCGTTTGCCGCCCTCGACGAAGCGCTGCGGCGCGACGACCCCGTCCTGCTCATGCTGCCCTACCTGCCGCACCTCGACCGGCTGCGCAACGATCCGCGCTTCGCGGGCGTGCTCACACGCTCCCGTCCCGTACACTAAGGGCGTGCGCTGAGCGCAAGCTTTTCCCAAGCCGCTCCCAAGGCCGCCGCAAACACTTCCACCGCACCCGCGCACATCCTCCGGGCGTCAATCACGGAGGATCGTCATGTCTCTCGCTCTCGCCCAACCCACTGCCGCGCCGCGTGCCGGCGCCTTGCGCATTCTGGCGCTCGCCATCGTGCCGGCCATTGCCGTCATCGTCGCCGGCGAGGGCATCTGGGTCTCGATGATCGCGGCTTATTCCAGCCATCCCACCGCTTTTCCCTGGTTCGTGCCGGCGATGGCGGTGGTGCTCGCCGCCGGCCTGTACGGCTTCAAGCGCGCCGGCTGGCCGGTGCGGCTGAACGCGGTGCGCACCAAAACTTTCGCGCTGGCGCTGATCGCCGGCTGGTCGACCTTCTTCGCCGGCGCCGGCTTCTACATCGCCTATCGCATGCAGAGCGGGCTCGGGGCAGAGGTGCCGATGACCTTGCCGCGCGGCCCGCACACTGCGGTGGTGATCGGCCTCGCCATGGCGGCGGTGGTCGCGGGCGTGCTGGAGGAGTTCGCGGTGCGCGGGCTGATCCAGACGCGGCTGGAGAAGGCCTATGGCATCGTCCCCGCCATAGCGGCGAGCGGTTTCGTGTGGGCGATCTTCCACACCAACCATTCCTATTTCGACACCACGCCGCTCAACGTCGCGATCTGGTTCGGCATCTTCTACGTCGTGTCCGTCATGCTGGGCACGGTCGCCAGCCGCACCAATTCGCTGCTGCCTGGGATGGTGATCCATGCCGGTTTCGACAGCACCTATTTCGTGTCCGCCGGCGTCTTGCCGTCGCACGCACCGCTGGCGTTCGTGGAGTCTCTGGCCGCGCCGCACACCTTCCAGATGGTCGGCGCCGCACTGGCCGCAATCGCCGCGCTCGCCTGGCGCGCCTTCTTCGACGTCACGCGCTGAACATGAAAAAGCCTCCGCGAGACGGTCTCGCGGAGGCTCTTCGCATTCAGGCCTTTGGGCTTAGAACCGGATCCAGATGCCCGGCGTCCACGCCCAGGTGCCGTTGCGCCAGCCCCATGCGCCGTCATGCCAGCGGTAATGGCCGTGCGGCATCGGCGGACGGTGCTCGACCCGCATCGGCGGGCGATGACCGTGGTCGTGCATCGCGTCCATGTGATGGCCCGACATCATCATGCCGCCGCCGTGCGGCGCTGCGTTCGCCGCGGCGGTACCGGCGGCCAGCGCCAGGGCGCCGGCAAACAGAATGGTCTTCATGCTCATACCAAGTCTCCTTTAAGTCCGGGCACTCGCCCACTAATAAGATCGGGACTGCCCCGCACCTTTCTCAAGGATGAACGTGGCGAAACAAGATACAGTTCGCGTGAGTTTTGTCTCGAACTGTCGCGGTTCCGCCCGCCGCTTAAGCCTGCGACCTCCCTGAACGGAGAATGAACCGATGATCCCCAGCTTGGAGACCGAAAGGCTGATTCTTCGCGCCTGGCGTGCCGAGGATTTCGAGACCCTGGCCGGCTTTTACGCCGACGAGGAGACGATGAAATATCTTGGCGGCACGATGGAGCGCCCCGAGGCTTGGCGAGCGCTGGCGAGCACCATCGGGCATTGGACGATGCGCGGCTACGGCACCTGGGGGGTGGAACGCAGAGTGGACGGCGCGCTGGTCGGCCGCGTCGGTTTGATCCATCCGGAGAACTGGCCGCAGGTCGAGTGCGGCTGGACCGTCGGGCGGCCCTATTGGGGCCAGGGCTATGCCAGCGAGGCGGCGGAGGCAGCGCTGCGCTATGCCTTCATGACCCTGCCGGTGGAGCGGATGATCTCGCTGATCGACCCCGACAACATCGCCTCCCAGGGCGTGGCGCGGCGCGTCGGCGAGACCAGGGGCGAGCGCTGGTCGATCCGCACCGGCGGCAAGGACTATCCGGTCGACATCTGGGCGATCACGCGCGGCGAATGGTTGCAACGGATGGCGAAAGCCGGGGCGAAAGGTTGACGAGGCGCGCGCAATCGCGCTTTGTGCCCCCATGACGGACGTCCCGCCCACGGTCTATCACGACCGCGACTTCTACGTTTTCGCCGCCATCCGCTTCATCGTGACGATCGCCATGCAGGTGCAGTCGGTCGCTATCGGCTGGCAGATCTACGCCGTCACGCATTCGACCTTCGCGCTCGGCCTGGTGGGTCTTTGCCAGTTCGCGCCGATGTTCTTGCTCACATTGCCCGCCGGCGACCTTGCCGACCGCGTCGACCAGCGCAAGCTGCTCAGCGCCACGCAGGCCGCGCAAAGCATCTGCGCCGCGCTGTTCCTGATGCTCGTGATCTTCGCGCCGCATGTCGAGTGGATCTACTACGTCGTGCTGGTGCTGTTCGGCGCGACGCGCGGATTCTACGGTCCGTCGTCGCAGTCGCTGCTGCCGTTCCTGGTGCCGCCGGAGAAGCTGCCGCGCGCCATCGCGCTGTCGTCCTCGGTGTTCACCATCGCCACCATCGCCGGTCCCGCGCTCGGCGGCTTCATCTTCGCCCTCGGCCCCAAGTTCACCTTCTCCGCCAGTCTCGTGCTGATGCTTATCGCCTCAGGCCTGACCAGTTCGCTCGGCGGACGCCAGCGCGCGCCGCAGGCCGACACGGGTGCCTCGCGGCTCGAGCGCGTGCGCGAGGGCGTGGACTTCGTGCGCCATCGCCCCGTCGTTCTAGGCGCGATCTCGCTCGATCTCTTCGCCGTGCTGCTCGGCGGCGCCACCGCGCTGCTGCCGGTCTATGCCAGCGACATCCTGCACGCCGGTCCGATCTGGTTCGGCGTGTTGCGCGCCGGCCCGGCCATCGGCGCGGCGTTGATGGCCTTCAGCCTCGCGCGCTGGCCGATCCAGCGTCACACCGGCATCATCATGTTCGCGGCGGTCGCGGTGTTCGGCGTCGCCACGATCGTCTTCGGCCTTTCCACGAGTCTGATCCTGTCGATGGCCGCGCTGGTCGCGCTCGGCGCCTCGGATATGATCAGCGTCTTCGTGCGCTCGGCGCTGATCCAATACGCGACGCCGGATTCGATGCGCGGCCGCGTCAGCGCGGTCAGCATGCTGTTCATCGGTGCCTCCAACGAACTCGGCGAGTTCGAGTCCGGCATCACGGCGGCGTGGTTCGGCACCGTCCCGGCGGTGGTGATCGGCGGCATCGGCACGCTTTTGGTGGTGGGCGGCTGGATGGCGCTGTTCCCACCGCTACGCAAGATCGACCGCCTCGCCGACGCAGCGAACGCACCGGTTACTTGACAAAGTCACTTAGCGGCGACAGTTCCTTCGATGCTCGCATGCGCGAGCGCGGTCTTGCTCAGCAAGCCCTCGACGTCTTTCCCCTTGGCATCGGGCGGGATCGTCGTCGTGCCGGCCGGCATCGCCCAGATCGTAAAGATGTAGCGATGCACGCCCGTGCCATGCGGCGGACAGGGGCCGTCATACTTAGCCTCGCCGAAATTGCTCTTCACGCCCATCGCCCGCGCCGGCAGCGCGGTGAGACCGTGTGCCAGTGCCATCGTATCCGGCGCCAGGTCGGCAACGATCCAATGCGACCAGTAATTCGGCGTTACGCTGTGATCGATCATCGTGAAGACGAAGCTCCTGGTGCGCTCGGGCGCGCCGCTCCAGGTGAAACCCGGCGACACGTTCTGCCCGCCGCAGCGCGGATAGACATGCGCCTGCGGCAATGCCGCGCCGTTCTGGAAATCACCGCTCGACAAGCTCATCGCGCCCGCCGGCACCAACGTCGCCGCAACCGCAAATGCCAGGGTACTGGTCCGCATCATGTCGCCTCCCGAACGGCTCCCAACTATTGTGAGGCGACCCGTTCTGGGCAAGAGTGCGCCAAAGGGGAGACGATCACATGAGCTTGAAGGTCATCGGCGCCGGTTTCGGCCGCACGGGCACGCGCTCGCTGAAGGAGGCGCTAGAGATCCTGGGTTTCGCGCCCTGTCACCATATGGTGGAGGTCTTCGTGCATCCCGAGCAGGTGCCGCTGTGGGACAAGGCGGCACTCGGCCAAATGACGGACTGGAATGAGATCTTCGCCAACTATCAATCGGCCTGCGATTGGCCGAGCTGCTCCTTCTACAAGGAGCTTGCGGACTTCTATCCCGACGCCAAGGTGATCCTGTCGCTGCGCGATCCGAAGTCTTGGTACAAGTCGGTCGCCGGCACCATCATGCCCGCGATGAGGAAGCCGAAGGAGGGCGACGAGCGCCGCCTGCCGGGCATCTTCGGTCCCAAGATCATCGGCGAAGACACGTTCCACGACGACTTCAGCGAAGAAAACATGATCGAGGTCTATGAAGCGCACAACGAAGAGGTGAAGCGCACCATCCCGAAGGACCGTTTGCTGGTGTTCGAGGCGAAAGACGGCTGGGAGCCGCTCTGCGCGTTCCTGGGCGTGAAGGTGCCCGATCAGGCCTATCCCAGCATGAATTCGACCGAGGAGTTCCAGGCGCGCGCCGCCGCCGGCATGCGCAGGCTGCCCTGATATGTTCGATGCCCTGAAAGGCTGGACGAGCGCGCAAAGGCACGTCGTCGCCGCGAGCTTCCTCGGCTGGACGCTCGATGCGTTCGACTTCTTCCTGATGGTGTTCGTCATCAAGGATGTGGCGCACAGCTTCGGCGCCGGCAAGGAAGACATCGCCTGGGCGACGACGCTGACGCTGGCACTGCGCCCGCTCGGCGCGTTCCTGTTCGGGCGCCTCGCCGATCGCTTCGGCCGCCGTCCGGTGCTGATGGCCGACGTCGCGCTCTATTCGGTGCTGGGCTTCGCGACGGCGTTCACGCCGAACCTGATCGCCTTCCTCGTGGTGCGCTCGCTGTTCGGCATCGCGATGGGCGGCGAATGGGGCACCGGCGCCTCGCTCACCATGGAGAGCGTGCCGGCCAAGGCGCGCGGCCTGGTGTCGGGCCTGCTGCAATCGGGCTATCCGACGGGTTATCTGCTGGCCTCGATCGTCTATCGCAATTTCTACGACCACCTCGGCGCCTGGACCGGCATGGAGGCGTGGCGCGTGATGTTCATGATCGGCATCCTGCCGGCGCTGCTGATCCTCTACATCCGCCGCAACGTGCCGGAATCGCCCGGCTGGTCGGTGGAGCACGCGAAGAGCGGCACGGTGCTGGATGTGTTGCGCAAGCATTGGGCGCTGGCGCTCTACGCCATCGTGCTGATGACGGCCTTCAATTTCTTCAGCCATGGCACCCAGGATGCCTATCCCACCTTCCTGCA
>DASZMT010000130.1:0-55434 GCA_035551495.1 Rhizomicrobium sp. | reverse complement strand
CGCCGACCTGCTGCGAGGACTTCTGCAATTCGGTCTCGAGGCCCTTGGTGCGGGTCTCCATCGACTTGGTCGCGGCGACGAGATTGCCGACCAGTTTGCGGATGCTCTCCGGCGACTGCACACCGCCGAGCTCGCCGCGCGCTTCCGACAGCGTGTTTCCATATTCGCCGGCCTGCTTGGCCGCCTCTTCCAATTTCGCGATGGCTTCATCGAGCGAGAACGACACCGTCTCGCCGATGCTCTCGAACGCCTTCTCGGCACGCTCGCGCGCGAAGCAGCGCTCGCGCAATTCCTTCAAGACGCCGGGCGTGAAGGGCCGGCGCGCCGCGATCATGTCGCCGATGACGCGGCCGACCGACGGATTCTCGCCCGCCGCATAGGTGTAGAAGAGTTCGTAATTGTCGGGCGTCGGCGACACATCGCACTCGCCCATCAAGGCCAGCGTCGTCTTGGCCAGCGCTTGTTCGCGTTCGCTACGCACACCCAACTCCGTTCTGGATCGGCGCCCCGCTGCTCAAGGGCTTGCCCAGAGTGTGCCTGCCGGTGCGTAAAAAACCGTTAAAGCGGGCATTGAGGCGCGGCAACGCGCGGACTAGATTGGCAAAATTGCCATTCGTCGTACGGAAAAGGACATAAAATGAGCGCCGCCGAAGCCCGCCCGACCCTCGACCCCGCCGCGCAGATGCGCCGCGTCCTTGATGTCCAGAGGAAGGCGCACATCGCCAACGGCGCGCCCAGCGCCGAAAAGCGCATCGAATGGATCGACCGCGCCATCGCGCTGCTTGTCGGTCACAAGGATGCGATCGCCGATGCCCTCAGGGAAGACTTCGGCCATCGCTCGGTCGAATCCTCGCTGTTCACCGACGTGTCGGGCTCCATCGGTCCGCTCAAGCACGCCAAGGCGCATCTCAAGACCTGGATGAAGCGCGAGAAGCGCAAGGTGACGCCGTCGATCCTCGGCCTCTTCGGCGCCAAGGCTTATATCGAATACCAGCCCAAGGGCACGGTGGGCGTGATCAGCCCGTGGAATTTCCCGTTCAACCTCACCTTCACGCCGCTGGCCGGCATCTTCGCCGCCGGCAACCGCGCGATGATCAAGCCGAGCGAATTCACGCCGCGCTCCTCCGAGCTGATGGCACGCATGTTCGCCTCGGCGTTCGACGAGAGCGAAGTCGCGGTCTTCACCGGCGGTGCCGAGGTCGGCGCGTCGTTTTCGCGCCTGGCGTTCGACCACCTGCTGTTCACCGGCGCGACCTCGATCGCCTATCACGTGATGAAGGCGGCGGCCGAGAACCTGGTGCCGACCACGCTGGAGCTCGGCGGCAAGTCGCCGGTGATCGTGTCGGAGAGCGCCGACATCGCGCTGACCGCCAAGCGGGTGATGCAGGGCAAGACGCTGAACGCCGGCCAGATCTGCCTGGCGCCGGACTATGTGATGGTGCCGGAATCGAAAGCGAAGGACTTCGTGCACGAGGCGGCGAACGCCATTGCGGCGATGTTCCCGACGCTGAAGGACAATCCCGACTACACCTCGGTGATCAACCAGCGGCATTACGACCGCCTGCAGGGCTATCTCGCCGACGCCAAGGCGAAGGGCGCCGAGATCGTCGAGCTGAATCCGGCGAAGGAGAACTTCAGCCAGCAGCCCTATCACAAGATCCCGCCGACCATCGTGCTGAACCCGACCGACGACATGGCGATCATGAAGGACGAGATCTTCGGGCCGCTCCTGCCGGTGAAGACCTATGCCTCGGTGGACGAGGCGATCGGTTACGTCAACGCGCACAGCCGTCCGCTCGGCCTCTACTATTTCGGCAGGGACGGCGCGGAGCAGGAGAAGGTTCTGACGCGCACGACCTCGGGCGGCGTGTCGGTGAACGACGTGGTGATGCATGTCGCGATGGAAGACCTGCCGTTCGGCGGCATCGGCCCGTCGGGCATGGGTTCTTATCACGGCCTCGACGGCTTCAAGACCTTCAGCCACGCCAAGGCGGTGTTCCAGCAGACGGGACGCGACCTCACCGCGATGCTTCGTCCGCCCTACGGCGACGGCATCCGCAAGATGCTGACGGGCAGCATCAAAGCATAGTAACGCTTGACGTTACTATTGATAACGCGCTAGGTTACTAGCGTGATACGGAGCTTTGCCTGTCGGCATACAGAGGCCCTCTTCGCGCGCTCGCCGACGAAGAGGTTTGGGCCCGATTTGCAGCGGCAGGGCTTGCGGAAGCTTCTGATGGTCGATGCGGTGACCCGGCTCGAATCTCTCGCCGTGCCGCCCGCCAACCGGCTCGAAGCTCTGAGGGGCGGGCGTCGCGGCCAGCATTCGATCCGGATCAACGATCAGTGGCGCATCTGCTTCCGCTGGCACGAGGGACATGCCTGGGACGTCGAGATCGTCGACTACCACTGAAAGGACAGACGATGGCCAAGAAGCTGACCCCGATCCATCCCGGCGAAATCCTGCTCAAGGATTTCCTGGAGCCGATGGATGTGACGCAATATCGCCTCGCCAAGGCGATCAGCGTGCCGCCGCGCCGCATCAACGAAATCGTGCTCGGCCGACGCGCGATCACCGCCGACACGGCGCTGCGTCTCGGCCGTTTCTTCGGCATGGAATCGGAATTCTGGATCAACCTTCAGAGCCGCTACGACCTCGAAGTCGCACGCGACGCGCTCGCGGGCCGTCTGGGCAAGGAAGTCCGCCCGCTCGCGGCCTGACCTTTACGCCGCCGTCCAGCCGCCGTCGACCGAGATGTTCGCGCCGGTGATGTTCTTGGCGCTGTCCGAGCACAGGAACACCGCGATCGCCGCGACCTCCTCGACCGTCACGAACTGCTTGGTCGGCTGCGCCGCCAGGAGCACGTCGTTCATCACCTGCTCGCGCGTCATGCCCCGCGCCTTCATCGTGTCGGGAATCTGCTTCTCGACCAGCGGCGTCCACACATAGCCCGGCGAGATGCAGTTGACGGTGATGCCGTGCGTCGCGGTCTCCAGCGCGATGGTCTTGGTCAGGCCCGCGATGCCGTGCTTCGCCGTCACATAGGCCGACTTGAACGGGCTGGCGACGAGGCTGTGCGCCGACGCGGTCGAGATGATGCGGCCCCATTTGCGCTTCTTCATGCCCGGCACCGCGGCGCGCATGCCGTGGAACGCCGAGGACAGGTTGATCGCGATGATCTGGTCCCACTTCTCGACCGGGAAATCCTCGATCGGCGAGACGAACTGCACGCCGGCATTGTTGACCAGCACGTCGCAGGCGCCGAGCTGCGTCTCCGCCATCTGCACCATCGCCGCGATCTCCGCCGGCTTGGTCATGTCGGCGGACGAGTAGAGCGCCTTGACGGCGAACTCGCTCTCGATGCCCGCGCGCTCTTTCTCGATGGCGGCGGCGTCGCCGAAGCCGTTGAGCAGCACGTTGGCGCCTTCCTTGGCGAAGGCGCGCGCATAAGCGAGGCCGATGCCGCTGGTGGAGCCGGTGACGACGGCGGATTTTCCCTTGAGGCTCATCTGTTCTTCCTTTTTTCTAAACGAGATAGTCGTGCAGCACGCGGCCGTAGGGCAGCACGAAATCGACGATCTGATGCCGTCCGCCGACGATCTCGCGCACCGGCAGGTCGGCGACGCGGCAATTGACGTGTGGAATGAAGTGCAGCCGCGCGGGCCCGTCCCACGCCTCGTGCACCACGATGTCCTCGAGATTGTAGCCGACGAGCTGCGCGACCTTCGGCTTGCCGTCGACGTCGGGCAGCCATTTGAGGTTGACGTTCAGCTTGGCGATGCCGGCCTTCACCGTGTCGAGCTTGTCGGCGAGGCTGATGTGTTTGTAGGCCATCGTGCCCATCGCGACGCGCTCCTCGTCGTAGTGCAGCGTGCCGGTCAGCGTGTCCTTCTGGACCTTCAGTCGCGGCACGCCGTACTTCTTCGGAAAGCCCCAGATCTCGCGCCCGCCGGCGATCGGCGGCTCGTCGTCGAGATACATCTGAACCGAGAAGTTGCACGGTTCGCCGTTGTAGGTCGCGAGGACGCCGGTGCCGCTTTCCTCGTAATCGCCGAAGCCCGACGCGTCGGGCATCTTCATCCACTCGTAATAGGCGAGGTCGCCCGCCGCCGGCTGCAGCGGCTCGGGCAACGCGGCGCGGATCGCGGCCGGATCGGTGCGATAGGTGATGATGAGATATTCGCGCCGCACGAAGCGGAACGGCCCCTTGGGATAGCTCGGGCTGAACAGCGGCATGGAGGTCGCGGCCAATACGTCGTCGCGGGTCATGGCGCGCTCTCCGTCTCGATGGTCTTGGATGCCTGCTTGTGGCGCTCGCACAGCATCTCGCCGCGCTTGGTGTGCATCGCGTGGCGCAGGTCGGCGAGGCCGGTCTTCCAGTGATCGGTCATCGCCTGGCGCGAGAACTCATAGTCCTTCGACGCGCCCTCATAGGGCTTCCTGCGATAGCACAGCTTCACCAGCGTCACCGCGTTTTCCCACGACAGATCGCCGAGCAATTCGGCATCCGGCGAGTTGCGCAGATCGGCCGGCAGGGCCGCGAGCAGCGCACGCAGCGCCACCTTCGCCGTGTGGATCTTCATGTCCTGGTCGGTGTTGTGCGCGGTGCGGCTGGCATAGCGGATATCCTTCTCGCGCTCGGCCGCTTCCAGCAGCGTGCGCGGCATCGGCCCATGCGCGTTGAACAGGTCGACCTGGAAGATCAGCAGATCGTCCTTCGACTCGTTGAGCAGGATGTATTGCAGCGGCGTGTTGGAGACGACGCCGCCGTCCCAGTAGTGCTCGCCGTCGATCTCGATCGGCGGAAAGCCGGGCGGCAGCGCGCCCGATGCCATCACATGCTCCGGTCCGATGCGCTGCTTTTCGTTGTCGAAATAGACGAGCTCGCCGGTGCGCACGTTCACCGCGCCCAGGCTCAGCCGCATCTCCTTGGCGTTGATGCGGTCGAAATCGACGAGACGTTCGAGCGTCGCGCGTAGCGGCGCGGTGTCGTAATAGCTCAACGCTTCCGGTGCGCCGGGCGGATAGAACACCGCCGGCGGCACGCGCGGCCGAAAGAACCCCGCGACGCCGGTCGTCGCCGTCCACGCCGCGGCCGCCTCGCTCAGGAATGAGCGCATCGTCGACTCGGGCATCTCGAGATGGAAGGGCAGTCCGGCGCTCGCCGTCTCCCAAAAGCTGCGCAGCCGCGCCAGCCGGTCCTCGCGCGCATTGCCCGCGATCAGCGCCGCATTGATCGCGCCGATGGAGATGCCGGCGATCCAGTCGGGCCGGAAATCCGCTTCGCCCAGCCCTTCATAGACGCCGGCCTGATAGGCCCCCAGCGCACCGCCGCCCTGCAGCACCAGGACTCGGCGCGTGGCGGGGGGAGGCGGGGGCGGGGCGTCATGCTGCATCGCAGCAAACTAGCCCGCTTCGCGGCCACATGCCATGAACTTTTGTTGACCCTTCAGGCGCCGAACTTGCCGCCCAACACTTCCAGCGCTGCGGTCGCCGCCTCGACGCCGCCGATGGGATCGTAGACCGGCATCTCGATCGACCACACCGCGCTGAGCACGCCATGGGCGAAGACCCAGCGCAGCAGCCGCTCTTCATCGAGGCCGAGGCGCGGGGCGATAATCCGCACCCGGCGCTCCAGATGCCCGGGCGCGCAATATTCGCGGGTCGGATTGTGCAGGAACGATGCCGCCTCGAAGGCCAGTTCGCCGGCATAGCCCTTGGGATCGATGACGATCCAGCCGCGCGCATCGTCCTTCAGGATGTTGCCGTGATGCAGATCGGTGTGCAGCAGGAAGCGCGTGGCGCTCTGGCTGTCGAGCAGGGCGCGGTATTCGGCGCGCGCACGCTCGAACAGCGCACGGGGCAGGCGGTCGTCATTCGGATAGGGCTTTTCGAGAAGCGAGCGGCCGCAGCGCTCGATATCCTTCCAGCCTTCCGGTGCCGGGCGCGTATGCAGCGCGGCGACGGTATCGCACCACGCATGGGTGGCGGCATTGTCGTCGCCTTGAACCAGATCGGTCATCTGCGTGCCGGGCGAAACGCGCTCGATGACGATGGCGGTTTCGTCAGCCTCGTAGACGCGTGCGGCGCTGTCGCCCCAATGGCGCAGGATCGCGGCACTTTCCGTTTCATCGGAACCCGGCTTGAAGACCTTCAGCAGCGCCGGCTTGCCGCCGTGCAGCACCGGCGCGAGCCAAGACGAATGCGTCTCGAACGGCGCGCCGTCGGACGCGAGGCGCCAGCGGTCGATGAAGGGTCTGAAGTACTGATCCATCTCAATTGTCATCCGCCGCGAGTGAGTAGCAACAGCGTACGAACGGCGGACCCAGTTGGTGCGCCGCGAACTTTCAAAGATCGCGAAGACGTCACCTGGGTGGCCCGCATTCGCGGGCCATGACAACCTTTATTCTGCCGAGCAGCAATCGCGCGTGGTTACGCGTCCGCCTTCTTCGGCAGGTTGATCGGCTTGAACAGGAACGCCGGCAGTTCGTGGCGCTCCGGCTTCACCGGGGTCGCGTCGTTCTTGCGGTCCTGGTGCGCGCGATGCGGCTTCTCGGCCCGAGGTCCCTCATGACGGGGACCTTCATGACGCGGTCCCTCTTGACGCGGCTTCTCGGCGCGATGCTCCGGACGCTTCTCGCGATGTTCGCCCCGGGGCTTCTGCTCGCGCGGCGCACGTGGTTCACGCTGCGGCTTGGGCGCCGGCGCGTCGGCCGTCATGGGCTGCTCGGCGGGCGCGGCCGAAGCCTCCGTCGGCGCCGACGGCTCCATCGACGCGACGTGGTCGTGGAATTTGTCGGGACGGAAGCGGTCGCGGCGGTCGGCGTTGCGCTTGCCGCCACGGCCGCCGTCACGGCGCTTGTCGTCGCGGCGCGGGCTGCGATCCTCGCGCACCTCGATCTCGCCGATCTCCTTCACGCCGATCTTGTTCTTGGTGAGATGCTCGATCGCCGACAGCTGCTTCTCGTCGCGCGGCGTCACCAGCATGTAGGTGTGGCCGGAGCGTCCCGCGCGGCCGGTACGGCCGATGCGGTGGACGTAGTCGTCGGGATGGAACGGCACGTCGAAATTGAACACATGGCTGGTGGCCGGGATGTCGAGGCCGCGGGCCGCGACGTCCGACGCCACCAGGATCTTCAGGTCGCCGGCGCGGAACTTGTCCAGCGTCTTGGTGCGCAGCGACTGGTCGAGATCGCCATGCAGCGGCGCGGCATCGAAGCCGTGCTTGACCAGCGACTTCGCCACCACGTCGACGTCGCGCTTGCGATTGCAGAACACGATGGCGTTGTTCAGCGTCGGCTCGCTCTCGCGGATCAGGCGGCGCAGCGCCTCGCGCTTGGCCCAGTCGTTCGCGGGCACATGCACGATCTCCTGCACGATGTTCGCCGCCGCCGTCGCGGGACGGGCGACTTCGACGCGCACCGGATTGTGCAGGAACTGCTCGGTCAGGCGCGTGATCTCCGGCGGCATGGTCGCGGAGTAGAACAGCGTCTGGCGCGTGAACGGGATCAGCTTGCAGATGCGCTCGACGTCGGGGATGAAGCCCATGTCGAGCATACGGTCGGCTTCGTCGATCACCAGGATGTTGACCTGGCTCAGCATCAGCTTGCCGCGCTCGAAGTGGTCGAGCAGGCGGCCCGGCGTCGCGATCAGCACGTCGACGCCGCGGTCGAGCTTCTTCTCCTGGTCGTCGAACGAGGTGCCGCCGATCAAGAGCGCCATGGAGAGCTTGTTGAACTTGCCGTACTTCTCGAAGCTTTCGGCGACCTGCGCCGCCAGCTCGCGCGTCGGCTCCAGGATCAGCGAGCGCGGCATGCGCGCCTTGGCGCGGCCGCGCGCCAGAAGCTCGATCATGGGCAGCGTGAACGACGCCGTCTTGCCGGTGCCGGTCTGCGCGATGCCGATGATGTCGCGGCGCTGCAGGACATGCGGGATGCCCTGCGCCTGGATCGGGGTGGGGATGGTGTAGCCCGTCTCCTTCACCGCCTTCAGGACCTCGGCCGACAAGCCCAGATCGTCGAAGGTCGACCCGGCGGCCGGAGCCGCTGGCATCGCCGCCGCTTCTTGCGAAACGGTCGGTTCAGTCGAAGTCGTCGAAAGCTCTTGAACTTCAATACCGGCTTCCGCGCCGGTGCTCGTCACGCTGCTCGTCTTACGCTCCTGGTGGGGCGCGTTGCGAGCGCCCAAGGTCCCAGCCCGAATTGGCCAGCGACTCTCTGTATGCGGCGCAATGTAAGTGCAATTTTGTTACTTTTCAACCTGCGGACTTTTGCGCAAGAGTTCCGTCCGAGGGAGAGGCCATGACAAAGGCCGTAATCCAAGGGATTTCGCCGTTCTTCGCCGTTTTGGACGTGCCGCGCAGCGTCGCGTTCTACCGCGACCGGCTGGGCTTCGCGGTGCTCTTCGAAGAGGGCGATTTCTTCGCGATGGTCGCCCGCGACGCTGCCCAGCTCTTCCTCAAATCCCAGGTCGGCATCGCGCCGGCGCCCAATCCGGCACGCCATCGCGCCCTGCGCTGGGACGCTTATCTAAGCGTGCCCGACCCTGACGCGCTGGCGGCCGAGTTCGCGGCGCGCGGCACACCCTTCGCGACGCCGCTGGCTGACACATCGGACGGCCTGCGGGGCTTCGAGATCGCCGATCCGGACGGCTACGTCCTGTTCTTCGGCCGGCCGCGGTGACACACGCGACGGATTGCGCCGGGGCTGCCGTTTCACGCGCATGACCCACCACGTAGCGCTGCTGCGCCAGATCATCGGCCTCGCCGTCGCCTTCTTGGTGCTGACGCTGCTTTACGCCGTTCTGACGCGACTATGGCCTTCGGTTCCCGGGCAGAAGCTGCTGCGCAAGGGGTTTGCGACCGATTGCCTTTATTGGCTGTGGACGCCGATCGTCACCCGGGCCGTCGTACCCATCGTGATCGCCGTCGCGCTCGCGCCCTTCGTCTTCGCTTTCGGGCTGCACTACGCGTCGCTGGTACAGGGCCACGGCCCCCTAGCGCGCCAGGCGCTCTGGCTCCAGGCCGCCGAAATCTTCGTGATCGGCGATTTCTTCGGCTATTGGCAGCACCGGCTGTTCCACCGCGCCGCGCTCTGGCCGTTCCACGCGGTGCATCATTCCTCCAGCGATCTCGACTGGCTGTCGTCGGTCCGCCTGCATCCGGTGAACGACATCGGCGCCAAGCTGATCCAGGGCGTGCCGCTGGTGCTGCTTGGCTTCAACCTGACGGCGGTCGCGCTCTACGCGCCGGTGGTGACGTTCTATGCGATCATGGTCCACGCCAATCTAAGTTGGGACTTCGGCCCCTTCCGCGCCGTGTTCGTCAGCCCCGCCTTCCACCGCTGGCACCACACCAAAGCCGAGGAGGGCCTGGACAAGAACTTCGCCGGCGCCTTTCCGCTGTGGGATATCCTGTTCGGCACCTATTACATGCCGCGCCGCCAGCCGGTCGTGTTCGGCATCGACGATCCGATGCCCGAGGGCTTCCTTGACCAGATGATCGTGCCGTTCCGCGGGCACGGCGCTGTCGAATCCGAGCTCGGCGTGCTATCTCCCCGCTGAGCGGGGAGGCTTTTCATCATGGATACGAAGACGTCCGGCGGCGCCTTGCGCCTTGTCGTGCTCGCCATCGTCGCGGTTGCGCTGTGGTGCCTCGGCAGCGTGCTCGACGGCGAGCCGTCGCCGCGCGGCCTGGATGCGCCCGCCACAGCGTTCTCCGCGGCGCGCGCCGACGCGACGCTGGCGCGCCTGCTCGGGCCCGAGGTGCCGCATCCGGTGTCCTCGGCCGCCAACCAGAAAGTGCGCGACCGTATCCGCGCGGCATTCGCCAAGCTCGGCGTTCAGACCACGCTCTACCGCGCCCCCGGCTGCACCGGCCATGCGCTATACGGCTTCTTCGCCTGCGGCATGACGGAGGACATCCTTGCAGAGGTGGTTCCGGGGCAGGGCAAGGCCGTCGTGCTCGTGGCGCATTACGACTCCGTGCCGGCCGGTCCCGGCGCCGCCGACGACCAGTCCGGCGTCGCCACGATTCTGGAGACCGTCCGTGCCCTGAAGGCCCGCGGCGTCAAGAGCAAGCATCCCGTGCTGGCCGTGATCACCGACGGCGAGGAGGCCGGCCTGCTCGGCGCATCGTCGTTCCTCGACAACCCCGCGTTCGCGGCCCGCGTCGGCGTCGCGGTGAACGTCGAGGCGCGCGGCAACCAGGGCCCGAGCCTGCTGTTCCAGACAAGCCCCGGCGACGCAGCGCTGATCGATCTCTATGCCCACGCGGTGCGCGGCAAGGCGGCCAGCTCGCTGTTCGCGGTGATCTACAAGGCGCTGCCGAACGACACCGACCTGACGGTGTTCCTGAACCACCATCTCACCGGCTACAACTTCGCGTTCAGCGGCAACGTCGCGCATTATCACACGACGCTCGACCGCCGCGAGAATCTGAGCCTCTCGACGCTGCAGATGCACGGCGACAATGCGCTCGGCACGACGGCGGCGCTGATGGGCACGGACTTTGCCGCGTTGAAGGGCGGCGACGCGATCTACATCTCGATCTTCGGCCACCTGCTGCCGCGCATGCCGGCGAGCTGGTCGATCCCGCTGGCCATCGTCACGCTGCTGTTGCTCGGCTTGGCGGCATATCTGACGCGCGGCGAGGTGCTGGGCATCGGGCGCCGCCTGATCGCCGCCGCGATCCCGCTGATCGTGCTGGTCGTCGCGGTGCTCATCGGCTGGCTGCTGCACACCATCGCGTCGCTGGTCTCCGGCCAGCCCGATCCGTCCTATGCCTATCCGGTGTGGCTGCGCGTGGCGCTCGGCTTGGGCGTGCTGTTCGCCGTGGTGTTGCCGTCGCGCTGGTCGAGCGTGCGCATGACGCTCCTGTCGGTGTGGTTCTGGTACGCCGTGCTCGGCATCGTCACGGCGATTTTCCTGACGGGGCTCTCGCCCTATTTCCTGTTCCCCGCTTTCGTCGCCGCGCTCCTCCTTCTGATGCAGTCGCGCCTGCGCGAGCCATGGAGCGAGATCTTCCTGTTCCTCGCCGCATTGCCGGCGCTGGTGATCTGGCTGTCGCTGTCGGCGCTCGGCGAGCAGGTGCAGGGTCTGGCGCTGCATCCGCTGTTCACGGTCCCCGCCGCGTTCGGCGCGATGACGCTGCTGCCGCTGCTCGCGGCGCGGCCCTTGTCGCGCGAGCGTTGGCTGCGCGCGCTGGGCGCCATCGGCACGCTCGCGATCCTGGCCGCCGCCGCCGCCGGGCTGCAGCCCGCGTTCAGCGCGCGCGCGCCGCAGCGCCTCTCCATCGACTTCGTCGACGATCACGATGCTAAGCAGGCGAAGTGGGTCGCCGAGACCATCGCGCCGTTGCCCGCCAGCCTGCGCGCCGCGATGCCGTCCTTCGCGCACAAGCCCGAGCCGATCTCGCCGCTGCTGCGCGGCGCCGCCTTCAGCGCGCCCGCCGGGGCGCTGCGCTTCGCCCTTCCGGCCGCGACGACCGCCAGCAAGCCGCAAGGGGCAGGGCGCGTCGTCACGCTGACGCTGCACGCCTCGTCGAATGCCAACCGCGTGGTTGTGGTGGTGCCGAAGGACGCGGCGCTCACGCATGCCGAAATCTACGGCAAGGGCTTCGATCCGTCGAAGGACGCGCTCAATCCGGCCGGCACGATCCTGGTCTGCGCCACGGACGACTGCCGCACCACGGCGATGACGCTGACCTTCGCGGACACAAAGCCCGTGACGCTCACGGTCGGCGAGCAGCAATACGGCCTGCCGGCCGACGGCGCCAGGCTGACGGTGGCCCGCCCGCGCGCCGCCGTCGCGTCGCAGAGCGGCGACACCACCATCGTGTTCGGGAAGTTGACGCTGCCCTGAACCGCGTCAGTGGAAGACGAAGTCGCTCGCGTGCAGCTGGCTGGGCAGCACGCCCTTGAGCAGGATGTGGTTCTGCGGATCGAGCGCGATCAGCGTATCCGAGCCCTGCTGGCTGATGAGGGGTTGCAGCGCCGCGAAGCTCGGATTGTCGAGCCCGTCGAGCTGGATCTGATCTGTCCCCGGCGTGAAGTCGGTGATCGTGTCGGACCCGTCGGTCGTGCCGAACGCGAAACGATCGGCACCGGCGCCGCCGGTCAGCGTGTCGTTGCCCGCGCCGCCGACGATGTAATCGTTGCCGCCGCCGCCGTCGATGGTGTCGGCGGCGGCGTGGCCGTACAGCAACTCGCCCTCCGGGCCGCCGAGGATCGAAGCCGCCGCCGCCGTTCCGTGGAGATCGGTGTCGTACGGCGTCGCGTACCACTGCGCGTCGTCATAGGCCGTCTCGACGGCACCCATGTTGACGGTCGTGGAGCTGTCGTCGTTCACCTCGCTGACCGAGTTCCAGCTTCCGTCGGCTCCGAAATGGATCGTGATGCTCGTCCACGGCGCGCTGTTCGTGTTGTCGTACATCGTCAGTGTGCTGACGCCGGCGCCGATGCCGGTCACCAGCGAGACGAGATTGCCGCTCGCATCGGTCTCCGACGTGCTCCAGCTCCAGGGGCTGCTGCTCTGGATGAAGTAGGTGTTCGTCCAGGTCGCGCCGCTATCGTCGACGACCACCTGCTCGGCCAGGCTGCCGGACGCGTCGGTATGTTCGCTTTGCTGCGACCAGGGCTCGGTGCCGCCGGCGTCGAAATGGGTATCGATGGTGCCGTCGGCGGTGACCAGCACCTTCTCTGCCAGCTGACCTTGGGCGTTGTAGGTGTAGGTGCCGTCGGTGAAGGCGAACTGATGGATGCCCGTCACCGTGTCGGTGCCGTCCGGCGCGTTGTTGCGCAAATCGCTGACCGTGAAGGTGTCGGTCGCGGCGTTGTAGGCGATGCCGTGGTCGCTCCAGGCGCTGTCGTAGCCGGCCATCGTGGCGCCCGCGCCGCCGATGATCGTGTCGTTGCCGCCGCCGCCATAGATCGTGCCGTTCATCGTGCCCGCGGCGCCGCTGAAGACGTCGTTGTCGCGGCCGAACACGATGTCGCCGTTGATCACGCCGTGCAGGTCGTTGTCGACGGTATGCGTGATCGGCCCGGCCTCGCCGAAGAAGTCCGAATTGCCGCTTGGCTGCTCCAGGTCCAGCAGCATCTTGCCGTTGATCGTTCCGCTGTTGTCGATCAGCGTATTGTTGGGCCCCTGGTTGCTCTTGTTCTGAAACTCCTCGATCGCGACGTCGGCCGTGATCGTTCCGGAGTTGGTGAGGGTCCACGGCTGGCTGGTGTCCAGGCTGTAGGCGACGCCGAGACTCGTTCCGCCGACATCGGTCGCGGTGATCGTGCCGCTGTTGGTGAACGATGGCGCGGCGTTCTGATGGAAGACCCACACGGCATAGGTCTCGGTACCGAGGCCGCTGTCGTCGGTGGCGGTGCCGCTGACGGTGATCGTGCCGCTGTTGTTGAAGGTGCCGGCATAGCCGCCGATATAGCCATGCGCCGCGCCGCCATCGGCCTCGACGCTGAGCGTCCCGGTGTTGGTGAAGCTGGCCGTCTCCGCGCCGAAGCCTTCCTCCTCGCCCTCGGCGGTGGCGTAGCCGACGACGTGGAACGTGCCATCGTTCTTGAAGTCGAGCTCGACGCCGAGGATGCCGATGGTGTCGGGGTTGCCCTGCACGACCCCGGTCTGCGTGGGCGAGGGCGGTGTCACTTCGAAATCGGCGCCGAGCTCGTTCCAGAACACCGAGTTGCCGGTGTGGCCGGTGGTGTCGTCGTTGAGGCCCGTCTGCAGATCGATCGTGACCGTGCCCTGGTTGTCGAACGAGGTCACGTCGGTCGCCTTGCCCGGGCCGTCGAAGTTGAACGCCTGCTCGGTCTCGTGATTGGCGGAATAGGGCACGGTCACGCTCTGGCCGCTCGCCACCGCATATTGCGTGCCGCTTTCGATATGGGTCGTCGCGTCGGTCCTGAGCGTATACACGATCGGATTGGTCGGCGGCACATAGGCATTGCCGGCGGTGTCCGTGATGGCACCGGTTCCGACCTTGATGTCGTAGACGTGGTTCGTCAGATAGTCCGGGTTGGCGTCGATGAAGACGGTGTTGCCGCTGATGGTGACGCGCGAGGTGTCGGACGCGGCGATGGTCTCGTAGACGCTGCCGTCGGCATCGTTAAGGATGACGAAGTTGCCGCTGCCGGCCTTCACCGTCTCGTTGAAGGTGAGCTTCACGATCTCGCTGGTCGCGTTGTTGTACCCGGAGAAGAAAGCGGATGACAGTGTGGGACCGCTTGTCTCTGTGACAAGGGGCGGACCGAAGCCCGCTATTGCGGCGCCACCCGCGGATACTGGAGAGATCAAATCATCCGGCAGAATGGTTTCATGCCGTACGGAAATCTTGTGAATGGTCACGCAACACACCCGAGAACAACCCCGGTGCTACTTAAGCGAGCCTTTGTGACCGGAACAAGACTGCATTTTGGGTAGGCTAGACGTCGACCGTCGCGCTCGCGAACTGTGCGTTCTCTTGGATGTATTGGAACCGCAGCTCCGGCTTCTTGCCCATCAGGCGCTCGACGATGCTTTCCGTTTCCTTGACGGTGTCTTGCGCGATCTCGACCTTGAGCAGCGAGCGCGAGCCCACCTTCATCGTCGTTTCCTTCAGCTGCGCCGGCATCATCTCGCCCAGGCCCTTGAAGCGGCCGATTTCGACCTTGCTCGAGCCTTTGAACGTGGTCTTGATCAGTTCGTCGCGATGCTTCTCGTCGCGCGCATATTCCGTCTTGGCGCCCTGCGTCAGGCGATAAAGCGGCGGCATGGCGAGATAAAGATGCCCCTCGCGGATCAGCCCCGGGATTTCGCGGTAAAAGAAGGTTAGCAGCAGCGAGGCGATATGCGCCCCGTCGACGTCTGCGTCGGTCATCACGATCACGCGGTCGTAGCGCAGATCGTCCTCGCGATATTTCGATCCCGTGGCGCAGCCCAGCGCCTGCACCAGATCGCTCAACTCCTGGTTCTGCTGCAGCTTGCCCGCAGCCGCGCTCGCGACGTTGAGGATCTTGCCGCGCAAGGGCAGCACCGCCTGCGTGGCGCGGTCGCGCGCCTGCTTCGCCGAGCCGCCGGCGCTGTCGCCCTCGACCAGGAAGATCTCTGTTCCCTCGCGCGCGTCGCGCGTGCAGTCGGCGAGCTTGCCCGGCAGGCGCAGCTTGCGCGTCGCGCTCTGCCGCTTGGTCTCTTTCTCCTGCCGCTTCTTGAGGCGGTCTTCCGCCTGCTCGATCACGAAGTCGAGCAGCTTGTCGGCTTCCGCCGGGCTTTCCGCCAGCCAGTGATCGAAGTGATCGCGCATCACCGTCTCGACCAGGCGCTGCGCGTCGGGCGAGGACAGCTTGTCCTTGGTCTGGCCCTGGAATTCCGGCTCGCGAATGAAGACCGACAGCACGCCGCAAGCCGCGCTCATCACGTCGTCGGCGGTCACCAGCTGGGTCTTGCGGTTGTTGACGCGCTCGCCATGGCTGCGCAGCGCCTTCGTCAGCGCGTTGCGCAGGCCCTGCTCATGCGTGCCGCCCTGCGAGGTCGGGATGGTGTTGCAATAGGAGTGGATGAAGGGATCGATCTGCGGTGTCCAGGTTACCGCCCACTCGACGGCACCCTTGCCGTCGCCCTTGTTCTCGGTGCGGCCGTTGAACTCGCGGTTGGTGACGACGCGCGCCGCGCCGACCTCGCTCTTCAGGAAGTCGTGCAGGCCGCCGGGGAATTTCAGCACGTCCTCGGCCGGTGTCTCGCCCTTGATCAGAGAGGGATCGCATTTCCAGCGGATCTCGACGCCGCGGAACAGATACGCCTTGGACTTGATCATCCGGTAAAGTGTCGCCGGCGAGAAATGCGTGTCCTTGCCGAATATCTGCGCGTCGGGATGGAACGACACGATCGTGCCGCGCCGGTTGACGCTGCCCAGATCCTTCAGCTTGCCGATCGCCTTGCCGCGCTCGAAGCGCATCTTGTGCGCCTCGCGGTCGCGCGCGACTTCCACTTCCATCCAATCCGACAGCGCGTTCACCACCGACGAGCCGACGCCGTGCAGGCCGCCAGAGGTGTCGTAGACCTTGCCGCCGAACTTTCCGCCGGCGTGCAGCGTGGTCATGATGACCTCGAGCGCCGATTTCGACTTGAACTTGGGATGCGGGTCGACCGGGATGCCGCGGCCGTTGTCGCGGATGATCAGCACGTCGCCCGGCTGGAGTTCCACCTCGATGCGGTTGGCGAAGCCGGCGACCGCCTCGTCCATCGCGTTGTCGAGGATCTCGGCCGCCAGGTGATGCAGCGCCCGCTCGTCGGTGCCGCCGATATACATGCCGGGCCGCCGCCGCACGGGCTCCAGCCCCTCCAGGACCTCGATGTCCTTGGCGGAGTAGCTGCCCTTCGAGGCGGGCGTGTCGTCGAACAGGTCTTTGTCTTTTGCCATGGCCGCGCGTGTGCGATTCGGGAACCCGGGTAGTCTAACGCACGCAAAACCCAGCGAAAGCAAGCTTCGCGCCGCAGGCTTTTCTTAACAACGCGCCGCCTACAGTTTCCGCGATCAACACGCGGTTTTGTATGCTCGGCTTGGGTACGGCTACCGAGGAAAGGCGCTATCTTCGGGCGCGCATGGAACTCGTGGTCGAGACGCTGCCCACGACCATTTTCCTGAATCCGCTGTGGACGATCGCCCTGTTCCTTCCGTTCCTGCGCGCCAGCGGGCTGTTCGGGCATGTTCCGCTGTCGCATCTGTTCGTCTGCGTCGGGCTGCATCTGGCACTGTCGGGCTTTGCGGCGGCGATCTGGTTCGACAGCCGCAACGGTGCGGACGACCTCGACGTCCTTTGCAACCGGCTGGTCGCGCTGCAATTTGGGTTGAGCGTCGCGTGGGGCGCGGTCCTGTGGTCGTTCAGCGACGGCAGCACGGTCAACACGATCTATGTCTGCGTGATTTTCGTGACGGTGGTCTGGGGCATCGTTTTCACGCGCGTGTCGCACCCCATTGTCTTCCTGGCCGGCTTCGCACCGGTGGTCGCGATCTACGCGGCGCGCCTCCTGACCATGCCCGGCGAGGTCGCGACGGTGTTCGGCGAGATGTTGCCCGTCTGGTGCGTTTATATCTGGTTCATGGGCGTCCGCGGCCGCGGGCGGATCGACCGGACCCTGGCGCACCAGTTCGAGAACGAGGACCTCTCGATCGCCTTGCGCGCCGCCAATGCCGAGGCCGAATTGAAGCGCCATGAGGCCGAGACCGCCAACGCCGCCAAGACCGCGTTCCTTGCCAATATGAGCCACGAGTTGCGCACGCCGCTGAACGCGATCCTGGGCTTTTCCGACATCATCGCGCAGCAGACGATGGGCAGCGCCGCGCGTCACGCCGAATATGCCGCCGACATCCACGCCTCGGGCCAGCATCTGCTGTCGCTGATCAACGACCTGCTCGACGTCGCGAAGATCGAGGCCGGCAAGATGGAGATCGAGCCGCATCCGCTCGACGCCGCCCATGTGGTCGTCGACCTCGAGCGCCTGCTCGGCCCCCGCGCGGCAGCGCGCGGCCTGTCGCTGAGCGCCGAGATGGCGCCGGACCTGCCGCTGGTGATGGCGGACGAGCGCGCCTTCCGCCAGATCGTGCTCAACCTGCTGTCGAACGCGGTGAAGTTCACGCCGCAGGGCGGCAGCATCGTGGTCGCGGCGCGCCAAGACGGCGACGGCGTCCTCTTGCAGGTTGAGGACGACGGTCCCGGCATCGCCAAAGAGAAGCTGGCGCAGATATTCTCGCCCTTCAGCCAGATCGACAACCGCTACGGCCGACAGGCCGGCGGCACCGGTCTCGGCCTCGCCTTGGTGAAAGGCCTGGTCGAACTGCACGGCGGACGCGTGTGGATCGACAGCATCCTCGGCCACGGTACCGTGGTGAATGTTTACTTCCCGTTAGTGATCGCGGTCCCGGCGCCGCGTGCGGTAGCGAACGGATAACCTTTACGCGCCTCAGAAAATTTTAAGAACCGCGCGCTAACATCGTTACTGCCTCGCATGGGGGGCGAATGGTCAGGGGTGGCCCAGTGGGTTTCGGTCAACAGCTTCGGGTGAGACGCAGTGCCGACGTGCGCGTGCTGAACGCGCAACTCGATCTCGTTGCCGCCGCCATGCGCATGACGCGCTTCACCTCGCCGCTCTGGGCGCTCGCGCTCGCCTGGCTCGGCTCCGACAGCTTCGGCCTTCTGGGCCATCGTCCCTTCGCGCAGACCATCTTCCTGCCGGTCGTGGTGGCGATCACCATGTTCCTCGCCTCCAACGTCGTCTCGTTCTACCAGATGACGACCGCCGGCCAGACAGACTACGAGGCCGTGCGCCCCTGGTTCGCGCGCATGACGGTCTTGCAGGTCGTGATCTCGGCCATCTGGGGCCTGGTGCCGTGGCTCCTGTGGGATCCGGCGAGCCAGATGAACCACATCTTCCTCGCGGGCGCGACGCTCGCGATGCTGTCGACGCTGATCGTCAGCCGCGCCACGCATATGGACATGTTCCTTGCGGGCCTCGTGCCGATGTCGACGATCGCGGCGCTGCGCTTCGCCTTCGGCGACACGATGCTCGATTACGGCTGCGCGCTGGTCATTCCGGCCTTCGCGGCGCAGCTCTTCTTCGACGGCCGGCGCCTGGCGCGCCGCGTCGACGAGGACGCCCGCCTGCGCTTCCAGGTCGAGGACCTGGCGCGCGAACTGGAAGAGACCCGCGACGAAGCGCTGCGCAAGCGCTTCGAGGCCGAGACCGCCAACGCCTCGAAGACCGCCTTCCTCGCCAATATGAGCCACGAGCTGCGCACGCCGCTCAACGCCATCCTCGGCTTCTCCGAGATCATCCACCAGGAATGCTTCGGCCCGGTCGGCTCGCAGCGCTACAAGGAATATGCCGGCGATATCCATTCCTCGGGCGCCCATCTCCTCAGCTTGATCAACGACCTGCTCGACGTCGCCAAGATCGAGGCCGGCAAGATGGACATCGCGCCGCATCCCTTGGACGCACGCCGCACCTTCGACATCGCGCTGAAGCTGATCGGCGCCAAGGCGCGCGAGCGCAGCCAGACCCTCGCCATCGAGATCGACGCCGCATGCCCGCCGCTCTATGCCGACGAGCGCGCGCTCAAGCAGATCCTGATCAACCTGTGTTCCAACGCGGTGAAGTTCACGCCCGAGGGCGGCAAGATCATCGTGCGCGCCGAGCCGGCGCGTTGCGGCGGCTTCCAGATCAGCGTGCAGGACAACGGCCCCGGCATTCCGCGCGAGAAGCTCGACAAGATCTTCACGCCGTTCAGCCAGGTCGACAATCGTTACGACCGCCAGGCCGGCGGCACCGGCCTCGGCCTCGCCCTGGTGCGCGGCCTCGCGGAGCTGCATGGCGGCCGCGCCTGGCTGGAGAGCGAATACGGCAAGGGCAGCTGCGCCTACGTCGTGCTCCCCGCCAGCCAGCCCGAGACGCAAGGCGAAGACGAGACCGTCGCGGCCTAGATCACGCTCCCCTTCGGATCGATATCCGTGAACAGCATGCTGGGATGCACGCGCAGATACGCCGCGAGCAGCGCCTGCTCGGTGCCCGGCACCAGCTTCGTCAGCGTGCCGTAGGCCTCGATGTCGGAGGCTTGCGATCCGGTCGCTTCGGCGATGATGCCGGGCGCGATATTCTGCTTCGCCAATTCCGCCGCCAGTCTGGTGGCCCAGCGGCTGCGTTGCGGACCGTTCTCCAGCTTGAAGGTCCGCTCGCCGACCTCGCGCATCCACGCCGTCGTGCGTTCGCTGAGAAATCCCGCGGTGATGCCGAGGAACGAGATCAGATAGGGGCTCATATTCGAGTCGATCTTGCCCGTCGAGGATTGCGACAGCGTCAGCACGCCGGCCGAGGCGAAGAAGAACAGCGCCAGCGCCACCGCGGCACCCAGACCGACGCGATAGAACATCTCGTGTCCGCTGATCGGCTTTCCCTCGATCACCAGCCGGCGGGCGACGTGGATCAGGCTGCCCAGCATGCCCATGAAGACCGACAGCAGCAGGACCAGCACCGGGTTGGGAATCAGCACGACGCCGAACAGCCGGCTTCCCACGAGCATTTCGAAAGTGCGGAAGTCTTCCACCACGGTGCGGTAGGACTCGTTCGAGAGGCGATTGGCGGCGACGTCCTTGGGCGGCGCGGTGAGGGCGGCCTTGTCGCCCTCCATCCCCTTCTTCAGCTGGTCGGCGTTGCGCCAGCGGTCGCGTGCGGGGAAGAACCTGTTCATCACCGGCAGCAGGTCCCGCTCCAGGCCCGCGAAATAGCGCGACAGCATGTCGTTGGTGACCAACGATTTGTCGGCGTTCGCAGTCACCTTCTGCTTGTAGAGCTCCAGGCGCTCGTTCAGCCGCAACGTATTGTCCGCCAGATTCTCGAACCTGGGCAGCGCGATCAGCGCGGACGGAATTTGCGGATTTTCGGTCGCGTGCTTGCGGATCGCGCTGACGACCGCCTGCAGGCACGCGTCCATCTGGGCATCGTTGTCGGCCTGCGCCCTGTTCGCCGCGACGATGACGTCGTTGTCGTGGTTGGTCCGCAAGTCGAGGTCGTTGAGCATGTCGACGTCGAGGCGGACCTGTCCGACCGTCGCCGTAATGGAATCGTCGACGTCGGCCGCCACCGCACGCTGCAGGTTCAGCGCCGAGATCAGCAGCAGGATGACGATGAAGACGAAAATAAACACCAGGAACAGAATCGACGTATTGGCGGCCCGGCCAATACTGCGAAAAGTCTCGAGCCGCGAATTCGGTATAATTCCCGAGGTTTGAAGATCGAAGGTCGCCATGCTCTGCCCCAGCCTGTGATCGGCGGCCGGGACTATTGCCGGTCTTCTTTGCGACATCAATCCAGGGGCAGGGGCGGGCGCATGGACCTCACCCGTCTTCGTCTCGATCTAGCTGCCGGCGACGTCGTCGCTCACCCCGGCTGGATATCCGTGAACAGCTTGCTCGGATGCACGCGCAGGAACGCCGAGAGCAGCGGCTGCTTGTCGCCCGGCACGGGCTTGGTTACCGCGATCCAGTTCTCGACGTCGTCCGCCGTCGCGCCCACCGCCGATGCCAGCGCGCCCGCCGTAAGCCCCGCGCCCGTCAGCGCCGCGCCGAGCCCGATCGCCCAGCGCGCCGGCGTGCTCGGATTGACCTTGAACGTGTTCTCGCCGACCTCGCGCATCCATTGCGTCACGCGGTCCGAAAGATATCCGCCCGTGATCCCGAGGAACGAGATCAGATAAGGGCTCATATTCGCTTCGCTCGTCGTCGCGCCGCTCTGCGTCATCGCCAGCATGCCGGCGGCGGCGAAGAAGAAGAGGGCGAACGCCACGCCGGCGCCCAGCCCGATGCGGAACAGGATGTCCCAGAAGCCGCGCCCGTCCGGATCGCGCAGATAGTCCTGGCTGATGTAGATCAGGCTGCCCAGGATCCCCATGAAGATCGACAGCGTCAGCACCAGCATCATCTTGGGCAGGAGCACGATGTTGTACGCCGCGTCGCCCACCAGCTGCTTGAACGAATAGAAGTCCTCGCACAGGTTCCAATAGGCGTCCTTGCTGAGCGGCGAGTCCTTCGGCGCCAGCTCGTCCAGAAGGCCCGCGTTCTTCTTCTCGACCGCATCGATCTGCGCCCGCAGCGCCTGCACGTTGCTGTTGTCGCTGTCGTAGGCGGAATGCGCCGTCAGGTAGATGTTGAACGTCTTGTAGATCAGCCCCTTGAACTCGTTGAGGCTTTTGCGGGCGGCGTCCGCCTCCGGCGAGGCGCCCGCCGCGTCGAGCTCGGCGTAATAGGCGCCCAGATAGCTCGGCACCGCGCTTTCGAAGTCGAGGATCTGCGATTGCTCGAGCACCGCCAGCGCCGCGTTCGGCGTCTGCGTCGCGCCGGGCGCCGCCGGGGCGGGGGCCGGCTTGTCGAGCACCGCCGTGAACGGCCGAAGCTTCAGCGGCGGATGGATGTAGTACTGGTCGTTCTGGTTGATGAAGGCGCTGGTGTCGTCGGCCGCGCTGGTCATCGCCGCGAGCTTGCCCTGGCGGTTGGTCAGCGCCCGCGACAGCTGGCTGTCGGCGTCGGCCAGCGTCTTGGAATTCGCGTCGGTCTGCTTGTAGTAGTACTCGACGGTCGCGACATCCTGGCGAATGGCGCCGATGGTCGTCTTGTTGGCGGCGACATCGGGCGAAGTCAGCGAGTTCTGCAACTGCTGGGCGGTCAGCACGAACAGCAGCACCGCGCCGGTTGCCGCGAAGGCGGCGATCAGGAAAAGCCCGATGAGGACGCGCGCGATCTGCGGCGCCAGCCGCGCCGCGCCCTGGGCGAAGGACGCCGCCGGCGGCGTGCCCGCGATCTCCGTGCTGACCATGACTTGCCCACCTTGCCCAATCCGGCGGTATCCATAGCACTTTTCAGACGCGCGTGGCGCCGAATTCAATATTCGCGTGCGAACAGCGCGAACCTGTATTGCAATCGCGATTGACAGCGGTGCGCGGGCAGGGGGAGGCTTCGCGCGATTTTTCCCGCCAACCGCATTTGGAGAGACCGATGGCGACCATTCCCCTGAGCGATTGGATGAAACAGGCCAAGCTCGACGACAAGAAGCTGCACCAGTTGTGCATCCCCGGCACGCATGACAGCGGCACCTTTCCGCTGCCGCAGAGCGGGGTCGAGGACCAGATCAGCAAGACCCAGAAATCGACGATCTTCGAGCAGCTGAACCTGGGCATCCGCTTCTTCGACATCCGGGTCAACGCGGACAACATGCAGATCAACCACGGCAAGACCGCGACGGGTCTCCTTCTCAGCGAGGTGCTCCAGATCTTCTGGGCTTTCTTTCAGAACCATCCCGGCGAAGTCGTCGTCATGCACGTCAAGCACGAATGGGGCGTCACGAAGGGCTTCCACACCAAGATGGTCGACGCGATCAAGGCGATTTGGCCGGACGATCCGAACGATCCCGACTGCCCCTTCGCCAAGCACGTCTACATGAAGCCGATGGGGCTCAATTCCAGCTATCCCATCCCCACCATCAGTCAGCTGCGCGGCAAGCTCGTCTACATGCGCCGCTACGGCGTCGACAAGCGCGAGTTCATCACCAAGGCGCAGCAGGACGGGCCGGAGTCCGGCATCCCCGTGGACTCCTTCGCGCTCGGCACCGACTATAACGCCTGGTCCAAAAATCACGGCGGCCAGACCTGGCAGCAGCGCTTCGACACGCTCAGCCTTCAAGGCTGGCCGGACAATGGCGGCAATTTCGACGTCGCGCACATCGATTTCCGCAATCGTCACGGCATCTCGTTCGTGATCCAGGACTGGTACAGCATCGGCCCGGCGCACGGCAGCAGCTATCCGGCGCAATGCGAGTCGAAGATCGCCTCGGTCAAGATCTATCGCGACTCCGCGTCGAGCGAGTTTCCGGACTCGTGGTATCTGAACTTCGTCAACGTGACCCAGACCGCCTATTATCCGATCGAGTACGCGGTCGGCGATGGACGCTGCAATAACCGGCTCCGGACCATGTTCACGGTCGACGCGCCGACCAAGCAGCGCGGCACCTTCCCGCTCGACTATTGCGAAAGTCCGTCGGATCTGACGGACGTGATCGCGGTCTGGAACAATTGATCAAAGCAAAAGGGCGCCGGACTTTCGTCCGGCGCCCTTCGCGTCTCGTAACCGGTCCGATCAGACCGAGTAGTACATCTTGAACTCGATCGGATGCGGGGTGTGCTCGAAGGCATAGACCTCGCCCATCTTCAGCTCGATATAGGCGTCGATGAAGTCGTCGGCGAACACGCCGCCCTTCTTGAGGAACGCGCGGTCCTTGTCGAGGTTCTCGAGCGCCTCGCGCAGCGAGCCGCACACCGTCGGCACCTGTTTCAGTTCTTCCGGGGGCAGGGCATAGAGATCCTTGTCCATCGGGTCGCCCGGATGGATCTTGTTCTCGATGCCGTCGAGGCCGGCCATCAGCATCGCCGCGTAGGCCAGATACGGGTTCGCGCCCGGATCGGGGAAGCGGACCTCGACGCGCTTGCCTTTCGGCGAGGCGCTGAACGGGATGCGGCACGATGCCGAGCGGTTGCGCGACGAGTAGGCGAGCAGCACCGGCGCCTCGAAGCCCGGGATCAGGCGCTTGTAGGAGTTGGTCAGCGGGTTGGTGAAGGCATTGAGCGCCTTGGCGTGCTTGATGATGCCGCCGATGTAATACAGGCAGGTGTCCGACAGATCGGCATAGCCCGAACCGGCGAACAAGGGCTTGCCGCCCTTCCAGATCGACTGGTGCACATGCATGCCCGAGCCGTTGTCGCCCATGATCGGCTTCGGCATGAACGTCGCCGACTTGCCGTAGGCGGCCGCGACCTGGTGGATCACGTATTTGTAGATCTGCATGTAGTCGCCGCACTTGGTCAGCGTGTTGAACTTGAAGCCAAGCTCATGCTGTGCGGTGGCGACCTCGTGGTGGTGCTTCTCCGGCTGGATGCCCATGTCGCCCATGATGGCGAGCATCTCGCCGCGCATGTCCTGCAGGCTGTCCACCGGCGGAACGGGGAAATAGCCGCCCTTGACCGCCGGACGGTGGCCGAGATTGCCCTGCTCGTATTCCGTGCCGGTGTTGTAGGCGCCTTCCATCGCGTCGAGATAGAAGAAGCTCTTGTTCATGCCGACTTCGAAGCGCACGTCGTCGAACACGAAGAACTCGGCCTCGGGGCCGAAATAGGTCGTGTCGCCGACGCCGGACGCGTTGACGTACTTCTCCGCTGCCTTGGCGATGGAGCGCGGGCAGCGGGCATAGCGCTGGCCGGTGGTCGGCTCGACCACGTCGCAGATCAGCACCAGCGTCGTCTGGGCGAAGAACGGATCGATCACGGCGGTGTCGAGGTCCGGCACCAGCGTCATGTCGGATTCGTTGATCGCCTTCCAGCCGGCGATCGACGAGCCGTCGAACATCGTGCCGTTGGTCAGGAAGTCCTCGTCGACCATGGAGAGGTCGAAGGTGACGTGCTGCCACTTGCCGCGCGGGTCGGTAAAGCGGACGTCGACGAACTTGACCTCCTTGGTCTTGATCAGTTCGAGAATTTTCGCGGGTGTCGTCATGGCTTGCCTGTCTTCCCCTTCTGGAAGTTGAAATGTCCCAACACGGGATACGCTGTGATGCCTGCTTCTTGGATCAGATCGCGTCCGCGCCGGTCTCGCCGGTACGGATGCGGATGGCTTCCTCGACATTGAGGACGAATATCTTGCCGTCGCCGATGCGGCCTGTGCGCGCGGCCTTCTGGATGGCATCCACGGATGCCTCGACGCGCGCCTCGTCGACCACGATCTCGATCTTCACCTTGGGCAGGAAGTCGACGACGTATTCGGCGCCGCGATAGAGCTCGGTATGGCCCTTCTGGCGGCCGAACCCCTTGGCCTCGGTGACGGTGATGCCTTGGACGCCGACCTCTTGGAGGGCTTCCTTCACTTCGTCGAGCTTGAACGGCTTTATGATCGCTTCGATCTTCTTCATGCATGTCTCCCCGGCGGCAAGTTAAGCCCGCCGCGCTGCCGTTAACGCTTTAGCAGGACTCGTGCCGGTTTTGTCGGCAAAAAGAGCGAGGTAAAACAGGCGGTTATTTTTGAAGCCGGCTGCTAACGGAATTCATAGCTCATTTTTTGACCTGGTTGATTATATTTTGTGCAAACCAGGCCCGCTCTCACAGCAGCGGCCGCTTCGTCTTTAGCTTACGGAGACAGCCGCGGGGCATTTATTGCAAAATGCGCCGATTGGCGTGGCAGGAAATAATAGCAATGAAGCGTCCGAAGTCAGCGACAACTGCTAGAGCTGGCGTGTTGTTCTTGGAACAAGCTGTCAACCAGCACGGCTCGATTTTCCGCCCTGTGCATCAGGAGGACGATGTTGGCATAGATGGCTTTATTGAACCGGTGGTCGATGACGAAGCGACCGGATCCCTCGTGGCAGTTCAGGTGAAATCTGGCGACTCCTACCTATCGAAAGAGGGCAAGGAGTTCGTCATCTCAGTAGATGCAAAACATCTCAAATATTGGCTGGAATATATGGTTCCAGTTGTATTGGTGGCCCATGCTCCTTCGAAAGGGATTATGTCGTGGGTTTCGGTTCGCGACTACGTAGAACATGAGCGCTATCATAATCGCACTTCAATTAAGAGCATTCGAATTCCCATTCACAATCAAATAACAAAGGGCGGAATTGGTAATTTGGCGGAACTCGCTCGGTTAAGGTCTGATGAGCGACTGCTACTTAGAGCCGCCGATAATTGCCTGAGTGCCGACACGTCCGAGCGAAGAGTTGGATTTCAAATTCTCGCGAACCATCCTGACTCTAGGCAATTACGTCTCACGTGTTTGATGGCGAAGCGCATGTTAATGGACCATGACTCGGATATCGCTAAAGATGCGTTGTTCATTTTAGGCTACGGAGTTGGCCGCAAGCGATGGTCTTGGAATCCGCAAAATCAAGCAGAGATTTCTCAAGCGAGATTCGCTCAAGAAATTTGTTCCCAGCTTGGCGAAGCAGAGATTCGTCGAGCTTTGGAATTGTGCGATGACGAGTTATTTCATGGGCCTGATGCGCTTGGTGAACGGCTATTTGATGTCCTCACATGCTGCATTGAAAGGGCGGAAGAGTTGCTGGAAAAAGTTATGCACGACAAGCGCCAGCCCATACAGCGCCGCGCGAATGCAATTTATCTATCGTGTGAATGTGACGACGACGTTTACGACGAGCTTCGGGCTGACCTGCTTAAGGACCCTTTGATGAGAGATGTTGCCTTGGAGATGTTTGGTTCCGGTCAATAGGTTCGATGATTAGAGCCTCGCTAGGCTTTTCTCGCCTGACCGGCCTGCCAAAATGCATCTCGCCATGTTGGTTCTTGTCGGTGATGCCGGCCAGCAAGACATCAAGCGCGTAGACGGGCCGCGCGCTTTTCTTCGCCCGGCGCTTCTTCCCGCGCGATGCTGCTGGCCGAAACGTCATTACACCCGCCCGTGCCTTAGCACCTTGCCCGCCCGCGCGCCGGTGCTCTGGTCGTCCAGCACGTTCACCACGCCGTTCACCAGCGTCGCCTTGTAGCCGCGTGCCCGCTGCGTGAAGTGCGGCGCGCCGCCCGGGAAGTTGTGCACGATGGTCGGCTGAAGCTGCGTCAGCCGGTCGAAGTCGATCACGTTGACGTCCGCCCGCATGCCGGCCTTCAGCGTGCCGCGATCGCTCAACCCCATCACCCGCGCGCCGTCGGACGTCATGCGCTTGATGCCTTCCGGCAGCGAATAGACCGCGCGCTCCTTCACCCAGTATTTCAGCGTGAAGGTCGCCCAGTCGGCGTCGATGATCTGGCTGACATGCGCGCCCGCGTCGCCGAGGCTCGGCAGCACGTGGTTCGAATGCGCGAAGAGATCGCCCAGCTCGTCCATGTCCTGACAGAACAGGCGGTAGTTGAAGAGGGCGCGCCCCTCGGTCTCGCGCGACAGGCGCAGGAACATCTGGGCGAAGCTTTCGCCGGTCTTGGCCATGTCGTCCTTGGCGCTCGCATTGCGCGGCGCGGTGAGGTTCGGCGTCTCGCCGTCGCCGATGTAATAGGTGTGCTCGAGCGGCAGGCGTGTCTCGCCCTCTTCGATAAGTTTGGCCGCCGTCATCGGGTCCCTGATCGCCGCGACGCGGCCCTTCAGATCCAGTGCGCGTACCTTCTCCCAGGTCTCGCCGCGGAACGGCAGCGAGCACTGGAGGCCGAACATGAAGCCCGTGCCCTTCACTTGGCAGATCGCGGTGAGGTCGCGCCCTTCCGCCAGCCGGTCGAGCCCTTCGGCCGAGCGCTTGCCGTCGCCCTTCGCCGCGCCGACGCCATAGGAGAACAGTACGCGGCTCTTGGACTGATCCGCGATGGCCTTCAGCACGTCGCCGGTCGCGCCGACCGCCTGCATCAGCGCGCCGCGCTCCGCCACCGCCTTGCCGATGGCGATCAACTCCGACGGATCGGCGAAGGTGCCGGGGATCGAGCGGCCGTCCGGCGCCTTGTGCGGCGCGAAGCGGTTGGTCGAGAAGCCCGCCGCGCCGGCGTCCACCGCCTTGGCGACGATGTCGGCCATCTGCGCGACCTCGTCGGCGCTGGCGTCCTCCGCGAAGGAACGGTCGCCCATCACGTAATAGCGCACCGCGCTGTGTCCCACGAGGCCGGCGACGTTGATGCCGGGCCGCAGCGTCTCGATCGAGTCGAGATAGCCGCCGTAATCCTCCCAGGTCCACGGCAACCCGGTCATGATCGCGCCGCGCGGGATGTCTTCCACCGACTCCATCATGCCGGCGAGGAACTCGCGATCGGTGGGCTTGCAGGGCGCGAAGGTCACGCCGCAATTGCCCATCAGCGCCGTCGTCACGCCATGCCACGAGATCGGCGTCAGGTCCGGATCCCAGCCGATCTGCGCGTCGAGATGGGTGTGCAGGTCGATGAACCCCGGCGTGACGATGGCGCCGTCGGCATCGATCTCGCGCGCGCCACGCTCGGCGACCTTGCCGATTCCCGCGATCCGCCCGTCCTTGACCGCGACGTCGCCGGAGAAGGGCTCCGCGCCCGTGCCGTCGACGATCTTGCCGCCGCGAATGACGATGTCATGCGCCATGATATGTCCTCCCGATGTTATCTGGCGCCGATGCTAGGCCATCCGCGCGCCAAGGCAACCTGTCGCAAGGGCAAGGACGGTGCGCACTCTACTCCACCGTCATCCCGGCCAAGCCCGGCGCAGCCGGGCGCCGAGCCGGGACCCATCGCGCCGCTCGATGAATGGGTCCCGGCTCGACGCGATGCTGACCCATCCGCTTGGCCGGGATGACAGTGAGTGCAATATTTCTCCCAACCCCCGTGTTCATTGAGATCATCTCATGCCAAACCCCGTCTTCGCCAAGCTGCCCACCACGATCTTCACGCACATGTCGGCGCTCGCCGCCGCGCATGACGCGATCAATCTCGGCCAGGGCTTTCCCGACGAAGACGGCCCGCTCGCGGTGCGCGAAGCCGCGGCGCGCCAGCTGATCGAGGGCCCCAACCAGTACCCGCCGATGAAAGGCCGCGTCGAACTGCGCCGCGCGATCGCCGCGCATGCCAAGCGCTTCTACGGTCTCGACTTCGACGTCGAGACGCAGGTGCTGGTCACCTCCGGCGCCACCGAGGCGCTGGCCGCCGCGATCCTCGGCTTGGTGGGGCAGGGCGACGAGCTGGTGCTGATCGAGCCGTGTTACGACTCCTATCGCCCCATCGCCGAAGCCGCCGGAGCAGCCGTCAGGCGCGTGAAGCTCTCGGCGCCCAGCTGGGGCCTCACCGAGGCCGATCTGCGTGCCGCCGTCACGCCCAAGACGCGTGCCATCCTGATCAACACGCCGCTCAATCCCATCGGCCGCGTCTTCGACGCTGCGGAACTCGACGCGCTCGCGCGCGTGGTGCGCGGCACGGACATCGTGGTGATCTGCGATGAGGTCTACGAGCACCTGGTGTTCGACGGCAAGACCACGCCGCCCTTGATCGCCCATCCCGGCATGGCGGAGCGCTGCGTGCGCATCGGCTCGGCCGGCAAGATGTTCTCGCTGACGGGCTGGAAGGTCGGCTGGGTGACCGGCCCGCGGGCGCTGGTCGAGGTCGTGACCAAGGCGCACCAGTTCCTCACCTTCACCACGCCGGCGGCGCAGCAGATCGGCGTCGCGCACGGCTTGGAGCACGGCATCGACTTCACGCTCGAACTGACGCGTGAATTGCAGGCCAAGCGCGACAAGCTCGCCGCCGGCATCGCAGCGCTCGGCTTCGAGGTGCTGCCGTGCGAGGGCACCTACTTCCTCACCGCGAACATCCGTGGGCTGACGAACGAGCCCGACCTCGCGTTTTGCGAGCGCCTGGTGAAGGAGGCGGGCGTGGCGCTGATCCCGCTCAGCGTGTTCTTCAGCGACGGGACGCCCGACACGATGGTCCGCTTCGCCTTCTGCAAGAAGCACGCGGTGATCGACGAGGCACTGGCGCGGTTGGGGAAGCATTTTGGCCCCGGCTGATCGTGTGTTAAGCTCCCGTCATGCCAGTGACCTACAGCGATATCATAACGCAAGAGCCCGGTAAGCGTGGCGGACGGCCCGTCATCCGCGGCATGCGCATTGCTGTGTCCGATATTCTCGGTTGGCTCGCCGTCGGCATGTCGCACGCCGAGATCATCGCTGATTATCCGGAGATCACCGAGACCGACATCCGCGCCGCGCTCGCCTATGCTGCCGATCGTGAGCGCCGCATCGTCACCGCGTGAAGCTGCTCTTCGATCAGAATCTGAGTTATCGGCTCTGCGATATGCTTGCGGACATATTTCCCGGCTCCGAGCAGACGCGTCGAGCGGCCCTCGACCGTGCGACCGACGATGCGATATGGCGGTTCGCGGCGCGCGAAGACTTCACGATTGTCACGCTCGATTCCGACTTCGCCGATATTGCGGCCCTTCGCGGTGCGCCGCCGAAGGTCGTCTGGCTGCGCTGTGGAAACCAACCCACGGCGTTCGTCGCGCATCTTCTTCGCGATCATGCGGCCTTGATTGACGGTTTTGTCGACGATAGCGACGCCGCCTGCCTCGAGCTTTATTAGTTCACAACGTCGTCCAAGCCCATCCCGAAATGCGCCAGCCGGCTGCCGTCTTCGCGAAGGCGAAGGTGAAGATGCCTTTCTCGACCGTCGCTTTGCCTTTCACCTCGAAGGTCAGCGTCGTCGGCACGACCGCATAACCCTGCGCCGCCTCGAAGCGGGAGAGCGTCGGTTTGCCGGTCGCCATGTGGAAGTCCGTCACGCCTTCGCTCGCGAAAGACGCCCCGGCGTCGTGCTGCCAAGCGCCGAATGTGTGCCACAGATGCGGCGGAAACTCGTCGATGATCGCGGCGTCGGGCGTGTAGGCGGCGCCGGCCAGCTTGGCGTCGTTGGTGTTCATGCCTTTGGCGAACTGGTCGATCAGCGTGTCGCCCGGCGAAGCCGCCTGCGCGGCGGCGATGGCAAACGTGGAAAGCAAAAAGATGGATGCGAGAGCATGGCGCATGGCGTTTCCCCTCGAACGTGTCCTAGCGGCAAGCCAGGGATCCAGCTTGCGCCGCACGCCTTTCAGGGTAGCCTTCGCCATCCCTTTTGAGAAGAAGCCATGACCACCCCCGATCCCCGCACGCCCATCCTCGTCGGCGGCGCGCAGTTCACCCAGCGCACGGCGAAGACGAATGTCCGCGAAAGCCTCTCGCCGATCCAGATGCTCGCCAAGGTGTCGCAGGCCGCGCTCGCCGACACCGGCGCCGCGAACCTCGCCAAGGCGATCGACACGGTCGCCGTCGTGCGCTTCACCGCCGACTCGCCCGGCGACCAGGGGCGCTTGCCCAAGCGCATGTTCCGCGATCCGCCGGCGAGCCTCGCCAAGCACCTCGGCGCCAGCCCGCGCCGCGCCTTCTACACCGCGACGGGCGGCAACACGCCGCAATGGCTCGTCAATCGCACGGCGGAGGAGATCGCCAACGGCGAATGCGAGGTCGCGCTGCTGGCCGGCGCCGAATACATCGCCTCGATGCTCGCGGCGGTGAAGCAGGGCATCGATCTCGGCTGGGCGAGCGGCTCCGAGGCCGATCCCGGCTCCGATCCGCAGGAGATCGGCGACATGCGCGCCGGCACCACCGATTACGAGCGGCGCCACGGCCTCGCCTTTCCGGTGAACGTCTACCCGCTGTTCGAAAACGGCCTGCGCGGCCAGCGCGGCCGCGACCCCGATGCGCATCTGAAGTGGCTCGGCGAATTCTTCTCGCCCTTCACCAAGGTCGCGTCCGAGAATCCGCACTCCTGGTTCCCCACCTATCGTTCGCCGGAAGAGATCGCGACGCCGTCGGAGAAGAACCGCTTCGTCGGTTTTCCGTACACGAAGTATCTCAACGCCGTGATCGAGGTCGACATGGCCGCCGCGGTGGTGATGACCTCGGTCGCCAAGGCGCGAGAACTGGGCATCCCGGAATCGAAGTGGGTCTATCTGCATGGCTGCGGCGACGCCGCCGACATCTGGAACGTATCGGAGCGCGTGAACTATCATTCCTCGCCCGCCATCCGCACCATTGGGCGCAAGGCCTTTGCGATGGCCGGCCGCACCATCGCCGACATGAAATTCATCGACCTCTATTCCTGCTTTCCGAGCGCGGTGGAGATCGGCTGCCAGGAGCTCGGCCTCGCGACCGGCGATCCGCGCGGCCTCACCATCACCGGCGGCCTTCCGTATTTCGGCGGACCCGGCAACAATTACGTCATGCATTCGATCGTCGAGATGCTCGGCAAGGTACGCGGCGCGCCCGGCAGTTTCGGCCTCGCCACCGGCAATGGCTGGTACGTGACCAAGCATTCCGCCGGCATCTATTCGACGACGCCGACGCGCGGCGCCTGGAGGCGCGAGGACCCGAAGTCCTATCAGAAGGACATCGACGCGATGGCGCATCCCGAGGTGGTCGAGGCGCCCAACGGCGCCGCGACGATAGAGACCTACACGGTGGTGACCGACCGGCGCGGCAAGCGCTTCGGCCTGATCGTGGGGCGGCTGGCCGACGGCAAGCGCTTTCTCGCCCATACGCCGGACGACGACGAGACGCTGAACTGGATGATGCGCGAGGAGATGCTGGGCCGCCCCGGCACGGTGACGGCGGGGACGCCGACGAACGTGTTCAAGTTCACCTAGCGCGCCCCCAATTGTCATGGCCCGCAAAAGCGGGCCATCCAGTTGGGTGTCGAGCATGACTTTCAGCAGAAGGGCTGCGTCACCTGGATGGCCCGCTTTTGCGGGCCATGACAAGATGGGCGCAAGACAAGAGGAAACACCACATGCCCACCGTCCACGGCAGGCTTCAAGACCGCTTCGCGTCCGTCCGCGACACCTTCGCGGCCAATCTCGATTCCGGCGCCGATGTCGGCGCCTCGTTCGCCGCCACGCTCGAGGGCGAGACCGTGGTCGACATCTGGGGCGGCTATGCCGATGCCGCGAAGACGCAGCCCTGGACCGAGCACACCATCGTCAACGTCTACTCCACCACCAAGACGATGACGGCGCTGACCGCGCTGCTGCTCGCCGATCGCGGCCTGATCGATTTCATGGCGCCCGTCGCGAAGTATTGGCCCGAATTCGCCGCCGGCGGCAAAAGCGGCGTCACCGTCGCGCATCTGATGAGCCATTCCTCCGGCCTCTCGGGCTGGAAGGAGCAGATCACCAAGCAAGACCTCTACGACTGGGACAAGGCGACGTCGCTGCTGGCGGCGCAGGAGCCGTTCTGGGAGCCCGGCACCGCCGCCGGCTATCACGCGATGACGCAAGGCTATCTCGTCGGCGAGGTGGTGCGCCGCGTCACCGGCAAGTCGATCGGCAACGTGTTCCGCGAGGAGATCGCGCAGCCGCTGAACGCCGATTTCTGGATCGGGCTGCCGGCGTCGGAGGATGCGCGCGTCGCCGAGCTGATCCCGCCGCCGCCGGGCGACGCGGTCGGCGATGCCGCCGACATGCCCGAGCTGACGCGCAACATGGCGACCAATCCCGGCATCGACGTCGCGGAGACCAAGACGCGCGCCTGGCGCGGCGCCGAGATCCCGGCGGCCGGCGGCACCGGCAATGCGCGCGCCATCGCCGAGATCCACGCGATCCTCGCGAATGGCGGCGTCGCCAAGGGCAAGCGTTTCATGTCGGAGGCCGGCTGCCGCAAGGCGCTGGAACTGCAGATCGAGGGCCGCGACAAGATCATGGACGTGCCGGCAAAGTTCGGCCTGGGCTTCGGCCTGCCGGGCGGATTGGTGCCGTTGCCGCATCCCAACTCGATGTTCTGGGGCGGTTATGGCGGCTCGCTGGCGGTGATCGACATGGATGCGCGCACCACCTACGGCTACGCGATGAACCGCATGGTCGGCACCACCACCGGCGACACCCGCGCCTTCGGCCTGTTGATGGCGATGTGGGAGGTTCTGGGAGTCTGAGCGATGCGCCCGGTGTTGGAGCTTCTCGTCGCGCTGGCCGTCGTCGTCGCCCTCTATGTCTGGGTGTCGCGGCGAAAGGGGCCGCCGGCCTATCTCGATATCGCGGACAAGGACTTCGTGCCCGATCCGGCCAACACCGTGTCGGTCGCGACGATGGGCTGGACGCGCGAAGAGCTGGACCAGATCGTCGCGGGCTTTCGCGGTCTTTACGAAATGCCGCTCGAGCCCGCCTGGTGCATCGCCGAGGCGGGCGCGCTGCGATTCACGATCACCTTTCCGGACGACATCGGGCCGACGATGCTCATCTATCTCGTCAACTACATCCAATATCCGCGGGAGGTCGCCTTCGAGGAACGCACCGTCGGCGTGCTCGGCCACGCCACGATCGCGAAAGGGTTCAATGTGAACCCCACGCTGCTGGGCAAGCGCGCGCAGCTCTACGTGCCCGCGAACGACACCGAATACGACGCGGTCTATGCGCAGGTCGAAGGCGGCGGCGCCTATCGCATTTCGATTGGCGACAACAGCTGGCAGCCCGCATCCGACCCGCGCCTGCCGGCGAACGTCGCGGGGTTATAATCTGTGTACAGATTATATTGCGCCGCGCATTGACAAGGCGCCCCGCCATCCCCATTTCGGGCGGACAGTGCCCCTGCCAAGCCGAAGTGCGGCGGCGGCGCGCATTTCTCGAAAAATCGACGAACAATTATGTTGCTGAGTGTTTGTCAGTTTTTCCTTGGCGTGCTGCAAAACCGTTGCGAAACTGGGTTCGAATGTACGCCGATCGAGCATTTTCAACCGCTTAGCCGCTGAGGTCCCGACATGCCCCGCATCATCCTGATCCGCCACGGACGCGCCGCCGCCGGCTTCGGCGAGGACATGGACCCCGGCCTCGACGACCTTGGCCGCAGCCAGGCGGAGGCCGTCGCCCAACGCCTCGTCGGCCTCGGTCCGCGCCCGATCCTGTCGAGCCCGCTGCGCCGCTGCCAGGAGACCGCCGCGCCGCTCGCGAGGCTCTGGACCAAGTCGCCGGTGATCCAGCCCGCCGTCGCCGAGATTCCGTCGCCCAAGGGCATGAGCCTGGAAGCGCGCGTCGTGTGGCTGCGCAAGCTGATGGCCGGATCGTGGAGCGAGGCGCCGGACGATCTCGCGCAATGGCGCGCCGAATGCGTCGCCGCCGTCGTGGGCCTGACGGAGGACACGGTGGTGTTCTCGCACTATGTCGCGATCAATGTGCTGATGGGCGCCGCGACCGGCGACGACCGCGTGGTGTGCTTCTCGCCGGAGAACTGCTCGGTGACGGTGTTCGACAATGCCGGCGGAAAATTGAAACTGGTGGAGAAGGGCAGCGAAGCGTCGCTGACGAAGGTGAACTAGCTTTTACTGTCATCCGCCGCGAATGCGGCGGACCCAGGTGACGTCTTCGCGAGCCTTGCAAGGTTCGCGGCGCATCACCTAGGTCCGCCGCGAATGCGGCGGATGACAATATGAGTGAAATTGGCGAGCATCGATGATGACCAAAGAACCCCACGAACTCACCGCCTCTGAACTCTCCGCGCGCTATGCCGCCCGCGAGCTGTCGCCGGTGGAGGTCGCCGAGACCTGCCTCGGCCGCATCGAGGTGCTCGATGCCCAGGTCAACGCCTTCTGCCACATCGATGGCGGTACGACGCTGGCGCAGGCCGAAGCCTCGCAGGCGCGCTGGATGGAGGGCGCGCCGCTGTCGCCGCTCGACGGTGTGCCGGTCGCGGTGAAGGACTTGCTGGTGACGAAGGGCTGGCCGACGCGGCGTGGCTCGCACACCGTCGATCCCAACGCCTATATCGACACCGACGCGCCGACCGTCGCGCGGCTGCGCGAGGCGGGCGCCGTCTTGATCGGAAAGACCACCACGCCGGAGTTCGGCTGGAAGGGCTCGAACGACAGCCCGCTCACCGGCGTCACGCGCAATCCCTGGAATCTGGACAAGACGCCCGGCGGCTCCTCCGGCGGCTCGAGCGCGGCGCTGGCGGCACGGTTCTGTCCCTTGGCGCTCGGCACCGATGGCGGCGGCTCGATCCGCATCCCGGCGAGCTTCACCAACACCTATGGATTGAAGCCCAGCTTCGGCCGCGTGCCCGCCTATCCGCTGTCGCCCTTCGGCACGCTGGCGCATGTCGGGCCGATGAGCCGCACCGTGCTCGACAGTGCGATGCTGATGAACGTGATCGCGCGGCCCGACGCGCGCGACTGGTACTCGCTGCCGTGGTCGCCCACCGACTACGCCGCCGGGATCGAGACGCCGCTCAAAGGCAAACGCATCGCGTTCTCGCCGCGCATGGGTTTTGCCAAGCGCATCGATCCGCAGATCGAGGCGCTGGTCGCCGCCGCGGCGAAGCGCTTCGAGCAGCTCGGCGCGCATGTCGAGCAGGTCGATCCGCCCGGCGGCGATCCGGGACCGATATTCCGCGTGCTGTGGTGGTCCGGCGCCGGCGTGCTGCTCGGCGAATATCCCGAAGCGAAGAAAGCCCAACTCGATCCGGGCCTGCGCCGCATGGCCGAGGAGGGCTATGCCTATTCCAAGAAGGACTATCTCGAGGCGAACCTCGCGCGCGGCGCCTATGGCAGCGCGATGCGGCAGTTCATGGCGCGCTACGATTTCCTCCTGACGCCGCAGCTCGCGACGACGGCCTTCGACGTCGGCAAGGTCACGCCATGGGAAGACGACGGCAACGCCTGGATGCAATGGACGCCGTTCACGACGCCGTTCAACCTGACGCAGCAGCCCGCCGCGAGCGTGCCTTGCGGCTTCACCAGCGATGGCTTGCCGGTCGGCTTGCAGATCGTCGGCCGCATGTTCGACGACGCCGGCGTGCTGGCCGCGAGCTACGCCTACGAGATGGCCGACCCGCATTTCGACAAAGTGCCGAAGGGATTTTGAGCGCAGTTGTCATCCGCCGCGAATGACAATTGGAGCGAGCTCTTGCGCCGCGCAACTTTTTCCGCATAGTGCGCGCACCATGACCTCGATGCTTGCCCGCTCGCGACGCCGTACCTCCTTCCGATGGGGTGGATGACGACGCGCGTTTGCACGTAAGCATCAGACAGCCCCGCCGGACCGCGCGGGGCTTTTTCGTTTTCGGCACCACGCGTTCGGCTCCCTCGGAGGAGAACGCCATGCCCGATATGACCGCCCAGATCGAAGAGACCTGCCGCAACGCCTGGCCGGCGCTGAAAGAGGTGCATTACGACGGCTGGCTGATCCGCCTCGCCGACGGCGCGACGCGGCGCACCAACTCGGTGAACGTCGTCGGCAAGAGCAGGAAGCCGCTCGCCGAGAAGATCGCCTATGCCGAGGCGATCTATCGCGCCCACGGCCAGCCGTCCTATTTCCGCGTGCTGTCGCACGCCGATCCGGCGCTCGACGACGCGCTCGACGCCCGCGGCTACCGCGCCGAGGACGAGACGATCACACTCCACATGGACTTCCGCAAACGGCCGCCGCCGAAGCCCGACGCTGCGATTTCCATCGACATCCACGAGATGCGCCCCACCAAGGCATGGCTCGAGGCGCACCGCGTCCATTCGCGCCGCACGCCGGAAGACGCCGCAAAGTTGCATGCCGTCCTCGGCGTCATTGCGGTTCCCGCCTTCTTCGCCGAGGCGTGCGACGCCGACGGCCATATCGCCTCGGTGGCCTTCTGCGGCATCCACAACAGGGTGGCCTGCATCCAATGGGTCGTCACCGATCCTGCCCAACGCCAGCAGGGCCTTTCCCGCGCCACGCTTTCAGCGTTGCTTAACCGTGCGCAGGGCGCCGGCGCGACGGGCGCATGTTTGCAGGTGCTGGCGGCGAATGCCCCTGCCATTCGGCTCTACGAGGGATTAGGCTTCGCGAAAGAACTCTATCGCTATCACTACCGCGTACGATGACATCCGAGATCCTCACCAACGCGCAGAGCCGCGCCGCCGACCGCACCGCCGCCGAGCAGGGCACGCCGTTGCTCGCGCTGATGGAAGCGGCAGGCCGTGCCGTGGCGGATGCGATCTGCGCGCGCTGGACGCCGCGGCCGATCGTCGTGTTCTGCGGCCCCGGCAACAATGGCGGCGACGGCTTCGTCGCGGCGCGCCATCTCAACGAGCGCGGCTGGGACGTCTGGGTCGAGACGCTCGGCGACATCGACGCCTATAAGGGCGACGCCGCCAAGATGGCGCGGCGCTGGCAAGGCGAGACGCTGCGCATCGCCGAGAGCACCCGCATGGCGGACCTCTTCGTCGACGCGCTGTTCGGCGCCGGCCTGTCGCGCCCGCTCGACGGAGAGGCATTGCGGCTCGCCCGCGCGGCCCCGAAATACCGCGACCGCATCATCGCGGTCGACGTGCCGAGCGGCGTCGACGGCGACAGCGGCAAGGTTCTGGGCGAAGCGGCATTCGAGGCCGGCCTCACCGTCACCTTCTTCCGCAAGAAACCCGCGCATCTGCTGCTGCCCGGTCGCACGCGCTGCGGCGAGGTGGTGGTCGCCGACATCGGCATCCCCGACGACGCGGTGAGCGGCAGCCTGTTCGAGAACGGTCCGGCGTTGTGGTCCTATCCCTGGCCGAAGACCGAGGCGCACAAATACGCCCGCGGCCACTGCGTCGTGGTCAGCGGCCCGGCGCACGCCACCGGCGCGGCGCGCCTCGCGGCCCGCGGCGCGCTGCGCATCGGCGCCGGCCTCGTCAGTGTCGCGAGCCCGCTCGATGCCGTCGCGGTCAATGCCGCGTCGCTTACCGCCATCATGGTCAAGCCGTTCGACAAGGCGCGGGGCCTCTCCGATCTTTTGAGCGACAAGCGCCTCAATGCCGTCGTGATAGGTCCCGGCTGCGGCGCCGGCCGCGAGACACAGGAACTCGTCGCCGCGGTTCTGCGCAGCGAGGCCGCCGCGGTGCTCGATGCCGACGCGCTCACCGCGTTCAAGGCCGAGCCGAAGGTTCTGTTCAAGCTCTTGCGCACCAACGTCGTGCTGACGCCGCATGCAGGCGAGTTCGAGCGCCTGTTTCCCGGTCTTCTCGCGCAATCGAAAAGCAAAGTCGAAGCGGTCCGCACCGCCGCGTCGACCGCGGGCTGCGTTGTTTTATTAAAAGGCGCCGATACCGTGATCGCAGCGCCCGACGGGCGCGCGATCATCAACGCGAATGCGCCGCCGACTCTGGCAACAGCGGGATCCGGCGATGTTCTTGCGGGTTTCGTCGGCGGCTTGTTGGCTCAAAACGAGGACGCGTTCGAGGCCGCAGCCATGGCGGTTTGGCTGCATGGCGAAGCCGCAAACATCTTCGGTCCTGGCTTGATCGCAGAGGACATTCCGCAACAAGTTCCCGCCGTGCTGAAAATTCTCGAATAGGGGTTTCGCGTGGGCCGCGTTGCATAGGCGTCGCGGCCTGCGCATGATCCGGCCGCGCTCGCGACGGTCGTACCATGACGAACATCACCTACCGGGTCGCAGAAGACGGGGATCTCCCCGCGCTGCTCGACATCTACAATCACTACGTCGTCAACACGCCGGTAAATTTCGACGTCACGCCGCGCACGCTCGCGCAGCGTCGCGTGTGGTTTGCGCAGTTCGCCGCGACCGGCCGTTATCGCTGCTTCGTCGCGGCGCGCGACGGCGGAGCGATCGGCTATGCCTGCTCCGCGCCGTTCAAGGAGAAAGAGGCCTACGCGACCACTATCGAGACCAGCATCTATCTCGCGCCGGGCGAAGGCGGGCAGGGCCTCGGCCGCGCCCTTTATGGCACGCTGTTCGATGCGCTGAAGGGCGAAGACATCCACCGCGCCTTCGGCGGCATCACGCTGCCCAACGACGCGTCGGTCGGCGTCCACCGCGCCCAGGGCTTCGCGCACATCGGCACTTATCATCAGGTCGGCCGCAAGTTCGGCACGTTCTGGGATGTCGGGCTCTATCTGAAGACGATGGGCTGAGCGCCAACGCGCCCGCATCGTGCTAGAATCGCAGCGCACCGGGCCGGAACATCCTATGAGCGCGCCATTCCTGCCATCCGCCAAGCAATACACGCCGGACGAGATCGCGCGCTACATCCAGTCCTGGAAAGAGGAACTGGAGCTGCGCAACACCGCGATCTACCAGCTCTATCTCAACGCAGCGATGAGCGGCATCCTCACCGTCGTCATCACCATCGGCCTGACGTTCGACAAGCTGGCGCAGCTCGGCTGGTTCGAGCGCTCGCTGATCGGCATCTCGCTGATCCTGCTGCTGCTTGCGGTCGGCAATGTGATGTTCGGTCGGGTCTTCGTGGTGAATGCCCGGATCACGCTGCTCAACCTGGAGCGTCAGCTCGTCCTGCAGGGTCCGGCCGCATTGCCGACGGGTGCGCTGGAGGAACTCGACGCCAACCTCAATGCCGGGAATCTCAGGGCGATGCGCCAGACCCCGGTGGTCTATTTCCTCCTCGCCGGCGCCATCCTCTTGGGTACCCTGGGCTTCTTCGTCGTGCTGGTGAAATCCTGAGCCGCGGCGCGAAGGAACGGCTGGGTTTGCGGCCTTCCCGCGAGCCCCTAGCAACCCCCGAAAAACCCTGCTACACGGCCCGCCTTCCGGCGGGCTCCTACTTTGCCGGATTGGCCCCGGCGCGGGCGTGGCGGAATTGGTAGACGCACTGGTTTTAGGTACCAGCGGCGCAAGTCATGGGGGTTCAAGTCCCTCCGCCCGCACCATCTTTCGCCGCTCCGCGGCGAAAGATGGTGCCGCGCCGTAGCCCGCAGGGCGAAGGCGGGCTGGTGCCAGGTTCGCTCAGAGCACGACATATAAGAAGTAAGGACGTTGAACATGCAGATCACCGAGACCGTCTCCGAAGGCTTGCGCCGCGAATACAAGGTCGTCGTTCCCAAGGCCGACCTCGACACGCGCCTCAACGGCCGTCTCGAAGAGATGAAGCCGCGCATGAACCTCAAGGGCTTCCGCCCGGGCAAGGCGCCGGTCTCGTTCCTGAAGAAGCAGTTCGGCAAGTCGCTGATGGGCGAGATCGTCGAGACCGCCGTCAACGAATCCTCCCAGAAGGCCGTCGCCGACAACGCGCTGAAGCCCGCCGCGCCGCCGAAGGTCGATCTCGTCAGCCAGATCGAGCAGGTGGTCGACGGCAAGTCGGACCTCGAATTCACGGTCATGGTCGACCTGATGCCCGACTTCGAGCTGACCGACGTGTCCAAGCTCAAGATCGAGCGTCTCACTGCCGACGTCGCCGACGCCGACATCGACGAGGCGCTGAAGCGTCTCGCCGAATCCGCCAAGACCTTCTCGCCCCGCGCCGAGGGTGAAGCCGCCGAGAACGGCGACAGCGTCGTGATCGATTTCGTCGGCAAGGTCGACGGCGTCGAGTTCCCGGGCGGCAAGGCCGACAACTTCAACCTCGGTCTGGGCACCGGCCAGCTCATCCCGGGCTTCGAGGACCAGATCGTCGGCGCCAAGCTTGGCGACGTGCGCGAGGTGAAGGTGACGTTTCCGGCCGACTATCCGGAAGCGACCCTGGCCGGCAAGGACGCGGTGTTCGACGTCACCGTGAAGGAGATCAAGTCGGCCGATCCGGTGACCATCGACGCGGAGCTCGCCAAGAAGCTCGGCTTCGACGATCTCGCGACCCTCAAGGACCGCGTGCGCGATCAGCTCAAGTCCGATTTCACGCGCGCCAGCCGCCTGCATCTGAAGCGCCGCATCCTCGACGCGCTCGACACGACGCATTCGTTCCAGCTTCCGCCCGGCATGGTGGAAGGCGAGTTCAACGGCATCTGGAGCCAGGTCGAGGCCGAACTGAAGCGCGAAGGCAAGACGGCCGAGGACGAGGGCAAGTCCGAGGACGAGCTGAAGAAGGAATACCGCGAGATCGCGGAGCGCCGCGTGCGCCTCGGCCTCGTGCTTGCCAAACTCGGCGAGAACAACGGCATCACGGTGACCGGCGACGAGGTGCAGCGCGCCGTCGCCACCCGCGCCCGCCAGTTCCCGGGCCAGGAGCAGCAGGTGTTCCAGTTCTACGCCCAGAACCCGCAGGCCCAGGCCGAGATTCGCGCCCCGATCTTCGAGGACAAGGTCGTCGATTTCATCGCCGAGCTGGCCGAAGTCGCCGATCGCAAGGTGGACCGCGAGACGCTGTTCATGGATCCGGACGAGGCGGGCGAGAAGCTGAAGGACGCGTAAGTTCCGCGCGGCTTTTTCGCGATTGCCGAAGCGTCCGGCTGCGGCTGGGGGTGCGCACAATTGCGCTGTAAAACCCTGCATGTCGCATGGTCGCATTCGGTTAAGCACGGCACTATATATGTGCGTTGACGCGCCGTGGCGCGCGTAAGACTCTCGGAAAGCTGATTCGGAAGGCTGGGAATTGGAATGTCAGACCCGCGCGACCACTTCATGAACGCGACGATGCCGTACATCTACGAGCAGACGGCGCGTGGCACGCTCAGCTACGACATCTTCTCGCGCTTGTTGAAAGAGCGCGTGATGTTCATCACCGGCGGCATCGACGACATGGTCGCCAGCGTGATCACCGCCCAGCTTCTCTTCCTGGAGGCCGAGAACCCCAAGAAGGAAGTGCACATGTACATCAACTCGCCGGGCGGCGTCGTCACGGCGGGGCTTGCGGTGTACGACACGATGCAGCTGATCCGCTGCCCGGTGCAGACCTTCTGCGTCGGCCAGGCGGCCAGCGCCGCCTCGCTGCTCTTGATGGCCGGCAAGAAGGGCGATCGTTTCGCCCTGCCGAACAGCCGGGTGCTGGTGCACCAGCCGAGCGCCTCGTTCTATGGCAGCGCCGCCGACATCGCGCGCCACGCCGAGGAAGTGCTCAAGCTCAAGCGCCGGCTCAACGAGATCTACGCCCAGCACACCGGGCGCAGTGTCGAGGAGATTGAAAAAGCGCTCGACCGCGATACGTATATGACGGCCGAGGAGGCGAAGGCCTTCGGCCTCATCGACCAGATCATGACGCGCCGCCCGGAAGGGGAAAGCGTCTGACGCGGGCGCGGGCCGCGGCAAGTGATGGAATCTCCAGGGATTCCGCGGGATTAAACAATTCTTGATCCCGCAAGCGCTAACGTGGTCGAATGAATGGATGTGAGCGCTGCTTCGGTTGGCGCGAGTCGTGCAGGGATCGGGTCCAACAGGACCATTTTTTGAATTGGACGGGGCTAGAGCCTTGGAGAACCAATGAGTAAGGCGAGCGGCGGCGAATCCAAGAACACGCTGTACTGTTCCTTTTGCGGCAAAAGCCAGCACGAGGTCCGTAAGCTCATCGCGGGCCCGACGGTGTTCATCTGCGATGAATGCGTCGAGCTGTGCATGGAGATCATCCGCGAGGAGAACAAAACCTCCTTCATGAAGTCGAAGGAGGGCGTGCCGACGCCCCAGGAGATCTTCAAGGTCCTCGACGACTATGTGGTCGGCCAGCAGCACGCCAAGAAGGTCTTGAGCGTCGCGGTCCACAACCACTACAAGCGCATCAATTCGTCCGGCAAGAACGGCGACGTCGAGCTGGCCAAGTCGAACATCATGCTGATCGGACCGACGGGCTGCGGCAAGACGCTGCTCGCCCAGACGCTGGCGCGCATCCTCGACGTACCCTTTACGATGGCCGACGCCACGACGCTGACCGAGGCCGGTTACGTCGGCGAGGACGTCGAGAACATCATCCTCAAGCTGCTCCAGAACGCGGACTACAATGTCGAGCGGGCGCAGCGCGGCATCGTCTATATCGATGAGATCGACAAGATCTCCCGCAAGTCCGACAACCCGTCGATCACCCGCGACGTGTCGGGCGAGGGCGTGCAGCAGGCCCTGCTCAAGATCATGGAAGGCACGATCGCTTCGGTGCCGCCGCAGGGCGGGCGCAAGCATCCGCAGCAGGAATTCCTGCAGGTCGACACCGCGAACATCCTCTTCATCGTGGGCGGCGCCTTTGCCGGCCTCGACAAGATCATCTCCGGCCGCACGCACGGCTCCTCGATGGGCTTCGGCGCCAATGTCCGCGCGCCCGACGAGCGTGGCACCGGCGACGTCCTGCGCGAAGTCGAGCCCGAGGATCTGCTGAAGTTCGGCCTGATCCCGGAATTCATCGGCCGTCTGCCGATCCTGGCGACACTGGGCGATCTGTCCGAGCCGGCGCTGATCGAGATTCTGACGCGCCCGAAGAACGCTCTCGCCAAGCAGTATCAGCGCATGTTCGAGATGGAAGGCGTCAAGCTGCGCTTCCAGGAAGAGGCGCTGCACGCGATCTCGCGCAAGGCGATCGCCCGCAAGACCGGCGCGCGTGGCCTGCGCTCGATCATGGAAGGCTTCCTGCTCGAGACGATGTTCGAGCTTCCCACGCTCAACGGCGTGCAGGAGGTGGTGGTGACGTCCGACGTCGTCGAAGGCAAGGCGCGTCCGCTCTACACCTACTCGGACAAGGCCGAGGCCCGCGAGAACAAGGCGTCGTAGCCGCGCCTCAGGGGGCGAACTCGTTCGCCGCCTTCTCCTCGTCCAGCTTCGGCGTCCGGCGGCCCAATCCGTTGATCACGCGCCGCATCGGCCGCTCGAACAGTTCGAGCGACAGATAGGATAGCGGCCAGATCAGCGCGATGCCCAGGACGACCATAAGGTTCATCGCCGTGCCGTGAAGATGCAGGACGTGGCCCGCGACCATCGTCAAAAGCACCGTCAGCACGATCTCGTGCAGCATGTAACTCGAATAGGTGAGCTGCGCGCCGGCAGCGGCGGTGTGCACAAGACCGCCCGCGACGCGCTGGTTGTCCGCGGCCACCGCCGCCGTCGCCACGGCATAGAGAATGAGCAGGGGAATGGCGGGATAGAGCTGCAGGGTGCAGGCCGCGAAGAATGCCACCAGCAGCACCACGATCGCATAAGCCGCGCCGGGCAGCAGCTTCACCCGGTCGCGCGCCTGATAGAGCATCGCCCCATACAGGAAGGACGGCAGTGCCCGCACCGCGCCGAAATGACTGGTCCAGAACATCCATTGCTGGCCGGGCAGCTCGAACCACGGCAGCACGACGAACAGCATGGCGATGATCGCGCCGCTCATCAGAAGCGAGCGGCGGACCAGCCAGAAAACCACCGGCGCCAGAAGATACATCATGAACTCCGCGCTGATCGACCAGCTCGGCACGTTGTAGGACAGATGCGGGCACAGACCCGTCGCGTGCAGCAGAAGCGCGTTGGCGGCAAGGCAATGCGGATCGAAGATCTCCGGGCCGTTGATATGGATCGACGCGCGCACGGCGACATAGCCGAGCACGACATAGACCGCCAGAAGCAGCCAATGCAGCGGCACAAGCCGCGCTGCACGCTTCTGCAGGAACGCGCCATAGTCGCGCGGCGTCCGCATCCGGTCGAAATAGATGAAGGCGATGACGTAGCCGGAGATCACGAAGAACAGGTCGACGAACAGGCCCATGTCGCCGAACGTGGTGGCGCTCGTATTCGTCCACCATGAACCGATCTCCAGCCGGTCCTTGGCGTGATCGAAAATGATGGCGAACGACGCGAAAAGGCGCAGGCAGTCGAGATGCAGGAGGCGGTCGGACTCCGGCTTCAGCGCCTTGAACATTATGATCCGTCCTCCCCGCAGCCTCGCCGGTGCATTTCTCTATCACGGTCTCGCGGGCCTGAAACAGGGGCGCGGTCAGGCGGCCCGCTTCATCTTCCAGTGCAGGAACTGCGCGTAGAGCGGAAACGCTTCCGCTTGCGCCACCTGCAAGCCATAGCTCAGCACGCGCCGCTCGCGCTTGCCCTGGACGCGTGTCGAGGAATGCTCGCAATGGCTGGCGAAGCAAAGCCAGCCGTCGCCTTCTTCCGGATCGATCGCGATGCCGTCGAGCTTCGCGATCCCGCCCGCGTCCGGCTTGGCGATCAGCAGATTGATCCGCACATGCATGTGGCCCTCGAGGGCGCCGTCCCTGTGCGGATGCACCGCCGCGCCTTCGGCGATACAGCCGATGAAGTCGCGAAACTTCGGATCGGCGATCCAGTCGCGAAAGCCGAGCCGCGTCACCAGCGCCTGCTTCTTGGCGGCGAGGATGGGGTCGAATTCGTCGCCGAAGACGAAGTTCCGCCGGCGCTCGGGATTGACCTTGTTGGCCTTGAAGAGGTGGGCATTGTCGCGCGTCAGCGCCTCGACGTGTCCGCGAAACGCGGCGTCGGCCACACCTTTGAGAAGCAACGGATACACAGACACGACAGCGACGCCACACAACACAACACACGAAACCTTCTATACCATACGGAACTTCTTCCCCAAATCCTGACGCGCCGTCATTTCGGACAACATGTCGCTAGGCAGGTTTGCTTAATTCGGCGCCGGCGCGCGAGTTTGGCTTAAGGAATTGCGGTTAAACTGGGCGGCTTGAAACCTCGCACCCGCGAGACCACTTTAGTCTTCCGGGAGTCGGCCCTTATGGGCGGCTCCCCTATCCGGCGGCGGTGCCCAGCAGGGGCCGAAGCCGACAGCACCCGCCCCGCCAGAGCATCGGGGGGACGGTGAGGAGAAAGAAAAAGACATGTCCGATTTCGAATCCCCAAAACCTGAATCCACTCCGCTGCTGGCGCCCGTCCTGCCGCTGCGCGACATCGTCGTCTTCCCGCATATGATCGTGCCGCTGTTCGTCGGCCGCGAGAAATCCGTGCGCGCCCTCGAAGAGGTGATGAACGACGAGAAGCAGATCCTCCTGCTCACCCAGAAGAACAAGGACGACGACGATCCGACGGCCGAGGGTCTGCATCAGATCGGAACGCTCGCGACCGTGCTGCAGCTTCTGAAGCTGCCCGACCAGACCGTGCGCGTCCTCGTCGAAGGCAAGAGTCGCGCGAAGGTGACGAGCTTCGTGCAGCGCACCGACTTCTTCCAGGCGACCATCGAAAAGATCCCGGAGGCGGCTTCCGACGCCAAGGAGCTCGAGGCGCTGGTCCGCACCGTCAAGACCAACTTCGAGCAGTACATCAAGCTGAACAAGAAGGTCCCGGCCGAGCAGCTGGCGACCGTTGCGCAGATCGACGAGCCGGCGAAGCTCGCCGACACCGTCGCCTCGCATCTGTCGGTGAAGATCGCCGACCGTCAGGCGTTGCTTGAGACCCTCGGCACCGCGCAGCGCCTCGAGAAGGTGCTGTCGCTGATCGAGGCCGAGATCGGCGTGCTTCAGGTCGAGCGCAAGATCCGCAGCCGCGTGAAGCGCCAGATGGAGAAGACGCAGCGCGAGTACTATCTCAACGAACAGCTCAAGGCGATCCAGAAGGAACTCGGCGAAGGCGACGACGGCCGCGACGAGATGAACGAGCTGGAAGAGCGCATTCGCAAAACCAAGCTCTCCAAGGAGGCGCGCGACAAGGCCGCCGCCGAGGTGAAGAAGCTGCGCTCGATGTCGCCGATGTCGGCGGAAGCAACCGTCGTGCGCAACTATCTCGATTGGCTGCTCTCGCTGCCGTGGGGCAAGCGCTCCAAGGTGCGGCGCGACATCGTCGAGGCCGAGCGCGTGCTCAACGACGATCATTTCGGCCTGGAGAAGGTCAAGGAGCGCATCCTCGAATATCTCGCGGTGCAGCAGCGCTCGGGCAAGATGAAGGGCCCGATCCTGTGCCTCGTCGGCCCGCCTGGCGTCGGCAAGACCTCGCTGGCGCGGTCTATCGCCAAGGCGACGGGTCGTGAGTATGTCCGCATGTCGCTCGGCGGCGTTCGGGACGAGGCGGAGATCCGCGGTCATCGCCGTACCTATATCGGCTCGATGCCCGGCAAGGTCATCCAGTCGATGAAGAAGGCGAAGACCGCGAACCCGCTCTTCCTGCTCGACGAGATCGACAAGCTCGGCGCCGACTGGCGCGGCGACCCGTCGTCCGCGTTGCTCGAGGTGCTGGACCCGGAGCAGAACCACACCTTCAACGACCACTACCTGGAGGTCGATTTCGACCTTTCGGACGTGATGTTCATCACCACGGCCAACAGCCTGCGCATGCCGCAGCCGCTGATGGACCGCATGGAGATCATCCGCATCCCCGGCTACACCGAGGATGAGAAGGTCGAGATCGCCAAGCGCCATCTGATCCCGAAAGAGGTCAAGGCACACGGCCTCGTCGAAGGCGAGTGGAAGATCACCGACGCCGGCCTGCGCGACTTGATCCGCTATCACACCCGTGAGGCGGGCGTGCGCAACCTGGAGCGCGAGATCGCCAACCTGACCCGCAAGGCGGTGAAGGAGATCGTCTCGCACAAGACCAAGTCGGTCGAGGTGACGGACGCCAATGTCGACACCTATGCCGGCGTGCGGAAGTACCGCTATGGCGAGGTCGAGGGCGAGGACCAGGTCGGCGTCGTGACCGGTCTGGCCTGGACCGAGGTCGGCGGCGACACGCTGCAGATCGAGTCCGTCATGCTGCCCGGCAAAGGCCGCATGCAGACCACCGGCAAGCTCGGCGACGTGATGAAGGAGTCGATCGACGCGGCGCGGTCCTATGTCCGCTCCAAGTCGACGCAGTTCGGCATCAAGCCGCCGACCTTCGACAAGATCGACATCCACGTCCATGTGCCTGAGGGCGCCACGCCCAAGGACGGCCCGTCGGCCGGTCTCGCGATGGCGACCTCGATCATCTCGGTCATCACCGGCATCCCGGTGCGCCGCGATGTGGCGATGACGGGCGAGGTGACGCTGCGGGGCAGGGCGCTGCCCATCGGCGGCCTCAAGGAGAAGCTGCTGGCCGCGCTGCGTGCCGGTATCAAGACGGTGATCATCCCGAAGGAGAACGAGAAGGATCTCGCGGAAGTGCCGGACAATGTGAAGTCCGGCATGCAGATCGTCCCGGTCTCCACCGTCGGCGAGGTCCTGAAGGTTGCTTTGGTGCGTCAGCCCGAGGCGATCGACTGGGTCGAGCCGGCCGCCGTGCCGGCTCCGCCGCCGGCGATCGACGGCGACGAAGCGGTCGTGACGCACTAAGCCGCCTCCACGGCGAAACGAAGAGGCCCGCGGGAAACCGCGGGCCTTTTTGTCTGCTCAGACCGGCTGCAGGTAAAAATGCCGGTGCCACGGACGGTAGATGCCGAGCAGGGGCCAAAACCAGCGCCAACGCCAGCGACGCGAGCCGGCCTCCTCGTGCACGACCTTGAGCCCGGCGCGCGCGAAGATCTTGTGCCAACCCTCGGCGGAGCGAAAGCAGACGCCGTTTCCCGCCGTGTTGGCGAAGGTCTTGAGCCGTCGCGCGATCCACTCGGTACGAATACTGGTCAGCGTGTAAATCAGCCAGGACGGCATGCGTCCGCCGAACGCGCCCTGGTAATTCGCCTCCGCGATGACGATCACGCCGCCGTCGCCGAGCATGGCCTTGCACTGCTTGAGCGTCGCGACGCAGTTGTCGCCGCAGCTGGCATAGCTCGGGCCGACGAGGTGATGCAGCAGCCAGTTCAGCGTGATCACGTCATAGTCGCGGCGCGGCAGAAGCGCTTCCATCTGCGCCACCGAGCCGATGACGATCGTCTTGTGCGCCCGTGGCTTGTTCGCGGCGATCAGGCTGGGCGAGATGTCGAGCAGGGTGCCTTGCGCCTGCGGATAGGCATCGAGCACGGCATCGAGGAACGTCCCGTTGCCGCCGCCCAGGTCCAGCAGCTGCTTGTCCGAGCCTCCCAGGCAGCTCGCCAGGAGGGCGAGTTTCTTGCGCAGGTCCCGCCGGGTGTGGATTTCCCAGTTGAACTGCGCGTTCTGGGAATCGCTGAGATCGACGAGGTCCATGCGGGAAGGAACGCTGCTCGAATAAGGGCTTACCTGCTATAGCCTGCCTCCCGTTGGCCCGCCACCGGGGACAAAAAAAGCCATTTCAAGGGGGCCGCCCGGTAAATTTCCGCTGATTCCCTGGGTTTTGCCCTTGGACCCAGCGGGTTTCCCGCCCTAAAATCCAACCCTCAGCGCGAATCGTGCAAAGGAGCCGTCGCCGTGAACAAGAACGACCTGATCCAGAAACTGGCCGAGCAGACCGGCCTGGACAAGAACACCTCGGCCAAGGCCGTGGATGGCGTATTCGACCTCATCGCCGCGACGCTCAAGTCGGGGGACGAGGTCCGGCTGACCGGCTTCGGCGTTTTCGTGGTCGCGACGCGCGCCGGTGGCAAGGGGCGCAATCCCCAGACCGGCGAGGAGATCACCATCAAGCCGTCCAAGCAGCCCCGCTTCCGGCCGGGCAAGCAGCTCAAGGACTCGCTCAACGTAGAGTAACCGTACCGTCCGGTGCGCAGGTTCCACGCCTCAGGCGTGGAACAGCGCGCTGACGGATTCCCCGTCGTGGATGCGTTTCATCGCCTCGGCCAGCGGCCGGGCGATGGAGAGCACTGTCAGCTTGGTGCCCCGCTTCTCCGGCGGGATCGGCACCGTGTTGGTGCACACGATCTCGGCGACGTCCGGCTGATCGGACAGGCGTTGCGCCGCGCCGTCGGCGAACAGCCCATGGGTGCAGGCGATGCGGATCGTGCCCGCCTTGTCCTCGCGCAGTCGGGTGAGCAGTTCCAGCGTGGTCGTGCCGCGCGCGATCTCGTCATCCAGCACGATCACGTCCTTGCCTTCGACATCGCCGATGATCGGCCCGATCTTCACCGCGTGATCGGAGATGCGCTGCTTGGTGGCGACCGCCATCGGAATACCCAGGATGCGCGCGAACGCCGCCGTCTCCTTGGCGTTGCCGAGGTCTGGCGAGATGGCGATCGCATTGCTGAGGTCGCTCTTGCGGAAATGCCCCGCGATCTCGTGCAGTGCGTGCAGGTGATCGACGGGGATCGAGAAGAAGCCGTGCACCTGCGGCGAGTGCATCGTCATGGCGAGCACGCGGTTTGCGCCCGCCGTCACCATCAGGTCGGCGACCAGCCGTCCGCCGATCGAGATGCGCGGCGCATCCTTCTTGTCGGAGCGCGAATAGGCATAAAACGGCATCACCAGCGTGATGCGCGAGGCCGAGGCGCCGCGCGCCGCATCTAGCATCAGAAGCGCTTCGACCAGGTGCTCCTGCACCGGCGCCACCAGCGGCTGGATGATGAAGACGTCGCGCTCGCGGCAATTGGCCTGGAGCTGGACTTCGAGGCAGTCATTGGCGAAGCGTGCGACCTTGGAGGGCGCCAGTTCGACGCCCAGATGCTCGCAGATCTCGCGGGCAAGCTCCGGATGGGCGGAGCCGCTGAAGACGGTGATCTCTTTCAAGAACGCCCCCGGATGCAAGGATTGCGGCGCCTTATCGGGGCTTTGCGGGTGGCGCGCCATGCGGCCCAGCGCCGCCACCCGAAAGCCTACTCCTCGATCAGGAAAAACAGGTCCTCGACCTTCGTCTCCAGGACCTTGGCGAGGGCCAGGGCCAGGGTGGTGGAGGGCACGAAGACGCTGTTCTCCACCGTATTGATCGTCTTGCGCGACACTCCGGCCTGGTCCGCAAGGTCGGCCTGCGTCAGGTTGCGCGACGTCCGCGCGTCCTTCAGCCGATTGCCCAGCTTGCGCTCAGTCATCGGCGCGGTGCTCGGCCACCAGGAAATAGAACGCCGGAACCGCCACCGCCGCCAGGATCGACACCGGCAGGATGAGCGCCGTCAGCCCGGGCCACAGCAGGCTGGCGAGATAGGCGAAGGCGAGACCGAAGATCGCCAGCATGTAGCCGATCTGCGCCGCCCGCCAGCGCAGCGAGCGCACCAGTTCGTCGTTCGCCGCCTGACGGTATTTGCGCCGGGTGAAGCCGACGCCGAACACCGTGGCCGCCGCGACGGCGAGCGCCAACAGCGCGAACTCGATCGAGAAATCCAGTTCCAACGCGCCCTGGGCGTGCGACGCGTGCAGGATGGCGGCCGTGCCGAAGCCGATCAGGAGAACGACGACCGCGATCAGGATCTGCCGCTGGCGCGCCTGGGCGGAATCGACGCGGTCCGAGCCGGGGCCGCTGTAGAACCGCCCCTTCCAGAACGCCGCGACCGCAAAGGTCGCGAGCATCCCCGTACCGATGCCGAGATAGAGGTCGTAGTGCGCTTCGCTCAGTCCCATGTTGCGTGTCCAGCTTTCGCCGATCCCCAGCCCCGCAATGGCGAAGCAGGTCAAGGCGCCGGCGGCGAGCAGCCCCCCGACGCGATAAGCCGTTTGTTTGCTGCGATCCGTTTGTGCTATAGGCATCATCACGTGGTCCTTTGTGGGCGACGGGTAGTTTGTAACCTATAGGTTACATCGCGCGCAAGCCCTTTCTGGGTTCTGGGCGCTTTTTTTTCGACATCGCAGATCAGGTCAGCGCCAAGGCGCCAGCACGGAATGAGCCGGCACAGCCGTCGGCGACGCGCGGTTGCTCGCCACGAAACCACGCTTGCGTAGCTGGCGCAGCGCCGCCTGCACCGACGACTTCGATAGTCCGGTCTCGACCGACAGCGTCGACAGGCTGATCTCTACCGCGCGTCGTCCCGGCCCGCCGCAAGCGTGCCACAGCTTCACATAGACGAGGAACGCCGACGGCATGTGATCGTGCGCGATCAGGTCCGGCATCAGGGTCTCGACGACGTAGTCGTCCAGCGGCGGCACTTTGCGGATCATCACTATAGTATTTGCCGGTATCCTTGCCCGCGCAAGGCGCGGCGGCTTAGCAAGAACGCGCCCAACAAAAGGCCGCGCCATGATCACGCAACTCAAATTCCTCTCGATCCCCGTCGCCGACCAGGAGCGCGCCAAGGCGTTCTATACCGAAAAACTCGGCTTCCGGATCGCAACCGACCAGGAGATGGGCCCAGGCGCCAAGCAGCGCTGGATCGAGTTGCGTATCGGCAAGGCCGAGACGCGCATCGTGCTCTTCACCATGGACGGCGAGGAGGGACGCGTCGGCTCGCGGATGAACTGCTCGCTGGCGTGCGACGACGTGGACGCGACGTACCGCCAGCTTTCCGAGCGCGGCGTGGAGTTCGTCAGCCCGCCGCAGAAGCAGCCCTGGGGCAGCTTCGCGATCATGAAGGATAGCGAGGGCAACCAGTTCGTGCTCGGCAGCGACTAGCTCTTCTTTTCGGCCTCGCCGGGACGCACGACATAGACCTGCCAGGCGACAGCGTCCCACGCATTGTGAATGCCGACGAAGAGCAGGATGAGCGCCGCCGCCCCGAGCCCGAACAGCGCCAACTCCAGCCGTTGCGGCGCGATAGCCGCGCCCGCTGCCAGCAGCACATAGGCGATGACGGGCAGCGCCACGTGGAAGGTCATGTCCTCCAGGTCCATCCGGTAGTGGCTCTGCCGCCGCATCCGCCACACCACGGTGGCTTCGTAGACGACGCCGCATAGCCCGACGATGCCGCCGACCGTCGTCGCATAGAGCGGCCCCGGCCACGGTACCCGTACCAGCGCGGCAAGCAGCAGGCACAGGCTGAAATGCACCACGGTCGGCGTGCCGAAGGCGCGTCCGGCTTCCGAAAGCCCTGCCACCGGGCGGTCCGCCATCAGCGTCATCACCACGAACTGCAACCCGATCAGCGCGCCCGCCGCCGATCCGACGATGACGTAGAAGCTGTCCCATTCGTTGAGTGCCGTCATGCTGCCCCCGTTTCCGCCCGCATTGAGCACGCGGGCAGGGCGGCCTATAAGCCCCGGCACCGGGCGGTTAGCTCAGTTGGTAGAGCATGTCGTTTACACCGATAGGGTCGGGGGTTCGAGTCCCTCACCGCCCACCAGCCTTCGCTCGCGAAGCGACAGAAAGCAGTCGCGCCGTAGCCCGAAGGGCGGACTGGTTGCCGCGAGCTACGGCTCGGCAGGCCTCCTCGCAAACGAACGAATCAGCGCTGCCCATCTCAATCCTGTCCGAGAAATCTGAACGCTCCGGTCGCGATATCGATTTCGCCGAACTGTGAAGACGTGAAGCGGATGCCGACCGTCCCGCCCCGAGCGTCGCCGATGAAAGCGATCGTCGGCCGCGCCATGCGATAGGGCTGAAGGCCGCCTTCGATGAACGGGTCCTTGCGCCAAAGGATATTGCCCTCCGGGCTGATCGCCACGACATGCCGCCCATCGGTCTCGACATAGAGAATGGTGCCGGTCGCGGCGTCCTTATAGATGAGGCCGTCGATGGCGGCGGGATACCCGTCGCGCGCCGGCGCGGGCAGCGGCGGCGCAGATTGGGCCAAGGCGCCGGGCGCGCCGGCCGCCAAAACATATCCCAAAGCATAGAAGGCAGCGGCTTTCGTCACGGCTCGCATGCGGTCTTGTCCTTCTTGGCATCCAGCTCTCGGCCATGCGCAAGCAGAGCGCCGGCTTCCTGCTCTTCATCCGGCGCCTGAAAGCCGAGGCGCGCCAGCGCCGCCTGCGCCTGCGGAATACTCGGTATCAGCGCGGCGTTGCGATAAAGCCAAAGCGCGGCTGTTTTATCCTGCGGCACGCCACGGCCTTCCTCGCAGAGAACGGCCAGATTGTAGCCGGCATGCGAAAAGCCGCGCGCGGCCTTGCGATAGAGCGCCGCCGCTTTGCTTTCGTCCTTGGGCACGCCGCGACCGGTCTCGTACAGCGCGCCGAGATTGTTCAGCGCCGTCGCGCGGTCGTTCCAATCGCTTTTGCCATCCGAGATTACTTTCTCATACCAAGTGGCGGCTTGCGCGGCGTCCGCGCGGACACCCCAGCCGGCGTCGTAGCGGAGCCCGAAGAGCAACATGGCATGCGTGTCGCCCAGCGCGACGGCGCGTGCGATCCAGCGGTTGGCTGCCGCTTCGTCCCGTTCGTCGCTCCAGTCGCCCAGGTACAGATCGATGAGGTTTTGGACGCCCTCCAGCTTACCCGCTTTCGCCGCCATCTCGAACCAGCGCGCAGCCTCAGCGCGGTCCTGCAGCACGTCCCAAGGCTCGGCGTACATGTGGCCGAGCAGGAGCATCGCCTCGGTGTCTCCCAGCGCCGCGGCCTTCCGCCACCAACGCTCCGATTCCCGCACGTCGCCCCAGGTGCCCCAATAATACAGTGGCCCGCCGCGGCGCAGTGCGCATTGTGCAAGCGCGTGCATCGCCTTGAGATCTCCACCATTCGCCGCGGCCGTAAACCTTCGGCGCTCCCGATTGCTCAAGGACACGTCGAATGCCGGGTCGCAAGCGGATTGACGCGGGGCGGACGTGGCGGCGCCGGCGGAGGCCAGAATTGCGGCGGCAAGAGCAATGGCGGCGGCGCGCATGGCGATGCTTCCGGGCGGACAGCGTCAGCATATCCGCGGACTCCAAAACTGGCCATTGCAGTCCGGGGCTGCGCTATAGTCGCTCGCGAATCCGCAGATGGGGCTTCCATGCGTCTGTTGCCGCCGCTTCTCGCCGTCTGTGCGCTGGCCGCCTTCGCCGCCTCTGCTTTCGCGCAGGACATGGACGACGATGCCGCGCCCGCGCCGCCGCCTTCGTCCGATACCGCGACGTTTGTCGCCTTCGGCCAGCCGGTCATTGCCTTCACCCATGCCGAGATTATCGACGGTACCGGCGCCGCACCGCGCTATGGCCAGACGCTGGTAATCAAGGA
>DASZMT010000129.1:0-6583 GCA_035551495.1 Rhizomicrobium sp. | reverse complement strand
GACGCTGTCGCCGACCACGACGAAGGCGCCGGGCAGGATCTTCAGATGCTCGGGGTCGCGGCCGATCTTCTCCATGCGGCCCTTGATGTCGGCATAGAGTTTCTGTCCATCAGCGAGACTTCCACCGCCGGTGAAGACGGCTTCCGCGGTCTCGGCCGCAAGCTGCCTGCCGTCCTCGGACGCGCCGGCCTGCACGATCAGGGGCCAGCCCTGCACGGGGCGGGCGATGTTCAGCGGACCACGGACCGAGAGATATTGGCCCTTGTGATCGAGCACATGCATCTTCGCGGGATCGAAGAACAACCCGGACTCGACGTCGCGCACGAAGGCGTCGTCGGCGAAGGAATCCCACAGGCCGGTGACGACGTCATAGAACTCGCGGGCGCGCTTGTAGCGCTCGGCATGCTCCATGTGATCGTCGAGGCCGAAATTCAGTGCAGCGTCCGGATTCGAGGTCGTGACGATGTTCCAGCCGGCGCGGCCGCCGGAGATGTGGTCGAGCGAGGCGAAGCGGCGGGCGACGTGATAGGGCTCGTCGAACGTGGTCGAGCCGGTCGCGATCAGGCCGATGTGCTCGGTCACGGATGACAGTGCTGACAGCAGCGTGAACGGCTCGAACGAGGTCACGGTGTGGCTGCGCTTGAGCGCATTGACCGGCATGTTGAGCACGGCCAGGTGATCGGCCATGAAGAAGGCGTCGAACTTGCCGGCCTCGAGCTTGCGGATCAGCGTCTTGATATGGGCGAAGTTGAAATTGGCGTCCGGCCAGGCCCCGGGATAGCGCCAGGCGCCGGTGTGGATGCTGACCGGCCGCATGAACGCGCCGAGCTTGAGTTGACGCTTTGCCATTGCCCCGTTCCGTCGTTGATATCGTTAGCGGAACAGATAGGGAGGCCGTGCGCGACGTGCCATCGGGAAGATTATTTTGTTTTTGCGGGCTCTCTCGACATCGTCATTCCCAGCTCCTATGCCCCCAGCACATCCTTCTGCATCTTGCCGCCGTAGAAATGGAAGAACGGCACCGGCGCGTCGTGGCGGAGCGGGCCGGTGGCAAGGCGGCGGTCGAGCTCGGCGAGCACGTTCTTGGTCATGGCGTGGGCGTCGGCGAGCGGCTCGGAGCCGATCTCGACCCAGACCAAGTCGACCAGCTCCGCATCGGCATGCACCACGCCCTCGATGCGATGGGCGATGGTCGAGGCATCGGCGGTGAAGAAGCGGGTGTCGAAGCGGCGAACGCGGCCGGGCGGGGTGATCGCGCGCGCGATCAGGAAAAGGCCGGACGGATCAGGCAGCAGGCCGGCTTCGGCGAACGGCGCCCAGGGACCGTCGAGCTTCGCAGGCTGCTCGACCTTGCGGCCGAGGCAGAGCCCGGTCTCCTCGCAGGCCTCACGGATCGCCGCGTTGGCGAGCGCGCGCGCACGGCCGGACGTGATCTTCGGGCTGCCCTTGATCAGATTGGATTCGAGTTCTGCCGTTATTGGTGCAGCGACGGGAACGCGGTTGTCCGCCTTATCGACGCGGCCGCCGGGGAAAACATATTTGCCCGGCATGAACACCACCTTGTCGTGGCGCTTGCCGACCAGCACTTTCGGCTTCGCGCCTGAGCGGTCGATCAGGATCAGCGTCGCCGCGTCCTTTGGCCGGAAGTAGGGATGATGATCGGCTTCTTTTTCGGCTTGGACGACAGCGGCAGTCTCAGTCATTTCATCCCCATCAGGTTCTTCTTGTCGTCCGGTTTAGCTAGACCGGCGGGATGTCGCTAGGGGCATTTTCGTCGAAGCCACCCATGCGCAATGCCCATTGCAGCCCGATCACGGCGCCTTTCACCGGTTGCAGCAGCGCCAGCGACGCGAAGAACGTGAATGGCAGATAGATCGAAAGCTGCAGCCACACCGGTGGCGAATAGTCGGTCTCGATCCAGAGCGCTGTCGGTACCACGATATGACCGACAATGATGATGACGAGATAGGCGGGCAAATCGTCGGCCCGATGCGGCGTGAAATCGAGGTCGCAGACCGGGCAACGGCCGTCGCATTTGAGGAACGCGCGAAACAGTCTGCCCTGGCCACAGCGCGGGCAGCGGCCGCGGAAGCCGCGCTTCATCGCGGTCCACACGTCGCGCTTCCCGGGCTGCGTCGCATCGCGGGTCCAGACAACCGTGGACGGGGTCACCGTTTCCATCACTTGCCTCGTTTCGATTTGCCGGACTTTTGCTTTCCCGGCTTGCGGCCCTTCTTGTTGCGCGATTTCCGTTCCTGATGCGGCTTGGCAGATTCCTTGGCAAATCCCTTGGCCGGTCCCGTGACACGCCGCTCGGGCCTTGCGCCATCGCGCCCGCGCCTTCCGCCACGTGGAATGGCCTGACCTTCAGACAATAGCTCAAACCGCAGCGCACCCGCCACTGGCGCGGCCTCGACCAGGCGCACGTCGACGACGTCGCCGAGCCGGTACATGGTTCCGCTGCGCGAACCGATCAGCGCATGGCGGGTTTCGTCATGGTTGAAATATTCGCTGCCGATGGTGCGGATCGGAATCAAGCCGTCGGCGCCGGTGTCGTCGAGTTTCACGAACAGGCCGGCGCGGGTGACGCCGGAGACGCGACCCTGGAACGTGGCGCCGACGCGGTCGGCAAGAAAGTGCGCGATCAATCGATCGGCGGTCTCGCGCTCGGCCTTCATGGCGCGGCGCTCGGTGACGGAAATCTGCGCCGCGATCTCGGCGAGCGTCTCCAGCGTTTCGTCCTGCGGCAGCGCGCCTTCGCCGAGGCCGAGCGCGCGGATCAGCGCGCGATGCACGATCAGATCGGCGTAGCGGCGGATCGGCGAGGTGAAATGCGCGTAGCGGCGCAGGTTCAAGCCGAAATGGCCGTAATTCTCGGCGGAGTATTCGGCTTGCGCCTGCGAGCGCAGCACCACTTCGTTGACCAGCGGCTCGTAATCCTCGCCCGAGACCTGCGCCAGCACGCGATTGAACTGCGCGGGCCGCAGCGCGCCCGATTTGGTGAAGGGCAGGTCGAGGGTCTTCAGGAATTCCTGGAGATTGTGGACCTTCTCCTGGCTCGGCTCGTCATGCACGCGGTAGATCAGCGGGAGGGCCTTCTTCTCCAGCATCTCGGCCGCCGCGACGTTGGCGAGGATCATGAATTCCTCGATCAGCCGGTGCGCATCCAGCCGCTGCGGCACGACCACGCGATCGACGCTGCCGTCCGGCTTCAAGAGGATCTTGCGCTCGGGCAGATCGAGATCGAGCGGATCGCGCTCGTTGCGTGCGAGCTTGACCAGCTCGTAGGCGGTCCACAGCGGTTTGAGAATCGGATCGAGCAGGGGACCGGTGGTGTCGTCGGGCCTGCCGTCGATCGCGGCCTGCGCCTGCGCGTAATTGAGTTTCGCCGCCGAGCGCATCAGCACGCGATGGAAGGTGTGCGAACGCTTGCGGCCGTCGGCGCCGATCACCATCCGGACCGCGAGCGCGCCGCGGGGCTCGCCCGGCACCAGCGAGCAGAGATCGTTGGAGATCCGCTCCGGCAGCATCGGCACCACGCGATCGGGGAAGTAGACCGAGTTGCCACGCTGGAGCGCATCGCGGTCGAGCGCCGAGTCCGGTCGCACATAGAAGGCGACGTCGGCGATTGCGACATGGACGATGTAGCCGTCCTTGTTGTTCGGGTCGCCGTCCACCTCCGCATGCACCGCGTCGTCATGATCCTTGGCGTCGGGCGGATCGATGGTGACGAGCGGCACGTCGCGCCAGTCCTCGCGGCCCTGGAGCGTCGCGGGTTTTGCCTCCTCGGATTCGCGGATCGCGGCGGGTGAGAAGATCTTGGGAATGTCATGGGCGTGAATCGCGATCAGGCTGATCGCCTTCTCGCTCGACAGCGAACCGAGGCGATCCTTGACGCGGCCGGAGCCGAGCCCGTAGCCGCGGCTGCGCACCAGATCGACGCTGACGAGATCGCCGTCTTCGGCACCGCCGGTATCGGCGCTGGCGATGTTGAGCTCGCGGCCGGCCTGCTTCTTGTCGACCGGGATCAGTCGTCCGCCGCCGTCAGGGTTGCGGCGGAAGATGCCGAGGATTCGGCTCTTCGCGTGGTCGATCACCTTGATGACGCGGCCGCGATAGGGTGTGCCGTCGCCCTCGTCGGATACATCCACGCGCAGCAGCGCGCGGTCGCCGACGCCGGCGGCGGTGCCGGGTTTTGGGCGGCGCGGCGTCTCGATGCGAATTTTGGGGGCAGGGCCGTCGTCTTCCGAGTCCCACTCGGCGGGCGTGGCGATCAACTCGCCATCGCTGTCGCGGCCGGTGATGTCGGCGAGCACGGTGGGCGGCAGTGCGGCCGGCTGAAGGATCTTGCGGCCGTGCTTGGCGACCGTGCCATCGTCGGCGAGCTCGCGCAGGATCTTCTTCAGCTCGGCGCGGTCGGCGTTCTTCAGGCCGAACTCGCGGGCGATCTCGCGGGTGCCGACCTTGCCTGGATTGGCGCGGATGAAGGCGACGATGACGTCCCGGGCCGGAAAGCCATGGTCGTGTTTTGGTTTCACTTATCCTCTTGCCTTGCCGGCGCTCTTCTTCGCGGGTGCTTTGGTTGTTGTCGCAGGCTTCGCGGCCGAGGTCTTGGCGGCTGACGAGACCGGCGCGCGTGCCTTGCTGATCGCGTCGGATTTCGGTTTGGCGGCGGACTTCTTCGCCGCGGCGTTCTTGGCGGGCTTGGCCTCGGCGTCGCCATCAGCCTTGGGAGAGGCGGATTTCGCCGGCTTCGCGGCTTTCGTCTTCTTGACCTTCTTGCCGCCACCCTTGGCGGCGCGCTCGTCGATCAGCGCGATCGCATCCGCAAGCGTCATCTCGTCGGGGGTCTTGTCGCTCGGGATCGTCGCGTTGACGCCACCCGCGGTGACGTAGGCGCCGTAGCGGCCGTTCTTCAGCGCGACGGCGCCAAGCGAGGGGTGATCGCCGAGCGGCTTGCCGGGGTCGGCGCCGAAGCGGCGGCCGCTCGGGCCCTTGGCGACCTTCTCCGCGATCAGCGTGACGGCGCGGTTCAGCCCGATGTCGAACACCTCGTCGCCGGCCTCGAGGCTGGCGTAGGTCTTCTCATGCTTGACGAACGGCCCAAAGCGGCCGAGGCCGGCTGTGATCGGCTCGCCGGTCTCCGGGTGCTTGCCGATCTCGCGCGGCAGCGACAGCAGTTTCAGCGCAAGCTCGAGATCGACATCGCCGGGAGAGGTGCCCTTCGGAATGCCTGCGCGCTTGGGCTTCTCGCCTTCGGCATAATCCTTCTGCTCGCCGAGTTGGATGTAGGGACCGAAACGGCCTGCCTTCACCACGACGTCGCGATCCGTCGCAGGGTCCTTGCCGAGGATGCGGTCGGCGCTCTCGGCGTTGTCGGCCGCGAGCGGACGGGTGTAGCGGCATTCCGGATAGTTCGAGCAGCCGACGAAGGCGCCGAACTTGCCGGCCTTCAAATTGAGCCGGCCGGTGCCGCAGGTCGGGCACTGCCTGACGTCGCCGCCGTCAGTGCGCGGCGGATAGATGTGCGGGCCCAGCATGCCGTCGAGCGCGTCAAGCACTTCGGCGACCCTGAGGTCCTTGATGTCGTTCACGGCGCCGATAAAGCCGGTCCAGAAATCCTGCAGCACCTGCTGCCAGGAAATCTCGTTGTTGGAGACGCGGTCGAGCTGTTCCTCGAGGTCCGCGGTGAAGTCGTACTCGACGTAGCGCGAGAAGAAGTTCTCCAGGAACGCGACCACGACGCGGCCCTTGTCCTCGCCGTGCAGCCGCTTCTTCTCCAGCTTGACGTAGCCGCGGTCCTTCAGCACCTGCAGGATCGAGGCGTAGGTCGAGGGCCGGCCGATGCCGAGCTCTTCCATCCGCTTCACCAGGGAAGCTTCCGAGAAGCGCGGCGGCGGCTCGGTGAAATGCTGGGTGACGGCAAGGCTCTGGCGCTTCACGGCCTCACCCTCGCTCATCGCGGGCAGCCGGCGGGACTCATCGTCCTCCTCGTCGTCGCGGCTTTCCTGATAGAGCGCGAGGAAGCCGTCGAACTTGATGACCTGGCCCGAGGCGCGCAGCTCCAGCGTACGGGCGCCGGCCTTGGCTTCGATATCGACGGTGGTGCGCTCGAGCTCTGCGGACTCCATCTGGCTTGCGATGGTGCGCTTCCAGATCAGCTCATAGAGCCGCGCCTGATCGGCATCGAGCCGGCGGCCAATGCTGGCCGGGCGGCGCGACAGATCGGTCGGGCGGATCGCTTCGTGCGCTTCCTGGGCGTTCTTGGCCTTGGCCTGGTACTGGCGCGGGGCATCCGGCACATAGGCGTTGCCGTAGTCCTCGCCGATCACCTTGCGCGCCTGCGTAATAGCGGACGGATCGATCTGCACGCCGTCGGTACGCATATAGGTGATGAGGCCGGTGGTCTCGCCGCCGATGTCGATACCTTCATAAAGCCGCTGCGCGATGCGCATGGTGTGCGCCGGGGCGAAGCCGAGCTTGCGGCTGGCTTCCTGCTGCAGCGTCGAGGTGGTGAAGGGCGCCTGCGGATTACGCCGTGCCGGTTTGGCCTCAACGGTCGCGACCTTGAAGAGTGCGGCCT
>DASZMT010000128.1:0-62196 GCA_035551495.1 Rhizomicrobium sp. | reverse complement strand
CAACATCGTCGATCTATGCCCGGTCGGCGCGCTGACCTCCAAGCCCTACGCCTTCAACGCCCGCCCTTGGGAGCTGCGCCACACCGACAGCGTCGACGTGATGGATGCGCAAGGCTCGGCCATCCGCATCGACACCCGCGGTCCCCAAGTCATGCGCGTGCTGCCGCGCCTCGACGAAGACGTCAACGAGGAGTGGATCAGCGACAAGGCGCGCCATGCCTGCGACGGCCTCGTGCGCCAGCGTCTCGACCGCCCCTATGTCCGCAAGTCCGGCAAGCTCCAGCCTGCGACGTGGTCCGAGGCCTTCGCCGCCATTGCCGCGCGCGTGTCCGCGACGACGCCCGACAAGATGGCCGCCATCGTCGGCGATCTCGCCGCGGCGGAGGAGATCAAGGCACTCAAGGACCTGATGGCCGCGCTCGGGTGCGCGAACATCGACTGCCGCCAGGATGGCGCCAAGCTCGGCGGCGCGCGCCAGAGTTATCTGTTCAACACCACCATCGCGGGCGTCGAAGCCGCCGATGCGATCCTTCTGATCGGCGCCAATCCGCGCTGGGAAGCGCCGGTACTCAACGCCCGCATCCGCAAGACCTGGCTGGCTGGCAACATCGCCGTCGCCGGTATCGGCGTGCGCGGCGATCAGACCTATCCGGTCAAGGACTTGGGCGCCTCCATTGATGTGCTGCAGCAGGTCGCCGACGGCAGCCACGACTTCGCCAAGGTGCTGCACGATGCCAAGCGCCCGATGATCGTCGTCGGTTCGAGCGCCGTCACCCGCGCCGACGGCGCCGCGGTGCTGCGCCTCGCCGCCAAGATCGCCGCCGACACCGGCATGATCGGCCCGGCCGGCAACGCCTCCGAAGGCGGCTGGAACGGCTTCAACATCCTTCACACCGCCGCGTCCCGCGTCGCCGCGCTCGATCTCGGCTTCGTGCCCGGGGAAAGCGGGCGCGATGTCGCCTCCATCATCGGCGGCGCGCAGAAGGGCGAGATCGACTTCATCTATCTGCTCGGCGCCGACGAGTGCGACGTCGCGCATCTGGGCCGCGCCTTCGTGGTCTACCAGGGCAGCCATGGCGATGCCGGCGCGCACAACGCCGACGTCGTTCTGCCCGGCGCCGCGTACACCGAGAAGGAAGGCCTCTACCTCAACTTCGAGGGCCGGGTGCAGCCCGCCCATCGTGCCGTTTTCCCGCCGGGCGAGGCGAAAGAGGATTGGGCGATCCTGCGCGCCCTGTCCGACGTGCTGGGCAAGCGCCTGCCGTACGACAATCTCGACGCGCTGCGCGCCGCGATGGTCGCCGACGCGCCGCACTTCGCCGATCATCACGAGTTGGTGCCGCATGGCGGCGCCGGCGCGACCGACTGGGCGGCCGTCGGCGGCGATGGCCCGTTCGACACGCACCATCCGCTCGCGAGCACGATGACCGACTACTACCTGACGAACCCCATCGCCCGCGCCAGCGCGACGATGGCCGAATGCAGCCGCGAATTCGTCACCGGCACCACCTCCAAGATGGCGGCGGAGTAGGGCGATGTTCCTCACCCACACCTTCTCGAGCCTCGGACTGCCCTATGGGTGGGCGTGGACGCTCAGCCAACTGATCGCGATCCTCTTGATCGAGGTGCCGCTGCTGATCTCGGTGGCGCTGTTCATCCTGGCCGACCGCAAGATCTGGGCGGCGGTGCAGCTGCGCCGCGGCCCCAACGTCGTCGGTCCTTTCGGCATCCTCCAGACCTTCGCCGACGCCTTCAAGTTCATGCTCAAGGAAGTGATCATTCCGGCCGGCGCGAACAAGGTGATCTTCATGCTGGCGCCGCTGGTCACCGCGACGCTCGCCTTCGCCGGCTGGGCGGTGATCCCGCTGGCCGACCATTGGGTGATCGCCGACATCAATGTCGGCATCCTCTACCTGTTCGCCATGTCGTCGCTCGGCGTCTACGGCATCATCATGGCGGGCTGGGCGTCGAACTCGAAGTACCCGTTCCTCTCCGCCCTGCGCGCCGCGGCCCAGATGGTGTCCTACGAGGTCTCGATCGGCTTCGTGATCATCACGGTGCTGCTGTTCGCCGGCTCGCTGAACCTCTCCGCCATCGTGCGGGCGCAGGAGACGCACAGCATCTTCGCCTTCGCCGGCTGGAACGTGTTCTCGATCCTGTTCCCGATGCTGCCGATCTTCTTCGTCTCGGCCCTCGCCGAGACCAACCGCCCGCCCTTCGACCTGGTCGAGGCGGAATCGGAGCTCGTCGCCGGCTTCTTCGTGGAATATTCCGCGACGCCGTTCCTGCTCTTCTTCCTCGGCGAGTATGTCAGCGTCGTCCTGATGTGCGCGATGTGCACCATCCTGTTCTTCGGCGGCTGGCTGCCGCCCTTGAACATCTGGCCGCTCACCCTCGTGCCGGGCGTGATCTGGTTCCTGCTCAAGATATTCTTCTTCTTCTTCCTGTTCGCGATGGTGAAGGCCATGGTGCCGCGCTATCGCTACGATCAGCTCATGCGGCTCGGCTGGAAGGTGTTCCTGCCGACGTCGCTTCTTTGGGTGGTGGTGACGGCGGGCTGGGTGCTCTTCGTCCGCCCGCACCTGATGCACCTTTAGAGGCAGTCATGGCTTCGCTGGACCGCACCGCCCGTCAGCTCTTCTTCTGGGAGTTCATCCAGAGCTTCTTCCTGACGATGCGCTATTTCTTCGCGCCGAAGACGACGATCAACTATCCCTACGAGAAGGGCCCGCTGAGCCCGCGCTTCCGCGGCGAGCATGCGCTGCGCCGCTATCCGAACGGCGAAGAACGCTGCATCGCGTGCAAGCTGTGCGAGGCGATCTGTCCCGCCCTGGCCATCACCATCGAGGCCGAGCCGCGCGACGACGGCAGCCGCCGCACGACGCGCTACGACATCGACATGGTGAAGTGCATCTATTGCGGCCTCTGCCAGGAGGCCTGCCCGGTCGACGCCATCGTCGAGGGCCCGAACTTCGAGTTCTCCACGGAGACCCGCGAGGAACTCTACTACAACAAGGACCGGCTGCTCGCGAACGGCGACCGGTGGGAGCGCGAGATCGCGCGCAACCTCGAACTCGACGCGCCGTACAGGTAAGAGATGCTGCTGCAAGCCATCGCCTTCTATCTCTTCTCCGCGATCCTGATCGCGAGCGCCTTCATGGTGATCACCGCGCGCAATCCCGTGCACTCGGTGTTCTTCCTGATCCTCGCCTTCTTCAACGCCGCCGGCCTCTTCGTCCTGTTGGGGGCGGAGTTCCTGGCGATGATCCTGGTGATCGTCTATGTCGGCGCGGTCGCCGTGCTCTTCCTCTTCGTCGTGATGATGCTCGACGTCGATTTCGCGGAGCTGAAACGCGGCGCCCAGCAATTCGTCGTGGTCGGCGCGGGCATAGGCCTCCTCCTGCTGTTCGAGCTCGCCTTCTTCGTCGCGATGAAATGGAACATCGGCTCGGCGCCCGCCGCGGCGCGCGCCCATCCGACGCCGGCCGGCATCTCGAACACCGAAGCCATCGGCCGGATCCTCTATACGGACTACGTCTACTACTTCCAGATCGCCGGTATGGTGCTCCTGGTCGCGATGATCGGCGCCATCGTGCTGACGCTGCGCCACCGTCCGGGCGTGCGCCGCCAGAGCATCGCCAAGCAGAATGCGCGCACGATGGACGAGGCGATGACCATCGTCGACGTGAAGCCGGGGCAGGGAGCCTGACCATGGAAATCGGCCTCGGCAATTATCTGACGGTCGCCGCCATCCTGTTCACCATCGGGGTGTTCGGCATCTTCCTGAACCGCAAGAACATCATCGTCATCCTGATGTCGATCGAGCTGATCCTGCTCGCGGTCAACATCAACTTCGTGGCGTTCTCCTCGTTCCTGCACGATCTCGTCGGCCAGGTCTTCGCGCTGTTCATCCTGACGGTGGCGGCGGCGGAGGCGGCGATCGGGCTCGCGATCCTCGTCGTCTATTTCCGCAACCGCGGCACCATCGCGGTCGAAGACGTCAACCTGATGAAGGGCTGAGATGTACGCCGCGATCGTCTTCCTTCCCATCATCGCCTCCGCCATCGCGGGCCTGTTCGGCCGCGTGATCGGCGCGCGCCCGTCGGAGCTGGTCACCACCGGCGCGCTCTTCATCTCCGCCGCGCTGTCGGTCTACGCCTTCTACGACGTCACGATGCTCGGCCACAGCCACATCGTGCAGCTGCTGCCCTGGATCTATTCCGGCGACCTGCGCGTCGACTGGACGATCCGCGTCGACAGCCTCACCGCCGTGATGCTGGTGGTGGTGACGGGCGTGTCCTCGCTCGTGCACCTCTACTCCATCGGCTACATGGCGGACGACGACAGCCGGCCGCGCTTCTTCGCCTACCTGTCGTTCTTCACCTTCGCGATGCTGGCGCTGGTGACGTCGAACAACTTCCTGCAGATGTTCTTCGGCTGGGAGGGCGTCGGCGTCGCCTCCTACCTGCTGATCGGCTTCTGGTACAAGAAGCCCGAGGCCAATGCCGCCGCGATGAAGGCGTTCATCGTCAACCGCGTCGGCGATTTCGGCTTCGCGCTCGGCATCTTCGGCATCTTCTACATCTTCAAGAGCCTGGACTTCGACACCGTGTTCAAGGCCGCGCCCGCCATGGTCGGCCATACCATGCAGTTCGGTTCCTGGCAGGTCGATATCCTGACGACGCTGTGTCTTCTCCTCTTCGTCGGCGCGATGGGCAAGTCGGCGCAGCTCGGCCTGCATACCTGGCTGCCGGACGCGATGGAGGGCCCCACCCCCGTCTCCGCGCTGATCCATGCCGCCACCATGGTGACGGCCGGCGTGTTCCTGGTCTGCCGCTGTTCGCCGCTGTACGAGCTGGCGCCACGGGCGCTGGAGTTCGTCACCTTCATCGGCGCCACCACGGCGTTCTTCGCCGCCTCGGTCGGCCTCTTCCAGAACGACATCAAGCGCGTCATCGCGTACTCGACCTGCTCGCAGCTCGGCTACATGTTCGTCGCGGCGGGCGTCAGCGCCTATGGCTCGGCGATGTTCCACCTCTTCACGCATGCCTTCTTCAAGGCGCTGTTGTTCCTCTCGGCCGGCGCGGTGATCCACGCGATGCATCACGAGCAGGACATGCGCAAGATGGGCGGTCTCTACAAGGCGATCCCGTTCACCTGGGCGATGATGCTGATCGGCAACCTGGCGCTGACCGGCGTGGGCATCCCGAACCTGCATATCGGCCTTGCCGGCTTCTATTCCAAGGACTCGATCATCGACGCCGCCTATGCCTCCCACAGCCCGATGGCGGGTTACGCCTTCACGCTGACGCTGCTCGCCGCCGCAATGACTTCGTTCTATTCCTGGCGCCAGTTCCTGATGACCTTCCACGGCCGCTACCGCGGTCAGGACAAGGCGGACCTGTCGCACGGCGACGGCCACAGTCACAGCGAGGAGGAGGCTGACGACCACGGCCACCACGCGCCCGCGCTGTCCGAGGTCCACGAAGCCCCGCTGGTGATGCTGGTCCCGCTCGGCGTGCTGGCGCTCGGCGCGGTGTTCGCCGGCATCGCGTTCGACCACTTCTTCATCGGCCACGCCTCGGCCGGCTTCTGGCACGGCGCGCTCGGCGCCATCGCCGGCAACGGCCTCAAGCCGCAGGTCGAGGAATTCCCGGAATGGGTCGAGATCGCGCCCATCGTGCTGACGCTGTTCGGCTTCGGCATCGCCTATTACTACTACATCATGAACCCCGAACTGCCGCGCCAGATGGCCGCCAAGCGGGGCATGCTGTACCTCTTCCTCTACAACAAATGGTACTTCGACGAGCTGTACGACTTCCTCTTCGTCCGCCCGGCGCAGCGTCTCGGCCGCTTCCTGTGGAAGTTCGGCGACGGTAAGGTGATCGACGGCCTCGGCCCCGACGGCATTGCCGCCCGGGTGCTCGACGCGACGCGCGGCGCGGTCCGGTTGCAGTCCGGATATGTCTTCCACTACGCCTTCGCGATGCTGATCGGCGTGGTGGCGCTCGCCACCTGGTTCGCGGTATCGATGATGGGAGCCGCGCCGTGATGAGCCATATCCTCTCCCTCATCACCTTCCTGCCGCTGGTCGGCGTTGCCGCGATCGTGTTGTCGCGCGGCTCGGCGTCCAACGCCCGCTGGATCGCGCTGATCACCACGATCGTCGAGTTCGCGCTGTCGCTGGTGCTCTGGTTCAACTTCGACGGCCACAGCGCCGCCTTCCAGTTCGTCGAGCAGGCGAGCTGGTTCGCGCCCGGCATCGGTTATCACATGGGCGTCGACGGCATCTCGATGCTGTTCGTCGTGCTGACCTGCGGGCTGATGCCGTTCTGCATCCTGGCGAGCTGGGAATCGATCGAGAGCCGCGTCGACGAGTACATGATCGCGTTCCTCGCGCTTCAGACCATGATGATCGGCGTCTTCACCGCGCTCGATCTGGTGCTGTTCTACATCTTCTTCGAGGCCGGCCTGATCCCGATGTTCCTGATCATCGGCGTGTGGGGCGGCAAGCGGCGCATCTATGCCAGCTTCAAGTTCTTCCTCTACACGCTGCTCGGCTCGGTGCTGATGCTGCTGGCGATCCTGGCGATGTACTACGCCGCCGGCACGACCGACATCCCGACGCTGCTGCACTTCCACTTCGATCCCAAGCTCCAGATATTCCTCTGGCTCGCCTTCTTCGCGAGCTTCGCGGTGAAGATGCCGATGTGGCCGGTCCACACCTGGCTGCCCGACGCGCATGTCGAGGCGCCGACGGCCGGCTCGGTGATCCTGGCCGGCATCCTGCTGAAGATGGGCGGCTACGGCTTTCTGCGCTTCTCCCTGCCGATGTTCGCCAGCGCCAGCGTGACGTTCGCGCCGCTGGTCTTCGTGCTCTCCATCGTCGCCATCATCTACACCTCGCTGGTGGCGCTGGCGCAGGAGGACATCAAGAAGCTGATCGCCTATTCGTCGGTCGCCCATATGGGCTTCGTGACCATGGGCCTGTTTACCCTCACGCAGCAGGGCGTCGACGGCGGCATCTTCCAGATGCTCAGCCACGGCGTCGTCTCGGGCGCGCTGTTCCTCTGCGTCGGCGTGATCTACGACCGCATGCACACGCGCGAGATCGCGGCTTATGGCGGCCTCGTCAACCGCATGCCGGTCTATGCCGCCTGCTTCATGATCTTCACGCTGGCCAATGTCGGCCTGCCGGGCACGGGCGGCTTCGTCGGCGAGTTCATGACCATGCTGGGCGCCTTCGCCGCCAACACCTGGGTCGCGATCTTCGCCGCCACCGGCGTGATCCTCTCGGCCGCCTATGCGCTGTTCCTCTACCGCCGCGTCGTGTTCGGCGAGCTGGTGAAGCCGGCGCTGCAGACCATCCAGGACCTTTCGGCACGCGAGGTCGCGATCCTCGCGCCGCTGGTGGTGATCACCATCCTGATGGGCGTCTATCCCAAGCCGGTGTTCGACGTGACATCGGCCTCGGTCGCCGCGCTGCTCGACCAGAACAAGGCGTCTGTTGCCCTCGATCGTGCGCCACCCAAGCTCGCGCAGGAGACCGTGAAGTGACTCTCTCCTCCGACGTGATGGTCCTTCTGCCCGAGCTGATGCTCGCCATCGGCGCCATGGTGCTGTTGATCCTCGGCGTGACGCAGGGCGACAAGTCGACCGGCCTGCTGTCCTGGCTGGCCATCGCCGTTCTGGCCGCGGCGGGCTGGGTGGTGTTCAGCCACAATACGCCCGCGAGCGCCTTCGCCGGCGCCTTCGTGGTCGACGGCTTCGCGCGCTTCACCAAGCTTCTGATCCTGATCGGCTCCGCCTTCTGCATCCTGATGGCGCGCGAGTTCTTCGAGCATGAGGGCAACGCACGGTTCGAGCTGCCGGTGGTGATGCTGCTGGCGACGCTCGGCATGCTGCTGATGGTCTCGGCGTCGAGCTTCATCGCGCTCTATATGGGCCTGGAGCTGCAGAGCCTGGCGCTCTATGTCCTCGCCGCCTTCAACCGCGACAGCCTGCGTTCCACCGAAGCCGGCCTGAAGTATTTCGTCCTCGGCGCGCTGTCGTCGGGCATGCTGCTCTACGGCATCTCGCTGATCTACGGCTTCACCGGCTCGACCGAGTTCGCGGTGCTGGCGCAGGTGACGGCGCATTCGGGCGCCAATCTCGGCCTGATCTTCGGCCTCGTCTTTCTGGTCGCCGGCCTCGCCTTCAAGGTCGGCGCCGTGCCGTTCCACATGTGGACGCCCGACGTGTACGAGGGCTCGCCGACGCCCGTCACCGCCTTCTTCGTCACGGCCGCCAAGGTCGCCGCCTTCGCGCTCTTCATCCGCGCCGTGCTAGCGCCGTTCCCGGCGCTGATGCACCAGTGGCAGCAGATCGTGATCGCGGTCTCGGTGCTGTCCGTCGTGCTCGGCGCCATCGCCGCCATCGGCCAGACCAACATCAAGCGCCTGCTGGCCTACAGCTCCATCGGCCATGTCGGCTATGCGCTGCTCGGCCTCGCGGCGGGGACGGAGGCCGGCATCCAGGGTATGCTGTTCTATCTCGCCTACTACCTGCTCACCAATCTCGGCATGTTCGCCTGCGTCCTGGCGATGCGCCGCGGCGGCGAGCCGGTAGAGGACATCCGCGAACTCGCGGGCTTGTCGCGCACCCAGCCCTGGCTGGCTTTTGCGATGGGCGTCCTGGTGTTCAGCCTTGCCGGCCTGCCGCCGCTTGCCGGCTTCGCGGGCAAGTTCCTGGTGTTCGGCGCCGCGATGCAGGCGCATCTGGTCGTGCCGGCGGTGGTCAACGTCGTCGCCTCCGTGATCGGCGCGTTCTATTACCTGCGCATCATCCAGATCATGTACTTCAACGAGCCGGCGCCGCGCTTCGACGCCGGCATCGGCACGGGAACCTATGCGGTGATGTGGGGTTCTGGCGTGATCTCGCTGTTCTTCTTCATCGTGCCCGCGCCGCTGATCCTCGCCGCCGGCACCGCCGCGCATTCGTTGTTCCCCTGACGTGGCAAGTTGGCTCATGGAGCGGCGACCCGACGAGCGAAGCCCGGCGACAGGGCGCGCGACCAAAAAAGAATTTGGGCCATGATTTTGTCATGGCCTAAAGGCTATGGCCTGAAAACCTTCGACGTCATCGACTCGACGAACGAGGAGGCCAAGCGCCTCGCCGCCGCCGGCGAGGCTGGGCCAATCTGGATCAGCGCCGCACGCCAGACGCAGGGCAGGGGCCGGCGCGGCCGCGCTTGGGAATCCCCGACCGGCAATCTCTCGGCCACGTTGATGCTGCGGCCCGCCAAGTCGGCCGGCGAATGCGCCCAGCTCTCCTTCGCCGCCGCCATCGCCGCCTGCGACATGCTCCAGCATTTCGCGCCGAACGCCGCGCTGCGCGTGAAATGGCCGAACGACGTCCTGGCCGACGGCCGCAAGCTCGTCGGCATCCTGCTGGAATCCGCCTCCAAGGCGGGCGAGAGCGTGCCCGACTATCTCGCCATCGGCATCGGCGCCAATCTCGCGACCCATCCGGAAGGCCTCGAATATCCCGTCACCTCGCTCAAGGCTCTGGGCGCGCCGGTTCCGGGCGCCGACGACGCGCTGCTCCATCTCGCCGCGAACTTCGCGCGGTGGTATGACGCGTGGGCGGCGGATGGTTTCGCCGCGCTGCGCGACGCCTGGCTGGCGCGCGCGCAGGGATTGGGCAGCCGCATCCGCGCCCGTCTCGCCACGGAGGAGACCGCTGGCGTGTTTCAAGGCATCGACGCGACCGGCGCGCTCCTCTTGAAGGAAGACGCCGGCCGCATCCGCGCCATCTCCGCCGGCGAAGTGTTCTTCGCGTAAGGGTCGCCCATGCTCCTCTGTATCGACGCCGGCAACACCAACATCGTCTTCGCGGTCCATGACGGCCACGAGGCTCGCGCCGAATGGCGCAGCGTGACCGAGACCACCAAGACCGCCGACGAATACGCCGTGCTGCTCCAGCAGCTGCTGCAGCTCCACGGCCTCGGCTTCGCCGACATCGACGCCGCGATCATCGCCACCGTGGTGCCCGCCGCGCTGTTCGACCTGCGGCGCCTCTGCCGCAAATATCTGAAATGCGAGCCGCTCGTCGTCGGCGATCCCGACGTCGAGCTAGGCATCCAGGTCAACGCCCAGGGCGCTGGCGCCGACCGTCTGGTCAACGCCATCGCCGCGCATGAGCGTTACAAGGGCGCGCTGATCGTCGTCGATTTCGGCACCGCCACGACCTTCGACGTCGTCGCGCCCAACGGCGATTACGAGGGCGGCATCATCGCGCCCGGCGCCAACGTCTCGGCCGAGGCGTTGCACCAGGCGGCCGCCATGCTGCCGCGCGTCGCCGTCGCGCGCACCCAGAACGTGATCGGCAAGGCGACCGTGCCCGCCATGCAATCGGGCCTCTATTGGGGCTATATCGGCCTGATCGAGGGCCTCGTCGCGCGCATCCGCGAAGAGTACGCTCAGCCGATGACCGTGATCGGCACTGGCGGCCTCGCCAACCTGTTCTACAAGCAGACCAGCGTCCTCGAGCATCTCGATCCCGACCTCACGATCCGCGGCCTCGTCCAGATCTATGCGCGCAACATCGAGCGCGCCAAGGCGAAGCCCGCCACGGAATGACAGATACCGCGACGCCCTCCCGCCACGACGAACTCGTCTTCCTGCCGCTCGGCGGTTCCGGCGAGATCGGCATGAATTTCAACGCCTATGGCTATGGCCCGCCGGACGAGCGGCAATGGATCATCGTCGACTGCGGCGTCCTCTTCGGCCGCGAGACCTCGACGCCCGGCGTCGACGTCATCATGCCGGACATCCGCTTCCTCGCGGAGCAGCGCGAGAGCGTGCTCGGCATCGTCGCGACCCATGCGCATGAGGACCATATCGGTGCCATCCACCATCTATGGCCGATGCTGCGCTGCCCGGTCTATGCCACGCCGTTCACCGCCGTTCTGATCGAGGGCAAGCTGGACGAAGCCGGCCTGTCCGCGCGCGTGCATCCCAGACGTGTGGCGCTGGGCGGCAAGCTTACGCTCGGTCCCTTCACGCTCGAGTTCATCTCGATCACCCATTCGATTCCCGAGCCCAACGCGCTCGCCATCCGCACGCCGCTCGGCACCATCGTCCACACCGGCGATTGGAAGATCGATCCGGATCCGCTGATCGGCGAGGTCACCGACATCGCCGCGCTCAAGCGCCTGGGCGAGGAGGGCGTGCTGGCAACGGTCTGCGACTCCACCAATGCGCTGGTCGCCGGCGAAAGCGGCTCCGAGGCGACGGTGCGCGACAGCCTCACCGCGCTGATCGGCACGCAGAAGGGCCGCGTCGCGGTCGCCTGTTTCGCCTCCAACGTCGCGCGCCTCGACACCATCGCCAAGGCGGCCAAGGCCAATGGCCGTCAGGTCGCGCTCGTCGGCCGCGCCATGCACAAGATGACGGACGCGGCGCGCGAGACCGGCTACCTGAAGGACTTCCCACGCCTGATCGACGAGGCGGAAGGCGCCCAGCTCCCGCCGAACCGCGTGCTCTACATGTGCACCGGCAGCCAGGGCGAGCCGCGCGCCGCCCTCACGCGCATCGCCAACAACGACCATCCGAACGTCGCGCTCGGCAAGGGCGACGCGGTGATCTTCTCCAGCCGGGTGATCCCGGGCAACGAGCTCGGCATCTTCGACCTGCAGAACAAGCTTGCCGGTCTCGGCGTCGAACTGCTGACGGCGGAGGACCACTTCGTCCACGTCTCCGGCCATCCGTGCCGCGACGAGCTGTCGGAGATGTATCGCTGGACCCGGCCCCAGATCGCGGTGCCGGTGCACGGCGAGCTGCGTCACCAGATGGAGCATGCCCGCCTCGCCCGCTCGCTCCAGGTGCCGCAGGCGATCGTGCCGACCAACGGCCAGCTCATCCGCCTCGCGCCCGGCCGCGCCAGCGTGATCGACGAGGTGCCCTCGGGCCGTGTCCACATGGACGGCCGCGTCATGATCGGGGAGGGCGCCGGCCTTGCGCGCCACCGCCGCAGCCTTGCCTTCGCCGGCATGATCGCGATCACCGTGGTGCTCGACGCCAAGGGCCGGCCCGCGGCCGACCCGGCGGTGATCCTCGAAGGCATTCCCGAGCCCATCGGCGACGCGGTCCGCGCCGCCCTCGACGAACCGCTCAAGCGGCACAATCCGAAGCGCGACGGCGACGGGTTTCTCCTGAAGGAAAGTTTACGTCGCGCCGCCCGCCGCGCCGCCGAGAACGCCTGGGGCAAGAAACCCGTCACGCGGGTGGAAGTCGTGCAGCTTTGAAGGCAAAATGCCGTCAGCGCCATTGAAGGAATGAAGACCATGATCGGACGCCTCAATCACGTCGCCATCGCGACCAGCGACATCAAGAAGGCCGCGGCGGTCTATCGCGACATCCTGGGCGGCAACGTCTCGGAGGAGGTGGCGCAGCCCGACCACGGCGTCACAACCGTGTTCGTCGATCTCGGCAACACCAAAATCGAGCTTCTCGAGCCGCTCGGCGACAACTCCCCCATCGCAAACTTCCTCAAGAAGAACCCGAACGGCGGCATGCATCATGTCTGCTACGAGGTCGACGACATCTACGCCGCGCGCGACAAGATGAAGGCCGAAGGTGCCACCATCACCGGCACGGGCGAGCCGCGCATCGGCGCCCATGGCAAGCCGGTGATCTTCCTGCACCCGAAAGATTTCGTCGGCACGCTGGTCGAGCTCGAGCAAGCGTGAGCCTCGTCACGTTCATCCACGGCGTGGTGCTGTTCGCGACCTACGCGATCGTCTGGTTCCTGTCGCTGCTCTGTCTGTTGCCGGTCGGCCTCGGCGCCGAGACCGACCCGGAGACCGGTGCGCCGCTGACGCCGATGCTCGGCAAGAAAGCGCTCTACGCCACCGGCATCGCGGCGGTGCTGTGGGTGGTGTTCTACCTGCTGATCCAGTTCAAGGTGTTCGATCTTTAACCCGCAGCGGCAGCTTCCGCCACCGCTTGTGCGCCCGCTTTCTCGATCTCCTCGTTCCGCTGGCCGTCCGTCGTCGCGATCAGCGCTTTCGGGATGAGCAGCAGCAGCGGCAGGATCGCGGCATACACCGCCGTCGTCGCGATCACGCAATAGAGGAAGCCGAAGCGCGGGCTCTGGCCGTAGATCCACGAGCCCAGCAAGTCGCCGCCCCGGCTCGACAGGATGAGGACGCCGTCGACCAGCATCATCAGCGTGCCCTGCAGGCCCGGCGGGCAGGAGCGGATCGCGAGGTCGAAATAGGCGCCCGCCGCGATGCCGCCCATCAATCCGGTCAGCGCCGCCATCACGAGCGACTGCATCGGCGTGGTGATCAGGGCGAGCGGCACCATCTGCGGCACCGTGATGATCGTGCCCCACCACAGCAGCGTGCCGAGGCTCACGCGCCGGCACAGCCAGCCATAGAGGAAGAACATCGGCGTGAACGAGAACGCGAAAATCGCGTTGTAAGCGCCGTAATAGAAGTCCGAGGCATGCAGCGTGTTGCTGAGATAGTACTGCAACGGCGTGTTGGCGCCGGGCGCGAAGTTGAACAGGAAGTTGATCAGCACCGCCGGATAGACCGCGCGGTAGAGGACCAGGCGCTTCACGTCGCCTACGAAGCTCGTGCTCTTCGCCACCGGCTTGTCATAGGCGCCCGCGAACACCGCGCGCGGCGACCAGAACGCGAAGACCGCGATCACCAGGCACAGCAGCGCGGCGATCAGGAACGTGGTCTTCGGCTCCAAATTGTCCGCCACCCAGCCCGACGCCAGCCCGCCGATCGTGTAGGGCAGGCCGCTCATGATCTGCCACAGCGCCGACAGCCGCCCCGACATCATCTTTTCCTGCCCGACCAGCGCGAGAAGCCCCTGATAGGCGGCAGCGACGAAACGGAAGCTCGCCATCGTCAGGAACATGCCGGCCATCAGGCCTTCGTAGGACAGCGGGCTGAACGCCATCCAGGTGAAGACGGCCGCGGTCACGATGCCGAACAGCAGGAAATGGCCGCGGTCGCGCATCCCGAACGGATTCCACAGGTCGCGTCCGAAGCCGAAGACGAACGACAGATAGACCGGTATGCAGGTTATCAGCCGGAACGTCGCCACCATGTCGGGCGTCGCGTGCAGCTTGTTCTTCATGATCTGCGCGACGGTGAAATCGAGGAAATAGCCGTGCGGCATCACCAGGTAGACGAACATCGTCAGCGGCGCGAAATAGAGGAACACCTGGCCGGCGTTCGACGGTTGTTCCTGCTCCGCGACGTGTCCGGCCATGCGTGCCCCTTGCTCCACAATAAATTATTCCGACGACGGAGCATGCACGCACGGCATCGCCCCGTCCGCAAGGGACATTCTTGACGCTGCCGATCAACCCAGCGCGAGCTTTACGGCGAATGCAACCGCGATGATGGCGACGGCGGCGTTCACGTCGCGCCAGCGCCCCGACACGAGCTTGATCGCGACGAAGGCGATGAACCCGATCCCGATGCCGCCCGCGATGGAGTAGGTGAAAGGGATCGCCAGCGCGGTGACGAGGGCGGGCGCGCCTTCCGTCATGTCGGCCCAATCGATCTGCGCCAGCCCGCGCGCCATCAGCGCCGCCACGAACACCAGCGCCGGCGCCACCGCGAACGTCGGCACCGCGCCCGCCAGCGGCGCCAGGAACAAGCTCAAGAGGAAGAGCAGGGCGACGACGACCGCCGTCAGTCCCGTGCGCCCGCCCGCCTGCACCCCGGCCGCGCTTTCGATATACGCCGTCAGCGGAGACGTCCCGAGCACCGCGCCCAGCATCGTTCCCGCCGCGTCCGGGAACAGTGCCCGCCGCGCGTTCGTCAGCCGCCCGTCGGGCTCCAGCAGATTCGCCTGCTGCGCCACCGCCGTCAGCGTGCCGGAGGTATCGAGCATCTCGACCAGCAGGAACGCGAACACCGCCACCGCGATCGCGCCGCCCGAGACGCCGGTGAAGCTCATCTGCAGGAAAGTGGGATGCAGCCGCGGCGGCAGCGCGATCAGCGCCGTGGGCGCCGGCGACAGATGCAGCAGCACCGCCGCGAGCGTCGCCGCCACGATGGCCAGCAGCACCGCGCCGATCACCCGGCGCGCGACGAGCGCGAACATCAGCACGAACGCGCCTGCCGCGATCAGCGCTTTGGGATCGCCCAGCGCGCCCTGCGTGATCAGCGTCGCGGGGCTCGCCGCCACGAGGCCGGCATTCTCGAACCCGATCAGTGCCAGGAAGAATCCGATGCCGGCCGCGATGGCGAGCTTCAGGCTCCTGGGCAACGCGTTGATCAGCCACTCGCGCGCCGGCGTCAGCGACACGATGCTGAACAGCAAGCCCGACAGGAACACGCAGCCCAGCGCCAGCCGCCAGTCGCCGCCCATCGCCGGCACGACGGTGAAGGCGAAATAGGCGTTCAGCCCCATGCCCGGCGCGACCGCCACCGGCAGGTTGGCGCTGAGGCCCATCAGCAGCGTCGCCAGCGCGCTCGCCACACAGGTCGCGACGAACACCGCGCCCTGGTCCATCCCCGCATGCATCAGGATCTGCGGGTTGACGAACATGATGTAGGCCATGGTGAGGAAGGTCGTGGCCCCGGCCACCACCTCGCGCCGCACGCCGGTGCCATGCGCCGACAGCGCGAACAGCCGTTCGAAAATTTTCAACGTACCCATCGCTCCAAACCCAACCACAATCGTCATGGCCGCCCTCGTTGCGGCCATCCATGAACACCCATGCAGCAGGGGTGTTCATGGATGGCCAGGACAAGCCCGGCCATGACGGTTTTGAGAGGAGTGATTCAAAAAATCCAAACAGCCCGAATCTTATTCCGACTCGCGACGGGCATCGTCACCTGAGCGCCCCAAATGCGAAAGGCCGGGACGAGCCCGGCCTTTCAATCTCCCTGAACTTGGCCGCTTTGCGGTCCATGCCCTTATTTAGCGTCAGCCTTTTAGGAGATTCCGATCCGGTTGTCACGAAATTTTTCGGTACCTGACACAAAATCAGCGCAATTATCTTGCTGCCTTGACTTAACCCTTTGCGATCCGGACCGTAGGCCTATGCGGGCGGTTTTTCTGGCGATTTTGCTGCTGTTTCTGGGCTCCGGCGCGGCCGCGCAGGCGGCCGGCAACTGGCGCGTCCTCAAGGACCATTGGACGGCCGAGGACGAGGCCGGCTTCGGCCGCTTCGTAGCGGCCATCGGCGCCTCGGGCTGCTCTTCCTCGGAAAGCTGCCTGCGCGATCCGGCGAACCCCTATCGCGACACCGACCAGAACTTCATCGACATCGACGTCGACTGCGCCAAGCTGCCTTACCTTCTGCGCGGCTACTACGCGTGGAAGAACGGCCTGCCGTTCGGCTACGTCAACGGCGTCAGCGGGCAGGGCGGCGATCTGCGCTACACCAAGGGCGCGAACCGCGCCGTTTCGCGCCACGACATCGTCGACACCGGCGGCGGCATCGACGGTCCGCGCGCCCTGCGCGAGATGATGGACTCCGTCTTCTCCGGCACCTACCGCACCGATGCGAGCGAAACGCATGGCGTCCTGTCGGACTTCTACGCGCCGGCGCTGCAGCCCGGTTCGATCCATGCCGGCAGCCTCGTCTACGACATCAACGGCCATGTCGGCATCGTGTGGAAGGTCGATCCAGACGGGCGCATCTATTACATGGACGCCCATCCCGACTTCACCATCACCCGCAGCGTCTACGGCGCGCAATTCGGCCAGAGCCCGATGCGCCTCGGCGGCGGGCTGAAGAACTGGCGCCCGTTCAAGCTGGTTGGATCGCACCGCGATGCACAGGGCCACTTGCTCGGCGGCCATCTCGCCTATGCCGAGAACGTCCAGATCGCCGACTTCTCGCTCGTCCAGTATGTCGGCACCGAGCCGAACCCCAAGCAGGACGTCGCCAAGGCGCATTACGTCTACAACGGCGCGGAGCTGGGCTTCTACGAATATGTCCGCGTCGCCGTGTCGGGCGGGCGAATGGATTTCAACCCGGTATACGAGCTCAAGCAGACGATGAGGACGCTCTGCAACGACCTCAACGACCGCGCGCAATATGTCGACCTCGACATCAAGGACGGCATCTCGGTGAAGGAGCATCCGTCGCGCCTGCCGGACAACATCTATGGCTCCGACAATCTGGAATGGGAAACCTATTCGACGCCGTCGCGCGACGCGCGCATCAAGGCGGCCGTCGCGCAGTTCTACAAGGACATGGGCGAGATGATCGACATGTGGGTCAAGCGCGATCCGCGCATCGTCTATGACGGCCTGTTCCTGCGCGACGACCTGGCCGCAGCTTACCGGGAATCGAGCGAAGCCTGCGTCGTCACCTACATGAACTCGTCACACCGGCCGGTGGCGATGACGTTCGACGACATGATGCACCGCCTCTTCACGATCAGCTTCGATCCGTATCAGTGCATCGAGCTGCGCTGGGGCGCGAGCGGCGACGAGCGCGCCAGCTGCACCGATCCCAAGGCCAAGCTGCGCTGGTACGACGCCGAGCAGCGCCTCAGGAATCAGCCCGACCGCACCTACGACGCGCAGATGGGCTTTAACGTCGCCGAGCTGAACGACCATGTGAAGGGCAGCGGCGTCGACAAGCCGCCGCCGATCGACATCAAGACTCTGATCGACACCATGCCCGATCGCGTCAGCCTCGCCGGCATGGCGCCGGTGGGGAAGTAGCGCTAACTTTGTTGCGTGCCAAATGCCTCTTTTGCATCAGCGATGTAAGCTAATTCTCGACCGTTGAGTCCGGATGTTTGAATTTGGTAGTCTGTTTTTTGTTTTCCTAAAGCAAAAATTGTTTTTGCCGCTGCGCTCCAGTTTAGTTTTATCAAGTTTTCGACAACTTCGAGCGTATTAACAACGACCAGTTCAAGCTGGCTCATTTCGTAGGCGACTTTGTGCAACTTCAACAATCGTTCGTAGTCGTGAACGAGCCAATCAATTTCCTCTTCGATTTCGCGCCGAGACAGATTGGTCCGGCTTAGTTTCGTAACCCAATGACGGAGATCCATAAGGCGTGAAGCGTGTTCACTATCTGATCGAAATTCGATGATCTCTTGCCATGTGACGCTGTCGCTTGGCTGGGGAAAGCGTTTAATTATCAGCTCTGTTGCGATCTGCTCGTTCAGGAGGGATTCGGATCCAGATAACTCATTCTTGTTGAAGACAGGGACAAACAGTGCCGACGAGTCAAGCCAGTTTTTGAGAAGAAAGATAAGTTTCATTTTCTGAGCCACGTTCGCGAACACGCGGTCCATTTCGGCGTTAAATGCTTCTTTGCTCTCGATGACAACCTTCTTGGGGCCTTTTTCTTGCTCCCAGATATCTGAAATCGCTTTTGTGAAGAGCGGGGAAAATTCATCCAAAAAGTTTTTGTCAGGCGAAAACTGTGCTGCGCCCTTTGTCTGGAATTTAATCTCTGGAATCGAAGGATCGACTGGAGCGAGTGTGAGGTGCTCTCTAACCGCGTCGAGAAAGCTGTAGGGAACTAAAATTTTACTATCGACTAAGAACTCTATTTCCTTCATTTGTTTGGAGAAGACTGAGACCATATACTCGCCAAGCGCAGGATTGGCCGCGCGCAACGCTGCGATGCTAAAATCGACTATTTTTTTGCGCTCGTCGTAATCAAGCATCAGTTCGTCGAAGTAGAGCGCTTCTTTCTTTAGAAGACTTGGGGCTTTGGCGCCTACGATCGCGTTTCGCTTTAACAACGCCGCCTCCGATGCCAAGCGCCTAAAACTGGCACAACTGAGGATTGTTGTACAACGACTCGGCGTGTGACCAGATGTGGGCCTTATCTATTTCTAATTTCGCTCGTCGAAAGCAGGGCTCCCTTTTGAGGTATCAATACGCCCGCGCGATCAGGATCTCTTCCACGCCCGGCCGGCCGGTGAAGATGCACGCACCCACCGTCTTCGGCTGATCGCGCGGCACGTTGCGCAGCGTGAGCTTCAGCGTCTTCAGCTTGGTGTCGATCGCGTCCAGTTCCGCGCCTTCCGGCTTGCACCACGGCGCCCGCACCCACGACTTGAACTCGGCGTTCTCGTCGTCCGCCATCGCGCCGAAATACTCGGCGAGGCCGTCCCAGGTGGCGATGTCGGTGCGGATGTTCGCCGCCAGCCGCGCCTTGGCCTCTTCGAAGAGCTTGACCTGGATCTCGGCCAGCATCGCCGGGACCTTGGCGACGAATTCGTCCTTCGCCAGCGCTTGACTCTTCACCTTGTCGCCGTCGCGCAGCGCGTCGCGCCGCATGAAGGTCACCGTGCCGCTCGCCGCATCGCGCGCCCCGATCTCCACGATGATCGGCGCGCCGCGCCGCACCCAGTTCCAGCGCTTGTCCGCCGACTTCGTCGCCCGCTTGTCGACCAAGACGCGCAGCCGGTCGTCGAACGCGCGCACGTTCTTCAGGTCCGCCGCGATGCTTTCCGCGAATTCGAGCACCTGCGCGTCCTCCGGCTTGTCGCGCAGCATCGGCACGATCACCACCTGGCGCGGCGCCACGGCCGGCGGCAGGCGCAGCCCGTCGTCGTCGCCATGCGTCATGATCAGTCCGCCGACCATGCGGGTCGACAAACCCCAACTCGTCGTGTTGCAGAACTCCAGCCCGCCCGCATCGTTCTGGAAGCGGATGTTCTGCGCCTCGGCGAAATGCGTGCCCAGGAAGTGCGAGGTGCCGGCCTGCAACGCCTTGCCGTCCTGCATCATCGCCTCGATGGAGTAGGTCGCGACCGCGCCGGGGAAGCGTTCGTTGGCCGGCTTCTCGCCGCTGATCACCGGCACCGCCAGTGTCTCTTCCACGAAGGCGCGATAGACCTCCAGCATCTTCATGGTCTCTTCGATCGCCTCGGCCTCGGTGGCGTGGGCGGTGTGGCCCTCCTGCCAGAGGAACTCGGTGGTGCGCAGGAACAGGCGCGGCCGCATCTCCCAGCGCACCACGTTTGCCCATTGGTTGATCAGCACCGGCAGGTCGCGATGGCTCTTGATCCAGCGCGCGAAGGCGTCGCCGATGATGGTCTCCGAGGTCGGCCGCACGATATACGGTTCCTCGAGCTTGGCGTCGGGATCGGGAACCAGCTTGCCGTCGATGTTCTTCAGCCGGTGATGGGTGACGATCGCCATCTCCTTGGCGAAGCCCTCGACGTGCTCGGCCTCCTTGGCGATGAAGGACAGCGGGATGAACAGCGGAAAATACGCGTTCTCGTGCCCGGTTTCCTTGATGCGGCGGTCGAGGTCGCGCTGCATCTCCTCCCAGACGCCGAAGCCCCAGGGCTTGATCACCATGGCGCCGCGCACCGGCGACGGCTCGGCCATGTCGGCCTCGCGCACGACGGCTTGGTACCACTGGGCGAAGGTCGACCGGTTGCCGGTCATACGGGACACGCTGAGGGCGCGCTGGGACATGAAAGTCTCGCGAATTGCTCTGTTAACCGGGGTTTCGTAAGAAGGATCGGGCTGATTTGCAACCGGCAGGGCCGTATTTGACGGGCCGTATCCTATAGGATACAGATGTTCGAAGTTCGGGAAACGACGGTTTTTCGGCGGTGGCTCGACGAACTGAGCGACGCGAACGCGCGATTGCGGGTCAATGTGCGAATCCGGCGCCTGGCTGCTGGAAACGCCGGTGACGCGAAGTCGGTCGGCGGAGGGATATCGGAACTGCGGATCGACTACGGTCCGGGCTATCGGGTCTATTTCGCGCGCCGCGGCCGCGTCGTGATTCTGCTGCTGACGGGCGGCGACAAGCGCTCGCAATGGAAAGACATTTCCGCCGCGAAAAAGCTGGCAGAAGGGATTACGGAGTGACCAGTACCAAGCCTGCTGCGAAGAAGGTCAGGACCTACAAATGGGATCCTGTGCGGCACCTGAAGACGGACAAGGATCGGGCGGCGTATCTGGAAGTCGCGCTTGAGGACGGCGATCCCGGCTTGGTCACGGCTGTGCTTGGTGACATCGCACGATCTAAGGGCATGACGCGGGTCGCGCGGAAGGCAGGCCTTGGGCGCGAGAGCCTCTATAAGTCACTCTCGAAGGACGGTAATCCGAAGCTGGATACTTTGTTGAAGATCGTTCATGCACTTGGCCTGAAATTCGCCGTCATGGTGGACAAAGACGAACAGGCTCGCGCGGCCTGACATCGGATATGACCGACAACAACAACCCTCTCTCCGACCGCGTCGCGCGGATCGCGGGCGCCAGTCCGGCGGTTTCGGCCGTGCCGCCGCCCTTCGTGGCGGCCGCGCCCAGCGTGCCTACCGGCGTCGCTCCGTCAAAGCCGCGCGGCACGCGTCCCTTCGCCGCCTTCGAATGGGCGATCGCGCTGCGCTATCTGCGCGCCCGCCGCTCGGACGGTTTCATATCGTTCATCTCGATCCTGTCGCTGGTCGGCATCGCGCTCGCGGTCGCCGCGCTCATCATCGTGATGTCGGTCATGAACGGCTTCCGCCACGACCTGCTCGCCCGCATCCTCGGCCTGCAGGGCCACGTCATCGTGCAGGGCGAGGGCGGCCGGCTGGAGAATTTCGACGCCGTCGCCGCGCGCGTGCGCGCGGTGCCGGGCGTGCTGCGCGCCGCCCCCGTGATCGACGGCCAGGCGCTCGCCACCGGCAACGGCACCTCGCCGGGCGTCCTGGTGCGCGGCATCCGCGCATCCGACCTCAAGGACCAGACCGGGGTCTCGAATTCGCTGACGCCGGGTGCGCTCGCCATGTTCCGGCAGGGCGACAGCCTGATCGTCGGCTGGCGGCTCGCCGACAAGCTCAACACCGGCCCGGGAGGCTCGGTCACGCTGATCGCGCCGCGCGGCAACGTCACGCCCTTCGGCGTCACGCCGCGCATCAAAAACTACGAGGTCGCCGGCACCTTCAAGATCGGCATGAGCGAATATGACGGCTCCTACGTCTTCATGCCGCTCGACGAGGCGCAGCTCTATTTCAACCTCGACCACGCCGTGACGGGCATCGAGGTGATGGTCGCCGATCCCGACCACGTCAAGAACATGATCAAGCCGATCGCCGACGCCGCCGGTTCCGGAACGCGGGTGCTCTCCTGGCAGGCGATCAGCGCCAGCCTGTTCGAGGCGCTGGAGGTCGAGGCCAACGTCATGTTCCTGATCCTCGCCATCATCACCCTGGTGGCGGCGTTCAACATCGTCTCGACGCTGATCATGCTGGTGAAGGACAAGTCCGGCGACATCGCCATCCTGCGCACCATGGGCACGACGCGCGGCGCCATCATGCGCATCTTCTGCATCGCCGGCACGCTGATCGGCGTCGCAGGCACGCTGTCAGGCCTCGTCATCGGCGTCCTCTTCTGCGCCAATATCGAGACCATCCGCCAGTTCCTGTCGCACATCACCGGCACGACGCTGTTCGATCCCACGATCTATTTCCTGGAGCGCATGCCGGCGCGCGTCGAGACCGGCGACGTGGTCGCCGCCGCAGCGTTGTCGCTCGGCTGCTCGTTCCTGGCGACGCTCTATCCCGCGTGGCGCGCCGCGCGCCTCGATCCGGTGGAGGCGCTGCGCTATGAATGACGCGCTCCGCCTTGAAAACGTCACCCGCACCTTCACGCAAGGCACCGGCGTGCTGGAGGTCTTCCGCGGCGTGAACGCGGCGCTGAAGCCCGGCGAGATCGTCGCGCTGGTCGGCCCCTCAGGTGCCGGCAAGTCGTCGCTGCTGCACATGGCGGGCCTGCTCGAGGCGCCCACCAGCGGCGAGATCTACATCGAGGGCGTCGCCGCATCGAGCCTGCCCGACGCCGAACGCACCCGCATCCGCCGCGACACGATCGGTTTCGTCTACCAGGCGCATCACCTGCTGCCGGAGTTCAGCGCGCTGGAGAACGTCGTGCTGCCGCAGCGCGTCGCCGGCCGCTCGCGCGCCGCCAGCGAGCGGGACGCGCAGCACATCCTCAGCCATCTGGGCCTTGGCGAGCGGCTGACGCACCGCCCGGCGCAGCTGTCCGGCGGCGAGCAGCAGCGCGTCGCCATCGCCCGTGCCCTCGCCAACCGTCCGCGCATCCTTCTGGCCGACGAGCCCACCGGCAATCTCGACACCCGTACCTCCGCCGGTGTGTTCGACGCGCTGGTCGACCTGGTGCGCTCGGAGGGCCTTGCCGCGTTGATCGCGACCCACAATCTGGAGCTCGCCGGGCGCATGGACCGTGCGCTGATCCTGCACGAAGGCAAGCTGCTCGACGGCGGCAAGCTGGGGACGCGGCAGACCACATAGCAAAGCTGTCATGCCCGCGAAGGCGGGCATCCAGTTCACGAGCTTGGGCCCAGATCATTCCAATCCGGATTGACGCTTTCGATCAGGCGCAGTTTCCAGGCACGGTCCCATTTCTTGATGCGTGTCTCGCGAACGATGGCCTCACGGATGTCGTTATGTTCTTCGAACCAGACCAGCATCTTGATCCCGTATTTCTTGGTTGAAGCCGGACACGAGTCCCTCGCGATGCTCGTAATAGCGACGCGCCATGTCGTTGGTCACGCCGGTGTAAAGCGTTCCATTTCTCGCGCTTGCCATGACGTAGACGAAGTAGCGACGGTCTTTCGGCATCGGTAGCTCACACTGGATGCCCGCCTGCGCGGGCATGACAATATGCGATAGCTGTCTACCGCTTCATCCCCTTCGGCCAGACCGGCGGCATGCCGGGCAGGAGCGGCACGCCCAGCACCACGCTGAGCGCCAGGCCGAAGAAGCTCGACCGGCTCATGCCCAGCTCCGCCGCCCGCGCGTCGGCCTGCGCGATCATCCGCTTGGGCAGATAGACGTTCACCCGCTCCGACGCATCCGGCGGGCTCACCGGCACCATCACGAAGGCGAGGAAGTTCTTCGGCTTCTCGATCTTCTCCATCGGCGTCGGCGGGGGAAGGGCGGTGTCCGTCTCGGCCAGCGCCATCGCCGCGTTGGCGGCGGCGCGGGTGATCTTCTCGATCGCGTCCTCCTGCGTGCGGCCCGCCGCGACGCAGTCCGGGAAATCCGGCAGCCACACGGCGAACGTCTTCTTCTCGGCCTTTTCGAGGATCGCGGGATAGAGCTTGGCGGCCATCTGGTGCTCCGGCGTGGTGTGTGATATCACACACGAACAAGCGGTGTGTTAATCCGCACAACATAAAAATCCGCACAACACATAGACCGGGACGGGCGGGATGCAAAGCGAAACGGCGCGGCGGGCGGCCTATGCCCGCGAGATTCTCGGGATCGCCGGGGTGAGCGACCCGGCCGTCGAGGCCGCCTTCGCTGCCGTGCGCCGCGAGGATTTCCTCGGCCCCGGCCCCTGGCAGGTGTTCCGCGGCAGCCGCTACGACGCCACGCCCGACGCCGACCTCGCGCATCTTTATACCAACGACCTCTTCGGCCTGATCCCCGAACGCGGCCTCAACAACGGCCAGCCGTCGCTGCATGCGGCGCTGCTGCATCGTGCGGCCCCCAAGCCCGGCGAGCATGCGGTGCATATCGGTGCCGGCGTCGGCTACTACACCGCGATCATGGCCGCGCTGGTGGGCGAGGGCGGCCGCGTCACCGGCATCGAGTTCGAGCCCGCGCTCGCCGAACGCGCCCGCGCCAATTTCGCCGGCCGGCCGAACGTCGCGATCCTCGAAGGCGACGGCGCCCGCGTGCCCTTCGCGCCCGCCGACGTGATCTACGTCAACGCCGGCGCGACGCGCCCCGCCGACGCCTGGCTCGACGGCTTGAAGGACGGCGGCCGCCTGGTCCTGCCGCTCACCACCAACGCCGTCCTGGGCGCGGCACACGCCGGCGGCGTGCTGCTGGTGATGCGCCAAGGCGACGCCTATGCCGCGCGCTGGATCTCCGGCGTCGCGATCTTCCCGTGCGCCGGCAACCGCGACGAAGCTGCCGCGCGCGTCCTCGCCGAAGCACTCGGCAAGCCGCAGACGCGCGAGGTCGCGCGCCTTCTGCGCCACGCGCATGCGCCGGACGCGGACTGCCGCGTCCATGGTGAAGGCTGGTGCCTGGCGCGTTAGCGGCGCAGCTCGCGCATCGGCGGTGGCGCGGTCTTCACAAAGCTCGGCCGCGTCGCGTGCCGCTCGAAATAGCGCTTGAGATGCCGGGACTCGTCGAGGAATGCCCGGCTTTCGGCGAAATGGGGCAGATAAGCGAGCGCCGGCATCAGGAACGCATCGGCCACCGTGAAGCGCGGCCCCGCCAGCGCGCCGCCGGCCACCGCATGATCAAGCACCGCCAGCATGGGCTTCGCGCTCGGCCATGCCGCATCGACCACAGCGCGATCGGGCGTCCCGTTCGGCCCCTTCGGAAAGGCATGCGCCTGCATATAGGGGAACAGCGGCCGCATCACGTTGCCGTTGATCGCCGCGATCCACTGCTCGATCACCGCCGCTTCGCCCGCGTCGTCCGGAAACAGGCGTGGACCCTCGAACACCCGATCCGCATAGCCGACGATCGCGCGCGACTCGAACAGCCTCACCGATCCGTGCCGCATCGCCGGCACGCGGCCGAACGGGTTGAGCGCCAGCACCTCGTCCGTCTGCGGCATCACCGGGACGTGGCGATAGGCGATGCCTTTCTCCTCCAGCGCCATGCGCACCGTGCGCACGAACATCGATTGGGCAAAGCCGACGATCTCGAGTTCCGCCATCTCACATCGCCTTCACGAGGCCGACGACCGCCAGCACGAACAGTCCCACCTGTGCCAGCATCGTCAGGAACGCGGCGGGAATGCGCGTGTCCGGCGCCGCCATGTAGAGCCGCATGTAGAGCAGCCGGGCCAGCAGGAACACCGCGCCGAACGCCGCCGGCAGCCAGTACCAGACGTGAAACGTCAGCGTCGCCATCCACAGCAGCGGCAGGAAGGCGATGAGCTGCTCGCCGGTGTTCAGATGCACGCGCGCGGCGCGCTCGAAGGCGGGATGCCCGGTCATCGCCGGCGCAACGACGCCAAGCTTGCCGCGCAGGATTCCCACCCGCGCCCCCATGCCCAGATAGAGCGCGACGGTGACCAGCGTCACGATCACCGCCAATTGCGTCTCGCGGTCCATGTCAGCCCTCCCCGAGGAACGCTTCGAGCTTGCCGAGCGTGCTCTCCCAGCCCCGGCCATGCTGATCGCGGTTGTCGGCGGTGAGCAGGCCGTCATGGCGCAGCGAGAGCGCCGTCCGTCCGCCTGCCGCCGCGGCGAGATCGATGGTCACCAGCGAGTCGTGCGTGCCGCCCTCCATCATCCAGGTGAAGGCGATGCGGTTCGGCCGCTCGACGATCCTGAAGACGCCGACCACCGCCATGTCGCCGCGCTCCAGATGCATCACCAGCCGATAGCGGCCGCCGACCCACGGTTCGTGCACCGGCACGTCGCAGCGCACGCCCGCCGGTCCGATCCAGCTCGCCCATTGCGCGCGTTCCATCCAGGCGCCGAATACCCGCTCCGGCGGCGCGTCGAGCAGGCGCGTGATGTTGAGGACGATGTCGCTCATGCCGCGCCCGCCAGCTTGGCCGCGAGCCGGTCGACCGTGCCGGCCCAGCCGCGCGCGTGGTCGTCGTGCCGCTCCTGCGAGCCGAAGCCCTCGTGCAGCACCGTCAGCGCCGTCTTGCCGCCGGCCAGCGGCGCGAAGGTCAGGGTGACCAGCGTCTCCTCGTCCTCGTGCTCCCATTTCCACGACATCACGATCTTCGCGGGCCGCTCCAGCACGCGATAGACGCCACCGATCGCCAGCGTCATGCCGTTCGGCGCATGCATCACCATGCGATAGCGCCCGCCGACCTGCGGCTCCATCAGCGTGACCTTGCCGTGCGACCCCGCCGGCCCCGCCCACTCGCCCCAGGAGGGCGACAGCCAGGCGTCGTAGACGCGCTCCACAGGCGCATCGATCGTGCGCGCCAGATTCATCGTGTGCTCAGTCATGTGTCGTCCCTCCACCATCCTGGGATGTCTTCTTGAGATGTTCGTTCAGCCGGTCGAGCGTGCCGCTCCAATAGGCGCGCTGCGCCTCGATCCATTCCGCCGCGCCCGCCATCGCGGCCGGTGCCAGGCGGATGCGGCGGTGCTGGCCGTCCTTCTGCCGCTCGATCAGCGCCGCCTCTTCCAGCACCCGCAGATGCCGCGAGATGGCCGGTCCCGAGATCGGGAAGGGCGCCGACAGCTCACCCACCGTCGCTTCGCCCAGCGCCAGCCGGGCCAGGATGGCACGCCGCGTCGGATCGGCGAGGGCGGCAAAGGTGTGGTCCAAATTCATAACGAGTATGTTAAATAACAACTTTGTTAAATACAAGGTCCCGGAAGGAACAAAGAAACCAACGGCTTGTGGATAAGTTTTTTGTGACATGACCCTGGCCGACGTCGCCCGCTCGACCTACCTGCGCACCCACAGCGCAAGCGACCACGCGCGCCGCGAGCTGACGGCGCTCTGGATCAAGGACGCGGCGGGCGGCATGAGCCTCGCCGCTTTCCTTGTTACGATGTATTGCCTGCTCTGAAAGAACGGTCTCCTTTTGTTCTTGACAACATGAGAACACAAGTAGAACATGATCGTCCAATACGGAGACGGCGATCATGTGGTTCAAGGATGCGGCGGCGGGCGTGAGCCTGGTGGTTTTTGTGGCCTCGACCTACCTCCTGGCCCCGGTGGCCCAGACGATCCTTTCGGCGTTCTAACCCTCCCAAATAAGGGCGATGGGCATTGGGTTGGTGGGCGGCAATGCTCATCGCCCCCCCCCTCAAAAATGTGGATTGGTTGTCGTGCGTCCGCGTGCCGGACGGCGGCGCCTGCTATGGGGTTAGAGCGAGAAGAGTCGCCAGCTCGGCGATCTTTCGAAGGAGCGTTGCGTGGTGACCAAGCCGGCCTCTTTCGTCCATCTGCGCGTCAAGAGCGCCTATTCGCTGCTCGAGGGCGCGGTGCGGCCCTACGCGCTGGCCGACAAGGCGCGCGAGTTCGGCATGCCGGCCGTCGCGATCACCGACGTCAACAACCTGTTCGGCACTTTCGAGCTCTCCGACACCCTCGCCAAGGCGGGCGTGCAGCCCATTGTGGGCTGCCAGGTCTCGGTCGAGCTGGAGACTTCCGGCGGCCCTGCCGTTCTCGGTGCGCGCAAGAAGCCGCCGGCCATTGCGCTTCTGGTGCAAAACGAGGTGGGCTACCAGAACCTCTCCAAGCTGCTCAGCGGCGCGTTCTTGGGGGCCGAGCCCGGCGACTGGCCGCACGTCGTGGCCGAACAGCTGGCGGCCCGTGCCGAGGGCCTGATCTGCCTCACCGGCGGCCCCGGCGGTCCGGTCAACAAGCTGATCGTCGAAGGGCAGGGCGCCGCCGCCGACGCGATGGTCGGGCGCCTCGCCGCGATTTTCGGCGACCGTCTGTATATCGAGCTGCAGCGCCACAACCTGCCGGAAGAGCGCGCCGCCGAGGAAAAGCTGATCGACATCGCCTATGCGCGCGACATCCCGCTGGTCGCGACCAACGACGTGCACTTCCTCACCGAGGACATGTACGAAGCGCATGACGCGCTGCTCTGCATCGCCGACAGCACCTTCGTGTCACAGGAAGACCGCCGCCGCCTGACGCGCGAGCACCGCTTCAAGAGCGCTGCCGAGATGGCGGCGCAGTTCGCCGACCTGCCCGAGGCGATCGAGACCACGCTGGAGATCGCACGCCGCTGCGCCTTCCGCCCCAAGAAGCGCGATCCGATCCTGCCGAAATTCGTCCCCGAATCCGGCCGCACGCCGGAAGACGAGTTGCGCGAGCAGGCCGCCACGGGCCTGCAGGAAAAGCTCGAGCGGAACGGCCTGCACGCCGGGATGCAGGTCTATCTCGACCGCCTCGCGTTCGAGCTCGACGTCATCCTGCGCATGAACTTCGCGGGCTACTTCCTGATCGTCTCCGACTTCATGAAGTGGACGCGCGGCCAGGGCATCCCGGTCGGCGTGCGCGGCTCCGGCGCCACCTCGCTGGTCGCCTGGTCGCTCGACATCACCAACCTCGATCCCATCCGCTTCGGCCTGTTGTTCGAGCGCTTCTTGAACCCCGAGCGTGTCTCGATGCCGGATTTCGACATCGACTTCTGCCAGGAGCGGCGCGACGAGGTCGTGCGTTATGTGCGCGATAAATACGGCCGCGACCGCGTCGCCCACATCATGGCGCTGGGTTCGCTGCAGGCGCGCGCCGCGGTGCGCGATGCCGGCCGCGTGCTGCAGATGCCGCTCGGTCTCGTCGACCGCATCGCCAAGCTCGTCCCCAATCCGCCCGGCAAGCCGGTGTCGATGGAGGACGCGCTGCTGGGCGAGCCGCGCCTGCACCAGATCGCCGAGCAGGAGCCCATTGCGCGGAAGCTGTTCGCGGTGGTCGAGAAGATCGAAGGCCTCTACCGCCACGCCTCGACCCATCCCGCCGGCGTGGTGATCGGCGACCGGCCGCTCGACGAGATCGTGCCGCTCTATCGCGATCCGCGCTCCGAGATGCCGGTGACGCAGTTCGACTACGAGGACGCCGAGAAGGCGGGCCTCGTGAAGTTCGACTTCCTCGGCCTCAAGACGCTGACCGTCATCGCCAAGGCGGAAGAGCTCTTGGCCAGGCGCGGTATCGCGCTCGACACCCAGAGCATCGATTTCACCGACGCCCGCACCTACGAGATGCTGTCCAAGGGCGACAGCGTCGGCGTGTTCCAGCTCGAAGGCGCCGGCATGCGCGATCTTCTCAAGAAGATGAAGCCGGACCGCATCCAGGACCTCATCGCGCTCGTGGCGCTCTATCGCCCCGGCCCGATGGACTCGATCCCCAAATACATCGCGGTGAAGAACGGCAAGGAGAAGCCGGAATATCTCCATCCCGCGCTCCAGCCGATCCTGGAAGAGACGTTCGGCGTCATGACGTATCAGGAAGACGTCATGAACATCGCGCGCGTGCTCGGCGGCTATACGCTGGGCGGCGCCGACCTCCTGCGCCGCGCGATGGGCAAGAAGATCGCTAGCGAGATGGCGGTGCACGAGACCAAGTTCATCGACGGCGCGGTGCAGAACGGCGTGCCCAAGGGAGTCGCGGCGCAGATCTTCGAGCAGGCCGCGAAGTTCGCGGGCTACGGCTTCAACAAGGGCCATGCCGCGGCCTATGCCCAGGTCGCCTATCAGACGGCGTTCCTCAAGGCGAATTATCCGGTCGAATTTCTCGCCGCCTCGATGACGCTCGATATCGGCAACACCGACCGCCTCAACATCTTCCGCCAGGAAGCGCAGCGCCTCGGCGTCAAAGTGCTGCCGCCCGACGTCAACCGCTCCGAAGCCGTGTTCAGCGTCGATGCGGACAAGCAGCTGATCTTCTACGCCCTCGCCGCCGTGAAGGGCGTCGGCCGCCAGGCGATGGATCATGTGGTGGAGGAGCGCCGCGCCCATGGCCCGTTCATGGGCCTTGGCGATTTCGCGCGCCGCATCGATCCCAAGCTGGTCAACAAGCGCGCCTTCGAGAGCCTGGCGCGCGCCGGCGCCTTCGACGGCCTCAACCGCAACCGCAAGCAGGTCGTCGAGAGCGCCGACTTGCTGCTGGGCAGCGCCCAGCGCAACGCGCGCGAGCGCGAAAGCGGCCAGGTCTCGTTGTTCGGCGGCCCCGCGGAAGGGCAGGACGACATCCGCCTCGCGCAGACCGCCGACTGGCCCGGCCATGAGCGCCTCTCCGAAGAGTTCAGCGCGATGGGTTTCTATCTCTCGGGCCATCCGCTCGACGCCTATGCCGCGCCCTTGAAGCGCCTGGGCGCGACGACCTATGCCGCGATGCTCGACGACCGCCGCCGCGGCGGCTTCAAGGCGGTGCTCGCCGGCACGCTGATCCGCAAATACGAGCGCCGCAGCCGCAACAACGAGAGCTACGCCTTCGTGTCGTTCTCCGATCCGACCGGCATGTTCGAGGTGATGCTGTTCCCCGAAGTCCTCGCCGCCTCGCGCCCGCTCTTGGAGGCCGGCAGGTCGGTGATGATCACCGCGAGCGCCGAATGGGACGGCGACGAGCTGAAGCTGCGCGCCGCCGCCATCGCCGACCTCGACGCCGCCGCTGCCAATGCGGGGGAAGGGCTGAAGGTCTATCTCCAGGACCCGTCCTCGCTCGGCGCGATCGCGGCGCAGCTCAAGCAGCCCGGCAAAGGCATCGTGACCTTCGTGGTCCCCGGCGGCCCCGGCGAAGAGGTCGAAATCAAGCTGCCCAAGACGCTGCAGGTGACGGTCGCCCTGAAGAACGCAATCAAGAGCCTGCCCGGCGTGGCACAGGTGGAATCGGTCTGATTTTTCGCCCCACACACGGTTCGAATGTACGCCGATTGAGCGATTTCAAGCACTTACTGTCATGCCCGCGAAGGCGGGCATCCAGCGGATTGGGCACCGTGCTGCTTGCCCTGGATGCCCGCCTTCGCGGGCATGACAAGAGTGGGGTGATTTAGAGCCGCCCCAACGCCTCGTCGATCCGCTTCAGCCCGCGCTCCAGCAGCGCCGGGTCCTGGGCGAAGCAGATGCGCAGGAAGCTGTCCGCCTCGGTGTCGCCCGGCGGCGCGAAGGCCGAGCCCGGCGCCACGCCGACGCGGCCGTTCTTCACCAGCGCCCGCGCGAAGTCGAGGGAGTTCGACAGCCCCGCCATGTGCAGGAAGCCGTAGAACGCGCCCTCGGGACGAATCCACTGGATGCGGTTCTGGCCGTCGATGAAGCGCTGCACCACCTCGCGCCCGACGCGGCAGCGCTCGCGCATCGCCTCGCGGAACGCATCGCCCTGCGGCGACAGCGCGGCGAGGGCGCCGTATTGCGCAAACGTCGTCGGCCCGGTGTTGTTGGCAATGGTGATGACGCCGAGCTGCTTGCCGAGCCGCGCCGGATGCACCAGCCAGCCGATGCGCCAGCCCGTCATCGCCCACGCCTTGGAGAACGAGTTGATGACGAAGAGATTGTCCTCGCCGTCGGCGATTTGGAGAAAGGACGGCGCATGCGCCGAGCCGTCATAGGTCAGCGAGCCATAGACCTCGTCGGAGATGATCGCGATGCCATGTTTGCGCGCGAAGTCCAGCACCGCGCGCTGGTCGTCCCGCGTCATCACCCAGCCCGTCGGATTGCCCGGCGAGGCGATGAAGATCGCCTTGGTCCGCGCATCGCATTGCGCGAAGATGCGCTCCAGATCGAGGCTCCAGCGCGGCGGCGACGCGCGCCACTGCGCTTCGAGCGGCGCGAAGCGGCACTCGGCACCCACCATCTGCGCCGCCTGGAAGATCGACGGCCAGATCGGCGAGACGATCACGACGTTGTCGCCGGTGTTGCACAGCATCTGCAGGGCCGTCACCACCGCCAGCGTCGCCGCGCCGGGCATCGAGATGCGCTCGACGTCGACGTCCACGTCCACCGTGCGCTTGTGATAGGCCGCGATCGCCGCGCGCAGCTCCGGGATGCCGCGCGACTGGGTGTAGAACGTCTTGCCGTCGTCCAGCGCCGCCTTCGCCGCGTCGCGGATGAACGCGGGCGTGACGAGATCGCTCTCGCCGAACCACAGCGGGATCAGGTCCTTCTCGCCCAGCCCCATCATGGCGACGAGGCCGATGCCGTTGGGTTCGAGCGCTTCGATCGCGGGGCGAATAGGTGTCGTCGAGTTCATGGGGTGCGGGCAGGGGGAGAGGTTTGCGGTCCCCCTCATAGCGCGATTTACGCCGCACCGCGACGCGCAGGCGCCGCATGGCAGACATCACCAAGGCGTGAGTCCGCATTGCAGTCGCCGCCGCCGCCGCTAGACTGCCGCCGCTTTCGGGGGGATTTGGAATGAGACCGATTTATGCGCTCGCCGCGGTGATTATCGCCGCGACCTTGGCTATCGCCTACGCTGCCATCACGCCGCCCAAGCCCGCCACGCCCGCCGACCAGTACTCCGGCAAGTTCTTCAAGGCCGATGAATCGGTCACCGAGGGCTCGGCCGCCGGTATCTCTTACACCGCGACCGCGGGCACCCTCGTGGTGCATCAGCGCGAGTGGAACGACGCGGCGCAGAGCGGCGGCGCCAAGAATCCCGACGCCAAGGCCGACGACACCTCTGCCGAAGCCTCGATGTTCTTCGTCTACTACGCCAAGAAGGGCGCCGCCCCCGGCAGCCGGCCGATCACCTTCCTGTTCAACGGCGGCCCGGGCTCGGCGACGGTCTGGCTGCACATGGGCGCCTTCGGCCCCAAACGCGTCGTGACCAAGGACGATAGCCACACCCCGGCCGCGCCCTATCAGGTGGTGGACAACAACTACACGCTGCTCGATGCCAGCGATCTCGTCTTCATCGACGCGCCCGGTACCGGCTTCAGCCGCATCGCCGGCAAGGACAAGGAGAAGGAGTTCTACGGCGTCGATGCCGACGCGGCGGCGTTCTCGACCTTCATCCAGGAATTTCTTTCCAAGTACGGCCGGTGGAATTCGCCCAAATACCTGTTCGGCGAAAGCTACGGCACGCCCCGCGCCTCGGTGGTCGCCAACGATCTGGAGTCCAACCGCTCGACCGACTTCAATGGCGTGATCCTGCTCTCGGCCATCCTGAACTTCGATCTCTCGGCCGACGGGCCGGAGACCAATCCCGGCATCGACCTGCCGTATCAGGTCGCGCTTCCGACCTATGCCGCGACGGCCTGGTATCACAACAAGCTGCCCGGCAAGCGTCCCGACGACATGATCGCCTTCGTCCACGGCGTCGAGCATTGGGCGATGACCGACTACGCGCTGGCGCTGGCCGAAGGCTCGAGCCTCGCACCCGCCCGCCGCGCCGCGATCGCGCAGAAGCTGCACGAGATCACCGGACTTCCGGTCGGCTATATCTTGAAGGCGAACCTGCGCATCGACGGCGGCGAGTTCGAGAAGAACCTGCAGGACAATGCCAACATGACGACGGGCCGTCTCGACACCCGCTTCTCGGGCCCGACCATCGATCCGCTCAGCAAGGAAGCCGATTACGATCCGCAGTCCGCGGCGATCAGCTCGGCCTATGTCTCGGCGTTCAACGACTACGCCCGCGGCACGCTGAACTACGGCCAGGGCAAGATCTACCACGAGGGGATCAACGTCTTTAAGTGGTGGGACTTCAAGCATCAGCAGCCGAACGCCCAGGCCGCGTTCCCCGGCGCCACCAACGTGATGCCCGACCTCGCCGACGCGATGAAGTACAATCCCGACCTGAAGGTGCTGCTGAACGGCGGCTACTTCGACCTCGCGACGCCATATTACGAAGGCTGGTACGAGGCACACCACCTGCCGATCCCGCCGGAGCTGGAGAAGAACATCCAGTACCACTACTACCAGTCCGGCCACATGGTGTACGCGCACGAAGAGTCGCTGAAGGAGCTCCACGACACCGTCGCGGGCTTCATCAAGCAGACGGACAATGTGAAGTAGCGTCTGCCGGCGAACGAAAATCGAAACCCGACTGTCATGGCCCGCGAAAGCGGGCCATTCGGTTCGTGCGGTGTGACGGTGTTGTTCTGTTGGAATATCTGAGCGCGGACCGTCACCGCGGCTTGTTTCGGGCACCGCGCCACACCGTCGCCAGCGTGATCGCCAATCCCGCCAGCACCATCGCGCCGGACAGCACATAAGGCACGCCCGACCACGGCTTGCCGCCGCCGCGGATCGCATGCGCCAGCAGCAACGCAAACAGGCCGGGCGCGAAAAGCCCCGTCGCGCTGTTCAGACTGCGGAACGCGCCCTGCACGCGGCCCTGGTCGGACGCGCCGATCCCCGCCGTGACCAGCGTGTTGCTCGCCGCGCCGTCCAGCACCAATCCCAGGATCCAGACGAACATCCAGATCGCGTAGCCTGTGCCGCTCGACACCAGACCGCCGGCTGCGACGGCTACGGCCTGGATCAGCGATCCGACGATCAGCATCTGCCAATCGCTCATCCGCCTGGTGGCCAATGGCAGGATCAGCGCTTGGGTGACGATGCTCCAGATGCCCACCGCGCCCAGATAGAAGCCGATCTCGCGCGGGCTCCAGTCGTAGCGATAGCTCGTATACACCGCGAAGATGCTGTTCACGCCCATGAGCCCGAGTGCATACAGTGCGACGATCGCCGCCCACCACAGCAGGACAGGGTAGGCGCGGAACACGCCATGCATGGCGCTCACAGGATTGGCGTGCTTGAGCGCGAAGGGCTGGCGGTTCTCCGGCTTCAGCGATTCCGGCAGCACGAGCCAGCCATAGGCCGCGCTCAGCAGGCTCAGTCCGGCCGCGATCCAGAAGGGCAGGCGCAGATGATACTCGCCCGCCAGTCCGCCCAGCGCCGGCCCGAAAGCGGTGCCGACGCTCGCCGCCGCGCCCGCCAATCCGAACATGCGGGTGCGGTCCTCGACCGGCGTGACGTCGATGAGATAGGCGAAGGCCGCCGCAATGCTGCCTGCGGTCACGCCGCTGATCGCGCGGCCCAGGTAGAGCCAGTGCACATTCGGCGCGAGCGCCATGATCACATAGTCCGCCGCCATTCCGAGCGAGGAGATCAGGATGACCGGCCGCCGTCCGAACGCATCCGACAGCGTCCCCTGGACCGGCGCGGCGAAGAACTGCATCGCGAAGAACAGCGTCCCGAACACGCCGAATATCTCGGCCACGCCCGCGGCGTCGGCATGCGTCAATTGCCCGATGATCTTGGGGAACACAGGATAGGCGATGGCACCCGCCATGCTGTCCAGCACCAGCGTGATGAAGATGAAGATCACCGCCGCTTGCCGCGGCCGCCGGGCATCCGTTCTCAAGCCAACCTCCCCGTTGGCGGACAGAGCAAGCGTCCACGCGACGGCTGTCAAGATGGGCTTGACGAATTTTCCCCCGCAGGGCTTGCCTTGGGGAAGTCGCCCCCCTATAAGCCGCGCCATCTCGCACGGGTGAGTGGCTTTCGCAGGGAGTTCCTGCGTCGCCGTCCGGTGTCTCCGCACGAAGCGTCCGCGAAGCGGGAGCGTCTTCAAAAAGGAGATAACTCGCCCGTCTGGCCAACCGGTAAAGGAGACTAAAACCATGGCTCTGCCAGATTTCACGATGCGTCAGCTGCTCGAATCGGGCGCGCATTTCGGCCATCGCACCCAGCGCTGGAACCCGAAGATGGCCCCGTACATCTACGGCTCGCGCAACGACATCCACATCCTCGACCTGACGCAGACCGTGCCCCTGCTGCACCAGGCCCTCGTCGCGCTGCGCGACGTGGCGGCCGGCGGCGGCCGCATCCTGTTCGTCGGCACCAAGCGCCAGGCGGCCGAGCCGATCGGCGCCGCGGCCAAGCGCTGCGCGCAGTACTACGTGAACCACCGCTGGCTCGGCGGCACGCTGACCAACTGGCAGACCGTGTCGAACTCGATCAAGCGCATGCGCCACATCGAAGAGACGCTAACCGCCGCGCAGTCCTCGGGCCTCAAGAAGAAAGAGCTGCTCAGCATGCTGCGCGAGCGCGACAAGCTCGACCGCTCGCTCGGCGGCATCAAGGAGATGGGCGGCCTGCCGAACATGCTCTTCGTGATCGACACCAACAAGGAATCGCTCGCGATCTCCGAGGCCCGCAAGCTCGGCATCCCGGTCACCGCGATCCTCGACTCCAACTGCGATCCGGACGGCATCGCCTATCCGATCCCGGGCAATGACGACGCCGCGCGTGCGCTGGCGCTCTATTGCGATCTCGCGGCGCGCGCCATCATCGACGGCCTGTCGCAAGGCCAGGTCGATGCCGGTATCGACACCGGCGAGGCCGAGGTGTTGCCGGACGTGACGCCGGCTCCGGAAGCTGCCGCCGGCGCCGAAGCCACCGCCTAAAGCGACACGAACACTCTGTATCGAGGGCGCGATCCGAAAAACCGGGTCGCGTTCCTCAAACCCTTAGAACGAGACGGAGCCGACAATGGCGTACATCCCCCCCGCACCCTTGGTGAAGGACCTCCGCGACAAGACCGGCGCGGGCATGATGGATTGCAAGGCCGCGCTCGCCGAGACCAACGGCGATATGGAAGCCGCCATGGACTGGCTGCGCAAGAAGGGCATCACCAAGGCCGCCAAGAAGGCCGGCCGCGCCGCCGCGGAAGGCCTGATCGGCGTCGCCACCGGCGGCCATATCGGCGCGCTCGTGGAAGTGAATGCCGAGACCGACTTCGTCGCGCGCAATGACGAGTTCAAGGATTTCGTGAAGAGCGCCGCCAAGATCACCCTCGAGGAAGAGGGCGACCTGGAGAAGACGCTGGCCCGCCCGATGGGTGTCAACTCCGTGCAGCACACGCTGACCGAACTCGTCGCCAAGATCGGCGAGAACATGAGCGTGCGCCGCACCGTCATGCTGCGCGTCGATCCGGGCGTGGTGTCGGCCTATGTCCACAACGCCGCCTCGCCGGAGCTCGGCAAGATCGGCGTGCTGGTCGCGCTGAAGTCGACCGCCGACAAGGACAAGCTGAACGCGCTCGGCAAGCAGATCGCGATGCACGTCGCCGCCGCCAACCCGCTGGCGCTGACCGTGGAGCATCTCGATCCGGCGCTGGTCGCCAAGGAGCGCGACATCCAGGCCGAGTTGGCGCGCCAGTCCGGCAAGCCCGAGAACGTCATCGAGAAGATGCTCGAGGGCCGCATGCGCAAGTACTACGAGGAGTCGGTCCTGCTGCAGCAGACCTTCGTGATCGACGGCGAGACCCAGATCACCAAGCTGCTCGAGAAGGCCGGCAAGGATCTCGGCGCGCCGGTGACCATCGAGGCTTATGTTCGCTTTCAGGTGGGCGAGGGCATCGAGAAGGTCGAGAGCGACTTCGCGGACGAGGTCGCCAAGATGAGCGGCCAGAAGCCGGACGACGACAAGAAGTAAAAGAACTTCCCTCTCCCCTTGCGGGGAGAGGGCGCATCCGCGAGACGTGCGCACCGATTTCGTGCTCGCTATTGCCGGTTTGCAAAACGACGCTTACGGAGTTTGACTTCATCGTCCCTCGTCCGGGGGAAAGGGAACGAACCGCATGTCCACGACGCCGAAATACCGCCGGGTGCTCCTGAAGGTCTCCGGCGAGGCGTTGATGGGCGATCAGAACTACGGCATCGACGTCGGCACGGTCGACGCCATCGCCGCCGACATCGAGCAGGCGATTCGCGGCGGTACCCAGATCTGCATGGTGTGCGGCGGCGGAAACATCTTCCGCGGCCTCTCCGGTGCCGCCAAGGGCATCGACCGCGCTACCGCCGACTACATGGGCATGCTGGCGACCGTGATGAACGCCCTTGCCATGCAGGCGGCGCTCGAGCGGCTCGACATCCCGACCCGGGTCCAGTCCGCCATCCCGATGAGCGCGATCTCCGAGCCCTATGTCCGCCGCCGCGCCATGCGCCATCTGGAGAAGGGCCGGGTGGTGATCTTCGCCGCCGGCACCGGCAACCCGTTCTTCACCACCGACACTGCCGCGGCGCTCCGGGCCGCTGAGATGAACTGCGACGCCATGATGAAGGCGACACAAGTTGACGGTGTTTACTCAGCCGACCCAAAGAAGGTAAAAGACGCTGTCCGGTACGATTCTCTGAGCTATCACGAGGTGTTATCCCGCGACCTTCAGGTGATGGATGCATCCGCGATCTCGCTCAGCCGCGAAAATAAGATTCCGATCATCGTGTTCTCGATCCATGATCGGGGTTCGCTGGCCAAGGTCCTCAAGGGGCAGGGCCGCGCCACGGTTATCGAGGACCCCAGCTAGGGGGCCTCTAAAGGCAAAAAACGAATGGCAGAGACCTACAACAAGACCGAGCTCGACCGCCGCATGATCGGCGCCCTCGATGCGCTGAAGAAGGAGTTCGCGGGCCTGCGCACCGGCCGCGCCAGCCCGGCGCTGCTCGATCCCGTCCGGGTCGAGGCCTATGGGAACACGGTACCGGTCAACCAGGTCGGCAACATCTCGACGCCCGAGCCGCGCATGATCACCGTCCAGGTGTGGGACAAGGGCCTCGCCAAAGCGGTCGACAAGGCGATCCGCGACGCCAATCTCGGCCTCAACCCGCAGATGGACGGCCAGCTTCTGCGCATCCCGCTACCCGAGCTTAACCAGGAGCGGCGTAAGGAACTCGCCAAGCTGGCTTCGAAGTATGCCGAGGCGGCCCGCGTGGCGGTGCGCAATGTGCGCCGCGACGGCATGGACCTGCTCAAACGCCTCGAAAAAGACTCCAAGATCGGCCAGGACGAACATCACAAGCACGGTGACGAGCTGCAGAAGATCACCGATGCCCACATCAAGGAAATCGACTCGATGCTCCACGGCAAGGAGCAGGAGATCATGCAGGTCTGACGACTTGCCGACGAGGTAACCGAATGGCGCTGAGCGCCCCGCAGCCGACGAACCTTCCCCGCCATGTCGCGATCATCATGGACCGCAACGGGCGCTGGGCGAAGAAGCGCTTCTTGCCCCGCGAGGCGGGGCACGTCGCGGGCGTCAGCGCGGTGCGCGAGGTCGTCCGCGCCGCTTCGGACATCGGGCTGCAATACCTCACCTTGTTCGCCTTCTCGTCGGAGAACTGGAAGCGTCCCCGCCCCGAGGTGAACGCCTTGATGGGCCTGTTCCGCGGCTATTTCCGCTCCGACCTCGACGAGTTGCATCAACGCGGCGTGCGCGTGCGCATCATCGGCAGCCGCGAGCGCGTCTCGGGCGACATCCGTAAGATGATCGAGGAGGCGGAGCATCGCACCGTCGCCAACACCGGCCTGAACCTCACCTTCGCCTTCGACTATGGCGGCCAGGAAGAGATCGCCAACGCCGCGCGCGAGCTGGCGCGCGCCGCGAAGGAAGGGCGCCTCGATCCCGAGACCATCACGCCCGAGCTGTTCGCCACGCGTCTCTTCACCGGCAACCTGCCGGAGCCGGATCTTCTGATCCGCACCGGCGGCGAGCATCGCCTCTCGAACTTCCTGCTCTGGCAATCGAGCTACGCCGAACTTCTGTTCCTCGACACGCTGTGGCCGGACTTCGGCCGCAAGGATCTGCTCGACGCCATGGAGAAATTCGCCCAGCGCGAACGGCAGTTCGGCGGCCTGTCGGAAGCGGTCGCGTGACGCGGTCCGATCACATGACGGACAACGGCGCCGGGCACGCGCCGGGTTATAAGGCCGTCAAATTCAATCTCGATTGGATCACGCGGCCGCTGTTCGGCATCGCGCTGATCGGCCTCGCCATCGGCGCGATCGTCGGCGGGCCGCTCTACATCGCGATCTTCGCTGCGCTCGCCGCCGGCGCGGCGTCGCGCGAGTGGCATCGCATGGTGGGCGAGCGCGTGTACGGCCCCGCGTTCTTCCTCACCACGCTCATCGTCGCGCTGGCGCTCGGCGCCGCGGTGCTCTGGCCGCACAGCTATATCGCCTGGGCGATCCTCGCCGGCGGCGCGGTCATCGCCGGCGTCTACGCCGCGCTGACCGGCCACTGGCCGCTCTGGCACGCGGCAGGACCGCTCTATATCGGCCTGGCGCTCGTCTCGCTGGTACTGCTGCGCGGCAGTGCGCAGGGCATCTTCGTCGTCATCGGCATGTTCGTCGCGATCTGGGCGGCTGATACCGGCGCGCTGATTATCGGCAATCTCGTCGGCGGCCCACGCCTGTGGCCGGCGCTGTCGCCCAATAAGACATGGTCCGGCACCGTCGGCGCCGTCGCCACCGCCGCCATCGTCGAGGCGGTCTATGTCCGGATCTTCGGCGGCAACGCGATCCTCGGCGGCGCGCTCGGCGCGGTCCTCGCCGTCGTCGCGATCTGCGGCGACCTCTTCGAAAGCTGGGTAAAACGCGTATTCCAGCGTAAAGATTCCGGCGGCATGATTCCCGGCCATGGCGGCGTGCTCGACCGCATCGATTCCACGCTTTTCGTCGCCCCGTTGCTCGCTCTGGCCGTTCTCGTCCTGGGCCTCGACCCCTTGTTTGGAGCCCATCCGTGAACGCGCTCGCCGCCTCCCGCCCCGCCTTCGAAATCGAGACGCTCGAGCCCATCCTGGCGCGCAGCGTCACCGTGCTCGGCTCGACCGGCTCGATCGGCGTCTCGACGCTCGACGTCGTGGCGCATGCCAGGAAGCACTACGGCGCCGACGCGATGCCGGTGGAGGCGATCACCGCCAATGGCCGCGTCGACGAGCTGATCGCGCAGGCGCGGGCGATGCAGCCGAAGATCGCAGTGATCGGCGACGAGAAGCTCTATGCCCAGCTGAAAGACGGCCTCGCCGGCACCGGCATCGAGGCTGCGGCCGGCCGCAAGGCGGTGATCGAGGCCGCGGCGCGTCCCTCATCTACGGTGATGGTCGCGATCATGGGCGCCGCCGCGCTCGAGCCTGCGCTCGCCGCCGTGGCGCGCAACGCCACCGTCGCGCTCGCCAACAAGGAATGCATCGTCGCCGCCGGCGGCGTGTTCCACAAGGCGATGGAGAGCTCGACCTCCGCCGTCATCCCCGTCGACTCCGAGCACAACGCCGTGTTCCAGGTCCTGAACGGGGAGGGCAGCCGCGAAGTCGAGAAGGTGACGCTCACCGCGTCGGGCGGCCCGTTCCGCGACTGGACGCTGGAGCAGATGGCGGTCTGCACGGTGGAGCAGGCGGTGGCGCATCCGAACTGGTCGATGGGCGCCAAGATCTCGGTCGACAGCGCCACGCTGATGAACAAGGGCCTCGAGCTGATCGAGGCGCACTTCCTCTTCGCGCTGCCGCCCGAGAAGCTCGACGTGCTGGTGCACCCGCAGTCGATCGTGCATTGCCTCGTCACCTATCACGACAACTCGACGCTGGCGCATCTCTCCGCGCCCGACATGCGCACGCCCATCGCGCACGCGCTGGCCTGGCCGCGGCGCATCAACTCGCCGTCCAAGCCGCTCGATCTCGCCGCCATCGGCACGCTCTCGTTCCGCAAGCCCGATCACGCGCGCTTCCGCTGCCTCGGCCTCGCGATGGACGTGATGCGCAAGGGCGGCCTGTCGCCGACCATCCTGAACGCCGCCAACGAGATCGCGGTCGAAGCCTTCCTAAATCGCCGCATCCGCTTCCTCGACATCCCGCGCGTGGTGGAAGAGACGCTGTCGCGCTCCGCCGACGCCAACGCCTCGGCGGACACGCTGGACGGCGTCCTTGCCGCCGACGGACGCGCGCGTGCGCTCGCCGGCGAGATCGCCCGCGCCACCGTGAACTGAAGGACCTCTTATGTTGAACGGAATCGAGTCCTTCCTGGGATCGGCGGCTTACGCCATTCCGGCCTTCCTCTTCATCATCACCGCCGTGGTGTTCTTCCACGAGCTCGGCCACTTTTCCGTCGCGCGCTTCTTCGGGGTCCGGATCGAGACCTTCTCCATCGGCTTCGGCCCGGCCATCGTGTCGTGGCGCGACCGCAAGAACACCCTGTGGAAGATCTCCTGGTTCCCGCTCGGCGGCTTCGTGAAGTTCTTCGGCGATGCTGACGGTGCCTCCACACCCGACCGCGAAGCCGCCGCCAAGATGAGCCCGGAAGACCGCGCCGTCGCCTTTCCGTTCAAGCCGCTGTGGCAGCGCGCCCTGATCGTTCTGGCGGGGCCTGTCGCGAATTTCATCCTGGCACTGGTGATTCTCACCGGCTTCTACTGGGTCGACGGCCGTTTGATCACGCCGCCAGTGGTCTCCTGGGTCCAGCCGGGCAGCCCCGCCCAAGCCGCTGGCATAAAGATCGGCGACAAGTTCCTCGAGGCCGACGGCGAGAAGATCGAGAGCTACGAGCAGCTGATCCAGATCGTCTCCCTCAGCGCCGGCGAGACCCTGCCATTCAAGCTCCAGCGCGGCAGCCAGGTGATCGACATCTCGGCCACTCCCCGGCTGGTCGAGACCGTCGGACCCTTCAATAACAAGGTAAAAGTAGGCCAGATCGGCATCAAAGACCTCGCCAAGTCCTACCGGGTGCCGCTTGGACCGTTTCAGGCGGTGGGGCAGGCGGTCAACGAGATCGAGGAGATCATGGGCTCCTCGTTCCGGGCCAGGGGCCAGATCCTCCAGGGCAATACCAGCCAGCTTTCCGGCCCGGTCGGCATCCTCAAGATTTCCGGTCAGGTTGCCAGGGTCAGCCTGATTGCCCTGATCCAACTGGTGGCTCTACTTTCTGTAAGCATCGGCTTGGTAAACCTTTTTCCCATTCCGCTGCTCGACGGGGGCCATCTTCTGTACTATGCATTCGAAGGTGTGCTGGGACGGCCGCTCGGAGAGCGGGCCCAGGATGTCGGATTTAGGCTGGGGTTGGCGGTCGTGGCAGGCATCTTCCTGCTGGTGACGTGGAATGACCTCCTGAATCTTTTCTGAAACGCCGGCTGCCGGTCCTAAGAGCCGTTAGCCTTGTCATGGTGCCAGAGACGACTGGATGAGCCACATCACCCTGTTCGCCCGCGTATTGCGCGCGTCATCGATCCTCGCGCTCGGGCTCGCTGTTACCGGCTCGGCGGTCGAGGCCAAGGCGCCTGCGAAGCCGGTGCCCGCGACCAAGCCCGCGGCGCCTGCGCCGGCCGACAGCACGCTGCCGGATGGCTCGACCGCGCCGCAGATGGTGCGGCACATCATCGTCACCGGCACCCAGCGTATCGAGCCGTCGACGGTCGTCTCCTACATCACGATCCGCGAAGGCGACATCTACAATCCGGCGACCGCCGACACCGCGCTCAAGACGCTCTATCAGACCGGCCTCTTCGCCGACGTGAAGATGCGCTTCGACGCCGGAACGCTGACGATCAACATCGTCGAGAATCCGATCATCAACCAGATCGACTTCGAGGGTGAGAGCAAGGTCTCGCAAAAAGACCTCGAGAAGGAAATCCAGCTCAAGCCGCGCACCGTCTTCACCCGCTCCAAGGTGCAGGCCGACGTCCAGCGCATCATCGAGCTCTATCGCCGCAACGGCAAATTCGCCGCCAGCGTCGATCCGCAGATCATCCAGCGCCCGCAGAACCGCGTCGATCTGATCTTCTCGATCAGCGAGGGTCCGTCGACCGGCGTCGCGCGCATCAACTTCATCGGCAACAAGGTCTTCGACGACGATACGCTGAAGGCCCAGGTCGCGACCGAAGAGAGCGACTGGTACAAGTTCCTCTCGACCAACGACAACTACGATCCCGACCGCCTCACCTTCGACCGCGAAATGCTGCGCCGCTGGTATGTCGGTCACGGCTATGCCGACTTCCGCGTCGTCTCCGCCGTCGCCGAGCTGACCAGCGACCGCAAGTCGTTCTACATCACCTTCACGGTCGACGAGGGCCCGAAATACAAGTTCGGCAAGATGGAGATTCAGTCCGACATCAAGGAGCTGAAGCCGGCCGATCTGCGCCCGTTGATCAAGATCAAGACGGGCGACGACTACAATGCGGAGCTGATCCAGAAGTCGATCGACACGCTGACCAACGCCGCCGGCACCAAAGGCTATGCCTTCGCCGAGGTGCATCCGCGTATCGCGCGCGACCGCGACCACAACACGATCGACCTCATCATGAAGATCGATCAGGGGCCGCGCGTCTATATCGAGAAGATCAACATCGTCGGCAACAACAGGACGCTCGACAAGGTCATCCGCCGCGAGTTCCGCCTGGTCGAGGGCGACGCCTTCAACCGCGCCCTGGTCGACCGCTCGCGCACCCGTATCCGCGCCCTGGGCTTCTTCAAGGACGTCTCGGTCAAGAACGCGCCCGGCTCCCAGCCCGACCGCACCAACCTGACCGTGGCGGTGACCGAGCAGTCGACCGGTTCGCTGCAGCTCGGCGCCGGTTATTCCTCGACCTCGTCCTTCGTCGGCGAGTTCAGCTACACCGAGCAGAACCTGTTCGGCCGCGGCCAATATCTGCGCGCCTCGATCCAGCTTTCGACCATCTCCAAGCAGTTCCAGCTGTCCTTCACCGAGCCTTACTTCCTCGACAAGCCGATGTCGGCCGGTTTCGATCTCTACAAGATCGTCACCGACTACACGCAGGCGGGCTATGAGGGCGACACGACGGCCGCGGGCATCCGCTTCGGCTTCCCGACTTCCGAATACGGCTCGGTCGGCTTGCGCTACACCTACAAGATCGATCGCATCACGCCGTTCGGCAACGCGCCGGCGCAGGTCGTGGCGGCGGAAGGCGAGACCAAGACCTCGCTCGTCGGCTACAGCTTCATCTACAACACGCTCGACGATCCCATCAAGCCGACGCACGGCTACGTGGTCTCGCTGACCCAGGAGTTCGCCGGCCTCGGCGGCTCGCTCAAATACCTGCGCAGCCAGGGCTCGTTCGGCTATTACCATCCGATCTTCAACGACGATCTCGTCGCCTCGCTCAACCTCCAGACGGGCTTCATCAATGGCTTCGACGGCCAGGAGATCCCGATCCAGGAGCGTTTCTTCAAGGGCGGCGACTCGTTCCGCGGCTTCGCCCAGGCCGGTATCGGCCCGCGCGACATCGCGGTGCCCAAGGAATCGAGCGCGGTGGGCGGCAACTTCTTCGCCATCGGCACCGTGCAGGTGAAGCTGCCAGGCTTCCTGCCCGACTCCTACGGCGTGAACACCGCATTGTTCAGCGACTTCGGCACGCTGGGCCATCTCGACGTGCCGCTCGGCGGCTGCACGACGTCGAGCTGCGTGCGCGACAACCTCGCCATCCGCGCCTCGGCCGGCCTCGCTGTCGCCTGGAAGTCGCCCTTCGGCCCGATCACCATCGATCTGGGCTATCCGATCATCAAGACCAGTTACGACAGAGCGCAGATCATCTACTTCAGCGCAGGAACAGGACTGTAAGACCATGAACGACGTATCGCGCATTGTCCGCGCCGCCGCCGCGGCGCTCCTCATCGTTGGCTTTGCGAGCTCCGCGCTCGCCGCGCCACCTCCGCCGCAGCAGGGCGGCGCGCCCATGGCGCGCATCCTGCTCGTCGACCGCAACGATATCCTCACGCGCTCCGCCGCGGGCCAGTCGATCATGCGCCAGGTTCAGGCCATGGTCGTCTCCGCCAAGGCGAACCTGAACGCCCGCGGTATGGGCCTGCAGAAGGAATATCAGCAGATCCAGCAGCAAGCCGCGATCCTCTCGGCCTCGGTCAAGGACGGCAAGCTGAAGGCGTTCAACGCCAAGAAGATCGCGCTCGAGACCGACATGCAGAGGCAGCAGGGCCTGATCCAGGGCGGCCTGCTGGCGGCACGAAACCAGCTTCTCGGCGCGTTGAAGCCGGTGCTGCAGAAGATCATGCAGGAGCGCGGCGGCAACATCCTGATGGAGCGCGGTGCCGCCCTCGAATGGATGCCGGCCGTCGACGTCACCGACGTCGCGATCCAACGCCTCAACCAGGCCCTGCCGAACGTGGTGGTCAAGCCGACCGCTCCGCCGCCGCAGATGATGCAGCAGCAGCAGCAATAGCCGACGGGATGGCCGACCCGCGCTTCTACGACAACCGCGGACCTTTCACGCTCGCAGAGCTGTGCAAGGCCGTCGACGTCGTGCTGCCGGCGCATGCGGAAGGCCGCTCCTCCATCCACGACCTCGCCAGCTTGAGCGGCGCGGGCCCGAACCACCTCAGCTTCTTCGCGGGCGGCGGGCGCGCCGCCGATCTGGCGCAGACCGGCGCCGGCTTCTGCTTCGTGCCGGAAAAACAGCAGAGGCCGCTCAGCTATCGGCCGGGCATGGTGGCGATTCCGTGCGCCTCGGTTCAGCATGCCTTCGCGGCCGCCACGCGGCTGTTCTATCCGGAGTCCAGCCTCGTCGCTTGGTCGCAGCAGACCGCCGTCGACCCCTCGGCCACCATCGGCGAGCGCGTGATGCTCGCGCCGGGCGTTGTGATCGGTCCGGGCGCCGAGATCGGCGACGGCACGCGCATCGGTCCCAACACGGTGATCGGCCGCGGCGTCGCCATCGGGCGCAATTGCGAGATCGGCTCCAACTGCACGATCTCCAATTCCTATCTCGGCGACAGCGTCGTGATGTTGCCCGGCGCGCAGATCGGCCAACCGGGTTTCGGCTTCGCGAGCGGGCCGCAGGGCCACATCAAGATTCCGCAGATCGGCCGCGTCATCGTGCAGGACCGTTGCGAGATCGGCGCCTGCACCACCATCGATCGCGGCGCGCTCGGCGATACGGTGATCGGCGAGGGCACCAAGCTCGATAACCTCATCCAGATCGGCCACAACACCCATATGGGCCGCCACAACATCGTCGTCGCGCAGGCCGGCATCGCCGGTTCCTGCGAGTTCGGCGATTTCGTCGTGATCGGTCCCCAGGTGGGCCTCGCCGACCACGTCAAGATCGGATCGGGCGCCCGGATCGCGGCTCGCTCGGCCTCTCAGCAAGGCGTGGAACTGCCCGGCGGCCAGGATTACGGCGGCGCGCCGCTGCGCCCGGTCCGCGAATGGATTCGCGAAATGCACGCATTGACGAAACTCGCAAAGAAGTCGAAACCTGACAGCCATGGGTGAGCAAGGCCAAACCGGAACCGTCCTCGGCTTGGAGCAGATCAAGGTGCTCCTTCCGCATCGCTGGCCGTTCCTCTTCGTCGAGAAGATCGTGAACATCGTCCCGTATGAGAGTTGCACGGGCTACAAGGCCGTCAGCTACAACGAGCCGCATTTCGCCGGCCACTTCCCGAACTTCGCGGTGATGCCGGGCGTCCTGATCGTCGAGGCGCTGGCCCAGACCGCCGGCGCGCTGGTCGTGCATTCGATGGGCATATTGGAGACCCCGTCGGTCTTCTTCATGGGCATCGACAAGGCGCGCTTCCGCAAGCCCGTCGTGCCCGGTGACCTTCTGCGCTTCGAGGTCAAGGCGGTCCAGCATCGCGGCCCGGTGTGGAAGTTCGAGGGCAAGGCCTATGTCGACGACGCGCTCGCGGCCGAAGGCGAGTTCAGCGCGATGATCCGAACCGGCGTTCCGGGCTGAGCGCCATGGCGGTCCACGCCAGCGCGATCGTCGAGGACGGCGCGGTGCTCGGCGCCGGTGTCGAGATCGGCCCCTTCTGCATCGTCGGCGCGCATGCCAGGCTCGGCGACGGCGTCCGCCTGCTCAGCCACGCGATCGTCAAGGGAAACACCGAAGTCGGGGCGCGCACCGTCATCCATCCCAATGCCGTGCTCGGCGGCGAAGGCCAGATTCGCAAGAACGATTTCGACGGTCGCCTCGTGGTCGGCAGCGACTGCGTGATCCGCGAGGGCGTCACCATGTCGTGCGGCTCCAGGAACGGCGGCGGCCTCACCACCGTCGGCAACAACGGCTACTTCATGGCGATGAGCCATATCGGCCACGACTGCCACGTCGCCGACGACGTGACGATGGCCAATGGCGCCGTTCTCGGCGGCCACAGCGAGATCGGGCAGGGCGTGATCTTCGGCGGCCTCAGTGCCGTGCAGCAGTTCTGCCGCGTCGGCCGCGGCGCGATGATCGGCGGCATCACCGGCGTCAACCGCGACGTGATCCCCTACGCCATGGCGTTCGGCGACCATGTCGAGCTGGCCGGCCTCAACCTCATCGGCCTCAAGCGGCGCGGGCTTTCGCGCGATGCGATCAACGCGATGCGCGCGACCTTCCGCCTGATCTTCCTGGAAAGCGGCGGCGACATCGCCGACCGTGCGGCCAAAGCCAAGGAGAAATGGCCCGGCGTCTCCCAAGTCGCCGAGATCGCCGACTTCCTGCTCGTCAAGCACAAGCAGCCGCTCGCACTGGCCCGCCGCCGCGGCGGCAGCGCGGACGAAGACTGATGTCCGCCCTCGGCATCATCGCCGGCGGCGGCGAGCTGCCGCGCGCCATCGCACAGAGCGCGCGCGAGCGGGGCAGCGATGTCTTCGTCGTGGCGCTCGAGAAGGCGGGCGGCTGGACCAGCGATTTCCCCCACGACCGTTCGTCGATGGGCATGGTCGGCCGGACGCTCGGCCTGTTGCGCGCGCATGACTGCAAGGATGTGGTGTTCGCCGGCTATGTCGACCGCCCGAACTTCTTCAAGCTGCGCTATGATCTAAAGGGCATTTCCTGGTTTCCGCCGGTGCTGTGGGGCATGCGCAAGGGCGACAACACGCTGCTCGACGTGATGGTCGGCCTGTTCGAGAAGGAAGGCCTCGCGATCAAGAGCATCGGCGACATCGCACCCTGGCTGCAGATCGGCGAGGGCGTGCTCGGCCGGCACGCGCCGACCCCTGCCGATGCGAGCGATATTGCGCTCGCGATCTCCGAGGCGCGCAAGCAGGGCACGCGCGACGTCGGCCAGGCGGTGGTTGTGCGCGACGGCCAGATCCTCGCCGTCGAGGACAAGTCCGGCACCGACGCGATGCTGACGAAGCTCGGCGCGCTGCCGCCCGGCCGCGGCGTCCTCGCCAAGGCGCTGAAACCGATCCAGGACCGCAAGACCGATCTTCCGACCATCGGCGTCGCGACGGTGAAGCATGCCGCGGCCTGCGGCCTCGCCGGCATCGCGATCGAGGCGCACACCGCGCTGGTGCTCGGCAGGCAAGCGGTGGCCGAGACCGCCGACGCAGCTGGCCTCTTCGTCGTGGGTGTGCCTGTGCGATGAGCCAGAACCTTCCAGCCAAGCCGCTCTATCTCATGCTCGTCTGCGGCGAGCCGTCCGGCGATCAACTTGGCGGACAGCTGATGGCGGCGCTGAAGGCCGCGACCGGCGACACGGTCCGCATCGACGGCGTCGGCGGCCGCATGATGGAGGCGCAGGGCCTCAAATCGCTCTACCCGGTGAAGGACACCGCCGTGATGGGCCTGCGCGAGGTGGTGCCGCGCATCCCGCTGATCCTGCGCCGCGTGCGCGAGGTGTGCGATCACGCGATCGCCACGCGGCCCGACGCCGTGGTGCTGATCGACAGCCCCGATTTCACGCACCGCATCGCCGCGCGCCTCAAGCGCCTGGCGCCCGAGATTCCGACCATCGATTACGTCGCGCCGCAGGTCTGGGCCTCGCGCCGTTATCGCGCCAGGAAGATGGCGAAGAACTTCGATCTTCTGCTCGCGCTCCTGCCGTTCGAGCCGCCCTTCTTCGAGCAGTACGGCCTGCACACCACCTTCGTCGGCCATCCCGTCATCGAGCGTGGCAAGCTCATGCACGGCGGCCCGGAGTTGCGCGCAAAGCTCGGCATCGCGCCCGATGCGCCGCTGCTCTGCGTCTTGCCCGGCAGCCGTTCGAGCGAGATCCGCTTCATCCTGCCGGTGTTCAAGGCGGCCGTCGGCGAGATCGCCAGGCGTGTCCCCGGCCTGATCACCATCCTGCCGACGGTGCCGCATGTTGCCGCCCGTGTGCGCGCCGCCTGCGCCGATTGGCCCGCCCCGGTGCACATCATCGAATCCGATGCCGAGAAATATGCCGCCTTCGACGCCGCCGACGCCGCGCTCGCCGCCTCGGGCACCGTCACCGTCGAGCTCGCGCTGGCCCGCACGCCGATGGTGGTGGCCTATCGCGTCGGCGGCCTGACCTATGCGCTGGCGCAGATCCTGTTCCGCTTCAAATATTTCGCGCTGGTGAATTTGTTGCTCAACCGGGAGGCGGTACCCGAGCTTCTCCAGCACAGCGCGACGCCGGCCGCGCTCGCCGGCAAGATCGTGCCGCTCCTTACCGACCAGGCGGCGGCCGCCGCGCAGGTCGCCGACCTCGACGCCATCGCCAAAGCCTTGGGCGAGGGCAGCGAGGCGCCCTCGCTGCGTGCCGCCCACGCCATCCTGGATTTCGCCCGTCGCGCGAAGTTTTCGCGGGACTGACGGACGAAACCCCTAAACAAATCCTCCCAACCGCCGATTAGGCATATCGAGCCGGGCGTCTGCCGGCCTTGTTCGGTTGGGGCTGACCAATGGTTGCTATCGTCTCCGGGCTGAATCTCGGCGTTTCGACCAATTCCGGATTTGTCATCGGCTCGCGAGGCCAAGTCGGCTCGGCGGCCTTCGGTCCGGACGGCGAAGACATCACCGTCAACGCCGCGACCGGCAACCTCAACATCACCCGCAACGACGAGATCGTGATCGGCGGCGGCGTGCCGGTCGACATCGTCCGCAACTACAACAGCCTCGGCGGGCATGTCGACGACAACGGCGACAATTGGAACATCGGCAACGGCAAGGTCATCACGGGGCTCGTCGGCTCGGCCGGTGCCGCGGGCTCCTACGTCTATCGCGTCGACTGGGACGGCAGCCGGACCAAATACGCCTTCAACGGCACCAACTATGTCAGCACCGCCGGCGGCGATGCCTACGACACGCTGAGCTATGTCAGCGACGATACCGGCGCCCGCTGGGTCTGGACCGACGGCGCCACCAATACGGCCGAGACCTATTCGATCGGCACCAACCCCAACGACCCGACCGATACCTATTGGGGACGCCTCTATTCGAGCGTGGATGTGGATGGCAACGCCGTCGCGTACAGCTGGTCCGGCAACAAGCTGGTCAGCATCTTCGATGCCGCCAGCGAGACCGTCAATCTCGTCTACGACACGACGCCCGGCAAGACCAACAACCTGATCGCCATCAACACGCTCTTCGCGAGCGGTTCGGAGACGCGCACCCAATATACCTACGGCGCGTCGAACCGGCTGATGTCGGTCATCACCGACCTCACGCCCACCGACAATTCGATCACGGACGGCAAGACCTTCGTCACGAGCTATACCTACGACACCGCCGGTCACGTCCTGACGATCTCGCAGACCGGCGGCATCGCGATGACCTTCACCTACGACACGTCGGGCCGGGTCGCCAGCTACACGCCCGCCGGCGGCGGTACGACGAACATCGTCTATTCGACGGGATCGACCACGGTCACCGATCCGCTCGGCAATGTCACGGTCCTCCTCTACAACACCGACGGAACGCTGTCGCAGATCAAGTACGGCGTCGTCTCCGGCACGCCGACGGAAACCAACAGCTTCAGCTACACCACGAACGGCCAGGTCGCGACGATGGTCGACGGCAACGGCAATACGACGACCTACACCTATGACGGCCGGGGCAACACGACCAAGATCGTCTATCCGACGGGTGCGGAGGTCGACCGGGCCTACACGACCAGCGGCCCCAACCTGCTGCTGACCGAGACGACCTACGCCGACGCGGCGAAGACCAAGATGTCGACGGTCCGTTACGCCTATGACAGCCTGAACCGCCTGGCCTATGTCGTCAGCGCGATGGGCGAGGTGACGCAGTTTCTCTACACCACCATCTCGCCGCCGACCTCGACGATCGTCTATCGCGCCAACACCTACAACATCTCCGGTCTTGCGGCGGGCACGTCGATTGCGAAGAGCTTGCTGGACAGCTGGGTCGCCGCCATCACCGACAAGAGCACCACGGAGCGCACCGACACGGTCTACGACTTCCGCGGCAATCTCTTCTCGCAGTCGACCTACAGCCAGACCGACACCTCCGGAAACGGCGTGCACACGGCGCAGGCGACCTTCCTGAACTACGTCTACGACGCCTACGGCAATCTGGTCTCGCGCCATGCCACCAGCGGCGGCACGGAGACCTATGCCTATGACGGGCTCGGGCGCGTGATCTCCCATGTCACGCCGAGCGGCGCGACGACGACCACCACCTATTCGGATGCGTCGCTCACGGTCACGATGGCGGTCGACAACGGCCGCAGCCAGGTGTCGACCTACGACACGCAGGGCGAGCTCATCCAGACCCGGGTGACCGGCGCGCTTTCCGCAACCGAGCAGGAGAACTACGCCTACGACGCCGACGGCAATCTCCGCATGACGACGGACACCGAAGGCAACAAGACCTACTACATCTACGATCAGCTCAATCGCAAAGTCGCCGACATCGACAGCAATGGCGACATGACCGAGTACAAATACACCGCGGAAAGCCAGCTCCAGGTCACGATCCGCTACGCGACGCCGATGACGGGAATGCAGCTGGCGTCGCTGGTCGACGGAAGCGGCAATCCGACGTCGGCCGGTCTCTCGACGCTGCGGCCGGCCACCAGCCTCACCGCCGACGGCTATGAGTGGCGCATCTATGACGGGCTGCATCGTCTCGTCGAGATCATCACCTCCGCCGGCACCACCGACGTCTTCACCTACGACAACCAGTCGAACCAGCTTTCGTCGACGATCAGCGCGACGGGCATCGCGCCCCTGGCCATTCATCTGCTCGAGACGTCGGCGCCGCCGACCACCATCTCGGCGCCGCCGGCCAACGCCTTGGACGACGTGCAGCAGGAATGGTACGACGCCGATGGCCGCGTCATCGGCCGCATGAACGCCGACGACTACCTGACCGTCTATGTTTATGACGACGCCAGCGAGGTCGTGCAGCAGACGACCTATGCCAACCCCGTCACGCCCGCCGCCAACTTCGGGTCGATGACGATCACGACCTCGGCGCGGGACGTCACCACGCGCTATGTCTATACCGCGGAGGGACGGCTCAAATACACGCTCGACGCCAACCTGGTGCCGACCGAGTACGATTACGACAACCAGGGCCATCTGCTCGCGACGCTGCAATACGACGCGGCGATCGCCGCACCGGCCGGCGGCGTCTATACGGCGGCGACCGTGGCGACGCAGATCGCCGCGCTTTCCTCGCCGGCGGTCCGCGGACAGTGGAGCGTCTACAACCGCGCCGGACAGATGATCGAGTCGATCGACGCCGACGGCACCGTCACCGACTACACCTACGACGATCAGGACAACGTCACGTCGACCAAGGTCTATGCCAACGTCCTGTCGGCCGCGACCCTGTTGAGCTTCCGCGCGACGCCGCCGACCGCGGCCCAAACGCCGGCGCCCGATGCGGCGACCGATCGCTCCACCCGCTATTTCTATGACGAGAGCAACCGCGAGATCGGGGTGCTGGATCCCGCGTCGGGCGCCTTCGAGCGGATCACCTACAACGACCTGGGGCAGAAAAGCGGCGTCTATAACTACGCGAACCCGGCATCGTCGACCTATCGGGCGGCCGGCACCTATGCGCAGGTTTTCGGCAGCATCGTCGCGTCGTCCGCCGACAACGTCACGCAATACTTCTACAGCAACCTGGGACAGCTGCGGTTCGCCGTCGACGCCGATCTCGGCGTCACCGAATACCAGTACGATTCCTTCGGCCGCGCGGCGGTCACGTACCGCTACGACGCGCCCATCGCGGCGCCGACCGGCACGACAACCTGGTCGACCGCCTATGTCGCGGGGCAGATCTCCTCGCTGGGGCTGCGCGCCGACCGCGGAACGCAATCGCAGTGGGCGATCTACGACACCGTCGGCCGCATCGTGCAGACCATCGACGGCACCGGTACGATCACCGCCTACACCTACGATACCAAAAGCACCGTTCTCACCGCGACCGTTTACGCCACGCAGCTCTCCGCGGCGACCATCGCCAGCTACCAGGCCACGCCGCCCACGACGGCCATTAGCGTGACGCCCGATGCGACGCGCGACCAGACGGTGCACTATGTCCGCGACGCCGATGACCGGCTGGTCTACACGGTGGACGGCAACAGGGTTCCCACCGAATATCACTACAACGCGCAAGGCCAGGTCATCTCGACCTATCAATACAGCGGCGCGATCGCCGTGCCGTCGAGCTATACGCCGGCGAACGTCGCGAGTGCGATCAGCACCGCCGGCCTCGCCTCGCTCGACGGCGTGCAGTCGAAATGGACCTTCTACGATCTCGACGGCCGCGCGATCCAGACCGTGGACGGCAACGGCAACACGGTCAATTACAGCTACGATGCGCTTGGCAACCTGATGTCGACGCACGTCTATGCGACGCGGGCGGCCGGCGCGACGCTCACGGCGCTGCACGCGAACCCGCTGGTCGGTGTCACGCCGGTCGCAAACAGCTACACCGACGAGACCGAGCAATACACCTACAACAACAGCGGCCAGGCCACGAGCGCCACCGACGGCGACGGCCTGGTCACGCACACGACCTACAATGCCTTCGGCCAGGAGGCCGAGGTCAACGGCGCGACCGACGTGCATTACTTCTACGACGTCGAGGGCCGCCTGAAATACACGGTCGACGGCAATCTCGTTCCGACGCAGTACGACTATAACGTCAAAGGCGACCTGATCGACGTCATCCACTACGATGGTTCGATCGCGCTGATTGGCGGCGCCAAGACGGCCGATGTCGCGACGGCCATCAGCACGGCCCATCTCGCCACCCTGGCGGGGACCATCGAGAGCTGGACCGTGTACGATGCGCTCGGCCGGAATCTCGAGTCGATCGACAGCACCGGCAGCGTGACGACCTTCACCTACGACTCCGAAGGCCATCTCGTTGCGGCGTCGTCCTATTCGGCACAGCTGTCTTCGACCACGATCAGCGGCTTCAAGACAACGCCGCCGACCAGCATCGCGCTGCCCACCGGCGGCACGATATCCACGACTCGCTACTTCTACGACCAGAACGGAAACCAGATCGGCACGCTCGACGCTGACGGTTATCTGACGGGCGCGATCTACGACGCCTTCGGCAACAAGATCGAGGACCTCGCCTACGTCAACAAGCCGACCAACACGACCGGAAACTTCGCCGCGGTGTCCGGCAGCGTGCCCGCGCCGAACTTGGGGCGTTTCACCCGGTACTACTACGATCTCGCCAACCAGTTGAAATACACCGTCGACGCCACGCAGGCGGTGACGGAGTACGACTACGACGGCGCCGGAAACGTGGTCGAGATCATCCAATATGGCGGCATGATCGGCGGCACGCCGGCGACGACGACGGCCGGCATCGCGTCGCAGATTACCAGCCAGAGCCTGGCCAACGCGCAAACGCGTCGCAGCTTCTTCGTCTATGACGCCGACGGCCACGCGATCTACACGATCGACGCCGGCGGCAGCGTCGCCGCCAGCACCTATGACGGCACCGGGCATTTGGCCTCGACCACCGTCTACTCGCATCTGCGGGCGACAACGTCCGAACCGACCGCCGCAACCATGGCGTCTTGGGTTTCGACCAATGCGAGCGCGAGCTCCGATCGCACGACGAGCTACTATTATGATGCCACCGGCAAGCTGCTCTTCGAGAAGGACGCGCTCAATTATGTGACGCGCCATGTCTACAACAGCCTCGGCGAACGCGTCAGCGACATCCGTTATGCCGACAACACATACGGCATCAACGTCACCACCGGCTATCCGGACGTGCCGGCGCTCGGCTCGACGCCGGCGACCGCGCTCGTCACCACCTATGCCTACGATCCGGTGGGGCAGCTCACCGACTCCACCGACGGCGACGGTTTTGTCACCCACTATGTCTACGACGCGCTCGGCAACGTGCTGCAGAAGACCGTCGCCTATGGCACGGCCGACGCCGAGACGACGCTATACGCCTACGACGCGTGGGGGCGAGAGACGCAATGCACCGATCCGACGGGCGCCGTCACGAAATACGGCTATGACGGACTCGGGAACCGCATCACGGTGATTGATCCGGCCGGAACGACGACGACCTATGCCTTCGACGCCATGGGGCGCGTGAAGACCTCGTCGACGCCGGTCAGCACGACGCCGCCGCTGACCGCGCTGGTGCAATACTTCTACGACGCCTATGGCGACGTGACGTCGCAAATCGATGCGAACGGCAACACCACCACCTATGGCTACGACGCCATGGGGCGCCTGACCGCGACGGCCGTTTCGACCGACGCCGGCGCCGCCATGACGCAATATCAGCGCGACGCCTTCGGCGACGTCATCAAGACCACGCTGCCGCTGCTGAACGCCGTCTACGACTTCTACGACGTGCTTGGCCGCAAGGTCGCGACCATCGACGGCGCCGGCTATGCGACGCAATACACCTACGACTTCGCCGGCGATCTGCTGTCATCGACTCGCAATGTCGCAAAGGTCACGGCAACCATCACGCCCGGCGTGCTGCCCACGATCACATCGAACCCGACCACCGACGAGACGACGTCGTACGGGTACGACCAGCTCGGCCGCGAGACGTCGATGACCGACGCCCTGAGCAAGAGCGAGACCTACCAGCTCGACGCGTTCGGAAACGTGCTCAAGCTCTTCAACAAGCTCACCGCCGAAACCGACATGACCTACAACAAGCGCGGCTTGTTGCTGTCGGAGACGATGGTGGGCGAGACGGCCTACAACGCGAACAGCTCGGTCGAGGCGACCGCAATCACCAACAGCTACACCTATGACGGCCGCGGCAATCTGAAGACGCAGGTTCTGCTGTCGAACGTCACCGCAGATGCGCGCACCACGACCTTCACCTATGACGGCGCCGACCGTCTGAAGACGAGCACCACCGACTCCGTCGACAATTACACCGGTGCGACGTGGAGCGACGCGGGCTCGGCCGCGCTGCAGACGAGCTATTTCTACGACAGCCGCGGCAACCTGATCGAGCAGGACTCGCCCTCGGGCGCGCGCACGCTCTATTACTACGACCTGGCGAACCTGAAGGTCGCACAGATCGTCGAGAGCGACATGACCGCCGGCACCGGCACGCTCTCGACCTTCACCTACGACGCCAACGGCAACATGACGGTCGAGCAGGTCTATGCCGCGCTGGTGACGCTGCCGGCGCTGGGCGCTGCGCAGCCGGCGGCCAGCGGCGCTTGCCGCACGACGACCTACGCCTATACGGCCGACAACCGGCTGAAGAAGACGACGGTGTCGGGCACCAATCTGGCCAGCTGGTACCAGGGGCAGACGGCAAATTCGCCGAGCACCGCGGCCATCATCACCGCGACGAACAGCTACGACCTGAACGGCAACCTGATCTCGGTGAAGGATGCCGACGGCAACGTCACGCATTACTATTACGATCTGCGCGACATCAAGACCGCCGAGGTCGACGAGGGGATGTTCCTGACATCCTACCAGCTCGACTGGGACGGCAACGTCGTCAAGGAGACACGCTACGCCAACGCGCTGACCTCGCTGCCGCCGACCGGCATCCCCACGCAGACCCCCGACACCCACAACAACGACCGCATCACCGACTTCCAGTACGACAAATTGGGTCGCCGCACGGTGGAAACCCGCGAGAACGTCGGCGTCATGGCATCCTTCAGCGCGGGCTGGAACACCAGCGCGTCGCTGGATCCGTCCGTCAGCCTGGCCGGCGTCGAGATCGACTACAGCTACGACGCGTTGGGCGACGTCACGGGCAAGACCCAGGTCGGTACCGGCGACAAGACGTCCTATGTCTACGACAATTTCGGCCGGCAGACGACCGACAGCACGCTCGACGGAGTCGGAACGCTCTACGACAAGACAACCCAGTACTACAACGGTTTCGGCGAGCTCGTGCGGACCGTCGAGGGCGCCGCGACCGGCACGCAACGCACGACGCAGTACACCTACGACAAGGCCGGCCGGTTGGCTTCGACCATCGATCCCGGCGGCAAGACGCGCACCAACCACTACGACAAGGATGGCGATCTGATCGTCAGCGAGTACACGCGCACCAGCTCGACCGGCGTGACGGAAAACGATGCGGATCTCTATCAATACGATGCCGCCGGCCACATGATCACCCAGGCGAAGGGCGTGAAGAACACGAGCGGCGTGTGGGTCACGACCGGCCTCGACGTCTTTACGATGAAATACGATGCCTTCGGCGACGTCGTGCAGCGCGGCTCGCAGGGGATGACGCAGGAAAGCTATGTCTACGACGACGCGGGCCGCCTGATCCAGTCGACAACCAATGACGGCGTTAAGCGCTTCTTCCTCTACGACGCGGACGGCAACCAGACGGCGATGATCGAACCGTCCGACACCGCGATGGATCCCGGCAGCAGCTGGTCGACCGTCACCCAGGCGCAGCTGATCACGCTGCTCACCGCCACAAACACGGCGGCGATCGGCACGGTGAACGTCAATGGCGTGGTGCTGACCATCTACAACTACGACCAGCGCGGCCAGCAGACCTCGGTCGTCCAGCCCTTCCGCCAGCTGACCTCCGCCAGCACCGCCACGATCACCACGAGCAAGACCTACAACGCGTTCGGCGAGATCACGTCGCAGACCGACGGCAAAGGCAACCTCACCAAATACATCTACAACACGCTCGGCAAGGTGAGCGAGACCGATCTCCCCGCGGTGACCATCGCTTACGCCAACGGCACGGCGAGCGCCTCGGCGATCTCGCCGACGGTCAAGGTCTATTACGACGCGTCCGGCCGGGCTATCGCGTCTGTCGACGCGGACGGCAACAAGACCGAGCGGACGCTGTTGGCCGGCACGGGCTATGACGGCAGCGCGGGCCTCAGCCTGCTCGAGCATCACGACGACGCCAGCGTCTATCACAGCGCCTATGACGCCTTCGGCGACGTCGTCACGCGCAACGTCAACGGCATTTACGGTGCTGTGGGAACGGGGGCGGCCCAGGAGCACGACGAGACCTTGGTCTACGACGCCATGGGCAACTTGACCGAACTCGACCACGCGATGCGCACCGACGGTACGCAGCTGATCGATCACTATACCTATGACGAGCTCGGCCAGCGGCTCACCCACACCAACAACCAGGGTGGGATCACCGGCTTCGCAGCCGAAACGGCGGATTACGACGCGCAAGGCCGCGTCACGCAGACGAAGGACTTCCTCGGCGACGTCACCACCACGAGCTATTCGTGGTCGGCCGCCCTGGCGATGGGCGGCGTTACGGTCGGCGGCTGGACCAAGACCGTCACGCTCGGCTCGCTCACGACCTGGGAGAGCGACGACTATTTCGGCCACATGCTGGCGCAGAACACCGGCACCTACGAGTTCGACTACACCTACGACCAGGCCGGCCGCCAAGTTCTGGAGACCAACACCTGGGCCGATCCGACGGGCGGCGGGTTCGGCGTGCCGTACACCTCCACGGTGACGAGCTATTTCAACACCGGCCTGGTCTCGTCCGTCTATGCGGGGCGCAATACCTTCGACTCGCCCAACGACTTCTACGAGAACACCGCCTACGGCTACGACAAGGACGGCAACCGCACCTACGAATATTATTCGCGCAGCGTGTCCAAGGGGGTGAACGACAGCGACACGGGCGGCATCGATTGGAACGACCAGACGACCGTTTACGAGGACGCCACGATCGGCTGGGACGCGGACAATCGGATGACGTCCTATGTCGAGATCGACAACGATGCCCCCGTGAACATCACCTACACCTACGACGCCAACGGCAACATCCGCGAGATGAAGTCGTATTACGACACGGTCAGCGCGACCGGCACGATGACGGCCAACCCCACGCCGCAGGACTTCTGGTACACCTACGATGCGATGAACCGCTTCGTCGTCACCATGGGCAAGCTGGAGTCGGGCGGCGTCATCGACAACGGCACCGGCACGACCGCGATTGGCAGCACGGTCACCTATGATAGCGCCGGCAACCGCGCGACGGTCGTGACCGCGAACGGAACGACCACGGATACGCAGAACTTCACATACAGCAATGACGGTTATCTCACCCAGGTGAAGGTGAACGGCGTCGTCCGCGCCAATTACACCGTCGACGCGATGGGACGCACCATATCGGTCTTCGAGTACGACAGCTCCGGCAGCTGGGTCTACGAGCATGGCTCGACCATCAATGCCATCGGCGAGGTGACATCCGACTGGACCAACACCATCACCGGGTCGAGCGCGTCCGAGACCGATTCGACGTCGACATACACCTACGACAGCGCAGGCCTGGTCACGGAAATCGACGGCAGCACGACCATCAATCAGTACACGCCCAGCAAGAGCACGAGCTACACCGTCACCAACTATGGGTATGCGCGCTTCGAGAACGGCCCGGTGCAGACTTTCGAGTCGATCAATACCTACACCGATGCGGCGCATACACATATTTCCACGGCGTATTCGACCGAATACGACTACGATCCGCTGGGGCACCTGGAACGGGTGCATATCGGCGACGGCCAGCCGCGCTACTTCGACTACGTGACCGATCTGAACGGCCAGATCATGCGCCGCGACCTTTCGGTGGCGCAGTCTCTCCATGCGACGATCGTCCGCTGGGTCGATGGCAGCGGTCCGCACGACGTGCGCTATTTTGCCAATGGGCTGGTGATCGGCGACGTCACCGACGACGGCGCGTCGGACAACGACTATGCGCAGGCCATCGCCGACCGCACGGCGGTGCAGGGCCCCGGCATCTATCACAATGGCACCACGTCGGGCATGCAGCAGGCGAATTTCGACGCGAGCTACGACCCGATCAACGGCTTCCAATCCGCGACGAGCTCGGTCTACACCGTGAGCACCGGCGACACGCTGCAATCGATCGCGCAGATGACGTGGGGCGACAGTTCGCTGTGGTACCTGATCGCGGACGCCAACGGCCTCTCCGCCAGCGACACGCTCGTGGCGGGCCAGAGCCTGAACATCCCCAACAAGGTCGCAAACGTCCATAACAACACGTCGACCTTCCAGGTCTACGACCCGAACGACGCGATCGGCAACGTCGATCCGACGCGGCCCAAGCCCAAGAAGAGCAGCACGCCGTGCGGCGTGTTCGGCCAGATCCTCCAGGCGATCATCTCGATCGTCGTGCAGGTCGTGGCGACTCCGTTCGTCGGTCCGGAAGCTGCGGCGATCCTCGGCGACGTGGCCGGCCAGCTGTTCGGCATGGCGATCGGCAACCAGAAGAGCTTCAACTGGGACGAGTTGGGCAAGGCGGCGATCTCCGGCTTTATCGGCGGTCCGGATGCGGCCGCGAGCGTGCCGGTGCAGATCGCCGAAGCGGCGCTTCTGGACGTCGCCTCGCAGGGCGTCGCCCTGGCGGTGGGCCTGCAGAAGAAGTTCGACTGGACCGAGGTCGCGACGAGCGCGGCGGCGGCCGGTGCCGGCGCCGAGGCCGACAAGCTGATGGGCGAAACCACGTTCGGCATCGACGATCCCAACCTGGCGGCGGGCGTGCGGTTCGCGGTGCGCGTGACGGCGCGCGACCTCGCCTCGGCGGCAACGACGACGCTGATCAAAGGCACCGACTTCGGCGACAACATCGTCTCGGCATTGCCGGGTGCGGTCGGGTCGGCTCTGAATCAAGGCCTGCAGGAGAACACCAGCCTGCAGACCTATTTGAAAAGCGCCGCAGCCAACAGTCCCTTCGCGGGCGTCGCCGACGCGCTCACGCCTCCGACGCTGTCGAAATATCTCAATCCGCAGGTCGAGAGCTTGGCCGGCGAAGACCCGGAGCAGAAGGCGCGATTCAAAGCGTATTTTGCGGTCGACCTTCGGCGGGCCTCCTATGTGGACATTCCTCACCCGGCACCCGATGCAACGGCCGACACGTCGCCGCCGGCGCCCATGCTCACCGTT
>DASZMT010000127.1:0-10202 GCA_035551495.1 Rhizomicrobium sp. | reverse complement strand
CCGCCGCGGCGCGGCCGCGCGGCCCGGAAAAATACTCCTGAATCCATGGATGCGGATTCTTGCGCAACTCGTCGATCGTCCCCACAACGATCTTCTTGTCGACGAGCACCGCGATCCGGTCGGTGGTGGCGCGCAGCGTGTCGAGGTCGTGCGTCACCATGAACACGGTGAGATTCAAGCTCTTCTGCAGGTCCTTCACCAGCTCGTCGAACATGTTGGCCGAGATCGGGTCGAGGCCGGCGGTCGGCTCGTCGAGGAACACGATCTCCGGATCGAGCGACAGGGCGCGGGCGAGGCCGGCGCGCTTCTTCATGCCGCCCGATAGCTCGGACGGATATTTCGGCGCCGCGTTCTCGGGCAGGCCGACCATCGAGAGCTTCATCGAGGCGATCTCGTTCATCAGCCCCTGGTTCATGTCGGTGTATTCGCGCAGCGGCACCTGGATGTTCTCGGCGATCGACTGAGAGGAGAACAACGCGCCTTCCTGGAAAAGGACGCCCCAGCGCATCTCGATCTCGCGCCATCCCGCTTCGTTGAGATGGGCGGTGTCGCGTCCGAACACCTCGATGGTGCCCTCGCGCGTGTCGTTGAGGCCGATGATCGAGCGCAAAAGCACCGACTTGCCGGTGCCCGAGCCGCCGACGACGCCCAGCACTTCGCCGCGATAGACGTCGAGATCGATATGGTCGTGCAGGAGCTGATCGCCGAAGCCGTTCACCAGCCCGCGCACCTTGATGACGACGTCTTTCGGGTCTCCCGCCATCGTCAGAGCCCCACGATGGAGAAGAGGATGGAGAACCCGGCGTCGAGCACGATCACGATGAAGATGGATTCGACGACCGAGCGGGTGGTGAGCTTGCCGACGCTGGCGGCGTTGCGCTCGACCTGCAGGCCCTCGAAGCAGCCGACCAGCGCGATAATGAAGGCGAACACCGGTGCCTTGATCATGCCGACCAGGAAGGTGTTGACGCTCACCGCTTCCTGCAGCTGGCGCATGAAGACGGGAACGGTGATGCCGAGGTCGAAATAGCACATCACGGCGCCGCCCATCAGGCCCATGATGTCGGCATAGAGGGTGAGGAAGGGCAGGGCGATGACGAGGCCGATGACGCGCGGCAGGACGAGGGCATCGACCGTGTTGATGCCGATGGTCTGCATCGCGTCGATCTCTTCGTTGACGCGCATGGTGCCGATCTGGGCGGTGAAGGCCGAACCGGAGCGGCCCGCCACGATGATCGCGGTGACGAGGCCGCCGAGCTCGCGCAGCAGGCCGACGCCCAGAAGATTGATGGTGAAGACCTCGGCGCCGAAGCGCTTGAGCTGGTCGGCGCCCTGATAGGCGAGGACGATACCGATCAGGAACGCCAGCAGGCCCACGATCGGCAGCGCGTTGAGGCCGGTCTCCTCGATCTGATGGACGAGGGCGGCGACGCGCAGATTGCCGCGCGGATGGTAGATCGCCTCGGTGGTCTCGACCGTGACGCGGCCGAGATAGCCGAGGATGCCGAGGCCCTGCTGCAGGCCGTGGATGGTCGCCTTGCCGACGCGCTCGGTGAAGGCGGCGAGGGTGTGGCGGTTGTGGATGACGACCGGCGGCGCCTTGTGCTCGTGCTCTACGGCGTGGAGCAGCGTGTCGTACATCGCCGGGATCTTGATGGCCGCGACGCGTTTGCCGCGCTCTTCCCAGTCGCGCTTGGTGCGCACCAGGAGCCAGGCGCCGGCGCTGTCGATGCGCTCGAGGCCGGCGCCGTCGATCTCCGCATCGGTGGCGTCGCCGAGCTGAAGGCCGCGCAGCTGCGCGTCGAGCGCGGCGGCGTCCCTGGTCGTCCAGGCGCCTTCCGCGACGAGGCGAAGGAGGCGGGGTTTCCGTTCCATGTGGAAGCGGGCGCGCGCGTCGGGGGGCGTGGCGTCGGTCATGCTGCCGAAAACATTAGCGGGGGGCGGCTGACATGGCCATGCTATATCGGACGATGGTGTGAGCGTTGGAGGCCTTGATGGGTGATCGAGCCCTGATTCTGAGCGGCGGCGGGCCGGTGGGCATCGCCTGGGAGGCCGGATTGGCCGCCGGGCTCGAGGAGCGCGGGGTCCGAATCGCGGGCGCGGACCGAATCGTCGGTACTTCGGCGGGGGCGTTCGTCGGCGCGGCGCTGGCATCGGGCCGCCCGGCCGAGGCGTTGGTGCGCGCCCAGGTGGAGATGGTGGAGAAAGCCCGCGCGGCATCACCCAAGGCCGCGCCGCCGCCGCCGCCCGATCTTGGCCCGCTGATGAAATTCTTCGCCACAACGCCGGCGCCGGGGCAGGAGGCCGGGCACCGCGCCGAGATGGGCGCCTATGCGCTCGCCGCCAAGACGATCTCGGAGGAGCAGTTCCTCGCCAGCTTCGGCTCCATCGCCAGGCCGGGCGAGGCGTGGCCGCACGGCTATGCCTGCACCGCGGTCGACGCGGCGGACGGTACGTTCCATCTGTGGGAGGAATCGTCGGGCGTCGATCTCGGCCACGCCATCGCGTCGAGTTGCTCGGTGCCGGGAGTGTTTCCGCCGGTGACGATCCACGGGCGGCGCTATATCGACGGCGGCATCCGCTCGGGCACCTGCTTCGACCTCGGCAAGGGATACGCGCGCGTCTTGTGCGTGGCGGTGATGGGCAATGGCGCGACCGAAATGATGCGCGCGCGGATCGATCGCGAGATCGCGGTGCTGACGGCGGCAGGCGCGAAGGTCGCGCTGATCGTGCCCGATGCGCTGTGCCGCGAGGCGTTCGGCCCCAACATGATGGACGGCAGCCGCCGCGGCGACGTCGCGCTCGCCGGCGTCGTCCAGGGCCGCGGCGAGGCCGAGCGCCTCGCCGCGTTCTGGAACTAGTGCACCACGAACATGCGCAGCACGTAATAAAGCCCACCCGCCAGCGCCATCGCGGCCGGGAGCGTCATCACCCAGGCCAGCGCGATGGAGCGCAGCGTGCCCCACTGCAGGCCTGAGCCGTTCGCCGCCATCGTGCCGGCGACGCCGCTCGACAGGATGTGGGTGGTCGAGACCGGCACGCCGTAGAGCTCCGCCGCGCCGATCGTGGCCATGGCGACGATCTCGGCGGAAGCGCCCTGGGCATAGGTCAGGTGCGTCTTGCCGATGCGCTCGCCGACCGTCACCACGATGCGCTTCCAGCCGATCATGGTGCCCAGGCCGAGCGCGATGGCGACGCAGACCTTCACCCAGACCGGGATGTAGCGTGTGCCCTTGAGCAGGCCGTCGGTATAGGCCTTGAGCGTCGTCTTCTCCGTGCCGGAGAACTTGGCGCCTTGCGCGGGCAACAGGCGTGCCGCCTCGCTCGTCAGGTACATGTCGTTGCGCAGGTTGGAGGTCGCCGCCGCCGGGACATGGCTGAGCGAACCGTAGCTCGACACGTTCTTGGCGATGTCGCCCGAGAGCGCCGCGAGGCCGGCGAAGACGTTCGGCGCGTTGAGCTTCTTTTCGCGCAGCGCCGTTCCCACGATGCCGCGGGCCTGGACCGGATCCATCGCCGTCGCGCCATTGTCGTGCGCCGCGAACACCTGCTGCGCCGCGGTGGCCGAGGCCACGAAGGCGGGCGTCTGCTCTTGCGGCATGGTGCGGTTGAGGGCGTAGGCGGTGGGTGCCGCGCCGATCAGGATCAGCATGATCAGGCCCATGCCCTTCTGCCCGTCATTGCCGCCATGGAAGAACGACACGCCGGTGCAGGTGAGGATGAGCAGGCCGCGGATCCACCACGGCGGCGGCTGGTCGCCCGCTGGCTCTTCATAGAGCTTGGGGGCGCGGATCACCGTCTTCATGACGAGGAGGAGGACGGCCGAGAAGAAAAAGCCCATCAGCGGCGAGGTGAACAGCGCGATGCCGACATTGTAGGCCTGGTTCCAGTCGACGCCCGATGTCGCCTGGCCGGCCGGCGCCATCAGCTGGTTGGCGAGGCCGACGCCGAGCACCGAGCCGATCAGCGCGTGGCTGGACGAGTTCGGGATGCCGAACGCCCAGGTCGCGAGGTTCCAGGTGATCGCCGCGATCAGCAGCGCGAAGATCATCGCATAGCCGGCGCCGCTGCCGACCTGCAGGATCAGCTCGACGGGCAGCAGCGTCACGATGGTGTAGGCGACCGCGCCGGTCGACACCATCACGCCGAGGAAGTTCCACACGCCCGACCAGATCACCGCGACCAACGGCGGCAGGGAGTGGGTGTAGATCACGGTCGCCACCGCATTGGCGGTGTCGTGGAAGCCGTTGACGAACTCGAAGCCCAGCGCGATCAGCAGGGCCAGGCCCAACATCGCGAAGACGCCGAGGGCGAGCGGCTCGTGCACGCTCTGAATGTCGTCGAGCAGGCCGTGAATGCCGTAGCCGAGGCCCGCTGCGAGCAGGCAGAAGAACACGACGATCGTGCCCATGCCGGTCTTCTGATCGAATTTCGGGGCGCCCCGGAAATGTTCCGGCGCGGCAGTCGTGTCGGTCATGATCGTCCCACCCTTCTTGGTTGGTGGGATGTAAGGCGCGAGCCGCAACGGTTTTATGACCGTCGGATGGACGCTCGCCTACACTCGAATTCGGCCGCCGTCTCAGCCGGCGCAGACCGCGACGCCCGGCGGTGTTCCGGCCAGGACCGGCCAGACCACGATCTCCAACGGCAAGCGACCCGTGTCGACGCGATCGAATACATCGTGCACCACGCGGTCGAGACGGGCACGGTCGAGATCGTCGCCGGCATAGACCGTGAGACGCCAGCTCGACGTCTTGCGCGCGGGCCAGTCGACGACGACAAGCGAGGCTTTCGCGGCCGCCGGCAGGTCGCGGCAGATGCGTTGCAGTCCCGCCATCAGCGCGGGCGGCACCGCATCGGGCGTGCGCGCCTGCGACTCGACCGGGATCGGCACATGACCGGCCTTCAAGATGCGCATCACCTCTTCGGGCTGCCAGGCGACGGTGTCCGCGCCGCCGGGATCGAACACGACGCGCTTGTCGCGCAGATAGGTCAGGATCAGCCGGCCTTGGCTGCAATTGGGGACCTGGTCCGCGCCATAGACCGCACGCAGACGCGCGATCGAGGTGAAGATCGGGCTGTAAGCCGAGCCGTCGGGCGCTTTTGCATCGATCAGGTGCGAGCCGTCGGGCGCGCTCAGGGTGCACAGATCGTAATCGAGCAGATCGCTGAGGACCTGCGGCCGCATCGCCGGATCCTGGCCCATCGTGGCCAGCACGGCATCGCGGTCGGCGGGCGGGGTCTTCGGCAGGTCCACCGTGATCCGCTGCGCTTGCGCCAACCCCGTCAGGAGCAAGAGCGCCGCCGCGAAAAGACCGCGCCTCATATCAGCGCGCGTCCCGTCATGCGCTCCAGAACCTTGAGCGGCGAGCGTTCGGGATGCGCCAGCGCCGCGGGCGGCAGGTGGAAGGTCTGCTCCAGCGCGAACTGGCCCGACAGGGCCGCGTGCATTGCCTGATCGGTGAAGCACATCCAGCTGGTGCCGGCCGGAAACGCGAACTCCACCTGCGGCGCGTCCTTCTGGTAGGCGCCGTCGAGCTTGGCGCCGTCATGCAGTCCGAGCATCAGGTAGTCGTAGGCGCTGCGCCGGCCGCGCGTGATGCGAAGGGTCTCGAACAGCCAGGGCTCGAGCGGCAAGGGCTTGCGCGCCTTGACCATATGCTTGCGCGCCATGTCCTCGAATTTCTCGCCGACATGCCAGACGCGCCGCCCGCCCATCGGATGAATGTTGGAGAACACGCGCAGGATGCGCTTGCCGCGCTGCGGCCGCGAGGGAAAGGCGTCGACGTGGAGACGCTTGTCGTCGTTGCGCGGCGAATAGTGGCGGCCCGCGATCTCCACCGGGCGATAGGAGGTGCGCGCCTGCTCGATCTCGTGCGCATAGCCGGGGAAGAGGCCGAGCACCAGGGCGCGCGACTGCGCGGCGAAGCGGCCGATCATGGCGGAGAGCTGGGCTGCGACTTCGGGCGTGGCGCTTTCGCCCTGGATCTTGCCGTCGGGATCGCGGCTGATGTTCTTGGCGCGGCCGTTCGACAGTGCATCGGTCAGAAGCGCGTTCTCGCTGTTGCCGACGACGAAGGGCAATTGCGGAAAATAGAGGACCTGGCCGCTTTCGAGCGCGTCCTGCGCCGCCGTGCGCGTCGCGTCGTCGAACGGGCCGGACCACTGCGTGAGGCCGTCGAAGGTCGAGATGGGGTCGATCATCATGGATGTGTTTTAGCGCAGGGCGCGTGGGGCTTCAAACCACCGCATTCCCAACTCCGTCATGGCCGGACTTGTTCCGGCCATCCATTAACCTGGATGATTCACGCGGAGGCGCGGAGTTCGAGAGTTTCTCTGTGTCTCCGTGCATCCGTGCGAGATTTTTAGGTGTCGCACAGAGCCACAGAGGACACAGAGTTCGCGCGAAATCCTCTGCGTCTCCGCGGCTCCGCGTGATTCAAATTTGTGGCACGCGCTCCACCGGACGCAGGCGTGTTTATGGATGGCCGGGCCTCTTAGCGACAGCGTAAGAGGGCCCGGCCATGACGATTGGGAGGGGTAAGGAATTGAGGCTCTGAAAACGCCTACGCCAGAGATCCCGTGATCGACGCGCGCTGGCTGATCTCGATCCAGTTGCCGTCGGGGTCGCGTACCATCGAGATGCGCGCCGTGGCGCCGAGCGTCACCGGCGCCACCGCTTCGCGCCCGCCGTGCTCAAGGATGCGGGCGTGCTCCGCGTCGCATTTGAAGACCTGGAAGGTGATGTAGCGGAAGCCCGGCCCTTGGAACACGGCATCGGCCGGCGCGTCGTCGGATTCCTCCAGCAGCAGGATCGTCTCGCCCGCCTGGAATGCGGCGCCGCGGGCATGCGCAGTCTCGGCGAGGCCGAGCGCGTCGACATAGAAGCGGCGATGGGCTTCGAGATCGCGCACCTTCAGCTTGATGCCGATCTGCTGGATGCCGAGCGTGCCGGGCGGCACGAGACCCGCGACGACGCCTTCGGGATCGCGCGCGATCTTCATCTGCGTGAGGCCGGGACGGGCGATCAGCACCTCGGCGTAACCGGCGCGCGGCGCGGCGGGCAGCGGATCGGCGAAGTGGTTGATCTTCAGGACCGAGCCGAGGAGGTCGTGGCGATGCTGCTTCTGGCCCTTGCGGATGGGGAGCACGTGATCGAACGGCACGCCCATCTCGCCCTGCCAGAAGGCGAGCATGGATTCGAGATTGCTGGTGTTGAGGCCGACGTCGACGCGTGGCTTGGCGAGGTTCATGGGCGGTCCTCATAAAACATTACTGTCATCCCCTTCCCCTCGCTGCGCTCGGCGGGGGATGACAAGGGGGAGATCAAATCTGTGCATCGAAGAAGTCGTCGGCGCTCTCCACATCGACCAACCGGCCTTTGCGAATTTCCAAAAACCGGGTCGCCGCCGTGCGGGTGAAATAGCGGTCGTGGCTCACGAAGATGCAGGTTACGTCGGCGTTTTCGAGCTGTTCTTCCAGGTCTTCCTGGCCCTCGATGTCGAGATGGTTGGTCGGCTCGTCGAGCATGTAGAAGTTCGGCTGCAGCAGTTTCATGCGCAGGAACACCAGCCGCGACTGCTCTCCGTATGAAAGTTTTCGAATCTTGTCGTCCAGCCGCTCGAACGGGAAGCCGCCCTTGGTGAGGATCGCCGTCGCCTGCGCGTCGTTCACCGTCTTCACCTGCGCCACGTACTGGCGCAGCGTCGTATCGAGCGGCAGGTCGGCCATGCGCTGGTCGAAATAGACGAGGTTGGTCGCCGGATTGAAGCGCACCGGGGCGCGGCCGTCGTAATGCTCCTGATCCGGATCCCAGGCGCGCGCCAGGACGCTGAGCAGCGTGGACTTGCCGCTGCCGTTCGGGCCGAGCAGCGCCACCCGCTCGCCGGCCGCGATCACCAGCCGGTCGATGGTGACGAGGGTGCGCGATCCGTCCGGCGTCGTCACGACCAGATTCGACAGGCGCAGCGCGACGCGGGCGTCGATCACGTCGTCGTTCAGCTCGAGCTTGCGATTCTTCGGCTTGTAGACCTCGGTGGCGTTGTCCTCGATGCGCGCGATGCGCTTGCGGGTGGCCTGCTCCTTCTTGTGGAAGCCGGAATTGATCACGCCCCAGGCCTTGTAGCGCGCCGCGACCTTCTCCAGCCGGTCGACCTCGCGCTCCTCCAGACGGCGGCGGCGGGCGGCCAGCGCATCCTGGTGCAGCAGCTCCTCGCGCGCGGTCTGGAACGGCACCTTGAAGGCGTGCGCGCCGTCCTTGCGCAGGAAGATGGTGCGCGTCGTGATGCGGCCGAGGAATTCGCGGTCGTGACTGACGATCAGCATCGGCATGCGGTCTTCTTCGAGCCAGGCCTCCAGCTTGTTGATGTTCTCGATGTCGAGATGGTTGGTCGGCTCGTCGAGGATCGCGATGTCGGGGGCGCCGAGTTTGGCCGCCGCGATCAGGATCAGCCGCTGCCAGCCGCCGGAGAGCTCGCCGAAATTCTTCGCCGCGATGTCGGGCGGGATGGCGAGGTCGTCGAGCAGGACGTCGATCCGCCAGGTGTCGTCGCGCGCGTCGGGCGGCAGGGCGCGCTCCAGGACCTCGCGCACCGGCACGGCGGCGAGGCCGTCGGGGATCTCCTGCGGCACGATGCCGACGCGCAGGCCGCGGGATTTCAATATCTGCCCGCTGGACAGCTCGTGTTCGCCGGCGAGGCACTTCAGGAGCGTCGACTTGCCCGCGCCGTTCTCGCCGACCAGGGCGGTGCGCGCGTCGTCCAGCTGGAACGACACGTTCTCGAAGATCTTCGTGACGCCGAAATGAAAACCGCCCCGGTCGATGCCGAGGACGGCGGAACGCGCTGCCATGACACTGTCGATTTGAACCCGCCCCAGTTTCGCACTTATGCTGCGCTCCAGACAACATCGGGAGGGCATCATGGATCGTCTCAAGGGCAAGGTCGCCATCGTCACGGGCGCGGCCAGCGGTATCGGGCGGGCGAGCGCCAAGCTGTTCGCGGCGGAGGGTGCCGCCGTCGTCGCGGTCGACCGCGCGGAAGCCGTGCACGAGACGGCCAAGGCCATCGTGGATGCCGGCGGGCGGGCCAAGGCGATCACGGCCGATGCCTCGAAGGAGGAAGATGTCGCGGGCTTCGTCGATGCGGCGGTCAAGGATTACGGCCAGCTCGACGCGATCTATGCCAATGCCGGCATCTCGGGTGGTGGGCAGCCGCCGTTCTTCGAGTTGACGGCGGAGCATTGGCGCCAGGTGCTCGATGTGAACCTGATCGGCGTGTTCCTCGCCATCAAGCATGCCTCGCGGGTGATGATCCCGAACAAGAGGGGCTCGATCGTCTGCACCGCGTCGGTGGCCGGCATCCGCTCGGGCGCGGGCGGCGGGCCCTATTCGGCGTCGAAGGCGGGCGTCATCAACCTGACGACCACGGCCGCGAACTACCTCACCGGCACCAACATCCGCGTCAACGCGATCTGTCCGGGCATCATCGAGACGGGCATGACCAAGCCGATCTTCGATTATGCCGAGCAGCGCGGATCGAAGGACCGGATCGGCCAGCTCAATCCCTTGAAGCGCTACGGCCATCCGGAGGAGATCGCGGCGCTGGCGCTGTTCCTGGCGTCGGACGAGGCGAGCTATGTCAACGGCCAGCACATCGCGGTCGACGGCGGGCTCACCAGCTCGATGCCCGTGACCGGGCGGATCGGGCGCTGACGTGATCTTCGAGCAATTCGCCGTCGGCGGCTGCCAGTCCTACGTCGTCGGGTGTCCCGAGACGTTCTGCGCCGCGCTGATCGATCCCGAGATCAAGCTGATCGATCACTACCGCGCGATGGCGACGCGCGATGGGCTGACGGTTCGTTACGTCATCGACACGCACACCCATGCCGATCACTTTTCGGCCTCGCGCCAGGTGGCGCAGGCGCTGGGCGTGCCGGTCGTCATGCACCGCGACAGCCCGGCGCCGTTCGTCGATCTGCGGCTCGACGACGGCAACATGCTGATCGTCGGCGGCCTGCGGCTCACGGCGCTGCACACGCCGGGGCACACGCGGGATTCGATGTGCCTCGTCGCGAACGACCGGGTGTTCACGGGCGACACGCTCCTGATCGGCGGGACGGGGCGCACCGATCTTCCGACCGGCGACCCGGACCAGCTTTACAACAGCCTGTTCGGCAAGCTGTTGAAGCTCGATCCGGCGCTG
>DASZMT010000126.1:0-48450 GCA_035551495.1 Rhizomicrobium sp. | reverse complement strand
TTGTCATCCGCCGCGAATGCGGCGGATGACATTTGGGCTTAATCTTGGTCAAGTAGCATCCATGAAAATCTTCTATTCGCCCGCGCATCTCGATCATGCGCCGCCCGAGGAGTTCGAGGGCGGGCGCCTCACGCCGGCCGTCGAAGTGCCGCAGCGCGCCGAGCGCGTGAAGGCGGAAGCCGTCAAGCGCGGCATCGGCCCGGTCGCGGCGCCGCTCGATTTCGGCATGGCGCCCATCGGACGCGTGCACGATGCGGGGCTGGTGCGGTTTTTGGGCGAGGCGAGCACGCTGTGGCGCAAGCATTATGGCGAGGATGCGCCGCCCGCGATCCCCTCGGCATGGCCGGGGCGCGGGATGCGCAACCGGTTCGACGGCGATGTGGAGTCGCGGCTCGGCACCTATGCGTTCGACACCGCGACGCCGATCCTCAGGGGCACCTGGGCGGCGTCGCTCGCGGCCGCGAACTGCGCGCTGTCGGCGGCGGCCGAGGTGAAGAGCGGGGCGCGTGCCGCCTTCGCGCTGGCGCGGCCGCCCGGCCATCACGCGAGCGCCGACATGTTCGGCGGCTATTGCTATCTCAACAACGTCGCGGTGGCGGCGCAGTGGCTGGCGGATCGCGGCATCCGGCCGGCGATCCTCGACGTCGACTATCACCACGGCAACGGCACGCAGAGCATCTTCTATCGCCGCGAGGACGTGCTGTTCTGCTCGATCCACGGCGATCCGAGCTTCGCCTATCCGCACTTCCTGGGCTTCGCGGACGAGACCGGCGAGGGCGGTGGCGAAGGCGCAAACCTCAACCTGCCCTTGCCGATGTATGCGGCGTGGGACGCCTATGTGCAGGCGTTCGACACGGCGGCGGCGCGGATCGCGGCGTTCGGGCCGGACGTGCTGCTGGTGTCGCTCGGGCTCGACACCTATGAGGCCGATCCGATCTCGAAGTTCAAGCTGACGGCGAGCGATTATCTGCGCCTCGGCGAGAAGATCGCCGCGCTCGGCAAGCCGACGGTGTTCCTGTTCGAGGGCGGATATAACCTCGATGCGCTGGCGCAGATCACGGTGAACGCGCTCGAAGGCTTCGCGGCTAGGGCTTGAACAATTCCGGCGGCCAGGTGCGCGCGGCGGCGCGTCGATAGGCCGGACGCGCGTTGAGGCGTTCGTTGTAGGCGGCGAAGACCGGCCTGTCGGGGATGCGCGTGTTGAAGTACGCGATGGCGAAGAGGCCGCCGAGCGCGACGTCGGCCATGCTGAACCGTTCGCCGAGCAGCCACGGACCGGGCGTCAGGCCCTGCTCCAGCGCCGCGAACATCGTGTCGCGAGCGCCCCAGCCATAGCCGCTGCGGTCGGCTTCGGTGAGCGCGGGCGGCACCCAGCAGGCCGGCTCGAACACCGCCGTCGCGAAGACGCACCATTTCAGATAGGGCCCGCGCGCCGGATCGCCGAAGCCCGGCGCCAGCGTGCCGGCGCCGTATTTGTCCGCGAGATAGAGGCAGATCGCGGGCGTCTCGGTGACGATGACGCCGTCGTCGTCGAGCGCGGGCACCTTTCCCATCGGATTGATCGCAAGATAGGCGGGGGCTTTGTGCTTCTTCGTGCGGATGTCGGTGTCGACCAGTTCGTACGGCACGCCGAGCTCTTCGAGCGCCCATAACGGCACGAAGGCGCGGCTGGCGACGGAGAAATGGAGCCGGATCATCTAGAACAGGACAGCCGCATCCTGGTCGAGTTGCACGATGCCCGCATGCGAGGCTCGCGGCATCGGATCGGCGCCACCGCCGCACAGCGCCGGCGCGCCGGCATCGGCGACCAGCGACGGCGGCGCCAGCGGCCCGAGGCTGTGGCAGCGCGGCTGTGCATGCGCGGCGATGTAAGCATAGGCCGCCTCTTGGCGTGCCGCGGCTTCGGCATAGGCGTTCGATTGATCGGTGGCGGGCGTCGCGGTGACGGCGATGGCGATGGCGTTGCCCGGCTTGTCGAGACCGAAGAACGCGCCGGTGTCGGCATGGTTGAGGCCGAACATGTCGTTGTCGTCGGCGACGTCCTGGCGGTAGTGGAAGACGAGCACGAAATGACCGGTGGCGAAGCGGCTGCCCGCCGGCGTCAGCCATTGCCGGTCGATCGGGCCGAAATCGAGCGGCCGGCCGTTCGGATCGAGCGTGAAGACGTAGCTGAGATACCAGTCGCAGGGATCGTTCGCGCCCTGCGCATGCCGGTCGGAAATCGGCCGGCCGTCGGCGCCGGCGACGAACAGGCGCGCGACGAGCCCGGCACGCGCCAGCCGCGCCGCATCGGCCGGGGACTTGAAGGTGATCAGCGCGTGCTGCTGGCCGTCGCTCCAGCGCAAAACGGTCTCCACGACGATGCTCGAAGCCGGCTCGACCTTGAAGCGGGTGCCGATGTCGGCGGCCTGCGCGGCCGTCGCGATCAGGAGGCTCAGCAGGCCCAGCAACGCGCGATACGGCATCGGTCCCTCCGTCAATGATGCTTCAGCGCCGTCGGCCGCGGGCAGGCGTGATCCTGCCGCGCCGTCCACGCCACCACGTCGTCCTGATAGAGCTCCTCGACCGCCAGCACCTGTCCGCCGGCGAAGGTGGAGCGCGCGATGCGCTGCGACTGGCCGCCGCCCGCGCAGGCCGCCGAGCGCACCACCAGCACGTCGACGATGCCGCCGTCGCGCGACAGGATCAGCACATCGAGATTCTGCGTCGCGTCGCTCGACGGCGGCGTCGCGGGCTGGGGCAGCGACAGGTCGGGCTCCGTCAAAAGATGCTTGGCGAGATCGGACGAGATCACCACCTGCCCGACATTGAACAGCGCATAGCGCTGCAGCTTGCCATAGGCGTAGGGCAGCATCAGCGCGTAGAGCAGCGTGAGGATCGCGATGGCCGAGGCGGTACGCGAATGACCCGCGGAGCGCAGCACGGCGGCGGCCGCGACCACGATCAGGATCGTGCCCCAGATCTGATCCAGGAACTCGCCGGTCAGGGCGCGGGCGTAGTGCGGCGCGTCCGGAAAGCTCGAGCACGCGATCGCGGCGTTCTGCGGCAGGCCGTCCTTCACGCGGCTACACAGGATCTCTTCCTTCAGCAACTTGGCGCGATCGCGGACGATCGGCTCGGTGCCCTGCCGAAAGCTTTCCACGAAGGAGAGTTTCTTGTGCGCGGTCGGCGGCGAACGCAGCACGACGTCGTGGATGGTGAGCAGCGGTGCGTCGAACACCAGGAACTTGCTCAGCAGCAGAACGATCAGCAGCAAAAGGGCCATGCCGGGGCCGCGCCGCGCGAAGGCCCATCCCGCCAACAGCGAGAGGATCAGCAGCCACCAGAAATAGCCGTCGAACGACACGGCGCGGAACGAGAACAGGTTCTCGACGGCGCTGACGGCCGTGGAGATCAGGACGAGGAAGAAATCCGAGGCAGCCGACACGTAGGCGTCGTTGCCCGGATGGGTGAGGCCGAGGCCCAGCAGGCTGTCCTGCGCCGTCTGGGCGATGAAGCCGATGACGACGAACAGCGCGCCGACCGACGGCACGAGCCACTTGGCGACGTCGGCGACATGCACGCCGGGCTTCGGGACGCCACTTTGGGGGGCGCCGAGATTGCTTGTGTTGGCGTGATCGCCTGCGGTCGTCATGCCTGCCCCCAAGACCATGCCGAAACGCCACGCGGCTGCGGTCAGGTGAGCACTAAGGCGCGGTGGGCGCAAGCGACACTTGGACTCCAAAGCAAGGAGTGCCATGGCCCGCGAATGCGGGCCGCCCAGTTGGGTTCTGCACAAAAGAAAAAGTTCGCGAGATTAGATCCCGCGAACCTTCGAGCTTCCTACCGCTATCACCTGGGGTGGCCCGCAGTCGCGGGCCGTGACAATTGGTTTTTATGCCTTCCAACTGTGTCAAGCGTCAGCGCGCGTCGCCGCCGGGATTCGATTCGGGCTTCGATCCGGGATCGGGGCCCTGCCCCATGTTCTGCATGTGCTCCGACATCTTGTCGGCCGCGGCTTTCATCGCGTCGGCGGCGCGGGCGGCGTGCGGTTCGGTCTTGGCCTGCATCTGGTCGATCGCCTTGTCGACCGCGGCCTTCACGCTGGCGGCGGTGCCGCCCTTCTCGTATTCGCGCTTGATGACGCCCTCCATCTTCGCGATCACCGCGTCGACCGTATAGTCGGTGTTCATGGGGCGCTCGCGATGCGCGACGATCGAATAGATGTCGATCGCGTCGTCGATGGTGCGGCCCACCTCCACCAGCTTGTAGAAGCGCTCGCCCTCGGTCTTGCCCTTGATCACGACGTCGAACACCGCGACCGCCAGGGTCAGCGGGATCTGGAAGAAGTTGTGCAGGTTGTTGAGCGCGAGCTTGGCCTCGAACACCACGACGTCGCGCAGGAACCGCCAGCGCGCATCGCGGGGCTCGACGGGGACGGCTTCGACGGGCGGCGGGACGGGGACGAGATCGTTGGCCATGGTCTCTAGAACTTAACGCCTTGCGCGGCGCAGAGGAACTTCATTAGCGGCGCCGCGGCCTGGAAAGTTTCGGCCACCGCATCGGGCAGCTTGGGCGAGGCGGCGAGCTTGAGGTCCGCCTCGCGCATCGCGAAGAAGCTCTTGCGCTTGAGGTCCTCGATCAGCGGATGATCCGGGTCGTAGCCCTTGGGCGCGCGGGCCAGCCTGTGATCGTTGCCGAGACCGCCGAAGCTCTTCACCAGGGTCTTGTCGCCGGTCACCGCCTTCCACGCCGCGGGCTTCTTCACGATGGCGTCGCGGATCGCGCCGAGCGCCTGGGGATCGGGAAGGTACATGCCGCCGCCGAAGAACACCTCGTCGTCGTTGAAATGCATGTAATAGCCCGGCGCGTGCACGTCCTTGGCGCCGGCGTAGCGGAAGTGGCAGGCGGCATGCTCCTTGTACGGACGCTTGTCCTTGGCGAAGCGCACGTCGCGGTAGATGCGGAACATCGAGCCGCCGTTTGGCCTGGGATCGGCGACGAAATGCTTCGACACCTTGGCGAGGCGCGGCTGCATGTCGGTGACGAACGCCGACATCGGTGCCTGCACGCTGTCCTTGTAGCGCTGCTTGTTGGTCTCGAACCAGGCGCGGTCGTTGTTCGCCTTCAGCGCGCGGAAGAAGGCGAAGAAGTCTTTCGGGAAGCCGGCGAACGCCATCATCCGTCTCCGAACATCGCTTCGACGGCCGGCAGATTGCCGATCGGATTGGTGACCTTGAAGATGCCCGACGCGCGCAGGCAGGGCGCGCCATCGGCAGTCGCCATCCCTTGGGCGAAGAACAGGCTCTTGCCGCTGCGCAGGAAGTCGGCCTGGCCCTCGACCCAGGCGCCTTTGCGGGCCGGGCTGAGGAAATCCAGCGTCAGGTTGACGGTCGGCGCGAAGCCGACGTCCGCTTTGGCCTGGATACGCGCGGCAATGGGGACGAACATGTCGGCGAAGGTCGCCAGCATGCCGCCATGCGCCACGCCGCCTGGGTTGCAGTGCTTGGCTTCGACGCGGAAGCCCATCAGCAGGCGCTCGCCGGTCCATTTGCCATAAAGCGGGCCGACGACGTCGATGAAACCGACGGAGAAACGCAACGGCCGGAAGCCTTCGGGTATATCGGTGGTCATGCCGGCACTGTGGCGGCGATTGTAAACATGCACAACACGCCGCTCACGTTTGCGTCACCCTGTCCGCGCGGCTTGCCAGCGCGGGAGGGCAAACCTACCTTCGTCCGGTGAAACGGCTTCTCCTCCTTATCTCGCTTCTGGTGTTGGGCTTCGCCGCCGCGCGTGGCGAGGAGCACAAGGAACGCGAGTTCGCCGAGTGCGCCGGCTGTCCGACCATGGTCGGCATCCCGGCCGGCAGCTTCACCATGGGCAGCCGCGCCGACGAGACCGGGCACTTCGACAACGAAGGCCCGCAGCACACGGTGCGCATCCGCGCCTTCGCGCTCGCCAAGTACGACGTGACCAGCGAGGACTTCCTGCGCTTCCTGCAGGACACCGGCTACAAGCCGGCGCCGTGCAACAAGACGCTCGATCTGAAATGGACGCCGGCCGACCACAGCTGGGCGATGCCGCCGGCCGAGGTGCAGCCGCCGCGTTGGCCCGCGGTGTGCCTGGAATGGAAGGACGCGCAGGCTTACGTCGCGTGGCTCAACGTGCAGGTGAAGAAGGCGCGGCCGCAGCTGGCCGGGCGCGACGGACCCTATCGATTGCCGAGCGAGGCGGAGTGGGAATACGCGGCGCGCGGCGGCACGCCGACGGCGCGCTGGTGGGGCGACGCGCTGGGCACCGGCAACGCGAACTGCAACGGCTGCGGCAGCGCCGCCGATGCGCGCGTGCTGACCGACGTCGACAGCTTCCAGCCCAATCCGTTCGGGCTCTTCGGCATGCTGGGCAATGCGTGGCAGTGGACCGCCGATTGCTGGCATCCGAGCTACCGCGGCGCGCCGCAGGACGGATCGGCCTGGACCGCGGCGAACGGCGGCGACTGCACGCGGCACGTGCTGCGCGGCGGCTCGTGGGACAACGTGCCGGTGTTCGTCCGTTCCGCCGCGCGCACCGGCGCGCCGGCGGTGAAGGGCGAATACGACTATTCGAGCCTCGCCGGATTCCGCGTGGCAAGGACGCTGCCGTAGCAGATTGAAACGTTGCGCGAGGTCCCGCGACAAACGCGCGCGCGGCGGGCGGACGTCTTGTTGCGGGAATAGAGCGGGCCTATCTCCACCCGCATGAGCGCGATGCACAACCTGATGCAGAGCCTGCTGGCCCGGCCGGCGATGCAAACTCCCGTTATGCGCGGACTGATGGGGCGCTGCCCCAAATGCGGCGAAGGCAAGCTGTTCCGCGCCTTCCTGAAAGTCGCCGACAACTGTCCGGCCTGCGGCGAGGCGATGCACCATCACCGCGCCGACGACTTTCCGGCCTATCTCGTCATCGTCATCGTCGGGCACATCGTGGTCGCGGCGACGCTGGGCGTGGAGGCGGCGTTCGCGCCGCCGCTGTGGCTGCATGCCGTGATCTGGCTGCCCGTCACCACGGCGATGGCGCTCGGCATGCTGCAGCCGGTGAAGGGCGCGGTCGTCGCCTATCAGTGGGAGCATGGCATGGAAGGCTTCGGCCCCGCCAAGCAGCTCCGCGACGCTTCGATGTCCCCCGCGGCGGCCGCCGCTATTTGAGCGTATCGCGCGGGTTCAGGCTCAGCGTCACCGTCAAGCCGTCTCCGATCACCGATCCTTCCGGCAGCGTCAGCGGCGAGGCCAGCAGCACCGCATTGCGCGCGCTGAGCGCGATGTCGCGATAGAGCGCGTCGCGGGTGTAGCGTTCGCGGTCGAGGATCTCGGCCTTCTCGACGCGGCCGCCTTTCACCACCGTCACGCGCAGCGCGATGACGAAGCCCTTGGCGCCCAGCGCCGCGACGTCGAAATTCCATTTGCGCAGCACCTGGGCGCGGATCAGGTCGCGCACCGCATAGGCCGTCTCGTTGCCCGGCTCGGCATCGTTGCTCGTCGTCGCGTCGGAGGCCGATGGCCGATCGAGCGGCTGGGTGTTGCTCTCCGGCGCCTTCAGATGCGCCAGCGCGTTGAGCCGCGTCTCCAGATCGTCGGGCTGCGGCTTGGTGCCGGTGGGCGAGGTGCCCTCGGGCTTGTTGGCGGAGGCCGGCGGGCGCGGCACGGTGTGCGGCACGAACGGCGTCGGGATCTTCGCTTTCACCGGCGCGGGCGGCGCGGTGGTGGTGTCGCCCACCTGCACGACCTCGATGGGCACGACATGCTGCGGCGCCAGCGGCGGCGCAGTGCGGTGCAGCAGCGTCCCCAACACCAGCAGGAGGAACAGCCCGTGCAGCGCCAGCGTGCCGGCAAGGCCGCGCCCGTCGCGCGCGACATAGGCGACGCCGCCGCGCCAGTTGCGGCGCAGGATCACATGCAGGCGGCGAAGGTCGAAGCGGGCGGGCATAATCCTACGGTTTTACACCTATCGCGCGCTCCCCACCGCATGCTGCCCGCGCCGCGCGGCGCTGGCAAGGCGCGCCCTTCACCCGCCGTTCAACAATCGCGTGACAGGATCGCTCAACGCATCGGGAAGGGCGAAACGCACACGGAGCATTTGTCGAAGGAGAGCGTCATGACCAGCATGGAAGCCAGGCTGCGCGGCTATCGCCTCACCACCGCACAAATTCTCTACCGCATGCCGGACCACCCGGCGATGCTGCAAGCCTTCATCTGGCAGGACCTCGACATCGCGCCGCGCTTTCCCGTGCTCAACAAATTCCTGCGCTTCTGGGAGACCTCTCTCGACGGCAAGCTGTTCCAGGTGCGCGTCGCGGCGCGCGGGGTCATCGCGGACGCCGAGCTGACGCTGGCCGGCGGCGAGTTCTCGCTGCACTAGCGAGGCGGAACGCGGGGCGCGTCTTGTCGGTTATCTCCCGTAAGGAGATATCCATGACCAGCGACCGCATCCTCGTAGCCGTCTTCGACTCCGCCCATGTGCGTTTCTTCGAATACAAGGAACCGCATGCCAAGCTGGAGGCCGTGCTCGGCGAGGTGAGTTCCAAACTGCATCACGATCACCGCGATATCGATTCGGACCGGCCGGGCCGCGGCTTCGGCGGCGGCGGACAGCATCACGCCTATGAGTCGCCGAGCGATCCGCGCAAGCTGGAGAAACACGATTTCGTGCGCGCCATCGCGCAGGCGATCGAGGCGGCGCTGGATGCCCACGCCTTCGGGCGGCTGGCGATCGTCGCACCGGCGCGCTCGGTCGGCGAATTCCGCAGCGTGGCCAGCCCCAAGGTGCGGAAGGTGTTGTGGCGCGAAGTACCGAAGGAGCTTTCCAATCTCACCGATGCCCAGCTGCGCGAGCATCTGATCCCGGAGCTGCGGAAGCTGGCGGCTTAATCGGCTTCGGCGACGAAGGTGAAGGTCAGGGTGTTCGTTGCGGCGTTGTAGCCGGCGACATGGCAGTCGTCGTCGATGCGCGGCGCATGGCCTGTCAGCGCGACGATCCTGTCATGGTCGCGCGATCGGCCTTCGACGCGATAGGGATAGGTGCTGTCGCAGCGCCTGTCGAAGAGTTGCGCCATGCCGTGCCAGTAGCCGTGGTCGCCGGTGCCCTCGAACACCAGGTCGTCCGGATCGTCATCGAGTTCGGCGTCGTTCAGCGTCTGCTTGGGATCGCGGTAGAAACGGCGCGTGGCACCCTCGATCCGCAGATAGGCGAGCAATCCGCCGTAATGCCAAAACGAATTGTCGGTCATCGGATGTGGCCGCCCGTCGTCTTCATCCGCCACCGCCGGTGGCGGGCACGAACGAATCCAGCACAGCGACGTGAAGGTGTTTCGCCGTTCGTGCGTCGCACCGCTCCAGGCGAACAGCACGGCAATCAGTCCCACCACCACGGCAAGCAGCGCGATAGCGGCGAATTCCCTCATGCCGGCATGGCCTCCCGGGCCGCGAACCTAACATGCAGTTGCGCGCGCGCGAACGAGGCCTAAAGTCCGGCATCCGCCATCCCGAAGGAGCCCGCCATGACCGACACGCCCGCCTTCCCAGAGGGCTACAAGCCCGCCGACGTCTGGACCTGGAACAAGGAGAACGGCGGACGCTTCGCCAATATCAACCGCCCGATCGCCGGCGCGACATCCGAAAAGCCGCTGCCGGTCGGCAAACATCCGCTGCAGCTCTATTCGCTGGCGACGCCCAACGGCGTGAAGGCGACGGTGATGCTGGAGGAACTCCTGGCGCTCGGCCACACGGGCGCGGAATACGATGCCTGGCTGATCAACATCGGCGCCGGCGACCAGTTCGGCTCGGGCTTCGTCGGGATCAATCCGAACTCGAAGATCCCGGCGCTCAGCGACCATTCGACCAATCCGCCGACGCGCGTCTTCGAGTCGGCGTCGATCCTGATGTACCTCGCCGAGAAATTCGACAGCGCCTTCCTGCCCAAGAGCGGCGCCAAGCGCGCCGAAACCATCAATTGGCTGATGTGGCAGATGGGCTCGGCGCCGTATCTCGGCGGCGGCTTCGGACACTTCTATGCCTATGCGCCGATCAAGATCGAATACGCCATCGACCGCTTCGCGATGGAGGTGAAGCGCCAGCTCGACGTGCTGGACCGCCAGCTCGCGGACAACACCTATATCGCGGGCGACGAATACACGATCGCCGACATGGCGATCTGGCCGTGGTACGGCGCCCTGGTGAAGGGCCACGTCTACGAGGCGGCGAAATTCCTGTCGGTGCACGAATACAAGAACGTGCTCCGCTGGACCGACGCGATCGCGGAGCGGCCTGCGGTGCAGCGCGGCCGCATGGTCAACCGCGTGTTCGGCGATCCGTCGACCCAGCTGGCGGAGCGGCACGACGCATCGGACTTCGACAAGGTGCCGAAGAAGGCGTGAGGATGGCGACGACGCGCCGCGTTCCCGTGCCCGCGCTGTGGGCGATCCATGCGCTGACGGCGAGCGGCGCGGTGATCGCGTTCGTCGCCTTCCTGGCGGTGGAGCGCGGCGCGTATCGCATGGCGCTGGCATGGCTGGCGCTGGGGCTCGTGGTCGACGGCGCCGACGGGCCCTTGGCGCGCTGGACGGGATTGGCCGAGCGCATGCCGGCGATCGACGGCGCTATCCTCGACCTCGTGGTCGACTATCTCACCTATGTGTTCGTGCCGGCGGTGCTGATATATCGCGCCGGGCTGCTGCCGGACGCGTGGGCGGCGGTCGGCGCGGCGGCGATCCTCCTGTCGTCGCTCTACACCTTCGCGCGCACCGACATGAAGACGGAGGACAATTTCTTCCGCGGTTTTCCGGCGGTGTGGAACGTGATCGCGTTCTACCTCTTCCTGCTGCGGCCCGACGTGTGGGTGAGCGCGGGCGTTGTGGCCCTCTTCACCGTGCTGACCTTCGCGCCGATCCACTTCATCCATCCGGTGCGGGTGCGCAGCTATCGCCCGTGGCTGACGATCCTGATGCCGGTGTGGGCGGTGACGAGCCTGGTGCTGCTGTGGCCGGGCGTGCCGTACGCCCATGTGCTGGCAGAGGTGTCGCTGGGCTGCGCGCTGGCGCTGTTCGGCATCGGACTGCTGCGCACGTTGCGCGGGCCGAAAAGGGGTGCGCCATGAACGTCTACAAGAAATGGGTCTGCATGCTTTGCGAATTCCTTTATGACGCGGACCGGGGCTATCCGCCGGAAAACGTCCCGCCGGGAACGCCTTGGACCGATGTACCGGCCGACTTCAAATGCCCGATGGGCCACGGGAAGGGTGATTTCGAACCGTTCGGCGCCGACTGACGCGAACGGATCGTGGTGCGTGCCGCGCGGGTCCTGTGCGCGACGAACGCGCTTGTCGTGCGCGGCAACGGCTGGCACGCTCGCGGCAACGCTATTGGATTTGCCGATGACCCCGTTCACCGAACTCCTCGCCGCCATCGCGGCGCAGGGCGACAGCTTCCGCGTCACGCTGACCGACGACTGGCTGCAGGGGCGCACGGCTTATGGCGGCCTGTCGGCGGCGCTGTGCGTCGAGACGGCGCTGCGCACCGCGAAGGATCTGCCGCCGCTGCGCTCGGCGCAGTTCACGCTGATCGGCCCGGCGTCGGGGCCGCTGACGATGACGGCGAAGGAACTGCGCCGCGGCAAGTCGGCGGTGTTCGTCGGCGTCGATCTCGTCGGCGAGGCGGGGCTTGCGGCGCGCGGGGTGCTGTCGTTCGGCGTGGCGCGGCCGTCGGTCATCGCCTACAGCGATCTGCCGATGCCGGCGGTGACGCCGGTCGAGGCGAGCCCGTCCTTCTTCCCCGGCAACCGCTCATCGATCACCTTCCAGCAGCACTTCGAAAGCCGCCTCGCGGGCGGCGCGCGCCCGGTGACGCCCGGCGCCGCGCCCGAGTACCTGATCTGGTTCCGTCACCAGGACGCGGTGGCGCGCGAAGGCCTGGTGCCGCTGATCGCGCTGGCGGATGCGCCGCCGCCCGCGATCATGGTGCTGTTCCCGCAGTTCGCGCCGATCAGCACGATGACGTGGAGCCTGGACATATTGTCGGACGCGCCGACAACCGACGACGGCTGGTGGCTGATCCGCAGCAAGGCGGAGACGGCGGCGCAAGGCTATTCGGCGCAGAGCATGATGGTGTGGAACACCCGCGGCGAACCGGTGATCGCGCACCGGCAGAACGTGGCGGTGTTTGTTTAGCGTGCTCAAATGTCATTCGCCGCGAATGCGGCGAACCCAGTTGCCGTCTGTTGCGCCGGCGCAGGATGTTACCTGGGTCCGCCGCATTCGCGGCGGATGACACTTTAGCGAAACGCCAGCCCCTCGAACGTGCCCGTCTTCCGCCACTCCTCGAGATACTTGAAATACGCGCTCGCGCCGCCCGGATAGCCCACCGCGTATTTCGCCTCCGGACCGGCGGGCAGGCCCTCGTTGTTGTAGTAGCCCGGCGTGCAGTCGCTCATGCCGATCATACGGCCGGGGCCCGTCAGCAACAGGTCGATCCATTCCTTCTGGGCCGCCTCGGTGACTTCCACCTCGTGCGCGCCGCGCTTCAGCGTCTCGTTCACCACCAGCGCCACCGTCTTGCCGGCCTCGGTCAGGTTGTGCGGCACGTTGGAGATCAGGTTCGCGCCCTGCACCGGCTGGACGAAGAACAGGTTCGGGAAGCCGTGCACGTGCACGCCGTGCTTCGAGCGCATGCCTTCCTTCCAAGCCGCCGACAGCATCAGGCCGCCCCGGCCCTCGACGTCGAAGCCGGAACGCGACGTGAAGCCCGTGCCGACCTCGAAGCCCGACGCATAGATGATGCAGTCGACCGCGTACTCCTGGCCGTCGACCACGAAGCCCTTTTCGGTGATGCGCTCGACGCCCTTGCCGTCGGTGTGCAGCAGCGTGGTGCGCGGCTGGTTGAACGCCGCGAGGTATTCGTCGTGGAAGCACGGGCGCTTGCAGAGCTGGCGGTACCATGCCTTCAGGCTTTCCGCCGTCTTCGCGTCGGCGACGACGGTCTCGGCGCGATGGCGGATCTCCTCCATCTTCTCGAAGTCGCTGTCCTCCCACGCCGCCCACATCGCCTTGGGCGAGCGCTCTTCCGCCGGGATCGTCATGATGCGGGTGCGGATGCGGCGCGACAGGTCGGTCCAGCCGTCCATCACCAGATCCTCGTCGGCGCTGCCGCCGGCCTGGTTGGCGGTGAAGTTCTCCAGCCAGCGCTGCTGCCAGCCCGGCGTCGCGATGTCGGCGAACCACGACGGATCGATCGGCTTGTTGTCGCGGATGTCGACCGACGACGGCGTGCGCTGAACGACATAGAGCTGCTTGCAGGCGCCGGCGAGATGCGGCACGGCCTGCACCGAGGTGGCGCCGGTGCCGATGATCGCGACGCGCTTGCCGGCCAGCTTACCCAGCGGCGCGCCCTTCGGATCGCCGCCGGTGTAGGCGTAGTCCCAGCGGCTGGTGTGGAAGGTGTGACCCTTGAAGGTCTCGAGACCTGGAATGCCCGGCAGCTTGGCGATGTGCAGCGGCCCGGTGCCGAGCCCGATGAACTGCGCCGTGAAGGCATCGCCGCGGTTGGTCTTGATCAGCCAGGCATGCTTGCCGCCCTGCCAGATCACCTCGGTGACCTCGGTGTGGAACAGCGCGTTGCCGTAGAGGCCGAACTGGCGGCCGATGCGCTGGCATTGCTCCAGGATCTCGGGCGCGTGGGCGTATTTCTCGGTCGGCATGTGGCCGGTCTCTTCGAGCAGCGGCATGTAGACCATCGAAGCCGTGTCGCACTGCGCGCCGGGATAGCGGTTCCAGTACCAGGTGCCGCCGAAGTCGCCGCCCTTCTCGACGATGCGCACGTCGGTGATGCCCGCCTCGGCGAGGCGCGCGCCGGTGACGAGGCCCGCAAAGCCGCCGCCGATGAAGGCGAAGGCGACGTGATCGGTCTTCGGCGCGCGCGCCTGGAACGGCGTGTAGGGATCGGTCGCGGTGACGTGGGACTGCTTTTCGAGGCGCGTGTACTGCGCGTTGCCCTCGGCGCGCAGGCGCTTGTCGCGCTCGGCACGGTACTTGGCGACGAGGGCGTCCTTGTCGAATTTGGGCTTGGTGTCCGCTGCCGCGCGCATGGCGTTTCCCTGGTTTTTCGAATTGTCGGTATGCATAGCAGGATTCAGAACTGACAACAAGTCAGTTCTGAATCAACCCCTCTCAATCGTCATGGCCGCCCTCGTGGCGGCCATCCAGGATCACCGAACCAACCATTTGCGCGTGCTGGCGCAATTGTTTCACGCGGAGCCGCGGAGAACGCGGAGGTTTCGCGCGAACTCCGTGCCCTCTGCGCCTCTGTGCGATACAAAAAAATGCCGCACGGAGTCATGGAGGCACAGAGAGCTTCTCGAACTCCGCGGCTCCGCGCGATTCCATCGAGATCATGGGTCCCCGGGACAAGCCCGGGGATGACGATGGGTTTAAGAGCCGACTCGCCCTTGCATCTCCGCCAGCGCCGTTTTCGTCTCGTGCCACAGCATGTCGACCAGCTCGGCCGATCCGATCTCGCGGATCGCGTTGACGCCCTGCCCGGCCCACAGCGACAGCGCCTCGGCCGAGCCGGCCTTGGCGCTCGCGGCGCGCAGCTCGCCGGTCAGCGCGTTCTGCACCGGATAGGGTGGGATGTCCTTCTCCACCGTGCGCATCTCCTGCCAGAAGCGGTTCGCGATGCCGCGGGCGTAGCGGCCGGAGTAGACGCGCGTCAGCCGCGTGACGTCGTCGCCGGCCTGGCGCAGCGCCTCGCGCCACGGCGTCGAGATGATCGACTCCGGCGACAGCAGGAACGCCGTGCCCATCTGCACCGCGTCGGCACCGAGCAGCAGTGCCGCTGCAATCCCCGCGCCGTCCATGATGCCGCCCGCCGCGATCACCGGCAGCGCGACGGCGCGCTTGATCGCGGGCACCAGCGCGAACGTGCCGATCGCCGCCTCGTTGCCGTCGGACAGGAACGCGCCGTGATGGCCGCCCGCCTCATAGCCTTGCGCGATGATCGCGTCGGCGCCGGCGTCGGCCCAGGCGCGCGCCTCGCTCACGTCGGTCGCGGTGCCCATGACATAGGTGCCGCGCGCCTTCATCGCCGCGATGTCGTCGCGCGACAGGAGATCGAAGGTGAACGACGCGGCCGGCGGCGCGGCGGCGATCAGCGCGTCGAGCTGCGAGCGGAAATCTTCGGACCATCTGTTCGGGCGGAAGTCCTCCGCCAGGCCGAACTGGCGGCGCCATGTGGCGAGCCGCGCGACGGCGCGTTCGACGGTTTCGCTGTCGGGATCGGCCTTGGGCACGATCAAGAGGTTCGCGGCGAAGGGCTTGCCGTCTTTCTTCAGATCGTCGATGGCATCCGTGATCGCCGAAGGCGCCAACGCGCCCGCCGCCAGCGTACCGAGGCCGCCCTGCCCGCTCACCGCGCGCACGATGGCGGTGCCGGTGGCGCCCAGCATCGGCGCCTGGATGATCGGAACGGAAAGGCCGAGGCGCTGCATGAGCGCGTTGGTGAAGGGCATCGCGAGGCTCCACACGGGATCGCGGCGAGTTTAAAGCCTGGCCGGCGAAGATTGAACAAGAACCGCTGTCATGCCCGCGGAGGCGGGCATCCAGAGCCGTCTTGCACGGAGTATGTGGCTTCTGGATGCCCGCCTACGCGGGCATGACATGTGGAGGAGATCGATCTCGGATCAGCGCGCAGACCAGCGCATGTCGCGCAGCAACTCCGCGGGGTGCAGGCCCAGGGCGCGCGAAATCTTGAAGACTGTTCTTAGCCTCGGGCTTCTCTCGGCGCGCTCGATAAAGCCGATGTAATTGCGATTGAAATCGCAAAGCGCCGCCAGTTCTTCCTGGCTAAGGCCCTTCGCTTCCCGATGGCGACGTATTTCGCGTCCCAGCGCAATGAGATCCTGATCTGCCCGCACGAGCGGATTGTTGCGTCCATCCGCAAAAGGCTCTACTTACGTGTGGTAATACATACTACCGGTAAGTACCCGCGATGCTCGAAACATCTCGCAAGCGCTCCACCAATGCCATCGACCACCATGTCGGCGACCGTATCCGCGCGCACCGCGAAGCGCTTGAGATGAACCCGGAAGAGCTAGCCGGCACGCTCGGCATCACCGTACGGCAACTCCAAAACTACGAGATGGGACGCTTTCGCGTCGGCGCGGCGACGTTGTTCGCGATGGCGTCGCAGTTCGCGGTGCCGGTCACGTCGTTCTACGAAGGCTTGCCGGCGACCGGCGTCGCTCCCTGGCAGACGGCGCTGTGGCAGCAATTCGAACGGCTTATCGAGACCTCGGAAGGCGTCGCGCTGATGACGCTGTTCCCGAAGATTGCGGCATCGCGCTACCGGCGGGCCGTGGTCGAGGTCGTGCAGGCCTATCTCGACGGCCGCGTCTCTTAATCGAATATCGGAATCAGAAAACTGCGCTCATAGCTGGTGAAGCACGGCGCCACGTCGAAGCGCGCGGTCGCGGCCTTGCAGGCTTCGTCCTCGGCGACGTCGCGGCGATACGTCTCATACGCTTCGCGCGAGGGAAAGCTGAACAGCGCGACGCCGACATCGGGCGGCCCTTCGCGGCCGAGGCCCGGGAAGCTGAACGTCGCATCCGGCAGCGCGTCGCCTTCGCCGCCGGGCACGAAGTAGCCGTGATGCGTGCCGCCATGCTTGTCGATCAGCGCAATCCAGGCGCGGGCGTATTCCTTGAACGCCTCACGCCCGCCCGGCGCGATCTGGTAGCGGATAAAGCAGGTGAACATGGCGGCAGCTCCTTCGGCCCGTCTTATATAATTCGTACCAAGCCGCTTGACGGACATGGCCACCCTTCCTAAATAGCCGTTCAACGGGCTAGCACTCCTGGAGTGTGAGTGCTGCCACGTGCGAAATTCGCAAGTTTTTCAATTAGATAGGGAGCATGACGCATGAAGTTCCGTCCGCTTGGCGACCGCGTGGTCGTCCGCCGCGTGAAAGAGGACCAGAAGACTGCCGGTGGGATCATCATCCCGGAGACCGCGCAGGAGAAGCCGCAGGAAGGCGAAGTCATCTCGGTCGGCCCGGGCGCCCTCGACGACGCCGGCAAGCGCGTCCATCCCGAGGTCAAGGCCGGCGACTTCGTGCTGTTCGGCAAGTGGTCGGGCACCGAGGTCAAGATCGACGGCGAGGACCTCCTGATCATGAAGGAGTCCGACATCATGGGCATTCTCGAAGGCCGCAAGGCGTCGAAGAAGTAACCCGCGCGCGCAATTCAAACAGACATTCAGGAGAAAACACACATGGCAGCCAAAGACGTTAAGTTCGGCGCCGATGCCCGCGAGAAGCTTCTGCGCGGCGTCGACATCCTCGCCGACGCGGTGCAGGTGACGCTGGGCCCGAAGGGCCGCAACGTCGTGATCGAGAAGAGCTTCGGCGCCCCGCGCACGACCAAGGACGGCGTGACGGTGGCGAAGGAGATCGAGCTCGCCGACAAGTTCGAGAACATGGGCGCCCAGATGGTGCGCGAAGTGGCCTCCAAGACCAACGACGCGGCCGGCGACGGCACGACGACGGCCACGGTTCTCGCCCGCGCCATCGTGCGCGAGGGCGCCAAGGCGGTCAGCGCCGGCATGAACCCGATGGACCTCAAGCGCGGCATCGAGAAGGCGGTCGAGATCGTCGTCGCCGACCTCAAGAAGCGCTCCAAGAAGGTCAAGTCGAACGAAGAGATCGGCCAGGTCGGCACGATTTCGGCGAACGGCGACCACGAAGTCGGCAAGATGATCGCCGAGGCGATGGCCAAGGTCGGCAATGAAGGCGTGATCACGGTCGAGGAGGCCAAGAGCCTCGCCACCGAGCTCGACGTCGTCGAAGGCATGCAGTTCGACCGCGGCTACATCTCGCCCTACTTCATCACCAATGCCGAGAAGATGGTGGCCGAGCTCGACGATCCCTACATCCTGATCCACGAGAAGAAGCTGACCAGCCTGCAGCCGATGCTGCCGATCCTGGAAGCCGTGGTGCAGAGCGGCCGTCCGCTCCTCATCATCGCGGAAGAGATCGAAGGCGAGGCGCTGGCGACGCTCGTCGTCAACAAGCTGCGCGGCGGCCTGAAGGTCGCGGCCGTGAAGGCACCGGGCTTCGGCGATCGCCGCAAGGCCATGCTGGAGGACATCGCCACCGTGACCGGCGGCCAGGTGATCAGCGAGGATCTCGGCATCAAGCTCGAGAACGTCAAGGTCACCATGCTGGGCACGTCCAAGAAGGTCCGCATCGACAAGGACAACACCACGATCATCGACGGCGCCGGCGGCAAGAAGGACATCCAGGCCCGCGTCGCGCAGATCAAGGCGCAGATCGAGGAGACCACGTCGGACTACGACAAGGAGAAGCTGCAGGAACGCCTCGCGAAGCTCGCGGGCGGCGTTGCGGTGATCCGCGTCGGCGGCGCGACCGAGGTCGAGGTCAAGGAGAAGAAGGATCGCGTCGATGACGCGCTCAACGCCACCAAGGCGGCGGTCGAGGAAGGCATCGTTCCGGGCGGCGGCACGGCGCTTCTCTACGCGACCAAGTCGCTCAACGGCGTGACCGGCGACAACGAAGACCAGACGCAGGGCATCGCGATCGTCCGCAAGGCGATCCAGAGCCCGATCCGTCAGATCGTCGAGAACGCCGGCGTCGAGGCTTCCATCGTGGTCGGCAAGCTGCTCGAGCAGAAGTCGAACACCTTCGGCTTCAACGCGCAGACCGAGGCCTATGGCGACCTGATCGACACCGGCATCGTCGACCCGACGAAGGTGGTGCGCACGGCGCTGCAGAACGCTTCGTCCGTCGCCTCGCTCCTGATCACGACGGAGGCGATGATCGCCGACCGTCCGAAGAAGGACGCGGCCGGCGGCATGCCAGGCGGCGGCATGGGCGGCGGCATGGGCGATATGGATTTCTAAGTCCGGCGTTCAGCGTAAAAAATCGGAAAGGGCTGGAGTTCGCTCCGGCCCTTTTCTATTGCCGCAAACGTCTTACGTTATTGTCACAATCGCCCTCGACACCATGAACCTTGCATGTCGCAGGTTTGCCGCGCCTTGCACCGCGTGCCCGGCCCGAATAGGGTTCCTTCAGTTGCGTTCGCCTGGATCATGAAGGGGATCGGTCATGGATCAGCAAGAGCACAAGACCGGCGAGACGCCGGCCGCCGCCTCGAGCGCGTTGCGACGCATCTGGTCGAAGCCGCGGTTTCTCCGTTCTCCCGCAAGCGACTCAGAGTTCAATTTTCCGAATGGCGGCGTCGATCTGTGCGGCTTGTCCTAGCCGGCGCATGTGACACCCGCCGTTTCCGTCGTCATGCCGGTCTTCAACGGCGCCGCGCATCTCGATGAAGCCGTTCAGTCCATCCTGGCGCAGACGCTCGACGACCTGGAATTGGTCATCGTCGATGATGGATCAACCGACGCAACGCCGGACATCATCGCGGATTGTGCGCGAAGCGACTCGCGCATCAGGCCGCTTCGGATCGCGCGCGAGGGCGACCGCATCGCCAGTGGCGCCCATGCCGCAAATATCGGGATTGCAGCATGCGGGGGTGCGTTCTACGCCCGCATGGACTCCGACGATGTCGCCGAGCCGGATCGCCTTGCCCTGCAGCTGGCCCATCTGCGGGAAAACGGCCTCGACATTTGCGGCGGCGGTGCGCTCAAGTTCGGCGAACGTGAAAAGCATGTCTGGTATCCCCAGACCCACCCGGCGATCCGGAATGAGTTGATCTTCCGCCCCGCCATGATGAATTCCGTCATGTTCATGCGCACATCGCTGATGCAACAGGCGCGCTACAGCGAAACCGACGCGTTCGAGGAGTATGAATTCCTCACCCGGCTGGTGCCGACCGCGACGATGGGGAACGTTCCGAACGTTGTGCATCGCTTCCGCCAGCATGACGGCAGCTTTTCCCGTCAACACAGGCGGCTCATGTTGGAATCGATCTTAAAAATCCGGTTCCGCTATTTCTTCGCGCTTTTCCCCGGGGCAAAGGTGGCGGACTTCCGCATTCTCCATGCCGCGGCGAGTTCAATTCCGCTGACGACCACCGCGGAGCTGAGTGCGCTGGGCGAATGGCTGGAACGTTTGTCGCGTGTCGAAGAGGACAATGCGCGTAGTCGCATGGAACGCCGCTGGCGCGAGTCCTGCGATCTCGTCATAAGCCCCGGCATGGATGTCGGCGCGCTTCGAGAGGATTTCGGCAGCCGCATTCTTGCGCGGCCGTAGAAAAGCCGGGGGCCGCGAACGACGATCAATGCGTACCCTTCTTCTCGTCCGGGGACGTATCGCCGCTCTTGTCGGCGTCCGGCTCATCCAGATTCCAGTCCACCTTCACCGCCATCGGCGCATCCACCAGCTGGTCGTCCTTGAGCGCCGGCTTGTAGTGCCACTTCGCCACGCAGTCCTTCGCCGCGTCGTCCAGGCGGTCCGAGCCGCTCGACTTCGTCACCTTCACGTCGCTCACCGTGCCGTCCGCCACCACCGTGAACGACAGTTCGGTCGTGCCCTCGTCGTCGAAGACGCGCGCGAAGAAGGGATAGTCGTTCCGGCAGTTCTCCTGTTTCGAGGGCGCGGGCGGGCGCGAGACGTGCTGCACCACCGGAACACGCACCGTGTGCGTGACGACGACCGGCGCCTGGGGCTTGGCCTCCATCTTCTCGTAGAGATCGTAGAAGAAGAGCAGCGACGAGCCGGTGGCGACGCCGCCCGCGATCACCACCGCCCACAGGCGGTGCTTGAAGCTCTGATTGTAGAACAGGCCCGACGACACGACGAAGATGACGAATTCGATGACGATCACGGCTGTTGCTTACGTCCTGAGGTTGGCGGGCCGACGCTATCACATCGCGAGCGCGATGCGGCCCTTCTTGTGCAGGCGCGGCGCCATCACTTTCGCTTTACGCGCGATGCCGAAGGATTTGATGAAGGCGGCGATCGCGTCCACGTCGTCGCTGAGCAGGAGCGCGTCGTCGAACGGCGCGGCGGCCTGCTTCGACAGCGCGGCGAGCAGCGGATAGACCGGCTTCGGTGCCGGATCGTTCGCGCTCTTTGTTTTCGCGTTCGCCCTGGGGTTCCAGAATGCGGTTCCCATCAGCACCATCGGCGCGGCGGGCGCGCCCTTGTCGCGGTAGAAGTTGAGGTTGGCGTCCTGGAACACCTCCTGCACCGTGCCCGCGCTGCCGGCGCCGAACACGATACCGCCGTCACACACCGAGATCAGACCGTCCTCACGCACGCTGTTGAAGAAGTATTTGCCGCTGTGGCTCGCGAACAGGTTCGGCGGCTCGCTGCCGTAATACCAGGTCGGAATGCCGAGGCTCCAGCCCTTCGGATCCTCGCTCGCGTTCCAGCGCTCGAGCAGGCGCGTGCGCACGTCGCAGGCGCTCGCGATCCATCCGGCGCGATCGGCGGGATCGGGATTTTGGATGAGGCGCGCGACCGCATCGTTGAACGCCGTGTCGCGGAACGGCGCCATGAAGGCGCCGAAATTCGCCGCCTCCATCAAGCCCGGTCCGCCGCCGGTGACGATGCTGGTGCCGGCGCGGCGCAGCGTGCGCGCCAGGAGCGCCACGGCGCGGAACGCCGGATCGTCGCGCCGCACGTCGTGGCCGCCCATGAAACCGACGGCCTTTCCTTTCGGCTTGTCGATGAAGCGCGCGATGGCCTGGCCGATGCCGGTGTCGTGCAACCGCTCGACCATCGTCTCGTGCAGGCTGAGCTTGCGCGGCTTGCCGTCCGGCCCGAGCGTCCAGCGATAGACGCGGTTGTCGAAGCTGTCCTGCCAGCTGCCGGGATTCTGCGGGTCGCGGCCATTGTAGAGATCGGCGACGCGGTAGAGCCGCCGGGGCGCGGTGTTGAACGGAAGCGCGCCCAGGCCGGGCATGCGGCGCAGCCAAGCGGACAGGGCACGGGAATCGGCGGAGCGGTTCGGCATCACGCGGGCTTACCGGCCAGCCGCGCGAACGGCAATGCGATGTCGACGACCGTGTCGACCGGCTCCGCGAACTCGCTTTCGATCCAGCGCTTGGCGATGTCGACCACCGCGCCGATGATGCCCGCGACCATCAGCGGATGCGTCGCCCTGAGGCCGAACGCCTTGGAGAGCTTGCCCGCGCCGTCGAAGCTCGCCATGCGCATCGCACCGCCGTGATCGTCGAGATCGATGAGGAACACGCGCGCCAGGTCGGGCCGCATCTGGATCGCGGTGAAGAACCCGGTCAGCACGCGGCGCGTGTCGCCCGCCCCGGCGCCGGCCGTGATGCGCGACAGCAGCTCGTCCTGCACGGCGCGATAGGCCGCCACCAGGATCGCCTCGCGCGTCGGAAAGGACTCGTAGAAATAGCGCGCGGTCAGCCCGGCCTCGGCGCAGATCGCCGCGACCGAGGCGCCTTCCAGGCCGACCCGGCCGGCCACCTCGATGGCGGCGCGGATCAGCTTCTCGTGCCGCTCGGTCTGGCGATCCGCGAAACTTTGGCCGGAATACCGGCGCTTTTCCTGGATTTTCGCGGTGGCTTTGTTTTTTTCGCTGGGCATGGGCTTGTCGCTTGACGGCACCATAGCCATCTGACAATCTGACAATCAAGATTATCAGATGGAGCCAGATATGACGGCGGATGCGGTGGCGACGGACCAGGCGGTGAAGACGGCAGTGGCGGCGCAGGCCGCGGGCGGCAGCGGCGCGCCGACGCCGATCGTCCGGCAGACGCGCAGCTGGCGCACCGCGTTCAAGGAGATGGGCAAACTGCTCTCCGATCCGAACGACACGGCGGCGGTGTTCCGCATCATGCACGCGCTGAACGCCGGCAAGAACGAGCGCAACTATCAGCGGCTGATCGGCACGCTCGAGGGCGGCCGCATCGCCTACAGCCGCGTCGAGCTGATCGAGAAGCTGACCGACAAGGCCTGGGTGGCACAGTTCGCACCGGGCACGGTGGGCGCCACCTACCGCGCCTTCCTCGAGCGCACCGGCTATTCAGCCGACGGCCTCGCGGCGGTGGGCGACGAGGTGCACGGCAAGCGCATCGACGCGCATCCCTATGCCTGGTTCGGCCGGCGCGAGCGCGACCTGCACGACATCTGGCACGTACTGACCGGCTATCAGGCCGACGATCCGTTGGGCGAGCTGTGCCTGGTGGCGTTCTCCTATGCCCAGATCGGCGGCCTCGGCTGGGGCTTCATCGCGACGGTGGGCGCGCTCAAGAACCTGCGCGAGCCGGGCGGCCGCGCCGTGCTGCGCGCGGTGTGGGAAGGCTATCGCCACGGCCAGGCGACGCGCTGGCTGCATCTGGAAGACATCGAGGTGCTGTTCGCCGAACCGCTCGAAGCGGCGCGCGCACGCCTCGGCATCACCAAGCCGGTGGCTTACGACGCGGCGAAGGCGATGCAAGCGGCGACGGGCTTCGAGACCGCAGCGGCCTGAGACGCGGCGCGGCGCCGTTCGCGCGCGATCAGCAGCAGTGCGCACGCATCGCCGGATGTGAGCGGCAGAACGATGTCGTCGAACAGCGCGGCATGCGTGCCATAGCGGATGCGCGGTTGCGCGGCGACGCTGTCGGCATGTCCGAAGGCCAGAGCACAGGCCTCGCGCAGATCGCCCGCGATGTCTGGCGCGAGCGCGGCGACGCGCTCGCCTTGCGGCAAGCGGCCGAAGCGGCGGATCAGCCCGACGCCACAGGCCGCGATCACGAACGCATCGTCCTGGCGCGCGATCAGCGCCATGTCGGCGGCCAGCCCCGCGCGGCGGACGTCAGTGCGGCGACCTGCGGCAGCCGCGCGTGCGCTTCTTCCAGTCCTTGCCAATGCGCCGCGATCGCCCACAATTCGGGCGCGAAAGTCGCCATGTCGATGATGCCGTATTCAACCATGGGGCGGTTTCCAGTCAGAATTCCAATTCTTAATGTCGATTATATCCCGTCATTAGATAAACGACAAAGTGCTCGCTTTCGGCCATGGATATCCGAAGGCAGATCGGGCGCAATGTTCGGCGCATCCGGCAGGCGCTGGAGCCGCAACTGTCCCAGGAGGCACTGGCGCTCGATGCAGGGATCGACCGGACCTATATCAGTGGCATCGAGCGCGGCATTGCCAATCCCAGCGCATTGATGCTCGAGCGGATCGCGAAACGCCTGGGCGTGGCCGTGCAGGACTTGGTTGCCGCGGCGGCGTCCAACGAGGCAGCACCCAAAAACCTGCCGCGCGGCCGCAACGTGCATCATCGCGGCCGGAAGCTTGGCGTGAAGCGGCGCAAGAAGGCGTGAGTCAAACAGCCCACTCGCATTGCGGGAGCGAGGCGATCTAGGGGCGAGTTCTGTTTCCGCCGGTCAAAATCAAGTGTCATCCGCCGCGAATGCGGCGGACCCAGTTAGGTTTTGCACACCGGCGCAATTCGTACGCAGCAAATCGGCGTTTTGCCGCTATCACCTGGGTCCGCCGCACGTCACCCTGAGCGACGCCGCATGCGGCGTCGAAGGGCGCGGCGGATGACATATTGGGATCACGGCAGGGTTGGTGCTTACGCTCGTGCGCTCCACTACCCAATCCGAGCGATGGACACGCCACGCTCCCGTGCTAGCGTCGCGTCACACACATGCGCGGGGGCTCATGAGCGAGAGCAGCACCATCGGCGACGCCCGTCCGGCGCCACCGTTCCATTTCGCCGGGTTTTGGCAACGCATCGGCGCGGCGCTGATCGATTTCCTCCTGCTCGGCATCCTCGGCTGGATCGCGGTGCGCGGCTTCGAAAACCAGTTGATGACGCTCGGCCAGCAGGGGCGGTTCTTGGGCTTTCCCGTCGCGCTGCTCTATTTCGGGCTGATGAACAGCCGGCTCGCCGGCGGTGCGACGCTGGGCAAGCATGCGGTCGGCATCCGCGTCGTCGGGCGCGACGGTGCGCCGGTCGGCGTGCTGCGCGCCCTGTTGCGGGCGGCGGTCTATACCCTGCCCTACTACTGCAACGGCTACGACTTCTCGTTCCTGCCGGTGTCGCAGGCCGCGATGACCGTGCTGCTGACGGCCGACGCGCTTTTGGTGTTCGGCGTCGGCGGGGCTGAGGTCTATCTCTACCTCTTCAACTGGCGCACGCGGCAGGTGGCGCACGACCTCGTCGCCGGGACCTTCGTGGTGCGGCAGGCCAGCGCGCATCAGGCGATCGGCTGGCATGTCGCCCGCGTGCACCTCGCGGTGGTGAGCGTGCTTCTGCTGCTGGCGCTGGCGGGGGTCCCCGTGATGCGTTGGTATCAGCCGCAATTGCAGGCGTCGCTCGGCGCCAATTATGCCACGCTCCAGGCCATGCAGACGGCAGCCGCCGCCGATCCCGACGCGCTCGCGGTGGGCGTAAGCGACAATTGGAGCACCTTCAGCAGCTTCGCCACCGGCACGTCGACCAGCGGCACCACGACCACCACCACCGAGATCCTGGTGCGGGTGATCCATCGCGGCCCGACGGACAACGAGGCGGCCTTCGCCGACCGTATCGCGGCGCGCGTGCTCAAAATATCGCCGGACGTGCTGGGGCGGCAGAAGCTCAGGATCGCCGTGGTGACGGGTTACGACATTGGGCTGTTCAACAGCTGGTCGACGCACAATTTCGTCGGCACGCCGGCGGACTGGCGCGGGCGGCTCGCCGGGCGTCAGTTGTGATCGGTCTTGGCGAAGCGCACGGGCGCTAGCGCGACGACGCGGTTGTTCCGCATGACGAAACGCACGACGGCGTGGCTCTCGCGCACAGCGGCGAACGTGCCGCGATGGCAAGCCTGCGCCACGTCGCGCGGCGCGGCATAGGTGACGCGCGCCTGCGCCAGCGTGCCGGGCGCGCGGCTGCGGCGGAAATCGTCGATGCCGAGCAGGATCGCCTCGCTGGGCTCGCGCGGCAGCGTGCACTGAGAGTCGCTCTGCGCGCCCTCGCCGGTCTGGCGATCGTCCTGTGCGGACAGCACCGCGGCGCCGTCGCCGCCATAGAGCGCGCCTTCGCCATGCGGCAGGCCGACCAGCCAGATCGTGGCGTCGGTCTCGCCCATGCCGGTGTAAACGGTCATGCACAGCATCTTCTGCACGCCGCCCTCTGCCGGCGGCGCGAAGCAGGGATGCATCCGGCCGCCGCGATACCAGCGCACCAGGCGCCAGCCGCCGGCATCGCGCGCGAACAGGATACCGCCGCCGAAATCGGCGGAATGCGGCTCGAACGAGGCGCCGTAGGTGACATAAGCCTCGTCGGCGCCGGCGCGCGTGAAGGCACCATAGGCGATCGCGTCGAGCGTGATGCTAGAGGGGCCGTCGGGGACCGGTGAGCCGCCGGGATAGCCGCGCACGCGGGCGCAATTGTTGGCTTTGTCGTGCGCGACCGGGTGGGCGCAGACCAGCGGGAAGAAGGCCCGCTGCTCGCCGAGGGTGAGGCGGCGCGAATCATGGTCGTCGCCGGCAGCCCGCGCGGCGCCGCACAGGGCATTCAAGACCGCGATGCCGAAAAGGACTTTGCGCATGTCATATCCCCGCCGCGACGAGGGATTATGTACTGGTCGCGCGGCCGCGATTTCAAGTCTTGATCGGGGGCGCGCAAAAGGCTTCCGTGCGCCCAACCAAAATCACACCCCGAGGGAGACGACATGGCTTATACGATCTACGACGCGTCGGTGCCGGTTATGATCCGTGCACTGACCAATCTTTCCAAGATCCTCGACAAGGCGGCGGCGCAGGCCGAGGCCGAGGGCAAGCCGCCGGGCGCGCTGATCGACGGCAAGCTGGCCGAGGATATGCGGCCGCTGCCGTTTCAGATCCAATCGGCGTCGGACGCCGCGAAGTTCACCGCGGCGCGCCTCGGCGGCATCGAGGCGCCGAAGATGGAAGACACCGAGAAGACCTTTCCGGAGCTCTCCGCCCGCCTCGCCAAGACCATCGACTTCCTCAAGAGCGTGACGCCCGAGCAGCTGGCCGGCGGCGAGGAGCGCGAGGTGGTGCTGAAATTCCCGAACGGCGAGATGAAGTTCACCGGCCGCGACTACCTGGCGAACTTCGCGCTGCCGAACTTCTTCTTCCACGTGACGACCGCCTACGCGATCCTGCGCCACAAGGGGATCGGCATCGGCAAGATGGATTTCCTGGGCGGGGTGTAACCACCCCATCCACACTCTTGTCATCCGCCGCGCCCTTCGACGCCGTCTGCGGCGTCGCTCAGGATGACGTGCGGCGGACCCAGGTGGTGCGCCGCGAACCTCGCAGCAATCGCGAAGACGTCACCTGGGTGGCCCGCAGTCGCGGGCCATGACAAGTATGGTTGGTTCTGCCACTCTCTCCGCATCCATCCGCGGGCGTAGCGTCGCCGCGCTTTTCCAGTCCTGCGCGGGAGAAACACCATGCATATCGAGATCGTGCGCGATCCGGCCACGTCGGACGCCAACGGCAGCTATGGCCGCATGCTGATCGACGGCGCGCCGTTCGCCTTCACCGTCGAGCAGCCCTGGAACGACAACGCGCAGGGCCATTCCTGCATTCCGGCCGGCGACTACGCGCTGCTGCCCTACGACTCGCCGGCGCATGGCGAAACGGTCGTCTTCCACAATCCGGCGCTCAACATCTACGGCACGCCGGCGATGATTCCGGCGGGCGTCGCGGGCCGCTCGCTGTGCGAGATTCATTCGGCCAACTGGCCGTTCCAGCTCAAGGGCTGCGTCGCGCCGGGCGCGCAGCTCACGAGCATTCCCCCCAACGGGATGGGTGTGACGAGCAGCGTCGCCACCGTGACGCAGCTTCGGCTGAAATGGGGCGACCGCAAGAACCTCACGGCCACGGTGCGCAACGGGCCCTAGGCAGAGGGCTCGTCCTTCGATGCGTTTTCGGGCGGCACATCTTCGGCGGGTGCTTCCGCCGGCGCGTTGAGATAGGGCTCGACCTTTCCCTTGTATTTGATCGTCATCGGCCGGCCATGGCGGTCCACGGTGCGGCCGACGGCGAGGCGCACCCAGCCTTCGCTGACGCAGTATTCTTCGACGTTGGTCTTCTCCTGGCCGTTGAACTTGATGCCGACGCCGCGCTCCAGGAGCGCGCGATCGTAGTATTTGCTGTCGGGATCGGTGGAGAGGCGGTCGGGCATCGCGTCGGTCATGGACGTCTCGAAAAGCGGGAATTGCGGGCCGCACTATGCGAAGGCAGGCCGGGATTGCAACCCGAGGGCTGGCTCCCCATTTCCTTCCCATGAGCCAAGCAACCATGAGCCAAACCAGCAGAACCCTGCCCTGCCCCCATTGCGACACGCTGAACCGTGTTCCCAGCGCGCGCCCCGCCGGCGGGGCGATGTGCGGCAACTGCCATAAGCCGCTGTTCGACGGTCATCCGATGGCGCTGACGGCCGCGCGCTTCGACCGCCACGCCGATGCCGACCTGCCGCTGCTCGTCGATTTCTGGGCGGAGTGGTGCGGTCCGTGCCGCGCCATGGCGCCGGGCTTCGAGAAGGCCGCCGGCCAGTTCGAGCCCCAAGCGCGTTTCGCCAAGGTGGACTCCGATGCGGAGCCGCAGCTGTCGGCACGATTCGGCATCCGCTCGATCCCGACGCTGGTGCTGATGCATCGCGGCAGGGAGATCGCACGGATGTCCGGCGCCCTGCCGCCGGAGCAGCTCAACCGCTGGATCGCGGCGAACCTGCCGGCGGCATAGGTTCGCGCTTCGCGTCCCATCCTTCGACAAGCTCAGGATGAGGGCATTTGCGCGCCACCTCATGCTGAGCATGTCGAAGCATGCGTCAAGGAATCTTATCTCTCTGCAATCGGATAACTTCCGAACAGCACCAGGCCGCGCGGGTTTTCGAGGCTCGCCAGCGGCATCGCCACGTCGCAATACCAGGAGGTCGCGCGGCCGAGCGGAACCGCCGACGTCGCGATCACCGGCCCGCACGCCTTGGGCGCCGCCGTCAGAACGTCGCGCAGATGCCGCGCGATATCGCGCGCCAGTTCGCCGACGCGCAGGTGCGTCGCCTCGCGCCCGAAGCGGCGGATCAGATTGGTGCCGCACAGCCGAAACGCGAAATCCGTTTCGTCGAGCACGTCGAACAACGCCAGATGACCCCACCAGGGCCGCAGGTCGCGATGGCCGAAATCCTCGCGCAGCGGCAGCACGCGGCCGTCGCATTTCATCAGCCAGTGACTGACGAGATCCTGAAGCAGCGGCGGGATGGCGTGGGTCTGGGCACCGAGACGATGGATTTCCTGCTGCTCGACCATTCGGCGTGTTCGCATGCTTCGCCGCCTCGGTCCGGGCGCGACGGGGCGCGGCGGACCGAGAAGGGCGATACCCGGTGGAAGGAAGCGGTACACAGGGGAAGCAACCGGGGCGGAAGAATTACCCGGTCGGGACTCGGCCACCCCATGCACCGCTGCTTGACGCCCTCCGCATGCCAACCCGATAAAGGCTTAGGTTTCCCCGATTTGCAGGCGAGCGCCCGCAGAGGCAGCCATGACCTTTCCGGTATCCGTGAACAAAGTTTTGGTCTGCACGGCTAGAAGCAGACAAAAATTTAGATACAGGGCTTTGCAACCTCTGGTCAAGAGAAAAGTGCAGGACTAAACTCGTGTCCGGACGTAAAGCTAAAGGAAATCGCAGGATGCCGACAAATGTCGGCGAAGGGCCTGCAACTTTTCGGATGGAGTTGGGTGTAAGAATCTATTGGCTGCTGAGCCTGTTCGAGAACCGGCAGGAGGCGGCCGACATCGCCGGCGTCACGCCGGAGCATCTGGCGTCGTACATCCGGGGAAGCGCCAAACCGCCCTTCGAACTTCTGAACCGCCTGGCGTCGGCCAAGGGCGTGTCGCTCGACTGGCTGGCGTCCGGCGAAGGCCCGCAGTTCGTCGAGGGCGAGATGCCGGACGGCTTTGTCGCGGTGGCGGTGCAGCCGGAGGGCGACACGCGGCTCGGCACCGGCGACGACGGCGACGGCGAGGCGCCGGGCGACTTCCTGTTCCGCCGCGAATGGCTGTCGGGCCTGACCAAGACGCCGGATGCGGAGCTGCGCATCGTGATCAACCGTGGCAACGCCAACGAGCCCGTGATCCGCGACGGCGACCAGCTCCTGGTCGACATGCAGGACAAGCGCATCGCCGACGACGCGCTCTATGTGTTCGTGAGCGATGGGCGCTACCTGGCGCGATTCGTGGAGAAGCTCGCAACCGGCAATGTGGCGCTCAAGTCGCGCAATCCGGATTTCCGCGTGCAGACGCTGGCGCCCGAGGACGTGGCGAAGCTACAGGTGCTCGGCCGCGTGCTGTGGCACGGCGGGAAGATGTAGCGCCGGTGTCATCCGCCGCGACTGCGGCGGACACAGTTGGCGCGCCACGAGCCTTTAATGGTTCGCGAAGACGTCACTTGGGTTCGCCGCACGTCATCCTGAGCGACGCCGCAGGCGGCGTCGAAGGGCGCGGCAAATGACAGCTTTGCTCAATTCCGCGGTTGCCGCCGCAGCATCTCGCGCAGTTCGGCGTTCTCGCTGTCGCGTGCGGCCAGGGCGCGTTTCGTCTCGCGCAATTGCACCAGCAGCCTCTGCGACGCGGCATCGCTGCGCTGGGCGGCGGTCTCGGCGCGCAGGCTCATGATCTCGGTGACGTCCTCCACCGAATGGATCACCCAGCGGACATAGCCGTCGGAACCCATCACGGGCACGTTGACCGGGCTCCAATAGCGCTCCTGGAAGGCGCCGGTGTCGCGCGTGCGGATGTCGTATTTCTGCACGTCCATCCGGTCGGCCTCGCGCGTCTTGAGGACCTTGAGCAGCGAGGCGCGCAGGTTCGCGACGCCGTCGGCCGAATAGTCGCCGGGGTTGTCGGGAAACACCTCGAAGAAGGCGCGGCCCAGGATCGCGTCATGCTCCGTCATCGTGGCGGCGCAATAGGCCGCGTTGGCCGCGACGATCGTGAAGCTCGGATCGAGCACGAGATAGAGATGCGGCGTCCGGTCGAACACCGCTTCGAATTCGAATTGTGGCAGGCGGCTTCGGATCGTCGCGCCGTCTTCGGATGTGCTGGTCATCGGCATCCGCAGGACTTCGTGTGCGCGAGCATATTCCGCGTAAAGACGATGCAAGCGTACCCCCCATTTTAGGGGAGGTATCCGTGCATCCGTGCTACCGCGAGTAGAAAGCGGTCAATTTTGTTCAGTTGACCTTCGTCCAAACGACGTCGCGGCCTTCGCGGCGCGACAGGAAGCCGGTGATGTGACCGGCGCTATCGCGCTGGAAGAGCTTGCGCACGCGCGGCTGGCCGGGCGCGAAGGCGACGTCGAGAAGCTCCATCTTCATCGCCGCCGGCTTGCCGCCGGCAACGCCCGCGAGCAATTCGTGGTCCTTGCGCGTGATCTCGTAGACCAGATCGGGCGCCGCCCGGTAGCGGCCGGCATACTGGTCGAGCACGTCGTCGGCGAACTGCACCGATGGCGGGTCCTGCTGCGCCGCGAGCGTCTCCATGCCAAGCAGCTTCCAGTCGCCGCCTTCCTTCACCCAGGTCGCCGTTTCGTCATAGAGCGCGTGCAGGTGCTGGCCGTGGAAATCCTCGTGCTCGTCGACGACATAGGCCTCGACGACGGTGTCGCCGTGCCGCGCGATGCGAAAATCCGTGAGGACGATGTGACCGCTGATGCCCGCCGGGAACGGCGTGACCGACGCGACCATCGCCTTCTTGTCCATCACCGTGCCGTTCTCGTCGGTGATCACCGCATTCGCGGCGAGCGCGTCGTCCCACACCTTCGGGTTGGCCGGCAGAAGGGCGTCGTAGAGTGCCTGCGACTTCTGCTTGACGACCGCGATGTCATCTTCGGCATGGGCCGGCAGCGCGAACAGCAGAGCGGCGGCGGCGAGAAACGGCGTGCGCATGACATCCCCCATCTGGAGGCGTCAGCCTGCATCGCGTAGCGGCACGGCGCCATTCACGCTTGGGTGACTGCTTCGGGTTTACTGCCAGTGATCGAGTTCGATCCACCAGTCGCCGACGAGGTTCTTCTCGAACGACGCGATCGCGACGCGCTTGTCGAGATAGGCATTGAGATCCTTCTTCGGCGGCTCCTTGATCTCGATGATGCGGTACATCGGCGGGCCGAAACGGTATTTCTTGTAGGACGCCTCGCGGCCGATGCCCGACGACCACATCTCGATCCACAGCTGGCAGCCGCGCATGTAGTGCAGGCTGCGCGCGCCGAGTGCAGTCATCCGCTCACGCAAACGTGTCTCGTCGGCCAGCGGCATCTGCGGCTGGGCCCAGTCGCGGGTGATCGTCTGGTCGTATTTGAGCTTGCACAGATCGTCCTTCAGCGTCTCGAAAGCTTTGCGCTGGGCGAAGAAGCCGTCGGCCATCGCCTTATCGGTCGGCGGCGGCTTGCCGCCGCAGGCGCCGAGCGCCAGCACTGCCGCGAGCGCGAGAAAAATGCGCGCGCCCTTCATCGCGCGTCCCGGTCGGCGAGCGCCGAGACGATCACAGCCGCGGTCATCGTCAGAAGCGCGGCCGCGGCATGGGTCAGGATGCTCGCGGGCGGCGACGCGGCGAAGGCATTGGCGGCGCTCAGCATCGCGGCGAACAGCACCATGCCGGTGACCGTGGCGCGCGGGACCGCTGCCGGCCGGCGGCGCCACAGATAGAGGCCGAGGCCGAGCGCGCCCAGAACGACCTCCAGATAGAGCGCGGCGGGCTGGCCGAGGTCCAGGCCCACCGCCGGCGAGCCCGGTCCCCACAGCGTCAATTCCGGCGGATGCACGATGAAATCCAAGCCCCAGTGCGAGAAGACGGTGGCCGAGACCACGGCCGGTGCGAACGCCAGATATTTGCCCTCGCCGCCCGACCACGTCCAGACGAAGCCCGCCGCCAGCGACCAAAAGACCGCGGCCAGGAGGCTGTGCGACCACGGAAAGCCGAACGCCAGCGCATGATGGCTCTCGAAATCGGCCGGCACCGCGGCGCTTTCCACGTGCAGGATCACGAACAGCCAGAGCAGGATGTCGAGCAGGAAGGCGGCCGCCACCAGCGAGCCCAGCCCGATGCGCGGCGCGGACGCCTTTGCCGCCAGACCCAAGCCGATATAACCAACCAACATGAGGTTTACGCTATATTAGAGCCGCTCTAAACTGTCCAAACCGGCCTTCGTGCCGGACGTTTTTCACACGGCACCTGATGCCACCTATTTGGGAGAACATTATGTCGAAGGCCGGCAAAACCGGACGCAAGACCGCCCGTCTGGAAACCCAGACCGATCTGTCCGGCAACGCGATTCCGGAACTCGCAGAAGCGCTCAACGGGCTCGTGGCGGACGCCTATGTGCTCTATCTCAAGACCAAGAATTTCCACTGGCACGTCTCGGGACCGCACTTCCGCGACTATCACCTGTTGTTCGACGACCAGGCGTCGGAGATCTTCGCCTCGACCGACGATCTGGCGGAGCGCGTGCGCAAGCTCGGCGCGCGGACGGTGCATTCGCTGTCGGAGATGCTGAGCCTCACCGCGCTGAAGGAGAACGAGGCCGATTACGTCTCGCCCGGCGACATGCTGCGCGAGCTGATGGCCGACAACAAGACGGTGATCAAGAACATGCGCGCGGCGCACGAGCTCGCCGACAAGCACGACGACGTCGCCACCGCGAGCATCCTGGAGAACTTCATCGACCAGGCCGAGAAGCGCAACTGGTTCCTGTTCGAAGCCAGCCGCGGCACGGACGGCTCGGGGCACTGAGCGATCAGGCCTCGGCGCGTTGGCGTTCGCGCGCCAACGCGTAGACGGCCACCAGCGCCGCCGCGAAGCCCGACGCGGCACCGACGCCGAGCGACCAGCGCGGCCCGAAGCTGTTGGCCACCCATCCCACGATCGGCGCGCCGATCGGCGTGCCGCCCAGCGCGATGCCGACGCGTAGCGCCATAACCCGTCCGCGCATCGCCGGCTCGGTCGACAGCTGCATCATGCTGTTGGAGGTGTTCATCACGGTGAGGGCGGCGACGCCGATGACGACCAGCGCGGCGGCGAACCACCAATAGCCCGGCGCGATCGCCGCCAGCGTGCAGCCGACGCCGAAGACGGCCGCGCCGCTCAGGAGCAGGCTGAAGCGCGGCTTCTCGCGCCGCGCGCCCAAAAGGGCGCCGCTCATCGTGCCGATCGCCATGATCGACGACAGCAGGCCGAATCCGCGCGCGTCGGAATGAAACACGCTGACTGCCATCGTCGAGATGAAGATGGGAAAATTCAGCCCGAACGTTCCGATCAGGAAGAGCATGACCAGGATCGCCGCGAGGTCGGCACGGCCCCAGACATAGTTGAGGCCTGCGGTGAAGCTTCCCTTGCCGCGATGCGCCCGGGCGTTGGGGCGAAGCTCGTGCGTGCGCAGAAGCGACAGCGACACCAGCACCGCGATGAAGGAGGCGCCGTTGAAGAGAAACGCCCAGCCGGTGCCGATCGCGGCAATCATCAGGCCCGAGACCGCCGGACCGATCATACGCGCCGCGTTGAACGAGGTCGAGTTGAGCGCCACCGCGTTGTGCAGATCGGCATCGCCCACCAGCTCCGCCACGAAGGTCTGGCGTACCGGGGCGTCGAACGCCGCCGCGCTGCCGAACAGGAAGGCGAAGATATAGACGTGCCAGAGCTGCACCAGGCCGGTGACGGTGAGCACGCCGAGCACCAGCGCGAGCACGCCCATCGTCGCTTGGGTGGCGATCAAGAGCCGGCGCTGGTTGTAGTGATCGGCGGCGAATCCCGTCCAGGGCAAGAGGAGGAGCTGCGGCCCGAATTGCAGCGCCATCACCAGGCCGACGGCGGACGCGTCGTGATGGGTCAGCTGGGTGAGCACCAGCCAATCCTGTGCCGTGCGCTGGACCCAGGTGCCGATGTTGGAGACGAACGCGCCGGCGACCCAGGTGCGATAATTGAAGCCCCGTAAGGAGCGGAAAACGCCCGCAGCCGGTGCCGTCATGCCTTCTCCGGCCGGTTGCCGCCATGGAAGCGCCCGAAATGCCGGGCGGCGAACAGCCCCATCACCAGCCCGCCGGCGCCGAACACGGCAACGTCGACGTCGTTCTTCAGGTCGAAAGCGCCGACACGGCAAACCAGCACATAGCCGACCGCGATGTTGAAAGCGCCCCAGACGACGTTGACGGTCGACGACGAGAGCCCTTCGCCGCGCGGCGTGGCGAACGGGCTTTGGAACGGCCGTCCCATCACGCCGCTGACGAAATGCGGCACGGCGTTGGAGAGAAAGGCACCGCCGAAGAAATAGGCGAGGAGGAATTGCCATTGCATGTCAGGCGCTCCTTATCGGCAGCAGATCGATGATCGCTTGCGTCGTTCCGCTCTCGCCCAGGCGGGGAAACACGGTCCTGATGCTGTGGTCGTGCGCTTCGGGGTGGCGGTCGGCCATCGCGTCGGTGGCGAGCGCGACGTTGAACCCCTGTTCATAGGCCTGCCGCGCCGTCGCTTCGACGCCGGTCCCGGTGGCGACGCCGGCAATCACGACCTGCGTGACGCCGCGCGCTTTCAGCTGCGCGTCGAGATCGGTGGTGGCGAAGGCGCCCCAGCTTTTCTTGGTCACCACGAGGTCGTCGGGCTGCCGCTCGAGCTCGGGAATGAGATCGGCAAACCCTTCGGGAAACTGCGCCGGCAAGCGCGGCTGTTCGGTACGGCCGGGCGCGCCACCGGTGACGTTCACCAGCACCACCGTCTGGCCCTTCGCGCGAAAGGCGCGGGCCAGGGCCTGCGCGTTCGCGATCACGCCGTCGATGGGCTGGCTGAGCGGCATCGCGACGATGCCTTTCTGCAGATCGACGACGATCAGGGCTGCGTTGGGATCGAGTGCGGTCAGTGCCATGGGTTCGCCTTTTCAGTCGTCCGCCAGCCGCTTGAGCAATGCGACGGCTTCGACAATCTTGTCCTGCTCGGCCGGCGACAGCCGCGCCTCGAGCATCCGTGTGAGCCAGTCCTGCTTCGCTGCGCGCCCCTGCTCGAGCGATATCCGGCAGGCCTCGGTGAGCGACAGGAGCGTTTGCCGCCCGTCCTTCGGATCGGGCTTGCCGCATACCAGCCCCGCGCTTTCCAGTGCGGCGATGATCGGGACGATCGATTGCGGCCGCATTCCTTCGGCACGCGCGAGGCTCGACGCCGTTGCGGCGCCGTCTTTTTCGAGCCGCAGCAGCACGGAGGTTTGCGAGGGCGTCAGGTCGCGGCCCTGCCCCTGTTCGCGCATCCGGCGCCGCAGCTTGCTCAGCAAGGCGCGCAGATCCTGTGCCAGCGCAGAGGTGCGCCGGGCTTGGACGTCAGGGACAGCCGCTTTCATGTGTGCGGTATGGCATATCTACAGGTAAACTGTAAAGCTGATCTACTCAGATTACCTGTCTATGTAGACAGGCGAAACCGCCCGGCTTCATGCCGGGCGATCTCCACCATCAGCTGGCGTGATGCGGCGCTTTCTCGAGGCTGAACTTGCCGAGCACGCAAACCTGGTTGGTCTGCAGCACACGGATCGACTGGAAGCCGCCGCACACCTCGTCCATCGGCGTCACATAGACGAAGCCGTTGAAGCGCAGCCCGGTGCAGGGCGTCGCGAGGTCGCTGCGATAGACCGTGCCATCCTTCATGCGAAAGTTGATCTGCTTGGGGCTCACCACGTCGGTGCGGTCGATGTATTCCGACTGCAGGCAGCGCGGCGACGGGCCGCTATGGTCTTGCGCCAGGGCCGCCGGCGCGCTTGCCGACGCCACGAGCAGAGCGCCGAGAATCGCAATCTTCTTCATGTCGAGACTCCTTTGAGAAACTGCCGCTCCGAGGTCATTTTCGCGCAAGTTCCGGGCGGCGCATAGCGGGAATCCCACGGCCATCCTTGACTTACACGGGTACTTGAACCCAAGGTCCCGCCCGCTCTTCCGTATGGAGATAGTTTAATGTCCGCCACAGAATCCTCGCCCGTCCACATCACCCTGCCCGACGGCAAGTCGCTGGAATTCAAGCGCGGCGTGACAGGCGCGGACATCGCAGCCTCCATCGGTCCCGGACTCGCCAAAGCGGCCCTGATTGCCGAAGTGAACGGCAAGGAATGGGACTTGTTCCGTCCCATCGAGCAGGACGCTTCGGTGCGGCTGATTACGCGCAAGGATCCCGAAGCCCTGGAGCTGATCCGCCACGACGCGGCGCATGTGCTCGCCATGGCGGTGCAGGACCTTTATCCCGGCACGCAAGTGACCATCGGTCCGGCGATCGACGACGGCTTCTATTACGACTTCGCGCGCAACGAGCCCTTCACGCTCGACGACCTGCCGAAGATCGAAGCCAAGATGCACGAGATCATCAAGGCCGCGCTGCCGACCTCGCGCGAGGTGTGGCCGCGCGACAAGGCGATCCAGCACTTCAAGGACATCGGCGAGCAGTACAAGGCCGAGTTGATCGAGAGCATTCCGGCCGGCGAAGACGTCTCGATCTACTATCACGGCAACTGGCACGACCTGTGCCGCGGGCCGCATTTCCGCACCACCGCGCAGGTGGGCGACGCCTTCAAGCTGACCAAGATCGCCGGCGCCTATTGGCGCGGCGACGCCAGGAACGCGCAGCTGCAGCGCATCTACGGCACCGCCTGGCGCGACCAGAAAGAGCTCGATGCCTATCTCAAGCGCATCGAGGAGGCGGAGAAGCGCGACCACCGCAAGCTCGGCAAGGAGCTCGACCTCTTCCACATGCAGGACGAGGCGCAGGGCCAGGTGTTCTGGCATCCGCGCGGGCTGGCGCTCTATCGCGCGCTCGAAGCCTATGCGCGGCGCAAATTCCAGCGCCACGACTATGTCGAGGTGAAGACCCCGCTCTTGATGGACCACAAGTTCTGGCAGCAGTCGGGCCATTGGGAGTGGTATCGCGAGAACATGTTCGCGGTGGAGATCGGCGACGAGGAGAAGCTGCTCGCGCTGAAGCCGATGAACTGCCCGGGCCACGTCCAGATTTTCAACCAGGGCCTGCGCTCCTATCGCGAGCTGCCGATCCGCATGGCGGAGTTCGGCTCCTGCCATCGTTACGAGCCGTCGGGGGCGCTGCACGGACTGATGCGCGTTCGCGGCTTCACCCAGGACGACGCGCATGTCTTCTGCACGCCCGAACAGATGGTCGACGAGGTGGCGCACGCCTCGCGGCTGATCTTCGAGGTCTACAAGGAGCTCGGCTTCGAGAACGTCGACGTGAAGCTGTCGACCCGGCCGGAGAAGCGCATCGGCACCGACGAAGTCTGGGACCTGGCGGAGAGCGATCTCGCCAAGGCCTGCGACGCGGTCGGCATGCCTTACACGTTGAACCCGGGCGAAGGCGCGTTCTATGGCCCGAAGCTGGAGTTCACCCTCACCGACGCGATCGGGCGCGGCTGGCAGTGCGGCACCGTCCAGGTCGACTTCAACCTGCCGGGCCGCCTCGGCGCCGAGTACATCGCGGAAGACGGCTCGCGCCGCCGTCCGGCCATGCTGCATCGCGCGGTCCTGGGCTCCATGGAGCGCTTCATCGGCGTCCTGATCGAGCACTATGCCGGCGCGTTTCCGGTGTGGCTGGCGCCGGTGCAGGCGCGGGTGATTCCGATCTCGGAGAAGGCCAATGCCTATGCCGAGAAGGTGCGGCTCGCCCTGTGCGAGACCCCGGTGAACGACACCGGCGGCGGCATCCGGGCCGACGCGGACTACGGCAATGAGCGGATGCAGAAGAAGATCCGCGACGCCCAGCTGCTCAAGATCCCCTACATGCTGGTGGTTGGCGAGCGCGAGGCGGCAGAGGGCAAGGTTGCGGTTCGCCTGCGATCCGGCAAGGATTTGGGCCCGATGCCACTGGAAACCGTCATCGAACGGCTAAAAACTGAAGCGGAATCCCGTGTGGATGTGGCCGAATAACCCTTGCGAAAACGGCATTTGCTCCTATTCTTAAGGGGTCATACGTCGCGCCCGCGACGCCGAGAGGACACGCGCCCATAGCCCTGAACCGAAATCCGTTTCGCAAGGCTCCGGGCAGGGTCCTCGCGAACGGTGTCTCGTCGCGCGTCTAATACAGGAGAGAGTCATACCCCCAAGACGTTTTCAGCAGCCCGACAAGGCCCCGGCCAAGGGCGGCCCGCGCGTGAACGAGGACATCTTCTCGCGCACCATCCTTCTGATCGGCGAGGACGGCCACAAATATGGGCCGATCGGCCTGGACGAAGCGCGCGCCATCGCCGAGGAGCAGGGCTTCGACCTCGTCGAGGTCTCGCCGGAGGCCAAGCCGCCGGTCGTCAAGTTGATGGACTACGGCAAGTTCAAATACGAGCAGCAGAAGAAGGCCAACGAGGCCCGCAAGAAGCAGAAGGTCATCGAGATCAAGGAGATCAAGATGCGCCCGACGATCGACGACCACGACTACGAAACGAAGATGAAGCAGATGCACCGCTTCTTCGACGAGGGCGACAAGGTCAAGGTCACGCTGCGCTTCCGCGGCCGCGAGATGGCGCACCAGAATCTCGGCATGGACCTGCTCAACCGGGTGCACAAGGACGTCGAGACCATCGCCAAGATGGAGCAGTGGCCGAAGATGGAAGGCCGCCAGATGATGATGGTGCTGGCGCCGCGCTGAGCGTTCATCTCTCGAAAATTTGAGACTGTCATGGCCCGCGAAAGCGGGCCATTCAGTTCGTGCGCCACGGTTTCGCCATCTGCACGGCGTCACCTCCCTGCCGTCGTGACACGAGGGGAACGGATGAAGACGCGAATATTGTTTGCAGCGCTCGCGGCAATCGCAACCGGTGCGCTGACCTTCGCCGCCACGCCGCTGTCGCCGTTCTTCCAGGCGATGAACCAGGAACAGGCGCCGTTCAAGATCGCGGACAATCTCTACTACGTCGGCATGAGCGACGTGACGTCCTATCTCATCGTCACGCCCAAGGGCGACATCCTCATCGACGGCGCGTTCGAACAGAGCGCGCCGGCGATTCTGGCGCATGTCCGCGCTCTGGGCTTCGATCCGAAGGCCATCAAGATCCTGCTCAACAGCCACGCCCACACCGACCACGCCGGCGGCCTGGCGGCGATCAAGGCCGCGACGGGCGCGCAGTTCGTCGCGAGCGCGCCGGATGCGCCGGAACTGGCGGCCGGAGGGCATGACGATTTCGCACTGCGCGACACGGCGCTGTTTCCGGCGGTCAGAGCCGACCGCATCATCCATGACGGCGACACCGTCTCGCTCGGCGGCACGACGCTGACCGCGCACATCACCGCCGGTCATACCAAAGGCTGCACGACTTGGACGCTGCCGCTGACCGTCGACGGCAAGCCGCAGACGGCGCTGTTCCTGTGCAGCCTGTCGGTGCTGGACAGTTTCCGGCTGGTCGACAACCCGCGCTATCCGGCGCAAGCCGCGGACTTCGCGAAGAGCTTCGGGGCGCTGAAGACGCTGAAATGCGACGTGTTCCTGGGCGCGCATGGCCAGTTCTTCGGGCTCAAGGAAAAGGCCGCCGCGCTGGCGGCCGGCGCCAAGCCGAACCCCTTCGTCGATCCGCAAGGCTGCCGCGCCTATGTCGCCAAGGCGGAAGCGGCGTTCGACAAACGGCTCGCGCAATGCAAAGCCGACCCGGCGAACTGCGGCGATGCGAAGAAAGACTAGTAGACCGAGCGCTCCGATACCGGCAGCGCGATCGGCCGCGGCGCGGCGGGGGCGGCGGCGGTGCGCACCACCACCGGCTCGGCAGCCTGCGCAAGAAGCGTCTGCGGCACGCCGCTGATCGTCTTGTAGGCGACGCGGCCATCTTGAAGAAGAAGCGTCACCTCCGCCCCGCGGCCGGCCGCGTGGGCCGAGCCGAAGCCGAACGACGAGAGCATGCCGCCCGTGCCACGATCGTCGCCATGGCGATAGACGATGGCGGTGCAGCGGTCGCGCGCCTCGACGCAGGTCTGCAGCGCTTCATCCAGACGGTCGAACTTTCGCGAGTCGGACGCGAAGCGCTCCATCACGCCGAGATAGGACAGCACCTGCACGTCGGAGGTCGACGTATCGAAACCGAGGCCCGCGAGCTGCGAGGCGCGCGTCAGGCCGGGCCGCACCTGGTCGTAGGCGGCGGCAAGCTCTTTCAGGGTGGTTATTCGGATGGCGGTGGTTTCGCCCTGGCTCGGCAGAAGCGTCAGCGCGCCGCAAACCAGCAACGCCAACCCCACAACCCCGGCCGCAATAAACGCGGCATAGCGGAGTGACCCGCTATCGTGACCCTCACCCATAACCAACCCCAACGCCCGCTTTATTATGGTTGCCCAATCCTAAACCGGTTCTTGTGGATAAGAAAAGCGTGTGTTGGGCGAATGGTAAGCGACAAGCGTTACGGCTCGATGAACTCCGCGCAACAGCGCGCCACGGTTGCGATGTCGGCGTTGCCGCCGGTCAGGACCACGGCGATGGTCTTGTTTTTGGTAGCGATTTTCCCCGCCAGCACCGCCGCCAGGCCGGCCGCGCCACCCGGCTCGACCACCAGTTTCAACCGCTGGGCGGCATAGGACACGGCCCGCGCGAGCTCGGGGTCACTTATAGTACGGACTTCAGACACAAGATCTTTTGCCAGGGCTAACGGGATGACACCGGGCGCGGGGGCCATCAGGGCGTCGGCGATCGATACCGCCCCGCCCGGCGCCTGGGTCCGCGCGCCCGCATCGAGCGAGCGGCGCATGCCGTCGAACCGCTCCGGCTCGATGCCGATGACCTTGGTGTCGGGCGAGGTGCCCGAAAGGCCGAGCGCAACGCCGGTGAGCAGCCCGCCGCCGCCGCAGGGCGCGATCACCGCGTCGAGCGAAACGCCCAGCGCCTTGGCGTCCGCCACGATCTCGAGCGCGATGGTGCCCTGCCCCGCGACGACCATCGCGTTGTCGAAGGGTTGGATCAACGTCGCGCCGCTCTCCTTCATGAGCGCTACCGCGATCGCCTCGCGGTCGTCGGTGACGCGGTCGTAGAACACGACGGTGGCGCCGAGGCGCCGCGTGCCCGCGATCTTCGAGGCCGGCGCGTCCTTGGGCATCACGATGGTGGCCGGCAAACCGAACTGCGCCGCCGCCGCCGCGACGCCCTGCGCATGATTGCCGGAGGAGAATGCGATGACGCCGTTGGCGCGCTTGTCCTGCGGGATCTGCAGCACCGCATTGGTCGCGCCGCGGAACTTGAACGAGCCGGTGCGCTGCAGCGGCTCGGGCTTAAGAAAGACCCGCGCGCCGGTGCGCGCGTTGAGATCGGCGCTCTCCAAGAGCGGGGTGCGCACGGCGTAGGACGCGATGCGGCGAGCGGCCGCCTCGACGTCTGCGAAGGTGGGGTTGTTCGACATGCAGCTTCGTAACCCTCGCGCGAAGACGTGTGAAGAGCGGTCGCAGCATAGCGGATAAGAGGGTTGGCGCGGTCCGGAGCCATGATTAAGGTCCGGCCATGCTCAAAAGCTACCAGCTCTCCAACGGCAGCCTGAAGGCCACGGCTGTCGGCGAGGCGGATGCCATCGCGCCCGACGCCGTCTGGCTCGACCTGCTCAGCCCGACCGATGCCGAGCGCCGCAAGGTCGCGACCCTGCTCGCCATCGAGATGCCGACGCGCGCCGACATGGAGGAGATCGAGGTCTCCAGCCGCCTCTATCAGGAAGACGGCGGCACCTTCCTGACCGCCCTGATCCTGTCGAACTCCGAGACCGACAATCCGGTCGCCGACGTGGTGAGCTTCGTGCTCAGCGGCAACAAGTTGGTCACCATCCGCTACATCGATCCGCAGCCCTTCCGCACCTTCGCGGCGCGCTGCGAGCGCGGCGGCCACCACACGCCGCAGCGGGCGGACATGGTGCTGATGGCCCTGCTCGACGTGATCGTCGACCGCATGGCCGACATCCTGGAGCGCGCCGGCGGCGAAATCGAAGGCGTCAGCCGCGAGATCTTCCAGCCGGCGAACGACAAGGTGCTGCAGTCCAAGGACTTCCAGCTGGTGCTGCGCAAGCTCGGCAAGAAGCACGACCTGACCGGCAAGATGCGCGAGAGCCTGCTCACCATCAGCCGGGTGTTGTCGTTCCTGACGCCGGTGATGGAGGGCAAGGAGTTCAAGGAGGTCCGCACCCACATCAAGACGCTGACCCGCGACGTGCAATCCTTGCAGGACCACACCTCGTTCCTCGGCGGCAAGCTGAACTACCTGCTCGACGCGACGCTGGGGCTGATCAACATCGACCAGAACAACATCATCAAGATCATGTCGGTGGCGGCCATCGTTTTCCTGCCGCCGACCCTCCTGGCGTCGATCTGGGGCATGAACTTCCAGAACATGCCGGACCTGCACAACGCGTTCGGCTACCCCATTGCGCTGGTCTGTATCGTCATATCCGGCATTCTGCCTTATGTGTGGTTCAAGCGGCGCGGCTGGCTGTAGGGTCGGCGCATGCAGCACACGTCCCGCGGCATCGCGCTCAAGATCTGCGCCACGCTGGCCTTCGGCCTGCAATATGTCGGCATCAAGCTGGCCGGAAACGACGTGCCGGTCGGCGAGGTGGTGTTCTTCCGCGCCTTTTTCGCGCTGATGCCGCTGTTCATCCTGGCCAACTGGACCGTCGGTATGCGCGAGACGATGCGCACCAACCGGCCGCTGCTGCACATCGTGCGCTCCGGCGTCGGCGCCTCGGGCATGTTCCTCAACTTCGCGGCGCTGAAGCTGTTGCCGCTGGCCGACATCACCGCCTTCGGCTTCGTGCAGCCGATCTTCGCGGTGGTGCTGGCGGCGCTGGTGCTGAAGGAGGTCGTCGGGCCCTATCGCGGCGCGGCGGTGGCGATCGGCTTCGCCGGCGTGGTGCTGATGCTGGAGCCGCATGGCGGGCTCCTGGGCGTGTTCGCCAAGGGCCTGACGGGCGGCGCGGCACTGGCGCTGATCGGCGCCTTGGCGTCGGCTTTCGTGGTGATCTACATCCGCCAGATGAGCGCCAGCGAGAAGAGCGAGACCATCGTGTTCTACTTCATGTCGTTCTGCGCCGTGGTCGGCGCGCTCACGATGCTCTGGTGGCGCGAGCCGTTGTCGTGGACCCAGGCCGGCTGGCTGATCGCCTGCGGCGTGTCGGGCGGGCTCGGGCAAATCGCGATGACGTTCAGTTACCGCTATGCCGAGCCATCGCTGCTGGCGCCATTCGATTACATCGCGATGGTGTGGTCGGTGGCGTTCGGCTACTTCATCTTCGCCGAGATCCCGACGTATCAGGTCATCATCGGCGCGGCGGTGGTGACCGCGGCCGGCGCCTTCATCGCGGTGCGCGAGCATATTCTGGGGCGCGAGCTGTCGAGCCGGGTGGAAGCGGTTTAGCACCAGATGTTATCCGCCGCGAATGCGGCGGACCCAGGTGGTGCGCCGCGAACCTCGAAAGAGATACGCAGACCTCAACTGGGTCCGCCGCATTCGCGCGGATGACACGTTGGGTTTAAGCCGCTGCCTTCAGCGCCATCGCATCGAGCTCTTCGACCAGCGCGTCGCCAAAGTAATAGCGCAGCTCATCCCGCGCGCCCTCATACACGCTCGGCCCCGCGCCCGCGCAAGCGAGGCTCTTGTCTTTCACCTCGCTGCTCGCCTCCAGGACACCGTGGTTGAACGTCACCGGGAACAGCGTCGAGACCATCGGCTTGAGGTCGTGATAGTCGATGCCCTTCTCCAGCGCATAGCCGTGGATCGCGCAGCCGCGCCCGTTCGGATTGCGAAAGACGCAGCGTCCGTCCTTCTCCTGGGTGCGGACATAGCTGCCCGTCGGGAATTCGGGATCCTGCAGCACCTCGCCGGTGAACCACTCGCTGCGCGGCACGGCGATGCGCGACGAGAAATCCGGGCCCAGCGCCGCCAGCCGCATCACATTGCCGAGGTCGATGTCCACGCCGTAGGAGCAGCACTGGTCGTCGCAAAAACCGCAATCCATGCACTTCGCGAAATAGCGCAATTCGAAGATCGCGGTGTCGACCGCGTGGATCACCGGCGCGCCCTGCACGCAAGTATAACTCCGCGCGAGCGCCACCACGCTCATCCGCGGGCTTGCGCCAGCGCGGTCTCGACCACCTTCACGACGAGCTGGTCATAGGGGATGCCCGCCTGCTCGCCGGCCGCGGCGAAGCCGGCGTCGGGCGCGATGCAGGGATTGGTGTTGATCTCCAGCACCATCGGCTCGCCGTCCGGCGTGACGCGGAAATCGACGCGGCAATAGCCGGTGAGACCAAAAAGGCGCCACACGCCCTCGCAGGACCATCTCAGCTTGGCGGCCAGCACCGGATCGACCTGTTCGGTGGTGAAATCGCGCACCATCTGGTCGTTGATGTCCAATGTCTCGTCCCATTTGGCGCCGTAGCCGACGATGCGCGGCTTGTCGGACGGCCAGTCGTCGAAGCGCATCTCGGCCAGCGGCATCACGAGCGGGCCGCCGTCCGGCGCCTGCATGACGGAGATGTTGAACTCGCGGCCGTCGACATAGCGCTCGGCGAACCAGTCGCCGCCGTATTTCGTCTGGCTCGCCTCGGCTCGCGCGATGACGGCGGAGCGCCCGATCACGATGCAGCCGTCGTCGAGGCCGACCGAGGCGTCCTCGAGCGTCGACTTCACGATGTACTTGGCGTCGTCGACCAGGCCGGCCCAGTCGGGGCCTTCGGACCAGTCGGCAGTACCGATACCGGCCTCGCGCATCATGCGCTTGGTGGTCGGCTTGTCGGAGGTCAGGGCCATGGCGTCCGCCGTGGCACCGGTGAACACCGTCCCGACCTCGGCCAGCATGCGCGGCGCGGTCGGCGCCAGCGCGCCGATGCCGTCGATGCCCTCGACCATGTTGAACACCACGTCGGCCGCCTCGCGGTCGAGCAGCGCTTTAAGGCGCGTCGCGTCCGTGGTGAACGGCGCCATCGAGACGGCGTGGCCGTTCTTGGCGAGCGCGTCCTTCACGGCATTGGCCGAGGTGATGGTGTCGACCTCCTCCGGCGGGGCGTCGGGCGCGATGTCGGAATGCAGGACGAGAATGCGCATGACGGTCAGCCCCCCTTGAGCTGCGGGTAGCGCTCGAGGAACGAGGTCATGATCTTGCCGATCAGGTCCTGATACGAGACGCCCTCGCGCTCCGCGATGAAACACATGTCGGAATACTCCGGCCGAAGGCCCGCCAGCGGATTCACTTCGATGAAGTGCGGCCGGCTCTCCGCGTCGTATTTTATGTCGATTCGCCCGCCGTCGCGGCAGCGCAGGGCGCGCCAAGCCGCGAGCGCGACGCCGCCGGCGGCTTTGGCGTCGGCCGGCGGCGCACCGACGATGTCGAGACGGCCGTGCCAGTCCTCTTTGTTGACCAGCCCATAGCCGTCGCCGTGATAGCCGGCGAGCGGCACGATCTCGCTGACGCCGAGCACTTCGGCATCCGGCCCGGTGCCGGTGATCGCGACGGTGAACTCGCGGCCGGCGAGATAGGTCTCGACCAGGACGGGCTGCTGGAAGCGGGTGAGCAGGTCCTCGGCGCTGGCGCGCATCTGGGCGCGATCGGCGACCTTGTTGTTGGTGCCGATGCCCTTGCCGGAGCCTTCCGCGATGGGCTTGAGGAACAGCGGGAACGGCAGATCGATCTTGTCGACGTCGGCGAGGCTCTCGATCACCGCGAAATCGGCGGTCGCGATGCCCTGGTCGCGCGCCACGCGCTTGCACCAGCCCTTGTCGAGGGTGAGCGCCATGGTGAGCGGGTCGGAGAACACGAAGGGAATCTCGTAAGCCTCGAGCAGGGCGGGAACCTGCGCCTCGCGGCCGATGCCCTTCAGTCCCTCGCAAAAATTGAACACGCCGTCCCAGCGGTCGCCGGCCGCAAGCCGCTTGACCAGGGCTTTGACGTTGCCGATCCGCTCGGGCACGAAGCCGAGACCGGCCAGCGCATTGCACAGGCCGTCGATCGTGACCTCGGCGTCGAACTCGGCCGTGTCCTCCTCGCTGTAGCCTTCAGCAAGGTAGTCCGACCGGAGGTCGAAAGTGACCCCGATGCGCATGCGAAACTGTCCCTTTGACCGCTTACTCGGCGGCGGCCTTCGTCACCGTCTTGTCCGCGCCCAACGTCCCCTCGGGATCGGGGTAGCGATACACGCCGCCCTCGAAGTTGCGCAGCAGCAGATTGTCCCCGTCGCGCCCCACCACGAAATCCGGCGCGATCTGGATCTTGCCGCCGCCGCCCGGGGCGTCGACCGCGAAGATCGGCGTCGCGTAGCCGGTGGTGTGGCCGCGCAGCCCCTCGATGATCTCCAGGCCCTTCTGCACCGTGGTGCGGAAATGGGCGGAGCCACGGATCGGGTCGCACTGATAGAGGTAATAGGGACGGACGCGGCGCTTCAGAAGCCCCTGCATCAGGGGCCGCATCACGGCGACGTCGTCGTTGATGCCCTTCATCAGCACGGTCTGCGAGCCGAGCGGGATGCCGGCATCGGCCAGACGGGCGGTGGACTCGGTGACCTCGTCGGTCAGTTCGCGCGGATGGGTGAAGTGCAGGCTCATCCACAGCGGATGGTGCTTCTTCAGGATCGAGACGAGGTTCTTGGTGATGCGCTGAGGCGTCACGACCGGCATCTTGCTGCCGATGCGCAGGAACTCGATGTGCTTGATCGCCCGAAGGCGGCCGAGCAGCCAGTCGAGCTTGTCGTCGCCCAGGGTCAGCGGGTCGCCGCCCGACAGCAGGACGTCCCGGACCTCGGTGTGCTGCTCAAGATACGTGAGCGCCTGCTCCCACTGCTTGTTGTTGAACTGGTACTCGCCGCCCGGATTGCCGACGACCCGCGCGCGGGTGCAATAGCGGCAATAGGTCGAGCAGGTGCCGGTGGTCAGGAACAGGACCCGGTCCGGATAGCGGTGGACGATGCCCGGCGCGACCATGTCGTGGTCCTCCGCCAGGGGGTCGTCGTCCTCGCCGGCGGTGGTCAGGTACTCGTCGCCGGTCATGATGTGGGTGCGGCGCAAGGGTTCGCGCGCATCCTTCAGGTCCATCAGGCTGGCGTAATAGGGCGTGATGCCGACGGGGAGCGAGCCCTTGTGGCGGCTGACCGCGTCGAACTCGTCGGCCGAGAGGGCGAAGATGCGAGTCAGCTCGTCGCGGGTGCGGATACGGGCGCGCATCTGCCAGCGCCAGTCGTTCCACTCGACCGTCGAGGTACCGGGATAGAAGTGTTTGTAGAAAGCGCGGGTATCCGCGTTGACGGGGAAGCGGAGGGCCGTCTTCTTGGCGGGGGCCGCAGGCGTCGTCGCCGCAGCTGCGCCGGTCGCTTCCTTGAGTTGGGGCCGGACGTCTTGCCGTTGGCTGTCGGTCCGAAGCGGAGGCTTGGCTTCACGCCCCCGCGCGATCTGGAGACTCATCGTCCTATAAGACGCTCCGAAGGTCGCCCCACGCGAAAGCCCCAACGACTCCCAGTCAACGGGTGCGACATCATCGAAAACGATATTTAGTGGCCTATTTTCAGCCGTCAAGAGAAACGAGAGGGGTGCTCGCCC
>DASZMT010000125.1:0-45052 GCA_035551495.1 Rhizomicrobium sp. | reverse complement strand
GCTCCGGCGGCGCGGCGTGGGTCTATGTCCGCGCCGAATCCTGCAAACAATGATCAACATCTTGCGGAATCGCTGACATGACCTGGCAGATATGGAGTGCCTTCGTCCTGATCGAGACGGCGCTCTGCCTCACCCCCGGCCCGGCCGTGCTTCTGGTGCTCAGCCAGGCGCTGACACGCGGCGCCGCCCGCGCCGTGTGGTCGATCCTCGGCATCCTGGCCGCCAACACGGTCTATTTCGTCCTGTCGGCGACCGGCATCGGTGCGATCCTGATGGCGTCCTACGACCTGTTCTTCGCGATCAAGTGGATCGGCGCGGCCTATCTGGTGTGGCTCGGCGTCGGCGCCTTCCTCGGTCATTCCAAGGCACTCGCGATCCGCGCCGGCAGCGCGACACCGGTGAGCGGCGCGCGGCTCTTCCTGAACGGCTTCGTGCTGCAGATGTCGAACCCCAAGGCGCTGGTGTTCTTCTCCGCGCTCTTGCCGCAGTTCATCAATCCGCACGCCGCGCTGTGGCCGCAGGTCGCGATCCTGGCGGTCACTTCGATCGTGATCGAATTCTTGGTGCAGGCGATCTATGCGACGCTTGCCGGACGCGCGGCGCATCTCGCCGCCGAGCCGCGCTTCGCCCGCATCACAGACCGGGTCGCGGGCACGCTGCTGATCGGCGCCGGCATCGGGATGGCGGCGCTGCGCAAGACGTAAAGGGAGGGGACGGATGAAAACCATCGGCATCAAGGTCTACGCGCTCGCCATGATCGGCTTCGGCCTTCTGGGCCTCGCGTCGGGCGACTTCGCCGCCGTCTGGCAGCCCGTGCCGGACACGCTCCCCGGCCGCATGATCCTGGCCTACATCGTTGCCGCGATCTTCCTCGCCAGCGGCATCGCGCTCTTCGTCCAACGCACCGCCGCGACGGCGGCGCTGGTGCTGGCCGTGCTCTTCGGCCTCGACGTCGTGTTGCTGCACGCCTGGCTGGTCCCGCTGCATCCGACGGTGGTGCAGGCCTATGCCGGCGTGGCCGAGCAGCTCGCGCTCGTTTGCGGCGCCGTCATTGCCTATGGGCGCGCCGTGCCCGTCGCACGTTTCGTCTTCGGCCTATGTCTGTTGGCGTTCGGCGCGGCGCATTTCGCCTATCTGCCGCAGACCGCGGCGTATGTGCCGGGTTACCTGCCGCCGTCGCAGATGTTCTGGGCCTATGCGACCGGCATCGCCCACGTTGCCGCGGGCCTCGCGATCCTCTCCGGCGTGCTGGCGCGGCCGGCGTCGATCCTGCTCACGATCATGTTCGCGGGCTTCAGCCTTCTGGTGCACCTGCCCAATCTCATCGGCACGCCCAGTCATTTCAACTGGGCGGCCAATGCGATGAACCTGGCGCTGTTCGGCACCGCCTGGATCGTGATGGACTCTTACGCGCCGCGCGACCAGGTGACGCCGCCGTCGACCACGATCGTCGAGCCGACGACATAGTCGCCGGCGCGGCTCGCCAGATAGATCGCGGTGCCCGCCATGTCCTCCGCCGTGCCGATGCGGCGCGCCGGGATGCCGCGGCTCACCGTATCGCCATGGTCGCGTGCGTCGCGGTTCATGTCCGAGGCGAAGGCGCCCGGCGCGATCGCGGTCACCGCGATGTTGTCCTTGATCAGGCGCATCGCCATGCGCTTGGTCAGGTGGATGAGCCCCGATTTCGACGCCGCGTAGGAATAGGTCTCTTGCATGTTCACCGACACGCCGTCGATCGAGGCGATGTTGATCACCTTCGCCAGCCGCTCCTTGGTGGCGGCGGCGCGCAGCGCGCCGTGCAGCGCCTGGGTCAGGAAGAACGGCGTCTTGACGTTGAGATCCATGACCTTGTCCCAGCCGCTCTCGGGGAATTCGTCGAAATCGGCGCCCCAGGCCGCGCCGGCATTGTTCACCAGGATGTCGAGGGTCCGCTCGTGCTTGAGATAGGCCTCGGCCATCGCCTTGGCGCCGTCGGCGCCCGAGGCGTTCGAGACGATCGCGGTGCACGGCCCGATCTGCGACAGCTCCTTGGCGGTCTCCTCCAGGGCGCCGCCCTTGCGCGCCGAGATGTAGACCTTGGCGCCGGCATGCAGGAAACCCTCGGCGATCATCTTGCCGATGCCGCGGCTGCCGCCGGTGATGAGCGCGACTTTGCCCTCGAGCGAAAACAGGTTCTTCATGGCAATTCTCCCAAAGTCTTTGGCGGTATCTCTGGCGCCCTTATGCCCCGGCTGTTGCCGTCAGGCCAGCGCTTGCCTAAGAGGGATGCCGGCCAGACAGGACCCGCCATGACGACGCCCCATCCCGAGCTGCTGCGCCTGCGCGACAGCATCGACAATATCGACGCCGCGCTGATCCACATGCTGGCGGAGCGCTTCAAGTGCACCCAGGCGGTGGGCGTCTACAAGGCGACGCACGACCTGCCGCCGGCCGACCCCTCGCGCGAGGAGCAGCAGATCGGCCGCCTGCGCGAGCTGGCGAGGACCGCCAAGCTCGATCCCGACTTCGCCGAGAAATTCCTGAATTTCATCGTCAAGGAAGTGATCCGCCACCACGAGGCGATCCGCAAGGAACGCGGCTGACGGCGATCAACAGCCCGGCCGCTGCAAAATCGGCCGCGCAATAAAACGCTCGTGCTTTTTGCCCAATCCGTCGCGCCCGACGGTACTTGCTGCCGCAGCCGCCGTCGCTATCATGCCTGACAAAATGTCGATAATGCCCGGGAGCCATCCATGGACCTGACTTTCTCGCCGCAAGAAGAGGCTTTCCGCCAGGAAGTCCGCGCCTTCATCGCCGAGGCCAAAACGCAACTGCCCAAGGGCATGGGCGACGCCGAGGCCGGCGACCGCTCCAAGGAGGATTACCTCGCCTGGCACAAGCTTCTCTACAAGAAGGGCTGGGTCGCGCCGCTGTGGCCGACGCAATACGGCGGCACGGGCTGGAACGTCACCCAGCGCTACATCTTCAACGAAGAGACCGCCAACGCCGAGATGCCGACGACGCTGCCGTTCGGTCTCAACATGGTCGCGCCGGTGATCTTCACCTACGGCAACGACGCGCAGAAGAAGACATACCTGCCGCGCATCCTCTCGGGCGAGGATTGGTGGTGCCAGGGCTATAGCGAGCCGGGTTCGGGCTCCGACCTCGCCTCGCTTCGCACCAGGGCGGTGCGGGAAGGCGACCACTACATCGTCAACGGCCAGAAGACCTGGACCACGCTGGCGCAGTTCGCCGACTGGATCTTCTGCCTCGTGCGCACCGACACGAACGTCAAGCAGCAGGAGGGCATCTCGTTCCTGCTTATCGACATGAAGACGCCGGGCATCACCGTGAAACCGATCATCGTGCTCGACGGCGCGCGCGAAGTGAACGAGGTGTTCTTCGACAACGTCAAGGTGCCGGTCGAGAACCGCGTCGGCGAGGAGAACAAGGGCTGGACCTACGCCAAGTTCCTGCTCGTCAACGAGCGCTCCGGCATCGCCGGCGTGGCGCGCTCCAAGAAGGCGGTGGAGCGCCTCAAGGAGATCGGCCGCGCCGAAACCATCGACGGCCAGCCGCTGATCGAGGACGAGGATTTCGCGCGCAAGATCGCCGATCTCGAGATCGACCTCACGGCGCTCGAATTCACCGAGTTGCGCACCCTGGCGCAGGAGTCGAAGGGCCACATGGCCGGTCCCGAAAGCTCGATCCTCAAGATCCGCGGCACCGAGATACAGCAGCGCATCACCGAGCTGACGGTCGAGGCGATCGGCTATTACAGCTATCCCAACCTGCACGGCCTCGGCTCGAACGAGTTCGTCGGTCCCGACTACGCCATGGGCGCCGCGGGCCGCTACTTCAACATGCGCAAGACCTCGATCTACGGCGGCTCGAACGAGATTCAGCGCAACATCATCGCGAAAGCGGTGCTCGGACTTTGACCTATCGATCCTCCCCCGCAACGCGGGGGAGGGGGACCGCGAAGCGGTGGAGGGGGCGGACGCCCCGCTCCGCATAAAATCGGGATACTCGAAAAATGGATTTCTCCTACACCGAAGAGCAGACCCTGCTCCGCAATTCCGTCTCGAAATACCTCGCGGACAATTACAAGTTCGACCAATGGCGCAAGTTCACGCGCTCCGACCTCGGCCGCGACGCCAAGCATTGGCAGCAATTCGCCGAGCTCGGTCTTCTCGCCGCGGCCCTGCCCGAAGAGCATGGCGGCCTCGGCGGCGGCGCGGTCGAGAACCTCGTGATCATGGAGGAGTTCGGCAAGGCGCTGGTCGTCGAGCCTTATGTCCCCACCGTGGTGATCGGCGGCGGCGTGCTCATGCATGGCGGCTCCGACGCGCAGAAGGCCGAATGGCTGCCCAAGATCGCCGGCGGCGAAACCATGATGGCCTTCGCCTTCGCCGAGCCGAAGGGCCGCTACAATCTCGCCGACCTTTCCACCACCGCGAAAAAGAGCGGCACGGGCTACACGCTGAACGGTCACAAGGCCGTGGTGCTCGGCGCGCCCTGGGCCGACACGTTGGTTGTCACCGCCCGTACCGCTGGCGGCCAGCGCGACAAGAGCGGCGTCGGCGTCTTCCTGGTCGACAAGAAGGCCAAGGGCGTCACCGTCCGTGATTATCCGACCGTCGACTCGCTGCGCGCCAGCGAAGTGACCTTCGAGAACGCCGAAGCGACGCTGATCGGCGACGCCGAGAACGGCCTGCCGTTGATCGAAAAGGTGGTCGACGAGGCCATCGCCGCCTCCTGCGCCGAGGCGTCCGGCGCCATGAAGGTGCTGGTCGACACCACGGTCGAGTACTCCAAGACCCGCAAGCAGTTCGGCGTGCCGATCGGCAAGTTCCAGGCGCTGCAGCACCGCATGGTCGACATGTTCGTGCAGTACGAGCAGTCGGTCTCCATCACGCTGATGGTGACGCTCAAGCTCGCCGAGAGCGACGCGGAGCGCGCCAAGGCGGCCTCGGCCGCCAAGGTGACCATCGGCAAGGCCGGCCGTTTCGTCGGCCAGCAGGCGGTTCAGATCCACGGCGGCATCGGCATGACCGACGAGCTGAACGTCGGCCACTACTTCAAGCGCCTGACGATGCTCGACACGCTGTTCGGCAGCACCGATCATCACCTCAAGCGCTACGCGGCGCTGGGGTAAGGCCGGCGTCCGCACCGCTTTTGCGGGCCATGACAGTGAGGCTTGGCGCTTAACTCGCCACCTTCAGCCGCAACCGCGCCCGCTCCCGCGGCAGCATGAGGGTGATGCGCGTGCCCTTGCCGGGCGCGCTCGCCAGCTCGACATGGCCACCATGCGCCTCGGCGAGGCCCTTGACGATCGGAAGCCCGAGGCCCGTGCCCTTGTCGGCCAGGATCGCGTCATGGCGGCCCTGTCCGAAGCTCTCGAACACCTTGGCGTGCTCTTCGGGCGCGATGCCGATGCCGGTGTCCTCCAGCCCGATGGCGAGGCTGCCGTCGGCCAGCAGATTCGCGAACGCCGTGACGCGGCCGCCGGGCGGCGTGAACTTGACGGCGTTGGAGGCGAGGTTGACCAGCACCTGGCGCATCGCCCGCTCGTCGGCCCACAGATTGGGGAAGCCGCGGTCGACCTGCACCGACAGCACGATGCCGCCGGCCGCGGCGCGCGGTTTCATCATCTTGGCGACGTCGTCCATCAGGGCGCGGACGTCGATTTCGCTCTCGCGCAGCGAGAGCCGGCCGGCCTCGATCTTGGCGAGGTCGAGGATGTCGTTGATCAGGGACAGGAGGTGCTCGCCCGAGCCGTGGATATAGCCGCCGTACTCGGCGTACTGGTCGAGCGCCTGCGGTCCCATCGCCTTGGCGCTGATGATCTCGGAGAAGCCGAGGATGGCGTTGAGCGGCGTGCGCAGTTCGTGACTCATATTGGCGAGGAAGGCCGACTTGGCGTGGCTCGCCTGTTCGGCGCGCATGCGCGCGGCGTCGGAATCCTCCTTCGCCGCTTTCAGATTGTCGATCAATCCGACGCGCTCGTACTCCAGCAGCAGCATGCGCTTGCGGGTGTGATAGTTGTTCATCAGATGCGTGCGCATCATCAGCCAGAAGCCGATGGAAAGGCCGACGAACATCATCTCGCCGTCGCGCGCGGTGGCGATCGGCATCGCGATCAAGGTGAGCAGGTAGATCGGCATCGGCGCGGCGGCGGTCGCGAGGTGATAAGCGCCGATCGAACTCCAGCCTGCGATGGAGCAGGCGAGCACGATGCACATCAGAGTCTGGCTCTCGATGTTGCCCCGGATCGCGAAGTCGAACGCCATCGCGCACCACAGGAGGGTTATGAAGAAGGTGATGCGCATGCTGTAGCGGGCGCGGCGGCGGATGTCGTCGCGGCCGTGGTCGGAACGGTCGAGCAGCCGGCGATAGTAGATCTCGCTTGCGAGGCAGACGGCGGTCATCACCACCGGCCACAAGACGAGATGCCAAAGCGACAGCACATTGCGTTCGATCAGCGCGAGCAACAGCGCGGCGACCGGCCCGATGAGAAGGTTCGCCTGCGTCGCGTTGCGTGCTTGGATCAACTGATCGTCGACCAGGCGCAGATCGGTCGGATCGGACGGGAAGAGCGAACGCGCCACGGCATCGCGGAATTCCGCGATGCTCGCGCCGATGCGCGCCCCGATGGCAACAATGCCTTGCAACACGCGTCTCCGCGGTGACCTTCCCGGTCGATAGAATGAGCCCGGACCTGTTAACGGAACTTTTCGCTTCGCCGCCTGAAAGTGGTAAACAACGCGTTCACGCTATTTCGCGAGGAAGTCATGTCCGCCCTGCTGTCCGAGAAATCCGGCGCGATCGTCACCCTCACCATCAACCGGCCCGAAAGCCGCAATCCGCTGGGCGAAGAGGGCGACGGCCCACTGTTTGCCGAGGCCTGCGCCGCGATCAACGCCGACCGCGAGGTGCGTTGCGCGATCCTGACGGGTGCCGGTCCGGCGTTTTCGGCGGGCGGCAACGTCAAAGCGATGCGCGAGCGCTCGGGCAGCTTCGCCGGTCCCGGCGTGCACATCCGCGATCGCTATCGCAACGGCATCCACCGCATCGTCAAAAGCCTGTGGAATCTCGAAGTGCCGCTGATCGCGGCCGTCAACGGTCCGGCCATCGGGCTCGGCAACGACGTCGCCTGCCTCGCCGACATGCGGCTCGCGGCCGACAACGCGATCTTCGGCGCGACGTTCCTGAAGATCGGCCTGGTGCCGGGCGACGGCGGCTCGTGGATCCTGCCGCGCACCATCGGCCATGCTCGCGCCGCCGAACTGTTCTTCACCGGCGACACCATCGACGCGCAGACCGCACTCGCCTGGGGTCTCGTCAGCCGCGTCGTGCCGGCCGCTTCGTTGATGGACGAGGCGCGCGCGCTGGCCGCCAAGATCGCGCGTCAGCCGCCGGATGTGCTGCGCATGACCAAGCGCATGATGCGCGAGGGGCAGAACGTCTCGTTCGACATCATCATGGAGATGTCCGCCGCCTATCAGGCGCTGGCGCATCACACCGAGGACCACGCCGAAGCGGTCAATGCCTTCTTCGAGAAACGTCCGGGCGACTATAAGGGGCAGTAATTACGACGCCGCTGCGCGCGCGCGCCCGGCGCGGCGCGCCGGCAGGTGCACCGTGACCGTCGTGCCTTCGCCGATCTCGCTTTCGAGCGCGATGCGGCCGTCATGCGCCTCGACCAAGCCCTTCACGATGGGAAGGCCGAGGCCGGTACCCTTGTCGGCGGTCACCACGTCGTGGCGGCCCTGGCCGAAGTTCTGGAAGACACGTTGCTGGTCCTCCGGCGCGATGCCGACGCCGGTATCGCTGACGCCGAGCGCGATGCCGCCGTTGGCTTCGGTGCGTACGAACACGGTGACGAGGCCGCCCTGCGGCGTGAACTTGACCGCGTTGGAGAGGAGGTTGAGCAGGATCTGTTTCATCGCCCGCTCGTCGCACAATACGAGCGGCAGATGCGGCACCACCTCCACCGACAAGGAGCAGCGGCTCGCCGCGATGCGCGGCTGGATCATCGTCGCCGCGTCGGCGACCAGGGCACCGAGATCGATTTCCGTCTCGCGCAGCGACCAGCTGCCGGCCTCGATCTTCGCAAGGTCCAGGATGTCGTTGATCAGCGTCAGCAAGTGGTGCCCGGAATCGTGGATCAGGCCGGCATATTCGTAATGCCGCTCCGGCCGCGCGTCGAAGATGCGGCTGGTGATCATCTCGGAGAAGCCGAGAATGGCATTGAGCGGCGTACGCAGCTCGTGGCTCATATTGGCGAGGAATTGCGACTTGGCGCGGCTCGCCGCCTCGGCATGCTCGCGCGCCGCGTCCGACTCCGCCTTGGAATTCGCCAGCGCCTCGATCAGATCGTTCTTGTCGTAGCGCAGAAGGAGCATGTTGCGCGCGGTGACGAAGATCTGCCGCGACATGAACAGCATGTAGGCGGTGTAGAGCACCGCCAGCACCGCAATGCCGCGATAGACGCCGCCGCTGGCCTGCAGCGGCGTCAGCACCAGCGTCGTGCCGTAGATCGTGTAGGACACCACGGTCAGCGGCCGGCTCGGCCCCACCAACGCGCCATTGCCCGCCACCGTGCAGGCAATCAACATGATGACGATCAGGCAGGCCAGGTCGTTGTGCGGCACCCACAGGAACCAGCCGATCGACGACCAGCCGATCGTGAACACCGCATAGCACAGCGTCGCGGCGGTCAGGTTCGTGACGCTGGGCCGGAAACGATGCGCCATGATGCCCAGCGGCACGCAGGTCGCGACCACGACGCCGAACCAGGTCATCAGCCGCGGCCAGCCGATCCAGGCGTGGAACATGACGCAGATCACGGCCGCCAGCGCCGGCATCATCCAGGCGTTGAGCTTGAGATTGCGCAGCGCCAGCCCAAGCTGATCGAGCGCGAGCTTTTGCTCGCGCGCGTCGGCAGCGGTGGTATCCGTTACGGAAAGGCTTGCGGCCATGCGTCTCCCCACGGCCGTGCGCGCACGTCCGTCGGGGCAGAATGGCGCAAAGGGCGTTAAATCGGATTAAAGGCGCTTGGCGTGCCGGTAACGCTCGGTTTACCTTCTGGCCCGGCTAACCATCGGGAGGATCACATGGCCATCGGCGTCGTCGCGACGATCAAGATCAAGGAAGGCACCAACGAGGCGTTCGAGGCGGTCGCCGGCGAGCTCATGGCCGCGGTGCGCGCCAACGAGCCGGGCAACAAGGTCTATCAGTTCTGCCGCTCCAAGGCCGAGCCGACGACCTATGTCGTGATGGAGATCTATGCCGACCAGGCGGCGCTCGAGGCGCACGGCAAGTCGGAGCACTTCCGCACCATCGGTCCCAAGATGGGCCCGTCGATGGCGGGGCGTCCCGACGTCCAGTATTTCGATACGATCTGAGTCAGAGCCGGACGAACGGGATCAGCATCGCGGTCTTGCGCGCGTAGGCGTCATACGCCTCCGCGCCAAGCTCGCCGCGCAGGAAGCGTTCCTCGAGCCGGCCCTTGATCCAATAGGCGATGACGATCAGCACGACGCCGGCGACGGCGGCGATGTTGCCGCGCACCGCCATGGTGGCCAGCGCCGAGATGATGATGCCGGTGTAGATCGGATGCCGCACGATGGCGTAGGGCCCCGTGTCGACGACATGGTGGCCTTCCTTGCGCGTGACCGATCCGGACCACAGCACGCCCAGATGGATGCGCGCCCACCAGCAGAACAGGAAGCCGAAGGCGCAGACGCCGACCATCGCCCACTTCACCGCGTCGGGCAGCGTCCACAGGATCGGGAACGGGATGACGGGGCGGATATCCCCATCCGGCATCCGGCGCGCCACATAGAAGAGAAGGAGCATGAACCCCGCGACCTCGATGGTGCGGTACAGCGCCTGGCTTCCGAAAGGCGGCCGGTTGGTGGTCTGGTTGGCCCAACGCGCCGCCGCGAACCAGCTGAAGATCCAAAGGACCCAGGGAATATAGATCGCTTCGTCCGGTCGCATGCCTCGCTCCCCTCGCGGCTGTCCCGCGAGAGGAGATAGGCAAGCGGCCTCAGAATACAAGCGCCTTGGCATGGCGGACCAGCGGCAGCTTGGCGATGTCGTCCAGCACCTTGGGGCTCAGCGGGCCGTCGACCTCCACCAGCGCGATCGAGTCCTGTCCCGGCGAAGAGCGGCCGAGATTGAAGTTCGCGATGTTCACCGCGGCGTCGCCGAGCAGGGTTCCGAGGCGGCCGATGAAGCCCGGCTTGTCCTCGTTGACCACGTACAGCATGTTCGGCGCGAACTCCGCGTCGAGATTGATGTCCTTGATCTGGATGAAGCGCGGCCGCCCGTCGGAGAACACACTGCCCGCCACGCGCCGCGTCGTGCCGCCGAGATCGACCGTGATCTTGATGTAGCCTTCGTAGATGCCTTGCTGCGGGCGGCGCGTTTCGCTGACCTTGATGCCGCGCTCCTTCGCCACGACCGGTGCATTGACCATGTTCACGCCCGACAGCGTCGGCTTGAGCAATCCCGCCAACGCGGCTTGCGTCAGCGCGCGCTGGTTCAGCTCGGCTGCGACGCCTTCATAGAGGATTTCGACGCCATGGATGGTGGTGTCCGTCACCTGTCCGGCGAACGAACCGAGCTTCTCGGCCAGCGCGATCCACGGGCGCACCTTCTGCGCCTCGGCGGCGGTGATCGACGGCATGTTGAGCGCATTGGTGATCGCGCCGGTCAGAAGATAGTCGGAGATCTGCTCCGCCACCTGCAGCGCGACGTTCTCCTGCGCCTCGGTGGTGGAGGCGCCCAGATGCGGTGTCGCGATCACCTTCTCGTTGCCGAACAGGACGCTCTCATTGGCCGGCTCGACCTCGAACACGTCGAGCGCGGCGCCCGCGACATGGCCGCTGTCGAGCGCCGTCTTCAGTGCCGCCTCGTCGATCAGCCCGCCGCGCGCGCAGTTGATGATGCGCACGCCCTTCTTGGTCTTGGCGATCGCGTCCGCCGACAGGATGTTCTTGGTGTCGGCCGTCATCGGCACGTGCAGCGTGATGAAATCGGCGCGCGCCAGAAGATCGGCCAGCTCGACCTTCTCGACGCCGAGGTCCTGCGCCCGCTCCGCCGACAGATAGGGATCGTAGGCGATGACGCGCATCTTCAGCCCGCGCGCGCGGTCCGCGACGATGGAGCCGATATTGCCCGCGCCGATCAGACCCAACGTCTTGCCGGTGATCTCCACGCCCATGAAGCGGTTCTTCTCCCACTTGCCGGCCTGGGTGGAGGCGTTGGCCGCCGGCAGCTCGCGTGCCAGCGCCAGCATCAGCGAGATCGCGTGCTCCGCCGTGGTGATCGAGTTGCCGAATGGCGTATTCATCACGATCACGCCCGCCGCCGTCGCCGCCGGGATGTCGACGTTGTCGACGCCGATGCCGGCGCGGCCGACGACTTTGAGGTTCTTCGCGCACCTGATCACCTCGGCGGTCACCTTGGTCGCCGAGCGGATGGCGATGCCGTCATACTGGTCGACGATCTTGAGCAGCTCGTCCTTGGAGAGCCCTGTCTTGACGTCGGCATCGACGCCGCGCTCCTTGAAGATGGCGACGGCGGCGGGGGACAGCTTGTCGGCGATGAGGACTTTGGGCATGGCGGTCTTCCTTCGATTTTGAGCGATGTATCAGGCGCGCGTGTAGAACGGCGCGGTTTGCAGCAGCGACGCGGCAATGCCTTCCGGCTGCGCGCGGTCGACGCGGACGGCGTCGACCTGCAAGCCGGATGGCAGCGCCGTGACGACCCTGCCGATCTCTTGCGAGACATCCTGCCAGTCGCCCGTCGTCTCGACGCCGATCAGCGGATGCGGCGGTTGATCGCCGTCCTGGAAGGCGATCTGGATGAGATAGGCGTTCAGGACATCGCGCCGTCGCGCGAAGGCTTCTTTGAGCGCGTCGACGAGATCGTGCGGATAGACGGCCGGTTGGCCGATCAGCACCTTGGTGGGCTTGTCCATCGTCACGGTGCGTCCGACCGGATTCAGCAGTCCCGCGATCTCCTGCGGCAGCAACTCCTTGCCGTATTCGGACCCCGGATTGAGGATGAACATCGCCCCGGGCACGGTCTCGAAAAGCGGGCGGCCCTTCAATGCGAGATACCCGTTTTCGTCATGGATATAGGTGCGCAGCCGCGACAGCGACGAGAACACCGGAATGAAAGGCTCCCCCTTCGCCGTCTTGCTGGTCATGATTTGCACCTTTTCGCCGGACGCGATCGCGTGTCCGGCTTCGCCCGGTGCGCGCCCTTCGACTTGCCCGATCACAAACAGATCGGACTCCAGCAGCAGGCGATAGAATTCCGGCCGCGCCGCCGGCTCCTTGGACGCGCGCATCAAGGTGCGTTCCAGATCGTTCTCGGGCTCGAAGCTCATGGCATCACCCGTTCGTGGATCGTTGATAAAAGGCCGGCGTTTCGGCGAGCTTCGCCGCGATGCCGCCGGGCGGCGCGGCGATCTCGACCACGTCGATGATGATGCCGGGCACGATGGCGGCGGCGAGCTCGCTGACCTCACCGGATATCCTGATGAAATGCTCCGCCACGATGCCGATGATCGGATGCGGCGGCTCCTGGCCCAGCCGGCTGGTGGCTTCCAGAAGATGCGCCGACGCGACGCCGGCGCGGTTTCTAAAAAGGATGCGCAGGGCGTCGATCAGCACCTTCGGCTCGTCTTTCGGCGGCGCGAGGCTTACCTGCGCCGCCTGCAGATTGCGCCGCGACCGTGCCGACGGATCCAGCCAATAGGCCAGTTCGACCGCCATCAGCGTCTTGCCGCATTCGGAGTTGGGATTGAGCACGAAGTTCGCGCCTTGCGCCGTCTCGAACACGATCCGTGCCTGCTTGGTGAAATATTCGCGGCCGGGCATGAAGTGCTCGAGCCGCGCGACCGTCGTGAAGACCGGCAGATAGTCGCGGCCGTTGAAGCGCAGCGAAGGGATGGTCATCTGCATTTGCTCGGGCCCTTCGGCGCGCCCCATGACGATCAACTGGGTTTCCATCAGCAGGCGGTAGAACACCGGGCGGGCGAGAGCATCGCTCCGCGCCCGCATCAACGCTTCTTCCAGTGGAGTCTCCGGCTCGGCGGCCAAAGGTGCCTCCCGCTAAGCGGCCTTCACCTTCGCCCAGGCCCAGTCGAGCCACGGCGTCAGCGCTTCGAGATCGGCCTTGTCGACCGTCGCGCCGCACCAGATGCGAAGCCCCGGCGGCGCCGAGCGGTAGCCGCCGATGTCGTAGGCGACGCCTTCCTTCTCGAGCAGCGAAGCGATCTTCTTCGCCGCATCGGCCTGCGCGTCGTCGCCGAGTCCCTTGAACCAGGGATCGACGATCTTGAGGCACACCGAGGTGTTCGAGCGCGTGCCTTGTTCGCGGGCCAGGAAATCGGCCCAGCCGGCTTCGCGCACCCAGCGGTCGAGCACGCCGAGATTATGCTGCGAGCGTGCGATCAGCGCCTTCAGCCCGCCGAGCCCTTCGGCCCAGGTCAGCGCGTCGAGATAATCTTCCAGCGCCAGCATCGACGGCGTGTTGATGGTCTCGCCTTCGAAGATTCCGTCGACGATCTTGCCGCCCTTGGTCATGCGGAAGATCTTCGGCATCGGCCAGGGCGGGGTGTAGCTCTCCAGCCGCGCCACGGCGCGGGGCGAAAGCACCAGCATGCCGTGCGCCGCTTCGCCGCCCAGAACCTTCTGCCAGGAGAAGGTGGTGACATCGAGCTTGTCCCACGGCAGATCCATCGCGAACGCCGCGCTGGTCGCGTCGCAGATCGTCAGGCCCTCGCGGTCCGCTGCGATCCAGTCGGCGTCCGGCACGCGCACGCCGCTGGTCGTACCGTTCCACAGGAACACGACGTCGTGCTTGGGATCGGCCTGCTTGAGATCGGGGATTTCGCCGTAATCCGCCTTGATGACGCGGCTGTCCTTGATCTTCAGCTGCTTGAGCGTGTCGGTGACCCAATCCTCGCCGAAGCTTTCCCAGGCGAAGCAATCCACCGGGCGCGGGCCGAGGAGCGACCACAACGCCATCTCCACCGCGCCGGTGTCCGACGCCGGCACGATGCCGACGCGATAATCGGCCGGAATGCCCAGAAGGGCTTTCGTCCGGTCGATGGCGTCTTTGAGCTTGGCTTTGCCGGGCTTGGAACGATGCGATCGTCCGAGCAGTGCGGCGTTCAGCGCTTCAGGTGTCCATCCCGGCCGCTTGGCGCAGGGTCCGGACGAAAAAAAAGGCCGTGCAGGGCGCACGGCCGGCGTATCACCGGTCATATCGACATTCCTTCCAGAATGTTCGCACCTCGTTGGGGAGGTGTGGCCCGCGACTTATGTAGGCCGTCGCGCCGCGCGCGTCAATTCCGTATCATCGTCTGCGACACATTGGGGGTAACGATGCGTAAAATCCTATTTGCAGTTCTGTCATTTGCGTTCTTTTTCTCCGCCGCCTCGGCCGCGAACAAGATCGACGATCCGGCCGCGTTCGTGAAATCCGTCTATGCCAAGACGGTCGGCAAGCATCCGGAACCCGAAGACATCTACACGCCGCGGCTGAAGGCGCTGTTCGAACTCGACCGCAAGGAAGCGGGCGGCGAGGTCGGGCGCTGGGACATGGATTTCTGGATGAACGGCCAAGACGGCACGATTGGCGACGTCCACGTCACCAAGAAAGATGTCGAGAACTCCGCCGACCGCGAGATCGTCATCGCGACCTTCAAGAACGGCAAGCTGCCCTGCGAAATCCACTTCTACTTCGAGAAGACCGCGCAAGGCTGGAAGCTGGACGACGCGCGCTCGACGATCGGCGATCCCTGGGTGCTCTCGCTCCAGCTGAAATACGGCTACGACGGCAAGCAATAGGCGCGGGAACGGCAGACGCGTGGCGGACGTTCTTATCCCGTATCGATGGGAACCTTGCGCCATGGTCTTCACGGATGACGACGACATCGACGACGAAGGCCCGGAATTGACGATTCCGGAGGACAAGATGGCCTTCATCATCGAGAAGGCGCGTGAGTTCGACGTCAAGGAAGCCGACAGCGATCCCGATTCGGGCTCCAACCCGACCGATGACGGCGCGAGCGATATCCTGGAAGACAAGGCAAGCGATCCGACGCGCCAGGAGCTGTTCGACGCCATCCGCAGCCTCAACGCCGACCAGCGCATCGAGCTGATCGCGCTCGCCTGGGTCGGACGTGGCACCTACGACATCGAGGAGTGGGACGAGGCGCTGGATACCGCGCAGGCGGAATACGGCAAGCGCCCGGCGCACTACCTGATGTCGATGCCGCTGCTCGGCGACTATCTCGAGTCCGGGCTGGAAGAGTTCGACGAAGGCATCGTCGACGAGGACGAAGAGCTCGAAGGCCCCTCAGAGGAAGACAATTCCTAAAGCGTCTGGAACATGATCAGCGCGTCGACGAAGCCTTGCGTCGGATGCGCGAACGCGCCCGGAAGGCGGCCGACGACCTGAAAGCCGCAGGACTGCCAAAGGTGCTGCGCCCGCGTGTTGGTCGCGACCACCAGGTTGAACTGTACGGCGCGATAGCCCTGGCGGCGCGCCTCGTCCAGCGAGTGCAGGCACAGCGCGCGGCCTACGCCGCGGCCTTGCGCTTGCGGCAAGGTCATGTAGCCGCCATTGGCGACATGCGCCGCCGGCCCGGTCGAATTCGCCTTGATGTAGTAGGTGCCGACGAGGCGGCCGCTCTCATCCGCGGCGACCATGATCGTGTGCTCGGGCTTCCACCAATAGGCCAACGCTGCCTCGCGCGTGATGTCGCGCGGCTGCGGATAGGTGTCGCCGACGCGCAGCGTGGGCTCCAGGATCGCCCACAGCGCATCGTCGTCGTCGCGGGTGCCGGGCCGAATAGAAATCAGACGGAGATCTCCGCGGTCATGTAGAGGGCGCAAGGTCCCGACAATATGGTCCGCGCGCCGTCATCGACGCAAACGAGATCGCCGCCGCGCGGGCTGGCCTGGCGCGCCCTCATCGTCATCTTGCCGAGCCGTTTCGCCCAATAGGGCGTCAGCGCACAGTGCGCCGAGCCGGTGACGGGATCCTCCGGCACGCCCTTCTCCGGCGCGAAGAAACGCGAGACGAAGTCGTAGCCCCCGGATTCAACATTGTCGCCGGGCGCCGTCGCGATCAGGCCCCAGATGCCGTGCGGATGCAGCAGCCGCGCGACGTCGCCCGGGCCGGCAAGGCCGCGCACGATGCGGGCATCATCCCACACAGCCATGGCGTAACGGCCTTTGAAAACCGCCGCCGGCGCGGTCGTGCCGAGTGCGTCGCCGAGCTGCACCGCGAGACCTGGCGCGCCATAAGGTTCGACGGGATCGGCGGGCAGCGACATCACATGCTGTCCGCCCTGGCCGCGCTCTACGGTCAGGATGCCGGAGCGGGTCTCGAAGTCGACGCGCTTCAGTCCGGGCGCCAGCCGTTCGAACAATAGCCAGGCGCTGGCGAGCGTCGCGTGGCCGCAGAGATCGACCTCGGCCTCCGGCGTGAACCAGCGCAGGTGATACTTGCCGTCGCCGATCTTCACGAAGAACGCGGTCTCGGCGAGATTGTTCTCGTTGGCGATGGCCTGCATCAGGCGATCATCGATCCAGCTTTCGAGCGGCACGATCGCCGCCGGATTGCCTTCGAGAACCTTGGCCGCGAACGCATCGACCTGCCACATCTTGAGCGTCATCGCGCATCTCCCAATTCGAGCGCGCAACGCTATGCGCAAGCGCCCCGCGAACGGAACGCCTGCCGCTGCATGGCGGATATGTTCAGTTCGGCGAAGCTTCGATGACGACAGGGCGGCGGTCGTTGAGCGCGCTCTTCATCTGCTTCTGCAGCTTCTCGAAGGCGCGCACTTCGATCTGGCGCACGCGCTCGCGGCTGATGCCGTATTTCTGCGACAGCTCTTCCAGCGTCGCCGGCTCGTCCTGCAGGCGCCGCGCCTGGATGATGTCGCGCTCGCGCTCCGTCAACTCACCGAGAGCGCCGGTCAAGAGCGTGTGCCGCTCGCCGAGTTCTTCGCGGTCCGCCAGGCGTGTTTCCTGGTCCAGCGTGTCGTCCGCCAGCCAGTCCTGCCATTCGCTTTCGCCTTCCGAACGCAGCGGCGCGTTGAGCGAGGCATCCGGGCCGGACAGGCGCCGGTTCATGTCGGTGACTTCCTGCGGCGAGACGCCGAGCTTGTCGGAAAGCTCCGCGACGTGTTCGTGCGTCAAGTCGCCTTCCTCGATCGCGCCGATCTTGCTCTTGGCCTTGCGCAGGTTGAAGAACAGCTTCTTCTGATTCGCGGTGGTGCCGAGCTTCACCAGGCTCCACGAGCGCAGGATGTATTCCTGGATCGCGGCGCGGATCCACCACATCGCATAGGTCGCCAGACGGAAGCCCTTGTCGGGTTCGAAGCGCTTGACCGCCTGCATCAGGCCGACATTGCCCTCGGCGACGATCTCCGACACCGGCAGGCCATAGCCGCGATAACCCATCGCGATCTTGGCGACGAGGCGCAGGTGGCTGGTGACGAGCTTGCGCGCGGCGGAAGGGTCTTCATGCTCCTTCCAGCGCTTGGCGAGCATGTACTCTTCTTGCGGCTCCAGAAGCGGGAACTTCCGGATTTCGGAGAGATAACGGGAAAGCCCGCCTTCGCCCATCAGGGCCGGCACGCCACGACTGCTCATGATTGACCCCTTTCTTCCGCCCGCGGATGCCCAAGCGCATCGGCTGACGGCTGCAAGTCCATTGTACAACGCCCGGACCTGCAGTTGGACAGCGGTACCCCTGTGACAGTGCCGCAACCCGAAGCAGGAGATGGGTGCCGATCAGGCTTTTTTCAAGCCCCGGAGCGCCGCGACGAGCGCCTCCATATCGGCAGGCCAGCCCCGCTCGAAGCGCAGGGTCTTGTGCAGGCCGGGGTGCTGAAAGCCCAGGATAAAGGCGTGCAGTGCCTGCCTTGGGAAGTTGGCGGCGGCCGCGAAAGCCACCTCCTCGGCCGGGGTCTTTGGCCGGGGCGGCTGGCGCGCCTTGCCGTAGGACGGATCGCCGATCAGCGGGTGGCCAAGATGGGTAAGATGCACGCGGATCTGGTGGGTGCGCCCAGTCTCCAGCCGGCACTCGATCAGGCTGGCGAAGGGCCGCGCCGGATCGCCGAAGGTCTCGACCACGCGGTAGCGGGTCCGGGCTTCCTTGCCGCCGCCGCGCAGCACCGTCATGCGCTTGCGGTCGAACGGGTTGCGCCCGATCTGGCCCTCGATCCGGCCCTCGGCATTGCGCGGCGCGCCCCAGACGACGGCGTGGTAGGCGCGCTCGATGGTGTGGTTGGCGAACTGCTTGCCAAGACTGGTCATGGCGCGCTCGTTCTTGGCGGCGACCAGAAGCCCGCTAGTGTCCTTGTCGAGGCGGTGGACGATGCCGGGCCGCGCCTCGCCGCCGACGCCCTGGAGCGAGGCGCCGCAATGGGCGATCAGGGCGTTGACCAGCGTGCCGTCGGGATTGCCGGCGGCCGGATGGACGACCAGCCCGGCCGGCTTGTCGATCACGATGAGGTCCTTGTCCTCGTAGACGACGTCGAGCGGGATGTCCTGGCCGACCGGCTTGGCGGGGGCGGGCGGCGGCACCGAGACGGTGTAGGCCTCACCCGGTTTGACCCGGAAATTGCCGTCTTTTATGGTTTTCCTGCTATGCGTGACGGCGCCGCCTTCGAGCAGTTGCTGGATGCGCGAGCGGCTGATATCGCCGAGCGCCGCGGCGAGGAACCGGTCCAGCCGCCAGCCCGCCTGATCGTCGCCGACCACTGCGCGCCTGGGCTCTTCGGAGGTTTCCGTGTCTGACATCAACGCGCCGGCCGATCCTAAGAACACGCCGGCCTATCGCGTGGCGAAGGCTGCCGTGATCGTGCTGTCCGCGCTTATCATCCTGGCGCTGATCGTTCTAGTCGTGGGCATTGGAATGAAGATGGCGGGCCGTTCGGTGCACCTGTTCGGCGGCAGCGACACACCCGCCCCTCCGCAGGCCGCCGCGGACGGCACCGCCTTCGCGCTCCCGCCCGGCGCCAAGGTGACGTCGAGCGAGAGCCAGCCGGGCCGCCTGATCCTGCATGTCCATGCCGCCGCCGGTGACGAGATCGACATCGTCAGCACCGACGACGGGCATCTGATCTCGCGGATCGGGCCCACGAAATGACGGTCTTCGTCCTGCCGCCCGCCTTGCGCGCGCAGCTGGCGGCGGAGGCGAGGGCCGCTTATCCCCGGGAGTGCTGCGGGCTGATCGAAGGGCGTGGGTTGCAGGTTTTGGCGCTCCATCCGGCCGGCAATCTTTCCGCCCAGCCCGACCGTTTCGAGATCGATCCGGCCGATCACGTCCGCATCCAGCGCGCGGCGCGGGCCGCCGGCACGGGGATCATCGGCTGCTACCACTCCCATCCCGACGGCGAGCCCGCACCCTCGGACCGGGATCGTGCAGGGGCCGCAGAGCGCGATTTCGTCTGGCTTATTGCCGGCGCTGGCGGCCGGATCGGTGCTTATGTCTTTGACGGCGTTGGCTTTCAGGCCCTGACGCTGACCGCTTGATCCCGCGCGCGGCTTGCTTGTATAAGCGCCGCCTCACCGCGCATGCTCCCATCGTCTAGCGGTTAGGACGCGGCCCTCTCAAGGCTGAAACCGGGGTTCGATTCCCCGTGGGAGCGCCATCTTTGATCTCGTCCAGCTTCTCGGCCACTTTCCTGGCGACCTCCGCAAGGGTCGCGCTCACGCGCGTCGGGTTCGAGACCGGCACGGTCATCTCCGCGCCGTAGCGCGCGACCAGAAATTCACGGCTGCCTGCCATGTCGGCCAGATGCTTAGCCGTATTGGCGCGCAGCACCAGTCCTCCGGCAAGCGCCAGTCGTGCGCGGGCGTCGAGATTGTGCTGCAGGCCGCGGATTTCCGGCGCGGTTCGGCCTTGCCGCAGAAGCAAGGCATTCAAGTAGAGCTCGATCGCCTGGATGGCGGCCATGCGATAGGGCGCATACGACACCGGATCGCCGGCGCGCCCTTGCGACTGCAACAACGCCGCCGCGAAGCGATAGGCCTCCGCAAGCCGAAACACCTGCAAAGGTGTCGCCGAATCTCCGGGAACAGGTTTTGCGGCGGGCCCCTCCAGCATGATCACAGTCTGGACGCGAGTGGCTAAGAAGCCGTTGCGTCCATCTCCTCAGCGGTTGCGCCGGTTATGCCATTCGATGAAGCGCGCGTGCAGAAGGGCGCGGATGGCGTTGCGCGCGCCGGCCTCGTTGCGCGCCGTGACGGGGCGCGAGAGCTGCGCGCGCATCCGCGCGAAGTCGAACCAGGCGGCGAGCGTGGGGTCGTTCTCCATGTGATCGATCTGCCGCATGAGCGCGGGCTTCGTGCGCTCCGCCATGGCGGGGAAATCGGGGATCAGATCGTCGTTGCCGCGGCCGCGCGTCTGGAATTGCGGCGGATAGACGTCGGCCAACGCCATGCGCGCGAGATGGCGGTCGCGGCCGGCTTTCACGAAGAGGCTTTCGGGGATTGCCAGGGCGAGTTCGACGACACGCTTGTCATGATAGGGCTGGGTAAAGTCCATGCCGTATGCGGCGGCCAGCAGCGCGCCGCCGATGACGTTGCCCGATTGCTGACGGCGCAGAATCTCGGCCATTTGCGGCTGCGGCTCGCGGCCGCGCGGTTGCTCTCGCGGTTCGGCATGGCCGGCTTCGGCCAACAGAGCAGGCCGGAGCGGCGCCGCGGGACCGGTCGCCGGCAGGCCGGCGCGAATTCGCCGCCAACGCCGCGCGAGCGCGATGGGCGCGAGCGGCATGGCGATCTCGGTTTTGAAAGCGCTAGCCCAGCCGGCGCGGTTGTGACGGCGAAACGCGCCGAACTCCTTCCAGAAGAGGGCCAACTGGCCGCGCCGCAGCCGGCGCCACAGCCATCCCGTGCCGCGTGGATTGAGCGTGTAGTCGCCGCCATGACCGTCCATCAGGACGCGTGCGCCTCCGGCTGCCGCGACCGCGGTCAGGGCTTCGGCGGCGTACCGGTTGGGGCTGTGCGGCTCTGCGGTAACGAGGAAATTGCGCTCGACGTCCGTCAGCACATCGATGCCGTCGCGCGTGACGAGCTTGAGTTCGACATGGGGCATATGCCGGGCGATCAGCGTCGCCCATTTGCGAACGCCGCGGGTTTCGTCTTCGCCGACCGAGGCGACGGCGACAAGCATCTTCGGGCCCGCGAGGCCCGCGATCGCACCGCTGTCGAAGCCGCCGCCGAGCAACAGCGCCGGTGGCTGCCGTGCGCGGCGCACGCGGCAGCCGACGGCCTCGGCCAAAGTCTCGCGATAGGCGCGTATGTAATAGGCCTCGTCGCGGCCCAAGTGCTTCGGATCGGCGTGCGGCTCCCAGAACCGGCGCGTCTCGATCTCGCCGGTCGCGCGAACGCGCATCACGGTGCCGCCTTCGAGGCCGAAGATGTTCTCGAAGACCGTGGCGCCGCGCGTTGGCGTGCGATCCACCGCAATGCGGCGCGCAAGGGCGGACATGTCGAGACGGTCGGGTATGTCCGCAATCGCCTTCAGCCCCGCGATCTCGCTGGCGAAAACGAACGCCTCTTTGCCGGCGTGATAGTGCAGGTGGCGTTGACCCATGTGATCGCGCGCCAATATCAGCGTGCGCTCGGCTCCGTCCCAAATGGCGAATGCGAAATCGCCGATCAGATGCTGGGCGCAATCCTCACCCCAGCGCGCATAGGCGGCGGCGAGAATCGCGGAGTCGCTCGACGTATCGTCATCGACGCCGAGCTCGGACGTCAGCGGTCCGCGATTGTCCAGCCGCAGATCTGCGACGAGCACGTTCGTGCCGGTGCGCACAGGCTGTGAGTCGTAGATGTCTTCGTCGGTGACGCGGCGAAGGAGATGGCCCAGACCGAGCGCGCCGCCGCGCCATTGCGTTCTGCGATCCGCTCCGCGATGCGCAAGCGCGTTGGCCTGACGCATCAGATCGGCTTCGATGACAGGCTTGCCATCGAAACGCAGTATGCCGTGGATGGCGCTCAAAGAAACTCAGCTGCCGTTCAGCGAGCCCGGAGAGTGCGTCTCGAAGCCAAAACCGCTGCTGGTCTTGGCCTGGGTGACGCTGGCGACCGCGCTTACGATGATCGCAGGGCTCACCCAACGCTTGCGGGCGACGGTCGAGGACGTCTCGGTTTTGGCGCCATTGTCGAAGCCTTTTCCTGCGTTCGTCATTGTCGCTCTCATCCTCATTGCAAGCATTCGGGCGGATTGAACTTCCGAAGCTCACGTATCAGTCGAAACAGTAACCTGAATCGGCACTGGGGAAAATGGAAATCGCCGGTTGGCGTTGCCGTTACATGTCCGTTGCAGGCCGGTTCCGGCTCGCGGCTCCAAGCAGAAGCGCGACGCCGCAGGCTGCCGCGGCGAACACCGCCATGGCCGGGAACATCACCTGCGCCGGCAGATGCCGGCCGATCAGCACGCCGCCGATGACGGGGCCGAGGATCGAGCCGGCGCGGCCGACGGCGACGACCCAGCTCGTGCCGGTGGCGCGCATCGTCGTCGGATAGAGCGTCGCCGCCTGCACGGTCATCAGGTGATGGCCGCCGATCACGCAGAAGCCGGCCAGCGCGACGGCTGCGATCAGCACTGGCAACATCGAGCCTGCGAAGCCGATGAGCGCGATGATCGGCACGCTCAGCGCAAACAGCACGGCAAGCATCCGCCATGGCCCGAAGCGGTCGGAGACGCCGCCGAGGAGCAGCGTCGCCGCGATGCCGCCCAGCGGAAACAGGCTGGTCAGCCACAGCGCGCGGTCCGCCGACACCACGTCGCCGAGCAGCGTCGGCAGCCAGCTCACCAGGAAGGTCTCCGCGATCATCGCGAGGAACAGGCAACTCCAGGCGAGCAGCGTGACGCGCGCGCGATGGTCCCGGAACAGCGCCGGTACGGCGCGCCAGCCGCCGGTGCGCTCCGGCGACGGCCATATAGCGGCCTCCGCGATCGCGGCATCGGGCGCGAAGCGTTGCAGGATCTGTGCGATGCGCGCCTTGCGCTCGGGCGTGTTGCGCAGGCCGAGGAAGCGCAGCGACTCCGGCAGCAGCGCCGCGACCAGGGCGGCGAGCAGCACGCTGGCGCCGCCGCCGGCGTAGAACACTGCGCGCCAGCCGAAGGCATGGCTGAGGCCGGACACCATCAGCGGGCTCAGCACCGAGCCGAGCGAATAGCCGCCGCACATGGTGAGCACCATCACGGCGCGGTGGCGCGCGGGCGACCATTCGCTGGCCAGCACGACCGTCATCGGCACAAGCGCGCCGAGCGGCAGGCCGCAGAGGAAGCGCAGCGCGATCAGCGCCGGGATCGAATGCACGAAAGCCGTCGCGATCATCAGCACCGCGGCGATCAAGAGCGATCCGGCCATCAGGAGCTTGCGCCCCACCCGGTCGCCGAGCGGGCCGGCCACCAGCGTCGCCAGCATTACCCCGGTGGCGGCGGCGCCGAACACCGGCCCGAAGGCCTCGCGCGGGACGTGCCAGTGCTTCACCAGCTGCGGCGCCACCAGCGATATGGAGCGCATGTCGAAGCCGTCGACGAACTGCATCAGAAGGCAGAGCACGAGGATCCGCAGGTGGAAGCTGCCGAACCGGCGGGTGTCGACGAGCTGGTCGATGGTGAGGGCCGTCATGGTGCACTTTTATCCGGCGTCCGGTGCGTCGAAAGCAACTGCGTTTCGATGTCCGCCAGTGCGGCAAGAATGGCATCGGCGCCGACGCCGCTCAGCGTGTCGCGCCGGCTACCGGGAATGGGTAAGAGGGTGAGGTTGCGGCAGAACTCGCTCCAGCCCAGATCGGGCGCGAAATTCGACTCGCTGGTTTCACCGGTGGTGGTGAACACCATGACCGGCAACGCCAGCGCGCCCGACGGAAGATGGTTGAACGCAGCTTCGGCGCTCGTCCTGCGCGCGACCATGATCGTCTGGGCGGCGGCGCGGCTGAAGCCGGCACGCACCAGCGCGGCGGCGGCGAACCGCACCAGACCCTTCGTGCGGGCCCGCGCCAGCCGGACCGTCACGCGTCCGGCGACAAGATCCTTGAGGTCGTGCAGGCTTCGGGCGCGCTGACGCAGCGCCGGCGTGGCCAGCCGTCCGCGCCGCCGGCTGCGGACGGCTTGCGCCTTCGCGGTCAGACCGGCGACGAGCCCGACGAACTCGATCGCGATGCCGCGCGCCTGAAGCCGGCGCGCCATCTCGACTGCGACCCGGCAGCCGAAGATATAGCCCATGATCCACAGCCGCTTCGGGGGATGGGCGAGGATGTCCCGCTCGATCGTCTGGAAGTACCGCTCGGCATCTATGGCCGCGATGCTGCGTCCGTCTTCGTCGCCATAGCTTGCAACGTTCACCCGAAAGCGCGTCTCGAGGCAGCGGACGAAATCGTTGAACGCGAAGCCGGTACCGAACAATTGCGGGAAGAGCAGCAGGAGCGGGACGTTCTCGTCATGGACGATGCCGTCCTTTGGCGAAGACAGCCGGCGTACGACATCGCGCGGCCGCCCGTCCAAACGGAGCAGATCCGCCGGCAGGCCGCGGTCCAGGGCGCGCTCGAGCAGCAGCAATATCTGCATCGCCGCGAGAGAATGCCCGCCGGCGTCTTCGAAGGTTCGGCCGCTGTCGAACGATCCGGCGCCGAGAATGGCGTCCCAGCTGTCGCGCACCGTGACGGCCAAAGTGCCATCCCCGGTTGCGGCATGCGGGGCATCGCTCGGCACAGCCTGCCGGTCGCGGTCGATCCGCTGAAGCGATTCGAAATCGACCTTGCCGCTCGCCAGGCGCGGCAGCGTGTCGATCACGACCACCTCGCTCGGCCACATGGGCGCCGGCAGGCGCGCGCGGATCGTGGCGCGGGCCAGCGCGGGCAGGCCGGCGTCCGCCGGGCCGGCGCAATAGACGATGATCTGCATCTCGCCGCCGGCCGGGCGCGCGATGACGGCGGCCTCGCGAATTCGCGGAGAGCTATCGAGTGCGGCTTCGATTTCCGACAGGTGGATCGTATTGCCGCGCACTTTCACCTGGCGGTCGCGGCGTCCGACGAATTCGAGCAGTCCATCGGGCAGAAGGCGGCCGAAATCGCCGGTGCGGTAGCGCGCGCCGTTCTCGTCTTGCGAGAACCGCGCCTGCGTCAGAGCGTCGTTCGCCCAATAGCCTTTGGCCAGGCGTTCGCTGACGATGACGATCTCGCCGATCTCGCCGGCTGCGACCGCATTGCCGTTTTCGTCTTCGATGGTCAGCGTGATGCCGGGCCGCGGATAGCCCACCGGCACCAGCGGCCGGTCCAGCTGCGTCGTGTGATCGAGGTGCCACGACGCGTAGGTATGCGTTTCGTTGGAGCCGATGGAGATCCAGAGCCGGCAGCTTTCGGGAAAGCGGCGGCGGTAGAGCGCGACGTCGGAACGCAGCACCCGGTCGGCGCTGATGCGCACCCAGCGTGCGTCCTGCGTCAGCGCGGACGCCGCGGCCTCATCCGGTCCGAACAAGGTGCGCAGCAGGCTGGGCACCATGAAATAAACCGTCGGGTGGAATTCGCTCAGCCTCTTCAGCGCCGTTGCGGCGCCGACGCGCCGAATGTCGATGATGCAGATCTGCGCGCCTGCAAGCAGCGCCCCCAGCGCCCGGTTCAAGGTCGAGCCGATCGCCAGCGGCTGCAGGATGGGCACGCGATCCGCCGGACCAAGGCCGCTTTCCTTCACGAAGTACAGCACCCGCGTCAGGAGCGCCTGCTCGGTGCGCATCACGCCCTTGGGCTCGCCCGTGCTGCCGGAGGTGTAGGTGATCGAAACGATACGTGCCGGATCGGCGGGCGGGAGTGCCGTGTCGTGGGCTTGCGCGTCCGGCGCGACGACGATGCGCGTCAGATGCGGCGCGATACGGTCGGCGGTCGCTTCGGTCTCGATGTCGACGATCAGCGCGCCGGCGCCCGCGTGCTCGACGATCTGCCGCGCGCGCCCGTCCGGAAACTCGGCATCGATCAGGGCATAGGTGCGCCGGGCGCGCTGCGCCGCCAGGACGGCCACGACGAAGGCCGCGTTGTTGGGCAAAAGGACTGCGACCGGTGTGTCTCCCGGCAGCTTCGCGATTCGCGCCGCCACGGCGTCGATCTGGGCCGCCAGCGCTCCATAGGGCAGCACGCCATGGCTGTCGACGATGGCGATGCCGTTTGGATTGCAAGATGCCGCCGCCAGGATGCAATCTATGAGCGATGAGAAGCCATCGGTTGCGCGGTCAGCGCGCATCGTGGCGACGGCAACATCCTTGTCTCGTTCAAGCATAGTGCGCGGTGGTCTTAACCTGCCCAAATTGGGCAGTTTTGGGTTGAAAAAAGCTCACTTTTACGGTACTTTAGCCGATGCCAGCGTATTTCGGCAGAGGGACGACACAACGGCGGCTTCTATGCAGTCTGAAATTTTCGAAAATGATACGTCCGTTTCGGGCGAGACAGCTGGTCGTGCCGTGTGGCGCAAGCCGCGCGTGATTGTGTCTTCCGTCGCTGAGGACACCGAGGGAGCCTTCATCCCTGGGCCGGCTGAAATTCCGCGCAGCTGCAGCTGACGGCTTAACGGGCATTTTCGGGTTGCCTGAGATTCACCCGATATGAGCGCGATTGCGGGCATTTTTCGCTTCGATGATCGGCCCGATGCCGCGGATGCGCTCGCGCGTATCCTGCAGCCGCTCGAGCCGTTCGGTCGCGATGACACGGCGGTATGGGATGGCGGCGCGATCGCGCTCGGCCGCCGGCTGACGCGAGCCCTGCCGGAAGACGATTTCGACCGGCAGCCGATGCACGATCCGGAGCAGGGTCTGGTTGCGGTCGTGATCGGCCGTCTCGACAATCGCGACGAGATCGCGGCCGCCCTCGGCCTTGCGCCCCAGACGCGCCGCGCATCGTCCGACGGCGCGATGATCTTCGAAGCCTGGCGCCGCTGGCGCACCGCCGCGCTCGACCGGCTGCTGGGCGCCTTCACGCTCGCGGTGTGGGACAAGCGCCGCCGCGAACTCATCTGCGCGCGTTCGCCGCTGTCGGCGCCGCCCCTCTATTGGCATCGCGGCCGCGGCTTCATCGCCTTCGCCAGCACGCCCGCCGCGTTGCTCGCGCTTGCGGAGATTCCGCGCAAACCCGACGAGCGCCGGCTCGCGCGCTATCTCGTGCGGCGCCAGGATCCGTCCGAGAGCCGCACCAGCGGCAGCTTCTTCGAAGGCATCGAGCGTCTTGTGCCGGGACACATCCTGCGTGTGGACGGTGCGGGGCAGGCCGAGATGCGGCGCATCTGGTCGCTCGCCGGCGCTCGGGACGTTCGTCTCGGCTCCGACGCCGCTTATGCCGAGGCGTTGCGCGAGAAGCTCGATACCGCTGTCGCCGCGTGCTTGCGTTCCACGGGGCCGATCGGTACGCAGCTGAGCGGTGGACGCGACAGCAGCGCGGTCACGACGAGCGCCGCGCTGCAACTGGCGGCGCGGGGCGAGCGCCTCACGGCGTTCACGTCCGTGCCGTGCGCCGATTACGCGATCTCGGCGCCGGAGCAGGACGAAAGCCCACTCGCCCGCGCGATCGCCGCGCGCTATCCCAACATCGATCACGTGCTCGTACCCAACGCGCCGGAGGCCCTGTTCGCGCATGTCGCGCGCGGCCATCGACTCTACAATCGGCCCTCCGGGGCGTTCGGCATGGTATGGTTGGAGCGCATCCGCGATGCCGCCAAGGCGCGCGGCATCCGCGTCGTCCTCACCGGCGGTCATGGCAATCTCGGCCTGAGCAACGAAGGACTCAGCCGCCTCGGCAGTCTTGCGTCGTCATGGGCGTTGCCGCGCTTGCTGCGCGAGATCGTGCTGCTGCGCCGCCGGGAGGGACTCGCATGGCCGCATATCGCGGAGTATGCGCTGCCGACGCGGCTCTTCGAGGCGTTGCGGCGGCGGTTCGGACGTAACGACGCCGACATGCGCCGTTGGAGCCCGGCCAGCGAGGCGCTTCTCGCCCGTCCGCCGCGCGATGTGTTCGCCAAGGGTTGGCGCGATCATCGCGCGATCCTGCCGGACTTCCTGCTTTCCATCGACAACGGCGATTGGTGGAACGGCGGCATCGCCGGCTGGGGCATCGACGAGCGCGATCCGGCCGCCGATCGCCGCCTGATCGAGTTCTGCTATGGCCTGCCGCCCGAGCAGCTCCTGCGCGACGGCAAAACGCGGGCGCTCTATCGCCGGGCGTTCGGCGATCGGTTGCCCGCCGCGGTGCTCGACGCGCGCGTGCGCGGGCGCCAGAACGCCGGCTGGCAGGACGGCTTGACCGCGATCCGCGGCGATATTCCGGAGCGTCTCGAGAGCATGGCGCACTCGCCGCTCGCCAGCCGCCTGTTCGACATGCCGCGCCTGGCGCGCCTGGCCGGCGAATGGGATCTCGCGCGCGGTCCGGAGTACCAGCACGCGCTGACGACCGCCCTCGCCGTCCACGACTTCATCCGTTGGGCCGAAGGCTCCAACCAGTAGCCGCGGTCAGAACGCGGTGCGCAGCGTCACGCCCGCCATGCGCGGCGCCAGCGGCAGGCACTCCACGATGCCCGACGTGCCCGGCGTACCGAAGGTCGGCGTCGGGATCGACTGCAGCACGCCGTTGAACTCCGGCGCGCAGGCCTTCTGGCGCAGGACGTTGTTGACGAACAGCGCCAGATCCGTGTCGGAGCCGCCGATATCCTCCACCGCGAAGCGCAGGTTGAGAATCCCGTAGGGCGAGGTCTGCTGCGCCGGATTGAAGCCGCGCATGTCGGCCAGATAGCGGCTCTGCCAATAGTAATGCGCCGTCGCCAGTACGTCGCCGATCGCGAAATCGCCGATCTGCTGCGGTCCGAAGGAATAATTGGCGGTGTAGTTCATCTGCCAGCGCGGCGCCGGGATCGGCGTGCCGGAAAGGTTGCCGCCATTGCCGGCGGGCAACAGATAACCGGCCGGCGGTGTGAAGGCGAAATCGGTGTAGCGCGCGTCGAGATAGCTGCCCTGCGCGTTGAGGCTGAGCTGCGGCAGCGGCAGCATCGTCACGTCCCACTCCGCGCCATAGACGCGGGCGCGCGCGGCATTCACCGTCACCGTGCTGGTCGAGGTCGCGTTGAGGCACTGGTTGGCGTTGAACGCCGCCTGGGTGCACGGCCCGCCGCCGGGTCCGACCGCCAGCGTCACGTTGGGCAGCGTCGCCTGGTATTGCAGGTCATGATAGGCGGTCTGATAGGCATCGACGTTGACGCGCATCGGTATGTCGAACACGGCGAAGTCGGACTTCACGCCGGTTTCGTAGTCGATCACCTCTTCGGGCTTCGCCACCATCACCAGCGGATTGAAGCTGCCGCTGTTGATCGCGCCGGAGCGGTAGCCGGAGCGCATGGTGAAATAGAGCATGGTCTTGTCGAACAGCTCGTGGTCGGCCGCCAGCGTCCAGGTCGCCTTGTGGAAGGTGCGATCGACCACGATGCCGCACTGATTATAGGGCAGCGCGACGCCGGCCTGCGTGGTGAGGGCGCAGACGTCGGTCTGGCCGTTATAGGTGGTGCCGGCGACCGTCAGGCCGGCCGGATTGAACACGCCGTTGACGACAGACGCTGTGCTGGCAAGCGTCGCGGGCGTGAGGATCTTCTGCGTCGCCAGGAACGCGTCGCGCTGGTCGACCGTATAGCGCACGCCGCCGGTCAGCCGCGTGCCGGGAAACACTTCGTAAGTCGCCTGGAGGTAGCCGGCATAGGAGATGTTCATCTCCCCATTGCGCGAGGCGTCGGTGATCGTGATCTGCTTGCCGGTGGCGGCCTGGGGCGCGCCGTTGTTGCTGGTCGAATAGAGCGCTTGCGAGCTGCCGTCGGTCGGATCGGTTTCCTCGAAGAAGAACAGGCCCGCCGTCCATTTCAGCCTGTCGTCGAGCGCGGCGCCGGCCACCGACAGCTCCGACTGATAGGCCTGATATTTCGGGATGTTGTAGGTGTAGATGCTGTTGACCTCGGGCTGGCCGCGGCTATCGGCGTTGCCCGTGCTGTCGAAGCGGCGATAGGCGTTCAGCCACTTCACGTCGATGCCGCCGAAGCGCTTGCCGACCGTCGCCGAGAAGGTCGCCGAATGATCGACGTCGTAGTTGTTGGCCGCCTGCTCGATCCCCCAGAAGCCTTCGGTCTGCTCGCGCGCCACCGAGCTGAGCATCGAATTGTACGCCGCCGGCGAAGTGTTCACGCCGCTGGCGCCCTTCGCCGTGACGGTGGTGAAGTACGACGCGATGTGGTGGCCGAACAGATCGACGAACGGCGCGCAGGCGAACGGGATGTTGCAGATCGACGGCCGGTTGCCGCTTGCCGCCACCGTGCCGACGAAATAGCCGAGCTCGTGATAGCTGATGCCGGTGTCGTGCTCCTCGGCGATGTCGGCACGCAGCAGCACGTCGAAGCTGTCGTCCGGCGACCATTTGAGCTGGAAGCGTCCCGCGAGCTTCTGCGTGCCCTCGGCCGCCTGCGTGTTGGTCTGGCCGGTGGCGGGATCGAGATAGAAATTCTTCAGATAGCCCTTCTGCCCGGTCGACGAGATCGCGGCGCGGAAGGCGAGGTGGTCGTCGAGCGGGATGTTGATCGCGCCCTGCAATCCATACTGCGCGAAGTCGCCGCCGGTCACCCGCACATAGCCGCCGAACACGTCGTCCGGCTGGCGCGAGGTGTACATGATGGCGCCGCCCGTCGCGTTGCGGCCGACCAGCGTGCCTTGCGGGCCCTTGAGCACCGCCACGCTGTCCATGTCGAAGATCTGGCCGGTGATGCCGATCGGCCGCGCGTAATAGACGCCGTCCTGGTAGATCGCGGTCGCGGTGTCGAAATCGAGGCTCGGATTGCCGTCGCCATGCGCACTGTCGTAATTGCGCTGGCCGCGCAGCGTGATGTCGAGCGTATCCTGGCGGAAGGTCGAAGGCTGGATGACGACGGACGGCGCCACCGACTGCAGGTCCGCCACCGTGTTGACGTTCAACCGGTCGAGATCGGCCTGGCTGAAGGCGCTGATGGCGATGGGGACGGTCTGTGCGTCTTCCGCTGTCTTGCGGGCGGTGACGACGATGGTCTCGATGCCGGTGCCGGAGGTCGCGTCATTGTCGGCCGCCCAGGCCGGCACGACACCGAGCGCCAACAGTCCCCCAGCCGCGATTTTCACAAATCTACGCATACCCGCCTCAACCGATGTTGACACACCCTACCTACCCATTTCAGGAACTTACATGCGGCTGCTTGTCATAAAGCGACTGTGAACAAAGGAGACTGCCCATGCCGGGTACGCGCGTGCTGGCAGCCCAGGCGTGGCGCGACGTCGAGACGCTGCTCGACCGGCAGCTGTCGCCGCTCGGCCTGCGGGCGATGGCGGCGTTGGCGCCGCGGCGGGCGGAAACGATCGTCGATATCGGATGCGGCACGGGGCAGACGGTCCTGCAGCTCGCGGATCATGTCGGCGCGGAAGGAGAGATCGTCGGCGTCGACATCGCGCCGCTCCTGCTGGATCGCGCGCGCGAGCGGGCGGCCGCTCTGACGCAAGCGCGGTTCGTCGAAAGCGATGCCGCGCGGCTCGATCTTCCGGACGGCAGCGCCGACGCGATCTATTCGCGCTTCGGCGTGATGGCGTTCGCGGCGCCCGCGACGGCGTTCGCCAATTTCCATCGGATGCTGAAGCCATCGGGGCGGCTGGCATTCGTCTGCTGGCGCTCTCTGGAGGAGAACGAACTCGATATCCTGCCGCTGCGCGCCGCGGGCCTCGAAGCGCGGGCCGACAAGACGCCCTTCAGCTTCGAAAAGCCGGACGTTATCCGCGCCGTCCTGGGCTCGGCCGGATTCAAGCACATCGCGATCGCGCAACATGACGAGCCCGTCTCGAGTGGCGGCGTGGACGAGATGCTCGCCGTGCTGTTGAAGGTCGGTCCGCTCGGCCGGATCCTGCGCGAGAATCCGGCACTGCAGGACGCGGCCGCGCCGCGCCTGCGCGCCGCGCTGGAGGCCAGAAACGCAAACGGCCGCGTCCTGCTGGACGCGGCCGTCTGGATCGTTGCGGCGAGCGCTTAGCGCATCACCAGGCGTATTTGAGGTCGACGAGCTCCGAGTAGGACTGCGACGTCGAGGTGAAGGCGCTGTTGAAGTGGAAGTCGATGCCGAAGCCGTCGCGCGTGGCCAGCCCCGCGCCCAGCGAGAAGAGCAGGGCATTGCGGCCCGTCTTCGTGCCGTACGTCGTGAAGTCGGAGCCCTGCAGCGCGGCGAACGCGGCATTGGTGTCCGGCGTACCGGACATGTCGTGCTCCCAGGCGAAGCGGTCGGAGATCTTGAACATCCAATCGCCCGACGGCACGTCGATGCGCTGGCGGAAGCCGACCTCGGTGTCCGAGGCATTGGTCGTCGTGCCCGGGTGGTTGAGCGCGAAGGTCGCCGCGCCGGACAACGCCGTCTCCTTGTAGGTCGGGGCGTCGAACAGCGTGTCCTGGATCGCGATATACGGTGTGATCCAGCCGAGCGCCGCACCGGTCTCGTAACGCGCCGCGAGGGAGCGGCCCGAGACCTTGCCCTGCAGCGTGTCGGTGCCGGAGACCGTGATGGCGCGGCTGGTGGTCACGTCGTCGAGTCCGAAGGATGCGGTCAGCGAGCCGTAGAGATGGCGGCTGAACTGCGCCAGGCCGTAAACGCCGAGCTGGTAGCCGTCCACCTTGCCCTTGCCGGTGTCGCCGGTCAGGTGGAAGTCGGCCGAGCCGACCGATGCCGCGACGCCGAACAACAGGTTCGGCTCGAGGTTCCAGTCGCCGCCCGCGATGAAGCCGTCGGTGTTGGTCTTCAGCTGATGCGTGTCGAGCGAGCCGCCGTCCGCCATGCGGATGTCGTGGCCGATGAGGCCCGCGGCCCACACGCCGGTGCGCTGCGGGATATGGCTGCGCGGCATGCCGTTCGGCTGCTCGTCGGCGAGATGATCCGCCATCGCGTTCAGGAACGGCGTGCTCAGCGACTGGCCGGCCGACGAGACGTCGGCGGCGACCTCGCCGGCGAGCTGACTGGCGTCGTTCTGCAGCGTCGCGGGCGGCAGCGTGCCGAGGTTCTGGAACGCGGCCGGCAGCGTATCGCCGAGCGCGATCGCCTTGTCGATGCCGCCGGCGGCACCCTGCTCGGAAAGCGTCGAGCCGGTGGGCAGCGCGTTCGAGAGCTTGGCGAGGTTGATCGACACGAAGACGTCGTGCGTGTCGGTGGAGACCGCGGTGCTGTACTTCGCGCCGCTGGCGGCGGTGAAGAGCGTGGCGGTGTTGGTGAAGCTGCCCGACACCGTGCCGGTGGTGGTGAGGACCGTGAGCTTCTGGCCGACCGGGAAGGTGCCGTCCTCGCTCACCACGGTGAGGTTGCCCGCCAGCGCCTCGTTCGAGGTGGTGGAGAGCGTGCCCGCCGAGCTGTTCACGATGTCGACGACGAAGTTCGAGTTCGCGTTGAAGGTCACGCTGGGCGCCTTGAGCGTGCCGGTGCCGTTCGAGCCGGGGGCGATCGAGCCGCCGCTCCCCAACACGACGACGGGCAGAGTGCCGTCGCCGGCGATGGTGCCGCCCGCGCCGACCGTGACGCCGCTGGAGCTGGCGATCGAGCCGTTCACGGTCAGCTCGCCGCCGGTGACCGTCGTCGCGCCGGAGTAGGTCGAGACGCCCGACAGGATCTGGTCCGGGCCGCCGGTGAGGCTGAGCCCGGCGGTGCCGGAGATGACGCCGGAGAAGTCGCCGTCGCCATTGGTGATCGTCAGCGTGTGGGCGCCTTCGTTCACCGCGCCCGAGCCCGCCAGCGAGGCGAGTTGCGGCGCAGCGCTGGTGCCGGACAGATCGAGCGTGCCGTTGTCGGTCACGCCGCTCGAGCTTGCGATGTTCGACGTTCCGGTGAGCGTCAGGTTGGCGCCGGTGTCGATCACCGTCGTGCCGCTGTAGCTCTCGGTGCCGGTCAGCGTCAGGTCGCCCGTCATCACGTGTACCCCGCCGGTGCCCGAGATCGCGCCGGCGAAGGACGTCGCGTCGGAGCGGTCGAACGCCAGCGTGCCGTTGTCGGTCACATCGCCGGTGATCGAGCCGGTCGTGCCGCCCGCGCCGAGCTGCAGCGTGCCGGCGCTGATCGTCGTGCCGCCGTTGTAGGTGTTGGCGCCGGTCAGGATCGTGGTGCCGGCGCCGGCCTGGACCAGATTGCCGTTGCCGGAGACGACGCCGGCCAGCGTCCCGGTGCCGCTGGTGTTGTCGAAGGAGAGCGTGCCGTTGTCGGCCACGTTGCCGACGATAGATCCGAGCACGCCGCCATTGCCGATCTGCAGCGTGCCGGCGGTGATGGTCGTGCCGCCGGTGTAGGTGTTCGTGCCCGCGAGGATCTGCGTGCCGCCGGTGACGGCGACGCCGCCGCTGCCCGAGATGGCGCCGAAGAACACGGTGTTCGCGTTGGCCAGGGTCAAGGTCTTGGCGCCGAGCGTGACCGTGCCCGTGCCCGACAGCGAGGCCAGGGTGAGGTTCGCGGCGGTGATGCCCGAGATGTCGAAGACGCCGGAATCCGAGACCGTGCTGCTGCCCGAAAGGCTACCGGCGCCGGTGAGCCGCAGCGTGCCGTTCTGGACCGTCGTGGTGCCCGAATAGGTGTTGGCGCCGGTGAGGATCTCGGTGCCGGTGAGGACCGTCAGGCCGCCGCTGCCGGAGATAACGCCGGAGAACGTGCCGTCGGCGCCGCTCAGCGCCAGCGTGTTGGTGCCGAGTACCACATGGCCGCTTCCCGCCAGCGAGACGACGGACACGGTCGTCGAGGCGCCCGCTGCCGAGGCCTGCGTGATGTCCAGCGTGGCGTTGTCGGTGACGCTGGAGGTCGCCAGCGACGACGAGGTCCCCACCACCAGCGTGCCGCCCGAGATCGTGGTCGGGCCGGTGAAGAGATTGCCGCCGGACAGCGTCTCGCTGCCGCCGGTCAGCGTGATGCCGCCCGAGCCGGAGATCACGCCGCTGAAGCTGTCCGCCGCGCCGGTCAGTATCAGCGTGTGGGCGCCGAGATCGACATTGCCGGTGCCGGACAGCGACTTGATGCTGTCGGTCGCAGCGGCGGATGCGATCGAGAACGTGCCGTCGTCGATCACGCTGCTGGAGTTGGAGATCGAGCCGCTGCCCGACAGCGCCAGGGTACCGGAACTGATGGTGGTGGTGCCGCTATAGGTCTGGACCGAGGTGATCGTGGCGGTACCGTTCAGCTGCTCGACCGCACCGGTGCCCGAGATGATGCCGTTCATCGTGATCACGCTGGGCGCGTCGAACGCGACGAGGCCGTTGTTCGTGACGTCGTTGGAGAAGCTCGTGCCCTCCAGCGCCAGCGTGCCGTGGATGTCGACCGTGGTCGTGCCGGTGTAGGTATTGGCGCCCGACAGGCCTTCCGCGCCGCCGCTGATCTCGATGTTGCCGGAACCCGCGACGACGCCGCTGAAGATGCCGGAGCCGTTGCTGATGACGAGCGTCTGGCTGCCCAGCTGCACGGTGCCCGCGCCGGTCAGCGAGCGGATCGACGTACCGCTGGTCGCCGAGATGTCGAAGACGCCGGAGTCGGCGACGTTCGCGTTGACCATGCTGCCGGTGCTCGACAGCGTCAGCGTGCCGCCACTGATGGTCGTATTGCCGCTGAAGGTGTTGGCCGCGGTAATGGTCAGCGTGCCGGTGCCGACCTGGGAGATGCCGCCGGTGCCCGACATGACGCCGATGAACGAGATGTTGTCGGAGCGGTCGAAGGCGAGCGTGCCGCCGCCGGTGACGTTGCCGAGGATCGAGCCAACCGTCGAGCCGCTGCCGATCTGCAGCGTGCCGCTGTTGATCGTGGTGCCGCCGGTATAGGTGTTCGCGCCGGTGAGGACTTCGGAGCCGCCGTTCAGGATCAGGCTGCCCGAGCCCGAGATCACGCCGGAGAACGCGCCGCTCGCCGTCGACAGCGTCAGCGTCTGGCTGCCCAGGAGCACGTTGCCCGCACCGGACAACGATACCAGCGACGTGCCGCTGGTCGTTGCGGAAATGTCGAGCGTGCCGTTGTCGGTCAGCGAGCCCGCCGTCCCCAGCGAGCCGGTCCCGGCGATCGCGACCGTCGTGCCGGTGTTGACCGTGATGGCGCCCGTCAGGGTGCTGAGGCCGGTGAAGGTCACGCTGCCGCCGCTGCCGCTGTTGGTGATGGTCAGCGCGCCCGCGCCCTGCAGGATGCCGCTCAGCGTGTTGCTATTGCCGTCCGTGTCGATCGTGTTCGTGCCGCTGGTGAGGCTCTCGATCGTCATGTTGTTGGCGAGCGTCTTGCCGGTGGTATCGAGCTTGAGCGTGCCGCCCTTGAAGTCGATCGCATCGCCGGCCGCCAGGGTGGAGGCATTGACGCTGTTGCCGCCGGAGATGTCCGTCGCCAGCGCGTAAGTCGGCAGGCAAACCGAGGCGAGCAGGCCGGCAACGCTGATCGTCGCGCCGCGCGCCAGCCCATGCATACGCCGTCCGGCCGGCGAACCGGCGCGTTTAACAAAGCTCACGCAATGCCCCTTTTGATCTTCTCATGCGCAAGGGCGCATGAGTGCGTCACCGCAGTTTGTCCTTACTGTAGCAGCTTCTCTCACGGACTCTACGGGTTTGTCACCCGCAAAAGTGCCCGGCCTTCGCCTTGACCCTTGGCCCCATTAAGTTTTTTTGAACCACCGGACGCCAGCCGGATTGTGGACAATGCTTAACGGAGGCGTCTTTTTCGGCTCAATCGGACGGATGGCCGCCAGCCCGCTGGGGAATCGTCAGGATGCAGACCAAGATGAACGCCGCGATGATCGCCGAGGCCAGGGGCCGGCTGACATTCAGGCCGCCCTGGGCGACGGGCTTGTCGAAGAAGTCGCCGGCCGTGGCCCCCAGCGGCCGGGTCAGGATGAAGGCCGTCCAGAACAGCGTGACCCGCGACAGACCTGTCCAGAAGTAGAGCGCGGCCACAACCGCCAGGGCTGCGCCGAACATGAGGGCGCCGCCGTCATAGCCGAGGCCCGAATCGGCTGCCCAGTCGCCCAGCGCGGTGCCGAGCGTCTGCGAGAAGGTGATGGTGACCCAGTAGAACGCTTCGACCCGGGGCGTGTTTACGGTGGCGACCGAGACGGTGCCCTCCGACTTGTACCAGGCCGCCAGCGACAGCACGACGCAGACCAGGAGGATGACCGAGCCGCCGGGGTATCCGACGCCGAGCGAGCGGTCCGCGAAGTCGGCCATGGTCGTGCCGGCGGTGGTCGAGGCGATGATCGTCGCCCAGTAGAGGAAGGGATGGAATTTCCTTGCCAGGATTTGCAGCACGACCAGCACCACCAAGGCGGCAAGGAAGATGCCCGTCGAGAGCAGGTAGCCGAGATTCCAGGTCATCGACAGGGTGTCGCCGCCGGTCTCGCCGAGCGTGGTGGCGGCGATCTTGATGACCCAGAAGCCGAGCGTGACGGCGGGGACCTTGCTCAACACGGCTCTGCTGTCGGTTCGCATGGCGGTCTCGCGGTCAGAAGGTGAAGAGGACGGCCGCGTACCAATCGTAGCGGCCGTTTTCGGATGGGTTCTCGAGGCTGGGGCCCCAATAGGCGAGCAGGTGATAGGTCTCGCTCACATCGTAGGTCGCGCCGGCGCCGAGCGCCGTCAGCACGCGCCCGCCTTTGGTCGTGGCGCCCTGGTGCACGATCTCCGCGCCGAGATGGAGATCGGGCGTGACGGCGCGGGTGAGGGCCCAGCCGGCGAGGCAATAGTCTTGCGAGCCGCCGCCCCGGCTCAGCACGCAACCGCCGCCGCCGAAGGTCGACCAATCGCCCCAATCCTTCTGGGCCCAGAGCGGCAGCAGGAACGAGATGTGCTGATCGCCGATGTTCGGCGAGGCGCTCGGCATGAACAGGCGCGGGAACACCGCGATGTCCCAGCCGATATCGGCCTGATGCGCGAAACGGTACTTGGCCGCGAGTTCGATATTGCCGACGCCCATGGTGCTCGCGCCGATGGCGGGTGCATCATATTCGACCGGCAGGACGGCCGTCAGCTGCAGGTCTGGCGCCGCGCCGTAGTTGAAGTCGATGCCGAACGAGCCGCTGGCGTCGGCCTTGGCGGCCACGCCTTCGGTGAAGGCGTAGATCTCGAAATGCCTGTAGTCCGTCGGCTCCGCATCGTCGGAGATATAAGGCGGCCCGGCGAAAGCGGGCGTCGCGGCGAGCAAAAAAGCGAACGTTGCGACGTGTTTCGGCATCTTGCGCGGACCATGCCGCAGGCGCCGGGCGCACGCACTATAACTCTTCTCAATCAACGGCACGACAAGCTCACCGTCACACGCAGGCCCGGCGCATTGTTGTCGAGCGCGATGGCGGCGCCATGCAGCTCGGCGATCGCCGCAACGAGGCTGAGGCCGAGGCCGCTGCCGCCGGTGCGCCGGCTCGCATCCAGGCGATAGAAGCGCTGGAAGATGCGGCCGCGCGCATCGGGCGGGATGCCGGGGCCATCGTCCGACACCGCGATCGCGGCGGTGGGCGATAGCGCGATGGCGATGCGCGTGCCCTTGGACGTGTGCGCCAGCGCATTCTCGACCAGATTCACGATCATCTGCGTCAGCAGCTCGGCGTCGCCGACCGTCGTCACGCCCGGGGCGATCGTCGCGGTCAGCGTCATGCCGGCATCCTCGGCCGCCGGCGCGAAGGTCTGCACGATGCCTTCGACGAGGGCGCTGAGGTCGACCGTGCGAAAGCCGGCGCGGCGGCTGCCGGCCTCGACCTGTGCGATGCGCAAGAGCGCCGCGAAGGTCGCCAGGATCGAATCCGTCTGGTCGATGGCGCGGCTCATCGCGTCGCGCAGCTCCGCCTCGCTTGCCGGCGCACGCCGCGCGTCGTCGAGCGACTGGCGCAGGCGTCCGATCGGCGTGCGCAGGTCGTGCGCCACGTCGTTGGTCACCTGGCGCATCGCCTCGACCAGCGAGGCGATGCGGTCGAGCATGCGGTTGAGCGTGGTCGACAGCGCGTCGAGGTCGTCGCCGGTGCCGCGCAGCGCGATGCGGTGCGCCATGTCGCCCTGGATGATCGCTTCGGCGGATTGCGTGATGGCGTCGACGCGGCGCAGGAACAGGCTGCTGACCAGCGCGCCGCCCGCCGCCGCCAAGGTGAGCGACAGCGCCAGACCCAAACCAAAGGTCTTGAGGATCGCCTCGTCGAACTCTTCGCGGCTTTGCAGGTCGTCGCCGACCGCCAGCATTTCGCCGCCCGGCAGCGGCGTCGCCACCACCATCATCTCTTCATCGTCGCCGGGCTCTTCGTCGCCGTCCGGCGGTCCGGTGACGTGCGACCAGCCGGACGCGGGCCGTGCCGGCGGCAGCGTGCCCTCGCGCAGCACGCCGCGCGCGTCGTAGATGCCGTATTCCAGGCCGAGATAGAGCCGATGGCCCTGCCGCGTGGCGATCGCCGCGCGCAGGCCGGTGAGGCCCGACTGGCGATAGATGTCGAGCAGCGCCGAGGATTCGGCAGCCATCCGGGCATGGATCTGGTTGTCGAACGCGGCGCTCGCGGTGAAATAGATCACCGTGCCGAGCACCAATACGGACGCGCCGAACGCCGCCGCATAGAATGCGGCGAGCCGGAAGCTGACCGATTTAAGAAGCCGCGGCAGGCGCACGGAGGCAGTATCCCGAACCGCGGATGGTGTGGAGCAGCTCGACGCGGCCCTTGTCGATCTTGGAGCGCAGCCGGCTGATATGCGTCTCCACGATGTTGGTCTTGGGGTCGAAGTGGTAGTTCCACACGCCCTCGAGCAGCATGGTGCGCGTCACCACATGCCCCGCATGGCGCATGAGGAATTCGAGCAGCTGGAACTCCTTCTGCTGCAGGTCGATCGGCTGGCCGCCGCGGCGCACCTCGCGCTTCAAGAGATTCAGCTCGAGATCGCCGACCCGCAGTTCCAACACATGGCCGGTCAGCGGCGGGCGGCGCGCCAGCGCATTGGCACGGGCGAGCAGCTCGAAGAAATCGAACGGCTTGGCGAGGTAGTCGTCCCCGCCGGCGTTCAGGCCTTCCACGCGATCGTCGATGCCGGTCATGGTGGTGAGGAACAGGATCGGCGTCTTCACCCCTCCGCCGCGCAAGGTCTTCACCACCGACAGGCCGTCCATGCCGGGCAGCATGCGGTCGACAATCATCACGTCGAAGTTTTCCGCACCGCCCGCGGCCAGGCCGTCGCACGCCTCGGTGCGGTGGTCGACGGCATGGCCGTGCTCGCGGAAACCGCGCGCGATATAGGCGGCGGTCTCGGCGTCATCCTCGATCAGCAGGATCCTCATCGCACCATTCTAGTGCATCGGCGGGTCGAGGATCAGCAGCTTCGTCGAGCCCGGCACGAAGGTGACGTGCGGCCGCCCGCCCGGCTGGGCGGGCGGATCGATCTTGGCGACATCGGCCGCGACCAGGAACAGCCGGCCCGTCTTGGGATCGATGTCCATGGTGCGCGCGGTGACCGCCGTCGTGACGTTGCCGAGCAGCACGAAGGTCGCCGGGTCCTTCTCCTGCACCACGGTCAGCGTGCCGTCGCCGTTGGAGCTGAAAGCGTATTTGCGCACCGGATCGAACGCCGCACCGTCGCTGTAGCCGCCGATCGGCAGCGTGGCGAGGATCGCGCCGGTGTCGGCGTTCGCCACCACCATGACCCTGTTGGCGCAGGTCGCGAAGATGCGGCGCGACGCCCTGTCCATCGCGATGCCGTGCGGCTTCTCGCAGCCGGTGAGCGGGGTGTGCGCCGTGACCGCGTTGGTCGCGGTGTCGACGGCGAGCAGCTCGGCTTTCTCGGCGCCCAGCACGAACAGCTTGCCCGCGCCGTCGCTGAGCCCGGCTTCGAGACCGCCGCCGCCCGCGATGGTGGCGAGGACGGCATTGGTCTTGGGATCGATGGCGGTGATCGTGCCGCTGTCGCCGTTGACGACGTAGATGTGCCTGCTCGCCGTGTCGTAGAGGATTCCGTCGGCGTCCTCGGCGGTCTTCACGGTGGTCTCGATCGTCAGGCTCTTGAGGTCGAACACCGCCGCGACGCCGGCCTTGCCGTCGTCGGTGAAGCCGGTGCCCGTGTCGTGCGAGACGGCGATGCCGTGCGTGCCGCCGGGCAGCGGACCGATATGGCCGACAACCTTGCGTCCCGCGACGTCGGCCACCGTCACCTCGCCGCCATGCGCGACATAGGCGAGACCCGACGACGGATCGTAGGTGACATAGTCCCAGCGCTCGCCGCCACCGAGCGGGATGGTGGCGGTGACGCGATAGTCCGGCGGCGCGGCGGCCGCGGGCAGGGTGGCGACGGCGGCGAACGCGGCGGCGGCGATCAGAAGGCGCAAGGCACGGTCCTTGTTTGGGTGCGGCGCCATGCTGGCCTGTTTGCGTCCGGATTCCACCGGCCGTTCGCCAGGTTGGCGAAATTTATAGTCCGCGCCACCCAAGGCAATGGCTGCCTTTCGATTGCTTCCGATTCGTGATTTACTGAGTCGGCTGGGCTGACTTCTGCATTCGACACGGCGTTCCGTTCCCGGCATTGCGTAATTCCGACAACTTGGCGGGGGGCGGTTCGATGTCGAACGTCGCAGGCAAAGCCTATGGCATGAACGTCATCACGCCGATGAATCCATCGGCGACGTGGTTCCAGAACTTCATCTTCATGATATCGCGCGCCCTGCCGGCGACGCTGGGCGGGTTGCTGCAGCTCTCCATCATCCACTTCGCGCGCTGGGTGCTGATCCGCCGCGACCAGTGGCCCACCGGCGACAACGGCAAGCCCGACCTGCAGTACGACTACATGCTGTTCTGCAGCAACTTCAACGGCACCTGGGACCAGTACATCGACGCCTTCGCCGACGGCATCCCGAACGGGCTGGACCTGTTCTGGTACACGAGCCTGAAATACCCGCACTCGATCCCGATCACGCCGTTCAAGTCCTACATCACGCAGAACCAGTTCCACACCAGCTACTACTACAACGCGACGCCGGGCTCCGCGCAGCGCGACATCAAGCGGGCGCTGACGGTGCTGACCGAGTTGCGCAAGCTGCAAGCGGCGCGCAACCAGCCGGGCATGACCCCGGCGGCGTTCGCGGCGGCCTACCGGAATTTCCTGCGGGCTGTGCAGAACAGCCTCGGCTCGCCTGGCTATGCGCCGATCGCCAGCCTCGACACCTGGCACGCCGACGAGAACCGGCTGCCCTTCGTCGTCTGCAACCCGCAGTCCTGAGGAGCACGAGATGCCGACTTTCGACGGTGGCCATTGCTTCCTGACGACGCTGATTCCGATCAACAGCGCCGACGTCGTGCCGGGGCCCGGCAACGAGAAATTCTCCCACGTCCAGCTGGTGCGCAATGCGCTGTCGGTGATGCCGACGGCGCATCAGTCGCCCGCGACCGACCAGCAGCCCTGCAACAGCCCCTTCGCGCGCTGCACCAAGACGCATCTCGCGCGCCTCGTGGTGCTCGACGACGTGATCTTCAACGGCCGCATGCCGGAGAACTCGTTGCTCGTCGCGATCAAGGGCGAGGATCCGACCGTGCCGAAGCCGGTCGACACGCTGCCGACGCCCTATCTGTTCTTCATCGCCGATTTCGACGCGCCGCAGGGCACGACGGCCGAACTGCGCGACTGGCTGCGCGGGGTGTGGACCAAGATGCGCGGCGACCTCGATCCGGTGTTCGTCCACTGCTTCCAATATTCCGGCAAGGTGAAGGACGCCGACAGCTTCGCCGACTACATGATCGCGCATCAGATCGATACGACGATGCCGTTCAACGATTACTGGCCGGTCGGTGTCGACCTGACCAAGGCGCTGCCGTCGCTGAACCTGCTCTGGGTCGCCTTCGCCGCGATCGTCTCCGGCGTGGTGGTGGGCTGGGGCCTGTCGTGGATCTTCGGCAAGCTGGGCCTGATCGCCGGCGGCGGCATCTGGCTCGACCTCGTCTATTGGCTGGAAATTCTGGCGTTCAGCCTCGCCGGTCTCTTCGTGGCGGCCTATGTCGCCTACAAGATGGTGCTGCGCGCGGGCCTCAAGCCGTTCCCGATGGCGCCGAACTCCGATCTGCCGTCCGTTCTCAAAGGGCTGCACATGCAGCGCGAGGTCATCGGGCTGGTGCCGGGGCTGCAGGGCGCCAGCGACCAGACGGTGTTCGACGAGGTCGGCAAATTCCTCGCACGGGTGCAAGTCGACAATCTTCAGGCGTCGACCCAGGCGCCGGGCACGATCGGAAAGTGATGCGCCATGAATGCTGACAGAGAGCTCGACCTCGCCGACATCCAAGGCAACATCCTGCAGGATTTCGTCAGCGGCTTTCCCGCGGCGCGGTTCTTCGTCTTGAAGATCAATGCGCCTTATAAGGCGCGGCAGTTCGTCCTCGAATACCGCGCCAAGGTGACCACGGCGCTGCGCTGGGCGTCCAGCAAGGCCTTCGCGCAGGACGTGCAGACCTCCAAACCGGACGTCGCGATCAATATCGGCTTCACCTTCGCAGGGCTGCTGGCGCTGGAGCTGCCGACCCGCACGCTCTCGAAGCTGCCCTACGAGTTCATCAACGGCATGAAGATGCGCGCCGAGATCCTGGGCGACGCGGTCAATGTCGGCAACACGGGCGTCGAAGGGCAGTTCGTCGACGCGATCTCGCAATGGGATCCGGTGTGGCAAGGCGCGCAGTCGCACATCATCATCGGCCTCAACAGCGACATCGACTCCGAGGGCAATCCGCTGCCCGGCATGGACCGCGAGACCAAGGCGCTGCAGGAGCTGTGCGCGAAATACGATCTCGAGATCCTCAGCGGCCACGACAAGAATGGCGCGCTGTGGCAGGACGCCTGCGCGCTGCTCGCGCCCAACACCGCGCCCAACGCGTCCGGCAACAAGCAGACGATGGCCAAGAACAAGGCGACCGGCTACCACCCGGTGCCGCGCGAGCATTTCGGCTTCATCGACGGCATCTCCAACCCGGTCTTCGACGGCCAGTTCGGCAATCCCTATGCCGACCAGATGATGGCGATCGGCAACGGCAAGCTGCTGCCCGCGGCGAAGGGCGTGTCCGATCTCGACCGCTGGCAGCCGCTCGCCACCGGCGAATTCCTCCTCGGTTATCCCGACGAGGCGCAGGAGATCGCGCCGATGTCGGCGCCGAACGAGATCATGCGCAACGGAACCTTCATGGTGTTCCGCAAGCTGCATGAGAACGTGAAGAGCTTTAACGACTACTTCGACGGCGCCGCGGCGGTCTATGCCAAGGCCAACAACGTGCCGGTGGCGGACGCCTGCGCGATCCTGAAGGCCAAGATGGCGGGGCGCTGGGAAGACGGCGTGCCGGTAGAGGTGGCGCCGACCATCGCCGAATGGAACCAGTTCAAGAAAGACCACGAGAACGACGACACCGACTGGGCCTACACCAACTTCACCTATGCCGCCGATCCGGACGGCACGCGCTGCCCGGTCGCCTCGCACATGCGCCGCGCCAACACGCGCGACGACCTGAATCTCAGATCCTCGGCGCTCAACAACCGCCGGCGCATCCTTCGCCGCGGCCAGCCCTATGGCAAGACGACGATGGACGACGAGGGCGATCACGGCATCATCTTCCTCATCATGTGCGCCGACCTCGCGCGCCAGTTCGAGTTCGTGCAGCAGCAATGGATCAATTACGGCCTCGACGCGAACGCCGGCAACGACACTTGCCCGATCGTCGGCAACCGGCGCGGCGGCGATTCCAAGTTCATCGTCCCCGTCGATCCCAAGAGCGACGCCGTTCCGTTCGTCGCGGCCGGCCTGCCGCAATTCGTCGAGACGCGCGGCGGCGACTATTTCTTCCTGCCGAGCATGACCGCGCTGCGCATGATCGGCATGGGCATCACCGATCCGACCTGAGGTTTCCTATGCTGTCCGCCATTCCTTCGTTCTTCGTCGCGATATGGACGCAGATCTATATCTGGCTCGCAGGCCTGTGGGCGCTGGTGCGCGTCATCGGGATCGGCATCGGCGCGCTGTTCGG
>DASZMT010000124.1:0-5668 GCA_035551495.1 Rhizomicrobium sp. | reverse complement strand
CTCAAAATCCTGATGCGTTCCACCGGACTCAGTGCTCTGATGCGTCGCGCCGTGGCAGCCGCCCGCGCCCGCGCCAGGGAACTCGGTTCGTGATCCTGTACCGCACTTACGTACCGCCGCCGCCGCTCGACGCCTTCATCGACAATCTCTGGTATTGGGAAGGCAGCGATCCGGGCTACGCCAAGGACGCGATCCTCGCCTCGAACGGCGTCGCCCTTCTGATCAATCTGCGATACGACGAGCTCTCCTCCTTCACCGGCGACGGCTATGCCGACGAGAACACGCTGCGCGGCATCGGCTTCAGCGGCACGCATGCCAGGCCGTTCGCGATCAAGGCGCACCAGCCGCACATGATGGGCATGCAGTTCAAGCCGGGCGGCACCTGGCCGTTCCTCAAGCCCGGCGGCGACGCGCTGCACGACCGCCATCTGTCGCTCGAAGACGTCTGGCCGCGCGGCGAGGCCGAGCGCCTGCACCAGCGCCTCGTCCAGGCGCCGGCGCCGGACGACAAGTTCGCGATCCTGCTCGGCGCCTTCATCGCGCGCGCGCCGCGCGACTTCGCGCTCGATCCGGCCGTGTCGACGGCGCTCGCCTGTTTCGCGCGTGCGCCGCATCGCGCCAGCGTGGCGGGCGCCGCGAAGCGCGCCGAGGTCAGCCACAAGACGCTCATCCGCCTGTTCCGCGAGACGGTCGGCATGACGCCGAAGCTCTTCCTGCGCGTCACGCGGTTCCAGCGCGTGATCGCCGACCTGCATGCGCGCCGCACGATCGGCTGGGGCGACGTGGTGGAGCAGCACGGCTATTACGACCAATCGCACTTCATCCGCGACTTCCGCGAATTCTCCGGCTTCTCGCCGACCGGCTGGCTGAAGCATCGCAGCGTCGCGATGGTGAGCCACGTGCCGCTGCCCGACTGAGCACTTCCCCCACGCGGGTTTCCACCGCTGGACACGTGAAATCCGCCGCGATATCACCGGATGACGGTTTTATGACACTTCGGTGTCAGGGGGATTCCATGCGCGCGAAGACACTTCTCGTTGCCGGCGCGGCCGTCCTCTGCGCCTCTCCGGCCCTGGCCGACGACGCCGCGATCCTCAAGCGGCTCGACGACATGCAGCACATGATGGAGCTGCAGCAGAAGCAGATCGCGGCCCAGCGCACCGAGATCAACGCGCTGCGCGGCGCGTTACACCATAAAGGCATCGCCGTCGCGCCCACGGCCGAGACCACTGCTGCCGCCGCGCCGCCGGCGTCCGGACCCACCGTCGAAGAGCGGCTGGCGCAACAGCTCGATGCCATCCACGCGCTCGACACCCGCGTCGCCGCCCAGGAGACCCGCGCGCCCAAGGAGAAATCCGATGCGCCGAGCTGGAGCCTCGCCAACGGCCGCCCGACCGTGACCTCGGCCGACGGCCGCTTCAGTCTGTCGATCCGTGCCCTCGTGCAATACGACAACGCCTATTTCATGCAGGGCGCGCACGCGCTGCAGCTCGCCGCCGCCAACGGGCCCGATCTTTCCAGCGGCTCGAACTTCCGCCGCGCCCAGCTCGGCATCCAGGGCAAGCTGTTCGGCGACTGGAATTACTTCTTCAATTACGATTTCGGCAGCGGCGCTTCGAGCGGCAACGAGCTGCAGGGTCGCATCCAACAGGCCTATGTCGAATATGCCGGCCTCGGTCCGCTGACCGTCCGCATCGGCGCCTATCCGTGGAGCGCCAACCTGGAAGATGCCACCGGCGCCGCCGACGTGATGTTCCTGGAGCGCAATGCGCCGTCCGATCTGTCGCGCAGCCTCGGCGGCGGCGACGGCCGCGACGGCATCGGCGTGATCTATGCCGGCGACCGCTTCTTCGGCTCGCTCGCCTATACCGGCGGCAAAGCAGCCGACACCACGCTGTTCTTCGACGAACAGCAGGCGGTCGTGGCGCGCGCCAGCGACATGTTCTATTCCGGCGAGGACTTGAAGCTGCTGCTCTCGCTCGCCGGCACCTATGTCTTCCATGGCGGCGATGCGACCGCCGGCGCCGGATCGGCGCACAACATCACGCTGCAGGACGGCCCCGAGCTGACCGAGGACGACAACTCGCTGCGCCTGATCTCCACCGGCGCGCTCAACGTCCGCTCGGCGTACAACTATGCGGTCGAGGGCGCCGCCGAATTCCACAGCCTCTACGGCCAGGCCGGCTATTTCGGCTACGGCATGAACCAGCAAGCCGCCGGCGCAGCCGATCTCACCTTCAACGGCTGGTACGCGCAGGCCGCCTGGGACATCACCGGCGAGAGCCGTCCCTACAACGTGCAGAACGGCTCGTTCGCCAATCCCAAGCCGAGCGCGCCGTTCGGTATCGACACCTGGAACCCTGGCGCGTGGGAAGTTGCGGCGCGCTACAGCGATCTTGACCTCAACGACGATGACGGCACGCTCGGCAGTGCGCTGCCGGCCGGCGGCATCCGCGGCGGCGACCAGCGCATCGCGACGGTGGCGCTGAATTGGTATCCCAACAGCGTGCTGAAGTTCGCGCTGCAATACCAGCATGTCGACATCAGCCGCATCGGCACGATCCCGGCCGGCTTCGGCCACGCCGCGCTGAGCAACGCGCAAGTCGGCCAGGACTTCGACACCTTCGCGTTCCGCTCGCAGATTTCGCTGTAGCCAACACCCCCAACTGTCATCCGCCGCGAATGCGGCGGACCCAGTTGGTGCGCCGCCAGCTCCGAAAGATCAGCGAAGAGGTCACCTGGGTTCGCCGCATTCGCGGCGAATGACACAAAGGGGAAAATTTATCCAATCTTTCGCCGCCCCATTGCGCGACACTCCTACGCAATAGGAGGCACCCATGCCCATCGAACTCGGCTATTTCACGCTGCACGTCGCCGACGTCGCGCGGGCCCGCGCGTTCTATGCCGCGCTGTTCGGCTGGCAGATCGAAGAGAGCGGCCATGTCGCCAACACCAAGCTGCCGCTGGGCATCGCCCCGGGCGGCCCGTCCGACGTGTCGGGCACGGCGTATTTCCGCACCGATGATCTCGAAGCCATTCTGAAGCGTCTCGCCGATCTGGGCGGCGCCGTGCTTGAGCGCGGTCACCCGCCCTCCGGCATGAACGCCAAATGCCGCGACGATCAAGGCACGACTTTTTCGCTGTGGCAGCCCGCGCCGGGGTATGAGTAGCTAAACCGGCAACACGACCGTCGCGCGCAAGCCGCCGAGCGGGCTCTTGTCCAGCACCACGTCCCCGCCATGCACCCGCGCGATGTCGCGCGCGATGGCGAGGCCCAGCCCCGATCCGCCGGCCTGCAGGTTGCGGCCCTCGTCGAGGCGGTGGAACGGGCGGAACGCCTCCTCGCGCCGCTCGGGCGCGATGCCGGGGCCGTCGTCGTCGACGATCAGCCGCGCCGTGCGCTCGTCGCGCGTCAGCGTCACCGTGACGGTCTTGCCGTATTTCAGCGCATTCTCGATCAGGTTGGTGGCGCAGCGCCGCATCGCCTTCTTGCGCACCGGCAGAAGAATCGGCCCCGGCGCCTCGATCCCCACCAGCGCCGTCTCCATGCCGTGCGCGCCGGCCGCGGCGGCCGCCGCGTCCTCGGCGATCTCGGTCAGATCCTCCAGCGTCGCCTGTTCGCCGCCCTCGCCGCGCGCGAAGTCGAGATATTCGTCGAGCATGTATTCCATCTCGGTGATGTCGCCGCGCATCGCCTGCACGTCGCTGCTCTCCGGCATCATCGCGAGCTGCAGCTTCATGCGCGACAGCGGCGTCTTCATGTCGTGGCTGATCGCCGCCAGCATCTCGGTGCGCTGCTGGACATAGCGGTCGACGCGCCCGCGCATGGTGATGAAGGCCTGCGCCGCGCGCCGCACCTCGCTCGCGCCATAGGGCTTGAAGTCCGATACCGCGCGCCCCTTGCCGAACGCCTCCGCCGCGAAGGCCAGCCGCTCGATCGGCCGCACCTGGTTGCGCAGGAAGATGACGGCGACGCCCATCAGGATCAGCGCCGATCCCACCATCCACACCAGGAAGATGTCCGGGCTCGTCACCGTCACGCGGCTCCGCGGCACCAGCATTTCCAGCACGCCGTCATGCACCTCGATGCGGATATCGATGGTGGCGCGCGACGCCGTCACCGCGAAATTGCGCCTGTCGGAGAACAGCGCCCCGATCACGTCGTCCAGCGCGCGGTCGATCGTGCTGTGGCGCAGCGGGCTGGCGTCGATATGGGCGCGCGGGATGAACGTCACCGGATAGCCGAGCGAACGGCTCGCCTGCTGGCGCAGCTTGACGCGCCATTTGTCCGGATGGGTGTCCTCCAGCGTCACGAGGAACGCGGCGTCGGCGGCGATGTCCTGCGCCATCCAATGCGTCGTGGTCTCGATGTCGCGCTCGAAGAACACATAGGACACCACCGCCTGCAGCAGCACCACCGGCGTCACGATGATGATCAGCGAACGCCAGAACAGCCCGCGCGGCAGATAGCGCTTCAGGAAGCGGAACGGATCGTAGCGCGCCATGCCGCGCGGCGCGTCAGGAGACGCGGTCTGGGACCAGGACATAACCGACGCCTCGCACGGTCTGGAGGTAAAGCGGAAGCTTGGGATCTTCCTCGATCTTGCGGCGCAGGCGCGTCACCTGCACGTCGATGGAACGCTCGAGCGCGACGCCCAGACGCGTGCACAGATCGCCGCGCGAGAACGAGCGCCCGGCATTGGCCGCGAACAGCTTGAGCAGCGCGCTTTCGGACGAGGTCAGATGCACCGGCTTGCCCTTGCGGCGCAGCTGGCCGCGCTCCGGGTCGTAGACCGCGTCGCCCATCCGCACCTCGGCCAGCGCGATCGCCGCCGGTGGCGCGGCGCGGCGCAAAAGGGCGTTGACGCGCAGCAGCAGCTCGCGCGGCTCGAAGGGCTTGGGCAGATAATCGTCGGCACCGAGTTCCAGGCCGTTGATCCGGTCGTCGGCCTCGCCGCGGGCGGTCAGGATCAGGATCGGCACGGCCGAGCCCTCGCGCACCGCCTTGGTCAGGTCGAACCCGCTCTCGCCCGGCATCATCACGTCGAGGACCAGGAGATCGAAGGCGAAGCTCTTCATCAGCGCGCGGGCCGCCGCCGCGTCGGCCGCCGCGGTCACGCGATAGCCGTTGGACGTCAGGTAGCGCTGCAACAGCGCGCGCAGCCGCTCGTCGTCGTCCACCACCAAAAGGTGCGGGTCTTCCACGGACGACGGGCTGGTCATGGCTGCTATTCCGAAGGTCCTTGCGGTCTGCGGTTTGCTATCGTCGCCCGGGCGGTATAATGGGCGCGGACACCTCGAAATAACTAGGCCCAGGCGGCCGAAAGGTAAAGTGATGGCCGACGTCATCCCGTTCGATCAGCGCGAAGGCTCCCTGTGGTTCGACGGCGCGATGGTGCCGTGGGGCGACGCCCGGATTCACGTGCTGACCCACGGGCTGCACTACGCCTCCTGCGTGTTCGAGGGCGAACGCATGTATTCGGGCCGCATCTACAAGCTGGCCGAGCACACCACGCGCCTGTTCAAGTCGGCCGAGATCCTCGGCATGAAGATTCCGTACACGGAAGACGAGATCAACAAGGCCTGCATGCAGGCCTGCGAGGTCCAGGGCTTCACCGACGCCTATATCCGCCCCGTGGTGTGGCGCGGCAGCGAGATGATGGCGGTC
>DASZMT010000123.1:0-24807 GCA_035551495.1 Rhizomicrobium sp. | reverse complement strand
CGAAATCGATCAGCCGCAGCCACAGCGCCTCGTCGAGATACATATCGCTGCAGTCGGGCCGATAGCTCTCCTGGATCACGGCGAACCGTCGCGGCAGATGCTTCACCGGCCATGACGGCTTTCGGCCGGTCTCGAACCCCGCAACGAAGCGCAGCTCCGTCTTGCCGCTCACGCCATCGTCACGATGACCGCGCCGCGCTTGGTCGCGACCATCGTGTGCTCGTATTGCACCGTCGCGTGGCCGCCGCTGGCGAACAGCGTCCAGGGATCGTTGCCCTCGATCGCCATATGCGAGCCTAGCGACAGGAACGGCTCGATGGTGAAGACGAGGCCCTCGGTGATCCGCCGCCGGTCGCCGGCCTCGTACCAGGTCGGGATGTGGCCGGGCTCCTCGTGCAGCGCTCCGCCGACGCCATGGCTCGCGAGGTTGCGGATCAGCGTGTAGCGGTTCTTGTCGGCGAAATCCTGGATGGCGCGGCCGATGGCGTTGAGCTTCTCGCCGGCCTTCACGGCGCGGATGCCGCTCCACATCGCGCGCTTGCCGTCGCGGCACAGCTTCTCGATTTTGGGGCTGACCGGCGGAATGGCGAAGCTGCCGCCGGTGTCGGCATAAAAACCGTCGATGTCGGCCGATACGTCGATGTTGACGAGATCGCCCGCCTTCAGGACCTGGTTGCCCGGAATCCCGTGGGCGACCGCCGGGCTCACCGAGATGCACGTCGCGCCGGGAAACTTGTAGGTCGATTCCGGCGCGGACCGCGCGCCCGCGTCCTCCAACAGCTTGCGCCCGAGCATGTCGAGCTCGCGCGTCGTCATGCCCGGCTCCATCGCCTTCGCCATCGCGGCCAGCGTTTCCGCCACGACCTTGCCGCTGCGCTTGAGTTTCTCGAGTTGTTCCTCGCGCTCGATGGTCATGCGTGCTCGACCCTTGCTGCTTTCCGCCCCATGGTGTCAGCATCGCGTCCCATGAGCGAGCCCTCCGGTGACCGTCCGCGCAAATTCCTGGTCGTCGTCGACAAGACGCCGGAGTGCAGGATCGCCGTGCGCTTCGCCGCCCGCCGCGCCCAGCACACGAACGGCCGGGTCACGCTGCTCTGCGTCGCCCAGCCCGCCGATTTCCAGCAATGGCGCGGCGTGGAGGAGATCATGCGCGACGAGGCGCACCAGGAGGCGGAGGGTCTGGTCTACGCCGCCGCCAAGACGGTCAACGAGCTGGCCGGCATCATTCCGGAACTCATCATCGCCGACGGCCGCCCGACCGAGGCGCTCCTTGAATTGATCAAGTCCGATTCCGATATCTCGATCCTGGTGCTGGCCTCGAGCACCGCCAAGGACGGCCCGGGCCCTTTGGTTGGGATGTTCGCCGGCAGCGTCCAGGCGATCCCGGTGACCATCGTGCCGGGCAACTTCAGCGACGAGAAAATCGACCAGCTGGCGTGATTTTCGCGCGTTTTCGACGAACAATTATATTGCCGAAGCGGCTAAGCCATTGGTTTTGCTAGAGCGGGACTGCCACCCTTCGACAAGCTCAGGGTGAGGATCGAACTCCAGTCCTCATCCTGAGCTTGTCGAAGGATGGCCGTCTTGCGCGATCGGCCTCACCCCTGCGGCGCGCCGACATGCCAGCGGTGGCCGAACGGGTCGCGGAACATGCCGAAGCGGTCGCCCCAGAACATGTCCTGCGCCTCCTGGATGACCGTGGCGCCGGCCGCCTTCGCCTTGGCGATGACGGCGTCGACCGCCGCCGCTTTGTCCAGGCCGATGAAGAGCGCGACCATCGCCGGGGCCGTCGACGGTCCGAAATCGTCGTTCACGTGGACGACGCCGCCGGCGAAAAACAGCTCGCTGTGCATCAGCTTGCCGCCCTCGCCCGGCACGCGCCGCTCCTCGCGGGCGCCGAACAGCGCCTTGTAGAAGTCGATCGCCTCGGCCGCGCGGCCGTCGCCGATCACCAGCTGCGGAATGATGGCCATGGGTGCCTCCCGTTTTCGCTGTGACCTTCGCCCGGCGGCGGGCCTTGCGGCAACCCCGCGCGGGGCCGATATATCGGCAGGCGAATTCGTAGGAACCGCCCATGTGGGATTTCAGCTTCGGCCGCGCGCTCGGCATGGTGATGCGGACGCTGCCTTTCGTGCTCCTGCGCCTCGCGGTCTATCTCGGCATCGCGGTCGCCTACATGCTGGCGGTCGGCGCCGGCGCCGGCATCGGCTGGACCTTCGGCTATCTCGGCAGCAATGCCGACGCCCATGCCGGCACCGCGTTTTGGGGGGGGCTGATCGGCTTCGGTCTCGTCTCGGCGATTCTGTACCTGGCGCGCGAATATATCCTCTATCTCATCAAGGCGGCGCATATCGCGGTGCTGGTGCAGCTCTACGACGACAAGCCGGTGCCGGCCGGCCAGGGCCAGGTCGCCTTCGGCGCGGCCTTCGTGAAATCGCACTTCACCGAGTCCTCCGTGCTCTTCGGGGTCGACCAGCTGATCAAGGGCGTGCTGCGCAGCCTGTTCAACACGATCAACTTCTTCACGTCGTTCCTGCCGGTGCCCGCCCTGCAGACGCTGATCCGCCTCGCCGAAAGCTTCGTGCGCATGTCGCTGACCTATGTCGACGAAATCATCCTCGCCTATCTGATCCGCACCGGCACCGCGAACCCCTGGGCCACGGCGCGCGACGGTCTGGTGCTGTTCGCGCAGAACTACACGCACTTCCTCAAGAACGCGGCGTGGCTCTCGGTCATCATGTGGTTCTTCACCTTCGTTCTCTTCATCGTGCTGATCGGGCCCGTGGTCGGCCTGGTGGCGCTGTTCTCGGCCGCCGGCACGCTCTGGGCCTTCATCCTGGCGCTGATCTTCGCCGTGGCGGTAAAGAAGGCGGTCATGGAGCCCATCGCCATCGCCGCCCTCATGCAGGTCTACTTCCAGGAGATCCAGGGCCAGACCCCGAACCCCGAATGGACCGGCCGCCTCGACCAGGTCTCGTCCAAGTTCCGTGACCTCGCCGGCAAGGCCGCCGGCTGGGTGCCCGGCCCCGCCGTGCCGCCGCCCGCCCCCACCAACCCACCCGCGGCGCCCGCATGATGGCCGGCAACATCCTGATCGGCGTCGCGCTGCTGGTCGTCTTCGCGATCCTGGTCAGCGGCATCTATGTGATGATGAAGGGCGGCCAGACCTCGGCGACGTGGTCGAACCGCCTGATGCGCTACCGCGTCATCGCCCAGTTCATCGCGATCCTGGTGGTGCTTCTGGTGGCGTACGTCTGGCGGCGCTGAATCGTCGCCTTGCAAGGAATTGCGCGGGCTGCTACGGCCACGCAACATTCTGACACTGTGACAGCTACCATGCCGAAGACGCTCTACGACAAGATCTGGGACGCCCATGTGGTGCGCGCCGTGCCCGGCGAGACGCCCGTCATCTACATCGATCGCCATCTCGTGCATGAGGTGACGAGCCCGCAGGCGTTCGAAGGCCTGCGCACCGCCGGCCGCAAGCTGCGCCGCCCCGATCTCACGCTCGCCGTCGCCGACCACAACGTGCCGACCAAGGACCGCGCGCTCGGCATCACCGATCCGCAATCCCGCGAGCAGATCGCGACGCTGGAGAAGAACGCCAAGGACTTCGGTGTCGAATATCTCGCGATGGACGACATCCGCCAGGGCATCGTGCACATCGTGGGCCCGGAGCAGGGCTGGACGCTGCCCGGCACCACCATCGTCTGCGGCGACAGCCACACCTCGACGCATGGTGCGTTCGGCGCCATCGCCTTCGGCATCGGCACCTCCGACGTCGAGCATGTGATGGCGACGCAGACCCTGCTGATGCCCAAGTCCAAGAACATGCGCGTCACGGTGAACGGCGCGCTGCCCATCGGCGTCACCGCCAAGGACATCGCGCTGGCGATCATCGCCAAGATCGGCACCGCGGGCGGCACCGGCTATGTCATCGAATACGCGGGCGACGCGGTCACCGGCCTCTCGATGGAAGGCCGCATGACCCTGTGCAACATGACGATCGAAGGGGGCGCCCGCGCCGGACTGATCGCGCCCGACGAAACCACGTTCAAATACATCGCCGGCAAGCCGCGCGCCCCCAAGGCGGCGCAGTTCGAGCATGCCGTGATGTATTGGAAGACGCTGCACAGCGATTCCGATGCAGTGTTCGACGCCGAGATCGTGCTCGACGCGAAAGACATCGTGCCGATGGTGACTTGGGGCACCTCGCCCGAGCAGGCGCTGCCCGTCACCGGCGCCGTCCCCGATCCGGCCGCGATTCCCGACGCGCACCACCGCGAAGCGGTCGAGCGCGCGCTCGACTATATGGGCCTGACCGCCGGGACCGCGCTGAAAGACGTGAAGGTCGACCGCGTCTTCATCGGCTCCTGCACCAACGGCCGCATCGAGGATTTGCGCGCGGCAGCGGCGATCGTCAAAGGCAAGCACATCGCATCGCATGTCGGCGCGATGGTGGTGCCCGGCTCGGGGCTGGTGAAGGCGCAGGCCGAAGAGGAAGGCCTCGACGAGATCTTCGTCGAGGCGGGCTTCGAATGGCGCGAGCCCGGCTGCTCGATGTGCTTGGCGATGAACGCGGATAAGCTCGAGCCCGGCGAGCGCTGCGCCTCCACCTCGAACCGCAATTTCGAGGGCCGCCAGGGCCGCGGCGGCCGCACGCACCTGATGAGCCCCGCGATGGCCGCGGCGGCGGCGATCGCCGGCCACCTCGCGGACGTGCGCGAGTTTCAGTAACGAACTCCACTGTCATTCGCGGCGGATGACATCGAGTGCGAGGCTAGAAAAAGCTCACCGGATCGACATCCACCGTCAGCCGCACCTTGTTCGGCAGCTTCAGCCCGCCGAGCCAGGCGCGCAGATAGGCCTGCACATCGACGTTGCGCTCCGCCTGCACCAGCAAGCGCTCGCGCGTCTGGCCGCGCAGCAGGTGATAGAACGCGGGCGTCGGGCCCCATACCGTCACGCCCTTGGCCGCCGGCGCGGCGCGCGCCAGCGTGCGGCCCGCCTCCGTCACCACCGCGGCGTCGTGGCTCGACAGGATGATCGCCGCCAGCCGTCCGAAGGGCGGCGCACCGGCGCGTTCGCGGAACACCGTCTCCTGCGCGTAGAACGCATCGCGGTCGCCGCTCGCCAGCGCCGCCATCACCATGTCGGTCGGATTGCGCGTCTGCATCAGCACCACGCCCGGCTTCTCCGCCCGGCCCGCGCGCCCCGCCACCTGGTGCAGCAGCTGGAATGTTCGTTCGCGCGCCCGCAAATCGCCGTCGGAGCCGCCGAGATCGGCGTCGATCACGCCGACCAGCGTGAGCTGCGGGAAGTGATGCCCCTTGGCGACGATCTGCGTGCCGATCAGGACATCGATCTCGCGCTTGCCCATCGCGCGGATCGCCGCCTGCGTCTCGTGCGGCCCGTGCAGCGTGTCCGACGAGGCGATGGCGACGCGCGCGCTCGGAAACACCGCCGCGAACTCCTCCGCCACGCGCTCGACGCCCGGGCCGCAGGCGATCAGCGTGCCTTCCGCCGCGCACGCCGGGCACTTCGGCGGCGTCGCCGTTTCGTAGCCGCAATGATGGCACGCCAGCCGCTTTCTGTAGCGATGCTCCACCAGCCAGGACGAGCAGTCGCGGCACATCATCTTGTGGCCGCAGCTCGCGCACAGCGTCAGCGGCGCATAACCGCGCCGGTTGAGGAACAGCATCGCTTGCTCGCCCGCCTCGAGCACGCTGGTGATCGCCGCGCGCAGCGGCGTCGACAGCCAGGTGCCGGCCTCCGCCTTCTCGTGCCGCAGGTCGATCAGCTTCGTGGTCGGCAGCGTCGCCGCGCCGTGCCGCGCGCCAAGCTTGCGGTGCGCATAGCGTCCCGACAGCGCGTTGGTATAGCTCTCCAGCGAAGGCGTCGCGCTCGCCAGGATCACCAGGCACTGCTCGAAGCGCCCGCGCACCACCGCCATGTCGCGTGCGTGATAGATCGCGCCTTCTTCCTGCTTATAGGCCTGTTCATGCTCCTCATCGACGATGACGAGGCCGAGCGCCTGGAAGGGCAGGAACAGCGACGACCGCGCCCCGACAACCACCCGCGCCTGGCCGCTCATCACCGCGCGATAGGTGCGCGTGCGCTCGCGCGACGACAGATCGGAATGCCACTCCGCCGGCCGGCAGCCGAAGCGTTCGGCGAAGCGCTCGAGGAACTGCACCGTCAGCGCGATCTCCGGCAACAGGATCAGCACCTGCTTGCCGTGCCTGAGCGCTTCGGCGACCGCCTCGAAATAGACCTCGGTCTTGCCGGAGCCCGTCACGCCGTCGAGCAGGCTCACCGCAAAGCGCGCGCCCGCGACGTCGGCGCGGAACGCCTCGGCCGCTTCGCCTTGCGCCGCGCTCAGCGTCACCGTCGTGAAATCCGGATCGGGCACGGGGTGGGGCGGAAACTCCGGCATCGCCGTCGCTGCCAGGGCGCCGGCCTCGATCAACCCGCGCACCACCGCCGGCGTGACGTTCGCTTCTTCCGCGAGGCTCGGCACGCCGCGCGCCAGCCCGTCGCCCGCGATGTCCAGGACCCGCTGCCGTGCCGGGGTCATCCGCGCCGGCGTGGCGCCGCCGCGCACGAAGGCAGTGCGCATCGCCTCCGGCTCGAAAGCGCGTCCGCTGCGCAGCACCATGGCGAGAATGTTGCCGGGCGGCGACAGCGTGTACTGCGCCACCCAGTCGACGAAATCGCATAACCGTTCGCCGAGCGCGGGATAGCCGTCCAGCGGCAGCGCCTCTTTCAGCCGGTTGTCGCCGACACCGCCCTCGGCCGCGCCCCACACCACGCCGAGCGCCTGTCTTGGGCCGAGCGGCGCCGAAACCAGCAGGCCCCGCGAAACGTTAGTCCCCTTGGGCAGCTTGTAGTCGTAGGCTCCGGACAACGGCAAAGGCAGCAACACTCCGGCGCGCGGCGCAGGCTGCAGCAACAAATCTCCGGCCGAGTCACCCGGAAGTCTCACGCCCGCGTGTTTCATGCGGTACACTTCTTATGGTGATTCCTCCGGGTCAACCGCAAAGTAGGCCGATGAAACTCTTCCTCGACACCGCCGATCCCAAGGAAATCGCCAAATGGGCCGAAACCGGCCTTGTGGATGGCGTGACCACGAACCCCTCGCTCGCCGCCAAGACGGGCCTCGACTACAAGGAATCGCTGAAGGAGATCTGCGCCACCGTGCCGGGTCCGATCAGCGCCGAGGTACTCGCCACCGACACCAAGGGCATGCTGGACGAGGCCAAGATCTTCACCAAGATCGCCAAGAACATCACGATCAAAGTGCCGCTGACCTGGGACGGCCTCGCCGCCTGCAAGGCGCTGCGCAAGGACGGCGTGATGGTCAACGTCACGCTGTGCTTCTCGCCGGTGCAGGCGATGATGGCGGCGAAGGCGGGCGCGACCTTCATCTCCCCCTTCATCGGCCGCCTCGACGATGCCGGCCAGGACGGCATGGAGCTGGTCCGCGAAATCCGCGCGATCTACGACAATTACGGCTTCGAGACGCAGGTGCTGGCCGCGTCGATACGCGGCATTCCGCATGTGCGCGAATGCGCGCTCTCCGGTGCCGACGTCGCGACCGTGCCGGTCGACATTTTCAAGGCATTGCTCAACCACCCGCTGACCGACAAGGGGCTGGCGGCCTTCCTCGCGGACGCGAAAAAGGCCGGCGTCAGAATCAGGGACGAATGAGCGAACAGGCGAAAACCGCTCTCCCGGGGCAAGCGGCGGCGGACGCAGTCAAGGCTTTCATCAAGATGAACCGTGCGCGGCTCGCGGCGGACGGTGAGTTGTTGTCGCTGCTGCTGCCCGAGCGCGCCGATCTGGGCGAGGCGCGGGATTTTCAGCGCTATGTGATCGACAAGCTTTCGGCCGAGAATGTCGCGTTGCGCGCCGAGCGCGACGCGCTCGCCGGCAGCCAGAAATCCTCGGCCCGCATGGGCGAGGGCGTGCGCCGCCTGGTGCTCGAGCTGATCGATGCGCGCAGCTTCGCCGAGGCGATCGAGGTGGTGACGGCCGCAGCGCCGGCTTTCGGCGCCGAGCGCGCCGCGATCTGCGTCGAGGGCGGCGCGACGGTGAAGAATCGCGCCGACGGCGTGCGCCTGATCCCTCCGGGTACGACTGAAGCGGTGCTGGGGCGCGACGGCACCGGCGCGATCCTGTCCGGCGGCGGCGAGCTGCTGCTCGGCAGTGCCGATTTCAAGAGCATCGCCGCCTTCCGCGTGAAGATCGGCCACGACGCGCCGGCGGCGCTTCTGGTGCTGGGCGCCGCGGCGCAGGGTGTGTTCGACGACGAGGCCGTCGCCAACGATCTGCGCTTCGTGGCGCGCGCGTTGGAGCGGGCGATACGCGCATGGCTCGATCTGCCGAAGAGCTGAAGACGGCGTGGCTCGGCTGGCTCGCGCACGAGCGGCGCGTCAGTCCCTATACGCTGCGCTTCTACGGCGACGATCTCGAACGGTTCCTGGATTTCCTGCACGGCCATATGGGCGGCACGGTGAGCGAGCGCATGCTTGCCAAGCTCGTTCCCGCCGACATACGCGCCTTCATCACCATGCGGCGCGGCGAGGGGCTGGGCGCGAAGGGCATCCAGCGCGCGCTCGCCGCGGTGCGCAGCTTCTTCAAGTTCCTCGCCCGCGAGAATATCCTTGAAAACGCCGCCCCCAGGAGCCTGCGCACCCCGCGGATCAAGCGTGGCCTGCCGCGGCCGCTGAGCGAACGCGACGCGAAGGCCGCGATCGAACTGGCCGGCGAAAAGACCTCGAAGAACACGCCCGAATGGATTCCGCTGCGCGACACCGCGCTGATCACGCTTCTCTACGGCGCAGGCCTGCGCATCTCCGAGGCCTTGAGCCTCAAGCGCGGCGATGTTCCCCTTGCGGCGGCGCTCACCATTCTCGGCAAGGGCCGCAAGGAACGCGTGATCCCGGTGCTGGACCAGGTCCGCGATGCCGTCGACATCTACTTCAAGAAGCTGCCGCACACCGGTGCGAAAGACACGCCGCTCTTTGTGTCGCGCACCGGCAGGCCGATGAGCCCGCGTGAAGCGCAGCTTTTGATGCAGCGCCTGCGCAGTGCGCTGGGCCTGTCGGACCGCGCCACGCCGCACGCCCTGCGCCATTCCTTCGCGACGCATCTTCTGGCGAACGGCGGCGATCTGCGCGCGGTGCAGGAACTCCTGGGCCACGCCTCGCTCTCGACGACGCAGACCTATACGGAGATCGACGTCCGCAAGCTTATGGAAGCGTATGCGAAGGCGCACCCGCGGGCGTAAAACATCGCCGAGGATGGCCGTCCCGCGCTATCCCAGCGGCACGATCCGCCGCGCCGCCAGCGCGCGCAGCACGTCCCAGATCTTCTTCTGCGCTGCTGCATCCCCGCGCTCTTCCGCGTCGATCTGCAGTTCGGTCAGCATCCGCCTGAGCGCATAATTGCCCGCGTTCAGCGCTGAAATGCGCAGCGACGCATCCTGCCCCACCGCCGCCGTCTGCAGCCGTACCTGCAGCGTCGCGTCGGCGACCCCGCCGGCCAGCGCGCCGAACAGCGCGCGGATGTCCTTGTTCTCGGCCACGCGCACGTCGGCGGCGCGGTCGTATTCCTTGGCCGACAGGCTCAGCACCATGCCAAGCAGCCCGACCGTGCCCGCCGCGAAGGCCGCACCGTGCTCGCCGAAGCCCATCGCGATCTTCTGCGCCGTCAGTCCCAGGATCGTATCGACTTCCGGGCTCATGTGAGACTCCCCAGGCGCTCGGCCAGGATCGCGTTGTGGAACGCGAGCGTGTACCAGCCGCTGAACGCATTGATCGGATCGGTGTTGCGCCCCTCGGCATATTCGCGCGCGGCGCTGATCCAGATCGCGGCGCCCTTCAGGCTCGCGAAGATTTCCCACCAGAAGAGGGCCTTCGGATCGGCCGTCAGGCCGCTCGCCTTCTCCCAGATCGCAATGGCTTCGGCGCGCGGCAGCATGCCGCCCGGCCGCGCCGGATTGCCGCCCGACCACAACGGATCGATCGCCCAGCCGAGATCCTCGAGCGGATCGCCCAGATGCGACATCTCCCAGTCCAGGATCGCGCGGATCTTTCCCCCGTCGTCGAACAGGAAATTGCCGGTGCGATAGTCGCCATGCACCACCGCGATCTTCTGCGCCGGCGGCGGCGGATTGCGCTTCAGCCAGCGGAGCGCGGCGCGCACGATGGGCTGCGGCTCGCGCTCGTCGTCGTCGACCACGGCCTCCCAGCGCGCCACTTCGTGCATTGCGACGTCGTGGATGTCGGTCTCGCCTTCGATGTCGCCGAGGCCGACATCGCGCGGATCGCAGGCCGCGATTTGGCCCAGCACGCCGAAGAACTGCTCGCCGATGCTCTGCGCATGCGCGCCGTACGGATCGGGCGACATGATCGAGCCTGCGTTGCAGTTCTCGATCTCCTCCATGACGAAGAACGGCCGCTCCAGCGCCTCGGTGCCGCGCTCCAGCGCGATCGGCGCCGGCACCGGCAGGCCGAGGCCGTGGAACGCTTCATAGGCGCGGTATTCGGTGTCGCGCTCGGTCTCGATCAGGCTGGCGGGGGGATCGCGCCGCAGGATCAGTCCGCGCTCCGTCCCGCCGCTCGTCGCGCGGAAGCGATAGGTCTCGCGCGATGCGCCGCCCGGAATGCGCGCCAGCCCGCTCACCGTAAGATCCGGCGCCGCCAGCTTGGCGCGCAGATAGGCCTGCAACCGCTGCTCCAGATCGCTCATGGCGCGGGATCGAAGATGCCGGTGATGCCGTGCGGCTCGTAAGCCCCGATGACCAGCTGCTCGAGCACGCCCATGCCCTTCTCGCGCACGCCGCCCGGCCCCGTCAGCACCACGTCGCAGATCGCCTGGATGTGCTGGTGGTGCGGCAGGTTCTCGTCGACCTCGGCCGTGTGATACGAGTCGTAACCGACCTTCAGATCGCCGACATAGCGGCCATGGCCCCATTCGGGATGGCCATAGCCGACGCCCGACATGTAGAACACGTTCTTCGGCGTCAGCTCGGCGCGCCATTCGCCGCCCTTGGGATCGCGCGCATGGATCGTGGCGTGCGCGGCATGGCGCGTGCCGTTCTTGTATTTGATCTCCGACCAGCAGGCGGCCATGTGCTGCGGCTTGGCCTCGCCGAGGCCGCCGATCACCGACGCGGTGTTCCACGGCGTGCCGTCGCCGTCCGCGTTGTTGTGATAGAGCATGAAGCGGTCTCCGAAATTCAGCGGCGCCCACAGCCAGTAGAATTGCGGCAGCCGCGGCGGCGCCACCGGCTGCGGGTTGGCAAGGCCGATCGGACGGATGCCCCAGGAGCGGTCGCGCGTGCCGATGAAGCCTTTCAGGTCGATGCGCTTGCCCTTGACCTCGATGAAGCCTTCATAGCGGCCGTTCTGCGTCAGGCGCGTATAGTCCATCATGGTGGACGGCCCGACGCGATAGGTGAAGCGCGGCTCCTCGACGGCCAAGGCGCGGGCATGGAATGTGATCTCGGCGTGGATGCCGTGCTCCTTCGAATCCGCGCGCACGCGCAGCACCTTGAGCGGCTCGACCACCTCGACCGAGAGCGGCCCCACCGCGGTGTCCATCCGCTCCATGCCGAGCAGCTTGGAGGCGTGCAGATTGTGCTGCGTCCCGTCGACGATCACGGTCAGCGCCGCGTCCATCACATTGACATGCGGATAGACGCCGAGCGCCGCCGCGAAGAAGGTCGCCCCGTCGGCGCTGTAGCCGTTGAAGAAATAGCGGTCGTAGAAATTGCGGTCGCTGCCGGCGGTGGCGATGGGCTCTGGCAGCTGGTGGATGGGATAGTCGTCGGCTTTGGTGAGCATGGCGGTCGTCCTACCCCGGTGTGTGTTTTGGCCAGCATGGCCGAGCGGCGGGGCGGGCGTCCACGCAAAAAGCGAGGCTTTCCCTAGCGGAAATCCTTTGTTGCAGTTCGCGGGCGGGATTGATATCTACCGGCCCTCTTTCGGGCTCCCGTTCGCGGGCGCTGTCGAGAGGCCGCTTTAGCTCAGCCGGTAGAGCACATCATTCGTAATGATGGGGTCGCGTGTTCGAGTCACGCAAGCGGCACCACTTCCCAGAGCCCTCGGGAAGTACCTTAGCCACGGAATATGCACGTCGGAAGCCTTGAGCCTTTTGGGGCGGCCAAACCATGTTTGGGCGAGTGTGTACGCGTTGACGAAGCCGTCGCCACGTTCAGTGACGGCAACGCGGGCGCTCTGCGGTGGTAGTCCGTGCAATAGGGGGATCGAATGACACCAGCCACGCTCTGGGCCGACATTCTGTTCTTTGTGGACGAGTTCATCCGGTGGAGTACGCTCGTTATCAACGGGACGTTGATCGTTTCCGGAGGCCGGAGCGCGTTCGACCGGTGGCGAAACGTACCGACCGACGAACTCATCGAACGGTTCATTACCACCGCGAAAAACAGCTTTGTGATTCTGGCAATCGTCGGCTTCGCAGTGCTCTTCATCACGTCGCCCAAGCCGCCGCCGCAAAAGCCGATACCGTGTGCCGGGCTTACCGTTGCCCGAGTCAGTCCGACCGAAGGGCTGAAAGGCGACATCACGCCTGGCAAATGGCAGTATGACCCGAACACCGATGAGATCACGGGTCCAAACAACAAGAAGTACAAAGGCCACATTGATCCGGCCGACTGGTGCCTAGCGTTTCCTTGGTGGCATTAATTCACCAGCGGTCGTTGCGCCCTGACGCGCCGGAGCACGGCATCACTCGGCCACCCATTCGAGGATCTGGGTCTGGTGCCGCTCATAGAGTGCGAGCGGCAAAGCCGCGTATCCCTTGAGCCCTCGCGAGACCACTTGCTCCATGAGATCGCGCTGGGCGTCGCCCCTCTTCACGAAGTCCGAGACCAGCGGCTCCGGCGAGCAATCGGGCCGTGCCACGTCCGTTAGGGCGAGCTTCCAACCCGTTTCGTCATGTTCGAATTGGTAGTCGAGCCCCGCCCGGCAGCACACCTCCGCTGAAGCCCGTTGAAGCGGTATGCCCCGTTCGATCTCACCTACCGGAACGAGACGAACCGGCATGTGTACGAGAAGTTCTGCCGGACGCAGAGTTCGCGCAGCTACGGCTCGACAGGCCCACTCTTCAAGATAAAGCCTACGCCACCGCGCGTCCCGGCATCGTCCGCGCGCGCGACAGCGGCAGCAGCAGCGTGACCGTCGTCCCCGCGCCGGGCTTGCTTGCGACGACCAGGTCGCCGCCATGCAGCTGCGCCAGCGAGTGGGAGATCGGCAGGCCGAGGCCCGTGCCCTGGTGCTTGCGCGAGATCTTCGAGTCGACCTGGCCGTAGGGCGAGAGCGCCTTCGCGATCTCGGCCGGCGACATGCCGATGCCGGTGTCGGCGACGCGGAATCCGATGCGCGTGCCGTCCTGCACGATGCGCGCCGTGACGCTGCCGTCTTCCGGCGTGAACTTGATCGCGTTCGACAACAGGTTGAGCAGGATCTGCTTGAGCAGCCGCTGGTCGGCGAACACCGCCGCGCCCGGCGGACCGGCTTCGAGCGTGAGATTCACGCCGCCGGTGTAGGCACGCTCGCGCACCAGCGCCACGCATTCGCCGATCAGCCAGTCCAGCGGCACGGTCTCCTCGCGCAGCTCGACCTTGCCCGCGTCGATCTTGGAGAGATCGAGGATATCGTTGATCAGGTCGAGCAGGTGGCTGCCGCTGCGATGCACGTCGTTGGCGTAGTCGGCGTATTGCGGCACGCCGACCGGCCCGAACAGCTCGTCGCGGATGATCTCCGAGAAGCCCAGGATCGCGTTCAGCGGCGTGCGCAGCTCGTGGCTCACGCTGGCGAGGAATTCCGATTTGGCGTGGTTCGCGGCGTCGGCGGATTTTCTTGCGGCGTCGAGCTCGTGCACCGTCTCGACCAGCATCGCTTTCTCCTTGCCGAGCTCTCCGGTCAGGTGCCGCACGTCGGCGATGATGCGGTCGCGCGCCCGCAAGTGGAAGTACGCCATGGTCGCGATGAACACGATCGCCAGGCACAGCACCACGATGAGGCTCGCGACCGTCCAGACCGTGCGGTTCAGCTCGATGTCGCGGCGCGCCAGGTTCGTCGCGCGCTCGCGCGTCTGGATCGCCTGCACGCCGTCCAGGATGTGCCGCGCCTGCCCCATCAGTGCGAGGCCCTGGTCGGAGCGCACCATGGCGATGGCGGCGTCGTGCCGGCCGCGGCGGTTCAGATCGATGGTCTGCGTCAGCTCCGCCATCTTGCGGCGCGCCACACCCTGAAGCGTCACGATCTGCGCGTGCTGATGCGGATCGTCCTTGAGGAGCGCGCCCAGCGTGCCGATCTCGGCACCGAGCCGCCGCGCCGCGGCGTTGTAGGGAACAAGATAGAGGGGCTTGCCGGTCAGCAGATAGCCGCGCTGCGCCGTCTCGGCATCCTCGAGCAATGCGAAGACCTGCTGGATGCCGGCGCGGATCGCCGAGGTGCGGCCGAGCGCGCGGCCCGTGGCGTCGACGCGATAGGTCTGCTCCACCAGAAGGCCGCAGAGCGTCACCAGGATCAGCAACAGCGCCGCCGATCCGATGCCGAGCGCGAGGCTGAGGCGCGACCGGTGGGACGTTTCGGCGGCGTCGGCGGTCACGCGGTACTCCCACAAAAGACTGCGCAGTCTTTTCACAGGGCGATTAGTGAATGATGAAAGCGGTTCGCAAAATTACGCAGGAAACGCGCGGTGCGCGCGACAAGGTTAGCAACCCCTAACCATGAGTTCCCGCTTACGGCGCTACGTTGACGCCGCCCGGCAGAAGTCCCGCGAATCGCACGATGCGATCGCGGTGCCGCGCATCGCGCGCCACGAAATTGGTGACGCTGACGACATAGTTCCGCGTCTCCTTCGGCAGTTCCCGGTCGCCGCGCATATACGCTTCCAGCGTGCCGGGGCCGCCATTGTAAGCCGCGAACATGTTCGGATAGCCGTACTTCTTGTGCAGCCAGCGCAGATAGGCCGCGCCGGCATAGATGTTGTCGTGCGGGTTGTAGGGATCGGCGCCCAGCTTGTACTGCGCGCGCATCTGCGCGTAGGTGTCGGGCATCACCTGCATGATGCCGACCGCGCCGGCATGGCTGGTGATCGGCTCGTTCTGCGCCAGCATGGTGCGGCCGCCGCTCTCCGTGTGCATCACGGCCCGGATCCATTCGGCCGGCACGCCGAAACGCCGCGCCGCGTCCGCGATGGTCGGATTCCAGCGATCCATCAGCGCATGCGGGCCCATCATCGACTCGCGGTCGAACATCGTCAGGCGCAGGCGCGTCGCCTGCACCGTGATCGCCTCGGTGTTGGAGACGAGCTGGCGCCAGCCGGCGGCGACGCGCTGCGCCGGCACGCGCACGATGTCGAGCGTCGGCGCGAACATCAGCGCCGCGAGCGAAAGCGCGAAGGCCGAAGCGGTCAGGCGCCCCAGAAAGCTTTTGGTGAAAGCCGGGCGGTGCAAAACAACGGAGTGTGCGTTCAAGGGTTACGATCCTCGGGCATGGAGCCTCGAGAGTCCGCAAGTTTCCAGGCCGTGTGATCGTGCAAGGTCATCGCGGTCTTCGAGTGGCTGCTGTGATGCGGACGAGGCCGGTCCCCCAGGAATTCCTGTTACAAGTTTCGCGAACTTGCATCCGGCTTGCCGCTTCCGCCTCAGCCCCTTCGAAGAGACATCAGCGGTTCGTCACGCGCCCCCGAGCGCTTGAACGGCGAAATGGCATCTCAATCGGGTTGCATCAAGAGCGGAACCCAAGTTTCTCGCTGTTCCGCCGGATCGATTGCGCACACGGCGCGTTTTGCCGCGCTTCTTCTGAGCGCAACCCGTAAAACTCCGTAGACGGATAGAACTGCGGTGGCGCGCTCGCGCGTCGTTCGGTTCGTTAAAATGTGCGTGCTCGCATAGAGCGTTTATTAACCACGTCTCCTAGGGAACTTTTCAACTTCTGGGTTCCATCGTGTTCCGCATCGGCTTGTAACGGAGCTGTCGATGTATCGCACGGATGGTCCAGGGTTTTCCGAGAGGCGTTTGACGGGCGCGCCCGATACGAGTGCCCGCTACTATATGGACGATATTCGAAGCCGCCTGAATCGCGGCGACATGCGCAATGCCGGCGCCTTCGCAAAGCCTGCTGCCTTCCCGCTCGATGGCACAAATGGGTTCGTGCCGGCAGCCATGCCGCAAGACGATTTCGCGTGTGAAATCGCGAAACGCATTCCGGAGGCTCTCATCTCGGCCGGCGTGATCGAGTTGGGCGTCGAGCTGGCGCACGCCGCAAAGCGGCTCGTCGAGTAAGGCGCCCGCGCTCTACCGCGCCGACGCCTTCAATAGCTCCGCCAAGTGGTCCTGCCACACCGCCGCCCAGGTGTGCGTGCCGTGGCCGTGCGTCTTGTCGCTCGTCGGGATCAGGACGAACGTGCCGTGCGGGATGTTCTTGACCTGCACCTCGGCAATGCCGAGGTCCGGCGGGTTGATGAAGTCGTCGGCCGAATTCACCCACATCACCGGCGCCTTGATGATGCCGAGCTTCGCCGAGGGATCGTAATTGCGCGACGCCTCGATCTGATAGAGGAAGTCGTTGGCGTCCAGGCTCGCCATCTCGCGCTTGGTGAAATCGTCGAGATAGGTGTCGGCCGCGTCGCGCGTCGGCGCCGCCTTCTGCGACACCAGCGGCGTGGTGCCCGCCATCAGCAGGAAGTCGATGGCGATGCGCAGGCCCATCTGCGGCTCGCTCTTGTATTCGCCCCCCTGATAGGCCGGATCGTTGGTGATGCCTTGCGCGATCATCTTGCGCCAGATGCGGTTGCGCCCGGCGATCTGCACCGGCAGACAGGCCAGCGGCATCGCCGCGTCGATGAAGTCGGGATAGGTCTCGGCCCACACGAAGGAATGCATGCAGCCCATCGACGTGCCCATCACAAGCCGCAGATGGTTCACATGCAAGCCCTGCGTCGCCAGCAGGTATTGCGCGCGCACCATGTCGTCATAGTCGTAATGCGGGAATTTCGCGTGCAGCCCGTCGCTCGGCTTCGACGATTTTCCGTGCCCGATGCCGTCCGGCAGGATGATGAAGTACCTGTTCGCATCCAAGACGCCGCCGGGCACGAACAAGACGCCCGAGAAGATCGGGCGGATGAACTGATGCCCGTCGCCGCCGGTGCCGTGCAGCACCATCACCGCGTTGTCGACCTGGCCGTGGCGGTCGCGATGCGGCTTGCCCAGCGTGGTGTAGTGCAGGCGCAGATCCTTCAGCGTCTCGCCGTCGGTGAACTTGAAGTCGTGCGCGACGTAATCGCCTTCCGTCGTCGGCAAGGCTGGCGCAGGAGGGGGCGGCGCATCGGCGGCGGATGCCGCGACGGCACTGGCGGCGAGCACGGCGGCGGCAAGAAGACGAAGCATCGAAAATCCCCCTAACGGCGAAAACGCAGGTTCAAACCCTGCTTGACCCAGTTGGCCTCGACGGTGTCGAGATCGTGCACCCCGGCCGGATTGGCCTTGGACGGCGAATTGCCGATGTATGGCGCGCGCGTACGCCGCCAGATGTCGAGCAGCCGGCGCATCTCCACGAACGGCTCGGCATCGGAGTCGACGCGCAGGTTCAGTTCGGCGAAATCTTCCGTCGTCGCCATCAGCATCGCGCCCGATTGCTTGCCGCGCCGGTCGCCGCCTGCCGCTTCGCCGCCGTCGAGCGCAGTCATCATGCGCTCGGGCAGTGGCGCGGACGGATCGGCGTTGAAGCCGTCGAGCGTCGCCTGCGCCACGCGGTCGTTGCCGAGCATGTTGCCCGCAACGCTCACGCCGGTTTCGCCGACGCTGCCCGCCCATTCGACGCAATGCCGGCCGGTCCAGGCGGCGAAGCGTCCGTGGCGGTCGACGGCGTGAAGCTGGCGCACATCGCGTCCCTCATCGCCCGCGACGGCGGCGTCGATCGCGAGTTGCGGCGACAGCCCGCGCGCCATGCCGTCCAGCACGATGGGGCTGAGATAGGGATTGGTCAGCGACTGGCTGCACACCGCGCCGGCGCCCGAACGGACGGCGGGCATGAACCCGCCGCAGGCGAAGGCCTGCGTGAAGACGGCGGCGCCGAACGCACCGGTCCTGGAATCGAAAGCGACGAGCGACCACGTCATGGCGTGAGACTACGCGTGCCCCAGCCTCGCAAGCAACGCCGCGCGGTCGGGCACGAACCAGATCTGCGTGCCGCGATTGGTTTCGCGTACAAAGTCAGCGAACGGCTTGCTTGCTACAATGACGGCCGAAACATCGCCCAGGAACGCAACGCAGAAGCCGTAGTTGACGAACTTCTGCAGCATCTCGCCGAGCAGCCGCGTCTTCAGGTCGAGCACGCCGTCGCCCAGCCGCGCGACCGGGATCACGATCCAGTCGGGCCGCGCGCCGAACGCCTCGCCGATGATGTCGACGACGTCTTTGGGATCGCGCAGCGGCGGTCCATCTACCGGCACGTCAAGCAAGCGCATGGGCACGCCGCATGAAGGTGTCGATGCGCTCCGCCTGGTCGCGCAGGAAGTGGCCTTGCTCGGGCAGCCACACGATCTGCGCCCGCGGCACATGCGCTTCGATCCGCCGCCGCGTGCCGGCGGTGTCCACCATCGCGTCCTTCCCGCCGAGGATTGCCAGCACCGGCATGCCGAGCCGCGTCAGCGCCGCATCGCTTATCACCGGCACCTTCTCGCGCCGCATGTGGAAATTCTTGTAGATCGCCGCCATGAAGTCGCCGGCCGCGGACGGAATATCGGTTTTCGGCCCCGCGATGATGTCGCGCACCTTATTGCGGCCCCACGATCCCAGCAGCATCAGTGGCAGTGCCCACAGCAGCACGTTCTTGTGCTTGCCGACGCCGCCCGGGCACAGCGCCGCCACCGCGGTCACGCGCGCCGGCCGCTTGCTCGCATAATCGAGTGCCAGCCATCCGCCGAGCGAAATGCCCGTCAGCGCGCATTTCTCCACGCCCAGCTGCGCCAGCACGTCGTCGAGCCACTCGACATAGGCGCCACTCGCCAGCGCCGGCCGGTTCTCTGATGACAGTCCCGGCTCGCCGATCATGTCGACCGCGTGCACGCGAAAGCTTTGGCCCCACAGCGCCGCGTCGCGCGCCCACATGAACGAACTCGACCCCGCGCCATGCAAAAGCACCAGCGCCGGCCCTGCGCCGCTCGACACCACGAAGGTCTCGCCATGGCGCGTCGGTACGCTGCGCTGTTCGTTCGGCTGCGGCCACAAGCTCAAAAACGCACGATAGCGCGCCATCAGCTCTTGTTTTGCCGCTTCGGATCGCCAGATCTTCATGGCTCGGCCATCGCGTCGATGCCGGCGAGCAGCGCCCGGGTCGTGTCGATCGAACCGCTGACGATCACCTTCAGCCGCGCCCGCTCCTCGTCATAGATGGCCTGCACCCGCACCGGCGCATCGCCGTCCCGCGCCCCGCTCACCGCCGCGGTGACGAAGGTGGAGATGCGATAAGCGGTGTTCTTGTCGACCGCGTCGATGTCGACGACGCTCGAGACTTCGACGTGCCGGGCGCGCCGCACCGGCGGGACGGTGGCGACGGGCCCGGCCAAGGCCTCCAGGTCGCCGCGCGCGATCCGATAGGACTTTCCGATCCGGGTCGCCTTCAGCTTCCCGTCCCGCACATAGTTGCGCACGGTCTTGACGTGCAGGTTCAGCTGCTCGGCGACCTGCTCGATGGTATAGAAATTCTCAGAGGTCATGTATTATTCCCTATAGTATAGAATTATAAGGCGCAATAGGGGATAATAGGGAATATCGATAAATCCCTACGGCGCGCCGAAATGTGTACCGTTGCCACAACGATAAAAAGCCGGGAGAGAACGATGGGGATCGAGCATTCGCGCGCGCTGGACGCGGCGCGGGACGAAGCCTGGTCGATGCCGCTCGAGGCGCTGGACATCTCGCGCACCGACCGCTTCGCCGCCAACACGTTCTGGCCGTATTTCGACCGGCTGCGGAAGGATGCGCCGGTGCATTACTGCGGCGAAAGCATGCACGGGCCCTATTGGTCGGTGACGAAGTTCAACGACATCGTCGCGATCGATTCCAATCACCACGTGTTCTCCTCGCAGCACAACATCGTCATCGGCGACAACCCGCCGGATTTCGCGCCGCCGATGTTCATCGCGGCCGATCCGCCGGTGCACGACCAGCAGCGCCGTGCCGCTGCGCCGGCCGTCGGGCCGCAGCGCTTGCAGGAGCTGGAAGCCCTGATCCGCGAACGTGTCGGCAAGATCCTCGATCGCCTGCCGCGTGGCGAGACCTTCGACTGGGTGCAGCACGTTTCCATCGAGCTGACGACCCAGATGCTGGCCACGCTGTTCGACTTCCCGTGGGAAGACCGCCATCTGCTGCCTTATTGGTCGGACACCACGACCTCGTCCGAGACCGTGGGCAACACCGCGATCACCATGGCGCGGCGGCAGGAGATCCTGCTCGAATGCCTGCAATATTTCACCCGGCTGTGGCACGAGCGGAAGGCGGCGCCGCCGAAATTCGATTTCATTTCGCTGCTGGCGCACGATCCGGCAACCGCGAACATGCTGGACAATCCGATCGAGTATCTCGGCAATCTCATGCTGCTGATCGTCGGCGGCAACGACACCACGCGCAACTCGATCTCCGGCGGCCTTCTGGCGCTGAATCAGAACCCGGCGGAATACGAAAAGCTGCGCGCCGATCCGTCGCTTGTCACCAATATGGTGCCGGAGATCATCCGCTGGCAGACGCCGCTGGCGCACATGCGCCGCACCGCCTTGCAGGATGTCGATTTCCGCGGCCAAAAGATCAAGAAGGGCGACCGCGTCGTGATGTGGTACGTCTCGGGCAATCGCGACGACGAGGTCATCGCCGACCCTTACGAATTCCGCATCGACCGCGACCGCGCGCGGCATCACGTTTCGTTCGGCTTCGGCATCCATCGCTGCATGGGAAATCGTGTGGCCGAGATGCAGCTGCGTATCCTGTGGGAAGAGATCATGAAGCGCTTTGCGCGCATCGAGGTCGTGGGCGAGCCCGAGCGGCTGGCCTCCAACTTCGTGCTCGGCATCACCAAGCTTCCGGTGCGCATCCCGGCCTAGGCCGCCGGCCTATCCGAACTCGCGCCGCGCGCGCGGGCGATGTTAGGATGGGCAAATCGATATCGCGGGAGACAGCATGAACGGCGCGGAAAGCCTGGTCCGCACCCTGGTAGGGGCGGGCGTCGAGGTCTGCTTTGCCAACCCCGGCACCTCGGAGATGCATTTCGTCGCCGCCCTCGACCGGGTCGACGGGATGCGCGCCGTCCTGGCGCTGTTCGAGGGCGTCGTCACCGGCGCCGCCGACGGCTATGGCCGCATGGCGGAGAAACCGGCCTGTACGCTGCTGCATCTGGGGCCCGGTCTGGCGAATGGCTTGGCCAATCTGCACAACGCGCGGCGCGCCGCGACACCGGTCGTGAACATCGTCGGCGATCACGCGACCTATCACGCGCAATACGACGCGCCGCTCGCCAGCGATATCCCGGGCTTCGCGCGGCCGGTGTCGGCCTGGGTGCAGTCCTCGCCGAGTGCGCTGACCGTCGCCGCCGACGGCGCCCGCGCGGTCGAGGCCGCGCTGCAGCCGCCCGGCCAGATCGCGACGCTCATCCTCCCCGCCGACACGGCTTGGAACGAGGCCGACGGTCCGTCGCCCGCGCTGCCGCGGCCCGCACCGGCGCAAGCCGGTGACGATGCCATCGCACGCGCCGCGGCGGCGCTGAAGAACGGCAAGAAGACGACCGCCCTGATCCGCGGCGCGGCGCTCAAAGAGCGCGGTCTCATCGCCGCCGGCCGCATCGCGGCAAAGAGCGGGGCACGCCTTGCCTGCGATACCTTCACGCCGCGCCTGCAGCGCGGCGCCGGCCGCGTGATGCTCCAGCGCATCCCCTATTTCGCCGAGCAGATCGTCGAGTTCTTCGCCGACACCGCGCAGCTGATCCTGGTCGGCGCCAAGCCGCCGGTATCGTTCTTCGCCTATCCCGGCAAGCCGAGCTGGGGCCTGCCGCAAGGCTGCGCGATCCACCATCTCGCGCAAGCTCACGAAGACGGCACCGCGGCGCTCGAAGCGCTCGCCGAGGCGCTCGGCGCGCCCAAAGAGCCGGCACAGATCGCGCCGCATAAGCTCGCAGGCTCGGTCGAGGACAAGTTCAACCAGCACACCATCGGCCAGGTGATCGCCAAGCATCTGCCCGAAGGCGCCATCATATCGGATGAGGGCGCGACCTCGGGCGCCGGCACGCAGATCGCCACCGCGACGGCCGCGCCGCACGACCATCTCGCGCTCACCGGCGGCGCGATCGGGCAGGGCCTGCCGCTCGCCACCGGCGCGGCGGTCGCGGCGCCGCAGTCGAAGGTCGTCTGCATCCATGGCGATGGCGGGGCGATGTACACGCTCCAGGCCTTGTGGACCCAGGCGCGGGAGAAGCTCGATGTCACGACCGTCATCTTCGCGAACCGGTCTTACGCCATCCTGAACATCGAGCTCGCCCGTGTCGGTGCCGGCAATCCGGGCCCCAAGGCACTGTCGATGCTCGACCTGCACAAGCCCGACCTCGACTGGGTTCAGCTGGCACAGGGCATGGGCGTCGAGGCGACGCGCGCCACGACCATCGCCGCGTTCGAAAGCCAGTTCTCCGACGCGATGCGCGGCAAGGGTCCGCGGTTGATCGAAGCGGTGTTGGGTTGAATCAATGGTCCATCTGACGCGCCACCCCCATTTGTCATGGCCCGCAAAAGCGGGCCATCCAGTTGGTGCGCTTATCCTGCGGCAATTGCAGCTGCGTCACCTGGATGGCCCGCTTTTGCGGGCCATGACAATTTTGGTTTAATTGGTAGCAGGGTTTAGGAGGACGACATGGACAATCCGAAGGGCGATCTCGGCTTCTGGCGCGACGGCGCCAATGAGCTGATGCCGATGGTGGTCAAGCTGCGCCGCGAGATCCACCAGCACCCCGAGCTCGGCCTCCATCTGCCCGAGACCACGCGCCGTGCCCGCGAGGCGCTGGCCGGTCTCGACGTCGAGATCGTCGAGAGCAAATCGACCTCCAGCCTGATCGTCACCCTCAGGGGCGCCCAGCAGGGCCCGACGATCCTGCTGCGCGGCGACATGGATGCGCTGCCGATGCCCGAGGATACCGACCTCGAATTCAAGTCGCAGAACGAAGGCCGCATGCACGCCTGCGGCCATGACAGCCACACCGCCATGCTGGTCGGCGCGGTGCATCTGCTGCATCGCCATCGCGACCGCCTGAACGGCAATGTGAAGTTCTTCTTCCAGACCGGCGAGGAAGGCTATGCCGGCGCCCGCCATGTGATCGAGGAGGGCATGCTCGATGCCGCCCCCGTGCCGCAGGCGGCGTTCGCGATCCACATCTCGCCCAACATTCCCACCGGCGTGATCGCCGCGCGCCCGGGGCCGCTGATGGCGGCGACCGACACCATCAACATCGAGATCAAGGGCAAGGGCGGCCATGCCTCCCAGCCGCATTACACGCGCGATCCGATTCCTGCCGCCTGCGAGATCGTCACGGCGCTGCAGAGCCTCGTGACCCGCCGCATCGAAGCGTTCGACCCGGTGGTGCTCTCGATCACCAAGATCGAGGCCGGCACGACTTCGAACGTCGTCCCCGAAAGCGCCAAGCTGCTCGGGACGCTGCGCAGCTTCTCGGAGAAGAGCCGCACTGCGGCGCGCGAAGGCATCGCGCGCATCGCCGACCACATCGCCCGCGCCCATGACATCGAGGCGATCGTCGACCTCGTTCCCGGCTATCCGGTGACGGTCAACGATGCCGGCTTCTTCGAATTCGCCAAGGGCGTCGCCATCGACCTGCTGGGCGAGCGCGGCTTCACCACGATGCCCGCGCCGATCATGGGGGCGGAGGATTTCTCCTACGTGCTGCACAAGATGCCGGGCGCCATGATGTTCCTCGGCGTCGCGCCGGACGGGGTGTCGCACCATCACGCGCATGCCTGTCACTCCAATCGCATGATGATGGACGAAGCTGCGATGGCGAACGGCATGGCGCTGCATGCCGCGATCGCCGAACGCTTTCTTGGGGGTGCCTGACCGTGAGCCACGATCCCGCGCTCGAAGCCCATGAGCATGCCGAGCACGCCGAACACGCGGCCCATGCCGGCGATCCCTTCATCAGCAGCGTCGCGATCAGCGTCGCGGTGCTGGCCGTGCTCGCCGCGGTGGCGGGCAGTCTCGAGACGGTCGAGGGCGGCAAGGCGCTGAGCACGACCAGCGAAGCAGCGCTGGCGCAGGACAAGGCGACCGACACCTGGGCCGAATATGAGGCCGACAGCATCAAGCGGAACATGTTCGTCATCGCCGGCCGCACGCCCGGCACCGCGTCCGGCGACGACGCCAAGAACATCAAGAAGTATGGCGACCGCCAGCAGGCGCTCCAGACCAAGGCGAAAGATCTCGAGAGCGAGCGCGAGCGCCTGCTCGGCGAAAGCGGGGCGCACGAGGCGCGCCATCACTGGCTGACGGGCTCCGCGACGCTGTTCGAGATCGGCATCGCGATGTCGACGGTCGCGATCATCACCCACCGCCGCTGGCTGTGGGGCACCGCGGTCACGTTCGGCGTGGTCGGCCTCGGCCTCCTGGCGCGCGCCTATCTGGCTTAAATTAAAAATTCGTCATGGCCGCCCTCGTGGCGGCCATCCATGAACACCTTTCTAGATCGGTGCGTATGGATGGCCGCCACGAGGGCGGCCATGACG
>DASZMT010000122.1:0-27834 GCA_035551495.1 Rhizomicrobium sp. | reverse complement strand
ATGCTACTTGCCGCCAAGGTGTATGGAAATTGAAAACCAGATAAGCGCTGCGTGATCGCCGGCATCCGGGCCAGCGCCGCCGGCAACAACGGCGCGCCGTCCCCTACAAGCTGTAATCGATATACAGCGTGCCGTTCGGGCCGCTTTTGAACGCGGCCGGCAGGCGATCGGCCGTCGGCTCGGCTTGCGCATCGCCCGCCGCCACCTGGTCGCTGCGCGCGAGCTGCCCGTGCATCATGGTGGACAAGGCCGTCAGCAGCGGGCCGCGCGGCACGCCGGGGTAGGCGTCGATCTGCGTCGAGCACATGCCGGCGCAGCCGTCGCGCATCGCCTTGACGGCGTCGATCGGCGTCGCGTTGGCGCTGCCGTGATGGCCGACCTTGTAGAAGTCGATCGCGCCCAGAAGCGCCTTGGCCTTGGCCGTCAGTGCGGTGCGCCCCGCGCTATAGGCGCCGCCATAGAGGAAGTTCTCCCAATTGCCCCATTGCGCGTCGCCCACGAACAGAAGGTTCTTTCCGGCGAAGGCGAAGTGGACCATCAGGCTCTGGTTGTTCAGCGTGCTGTCGGCGGCCCGTGCCTGCGCAGCGAGAAGATCGGGCTGCACCTCGTCGATCAGCTGCACGATCCGCGCCGCGTCGTAGAAGTGGAACGCCTGGGGCGGATACGCGTCCGCCGCGGCGCGGAACGCGGCGGGGAAGGGCGGGCGCGGCGGCGCCGGCGCGTCGTCGTCGCTGCGGTCGGCATCGAGATATTGCTGCGCCTTGTTGGTCATCTGCTTGACCAGGGTCAGATCGCTCGGCGGGCCGATAATCTGTGCCGTCAGGCCCGCGGCGATCAGGCTGTCCGGCAGGGCCGGCGTGTCGCCGGCTATGTAGTAGTCGTAGGCGGGCTTGTTCTTGAAGCCGCCATGCAGGACGTTGAGCGCCGTCTGGTTGGGCGTCGTGCCGCCCGCCGCCGCCATGCCGCCGGTGGCGTTCTGCGCCATCGCCAAAAGCTGCTCCGTCTCGTCGTCGACGCCGCCCTTTGCCGCAAGGCGCAGCGTGAGCGCTTGCCCGGCGCGCAAGGCCGACGCGGTGAGCCCGGCCTGGAACGCCATCGCGGCCTTGTTGGTGGGCTCTTCGAACCAAGACATCCAGACGCGCTCGACCTCGAACTGCTTGAAAATCGCGGCGCAGCTGCCGAAGCCGGAGATGTGATCGGCATGGCGATGCGTCATGATCAGCAGCGCGAGCTTGTTGCCGCAATCCTGTGCCATCTGCTGCGCGGCGGCCGGCATGCTCTTGATGTCCACGTGATGCACGCCGCAGTCGATCAGGATGAACTTGTCGCCATCCGCACTGGGCACGCGCACCAGGAAGAAGTCGCCGAAGCCGACGCGGTACATGCGCACCCGTATGCCCGCGCCGCTTGTGACGGCGCGCGGCGCCGGCGCGGGATCGGGCGTGGTCGCTGCCGGCACCGCCTTCTTCTTCGCCGCGGTTTTGGGCGCCTTGACGGCCTTGGCGTTCGTCGCAGTCTTCTTGGCCTTCGCCTTCTTGGTGATGGTCATGGCGCCACATCCGCATGCAGGAGGCTGAAGTCGATCTGGAAGCGCGCGTTGTCGGTCTGGTCCGATGCCTTCTTTCCGCCGCTCGCCTTGAGTCCGGTCCGGCCGGTGCGCGCGTAGTAGTTCCTCGTCCGCTCGATCCGCTCCGCGCTGTGCAGCTTGGAGATCACGAAGCGCACGCGCGGATCGGGCTTGATGCGCGTCCTCTCCGCGTTCTGCACGACCGGATCCTGCGCGATCAGCAGCGTGACGCCGTTGCGCATCGGGAAGCTCGACGCCCCGTCCCCCGCGTCGGCAAGCGGCACATGCAGGGTCTGCACCAGCTCGACCACCATGTTCACATAGAGCCTGCCGTCCTGGCCGCTGTGGCACATGGCATGGAACGTCGCGGCGGCGATCCCGCCCAGCGCCAGATCGAACCCGAGCGCGGCGGCATTCGCCTCCGCATAGGTACGCAGGATGTCGCCGTTCCAGTCGGCCTCCTCGCTCGTCAGCCCGTTCGGATCGCCGAACTTCAGGCCGACGACGCGCGGCAGGGCGTCGCCCGCGACCTTGGGCCAGCACAGCGATTCTTCCGAGAAGAAATCGGCGCCGTCCGCCACGATGCCGCGCAGCCGGAAGGCCTGCATCAGCGCGTCGCGCACGCCGTCGGGATCTTCCGTATGCAGATCGACATGCGAGGTGAGCAGCGCGCGCAGGAAATCGCCGAAGGTGATGTCGACCGGCGGGCAATAGTCGATGGCGCGGGCGCAGGCGATGAAGAACTCCTCCGCCGTGCGGCTCGCCTCGGCCGCGAGCAGGTCGGCCAGCGGGGCCGGCAGGTCGATCGGCACGGCGCTGCCGCCGCCGGCGCGGTAGACCTGGAACATCTTGGCGGTGCGCCGGCTGTAGATCGTGAAATAGGCGTCGAACACGGCGGCGACCAGGATCGCGCCGCGCTGGTGCGGCTCGGTCAGGCGGCGCAGATCGTCCGGCGAGGGCGGCGTGTCCAGCGCGCTGCGCAGGCCCGCCCGCGCGCCCGAGGCCTCGCCGAACTGCAGCGCCAGCTGGATCAGCGGATTGGCGCGGGCGATCTGGCCCTGGATCATCTGCCGCTCGCCCGCGTCCTGTCGCGCTTCGGGCCGCAGATTGAAGTTGAAGATCTGGCCGCCGGTCTTCTGCAGCGTGTCGAGCAGCGCTTCCTTGTGGCTGAAATGGGCGAACAGCGCCGCCAGGTCGGCGAACGCTTCGTGGAAGGCCGGCACGTCGATGTTGGTCGGCTCGGTGAAGTACCGGCGGATGCCGTCCAGCACCGCATGCGTCGTCTCGTGCGCGATGATGTCGTGCGACAGGCAGGTGAAGATCGTCTGGCCGGGCAGGTTGGGCCCCGGATTGGTCCGGCTCGCCTGGAAATATCCGAACAGGATGCCGTGCGCCTCCGGGCTGTAGAACGCATTGGCCTCGCACATCGCATGCGGAAACAGGTTGAGCTGCTGCGCCGCGCCGTGCGGCACGGCATACTTGCCATGCGTCGTTCGCTGGCGGTCGCGCCAACGGATGCGGCGGCCGAGCGCGGTCTCGAAGCGCTGCAGCGTCTCCATCGCGACCGCATAGACCATCTGCTGATGGAAGCGCGGATCGGACTGGCTGGGATCCAGGCCGCCGCCGATCATCACATTGGGATCGTCCAGGTCGACCGGCAGATAGAACGTCTTCTGCGTGCCGTCGTAATCGATGACCGCGATTTTCTCGCCGACCGGGCCCGGCGTCAGTTCCTCGTGCCGGACCTTGGCCATCATGCAATTGCCGACGAAGCGGCCGAGGCTGGGGTCGAAGGCATAGATCTTCAGCGGCCGGTCCGCCGGCTTGGGGATCGTCGTGGTCAGGAACAGGTTGCCCGGCTGTCCCGGCACGGCCGGAGCGGGGTTTGCCGGCGCGGAATTCGCCGATGGAGCGTTCTTGGACGCCATATCGAGTCCTCCAGCTTGGAGACGAAGACGACTTGGAGACTAAGACTTATAGAATAAAGATTTTTGACATTCAAAAGAAACACCGCTGCGACACGTCTGAAGACAATATACGTTACCAGCCTTCCGCAAACTATACGACACTTTGCTTGAAGCGTACAGGCGGCGGCGCGCGGATATGGTTATGCGAGCAGCCGGCTCAGCTTGCGCGGCGTGTCGTCGTCATCCACCGCGGTGAAGACGAACAGATTCATGCCGGGCCGGTCGGCGACGGCCAGCGCCTGGAACGCGAACTGCATGCGGCGGGCGACCGGATGATCGAGGCGCTTGATGCCTGCCAGGCGGTGCGCCACGTCGTGCCGCGGCCACCATGCCGCGAACGCCGCACTGCGCTGCATCAGCCGCGCGATCAGGCTCTCGAATTCCGGATCGCCGATGAACGGTGCGCAGTCGGCACGAAACGTCGCGAGCGCGCCCTGCGCCACCGTCTCCCAGTCGGCGAACAGCCGCCGCTGCGCCGGATCGCAGAACAATCGCTCGATGATGTTGGGCCGCTCCACGCCGGGAGGGAGTCCGAGGACGGCCTCCGCCGCGCGATTCCACGACAGGATGTCCCACCGTCCGCCCAGAACGAGCGCCGGCTGCATGGTGAGACCGTCCATCATGCGCCGCAGCGGTTCGTCGACGTCGTCCGCGTCCGCCTGCCGCCGCTGCGGCGCGGGACGGTCGTACAGCGCGAAGAGGTGACGCCGCTCAGCCGCATCGAGGCGCAGCACGCCGGCCAGCGCCAGCAGAACGTCGTCGGACGGCTGGATCTCGCGTCCCTGCTCGAGCCATGTGTACCAGGTGGTGCCGACACCGGCGAGCATCGCCACTTCCTCACGGCGAAGGCCGGGCGTGCGCCGGCGAAAACCTTGCGGCAGGCCGACCTGCGACGGCGCGAGGCGGCCGCGCCGCGAGCGCAGGAACGCGCCGGCCTCACGGCGGCGCGCGAAAGGGTTCCCGGTTGCGGTCTCGCGCATCGCGTCAGCCTAGCACGATCGGTGCTAGCATCGCCGCCGGACTGTTTGAGACATCGCGCCGCGCGCAAAGTGCGCCGGTCCATCGCGGAGCGGCCTGTGAGCCAAGACGCCGGTATCCGGCACATCCTGCAAAGCTACATGGCCTTCTATGCCCGGCAGAATTGGGAGGCCTGGATCGATCTGTGGGCGGACGATGGCGTGCTCGAATTCCCCTTCGCCCCGCCCGGGCGCCGCGCCCGCTATACCGGCAAGACGGATATCCTGGCCTATATGAAAGCCACCGCGGCGCGGATGACGGGACGGATCAAGAGCGAAGATCTCGACTATTTCCGCGTCCACCCGATGCGCGACCCCGGCGCGGTGTGCCTCGAGATGGCGGTCAAGGGCCGCGTCCTGGAAACCGGCGCGCCCTACGACCAGAAATACATCGCGATCGTCGAGACGCGGGACGGGAAGATCGTGCTCTACCGCGAATACTGGAATCCGCTCGTCTCGATGGATGTCCATGGCGGACGCGAGGCCTGGACCGCCGCGTTCGGCAGCCCGCAAGGAGACGCGGCATGATCCTGGTGACCGGCGCGACCGGCAAGACGGGCCGCAGCCTGATCGCGCAGCTCGAGCAAACCGGGCTGCCCTACCGTGCGGCGTCGCGCACCGGCGCGGTGCCCTTCGATTGGGAACGGCCGGCGACATGGGACGGCGCGCTCGACGGCGTCGCCGCCGTCTATCTCGTCGCGCCGGGCACCGTGGGCAATGCGTATGCGCTGATGATCGACTTCATCGCCGCCGCGATGCGCAAGGGGGTGCGCCGCTTCGTATTGCTGAGCATGTCGGGATTGCCCGCCGGCGGCCCGGCGCACGGCCAGGTGCATCAATGGCTGAAGGACAACAGCGGCGATTGGGCCGTGCTGGCGCCCAGCGCCTTCATGCAGAACTTCAGCGCCGGTCCTTATCTGGCGTCGATCCGCGAGGAGGATCGCATCTACTCCAACACCGGGGACGGGCGGGTGCCGTTCATCGACGTGCACGACATCGCGGCGTCGGCACGCGCGGTGCTGACGGCGGCGGCCCCGTCGAACGCCGAATTCGTCCTGACCGGCGAAGAGCCGATGTCCTACGACCGCGTCGCGCAGATCGTCGGCCGGGCCTGCGGCCGCGCGATCGCGCATGTGCCGGTGACGATGGACGAGATGGCGGCGCGGCTGATGAGGCGCGGCATCCCCGAAGCCAATGCGCGGATGCTGGCCTTCGGCTATCAGACCATCGCCGCCGGTGCGCAGGACAGGGCGACCGGCGTGGTGCGCACGCTGACGGGCCACACACCCATGACGTTCGAAGCCTTCGCCAAAGCGAACGCCGCGGTCTGGCGGCGCTAGCCGGCGCCGGATCGCGGCGGTCCAGATGTCGGGGATCTCGTCGCGCAGTACGGCTTTGTCGATATCCGGCATGTTCGATGCCGAGACGCGCGCCAGCGGATCGGCGGCGGCGCGGCGCGCGGTGCGGCGGAACACGCTCGGCCGGATCATCAGCCACATGAGGAAGCGCAGGCCGAATGGGATGCGCCGCCCCGCCGCGCTGCCCGGATCGGGCGGCATGTTGAGCGGATAGATCTTGATCGCGCGCGCCGACGCCGCCGCGCCGCAGGCGAACGCCGCTCCGCCCGACACACCCGACACGCAATAGCGCGCGATGCCGAGGCTGCCGGCGAGATGCTCCAGATCGGCCTGAAACGACCGGAAGTCGCGCTTGGGATCGTGGGTCGAGCCGCCATAGCCCGGCCGGTCGATGCCGATGACGCGCAGACCCAATCCCTCCGCCGCGCGCGCCAGCGCCGCCGCCTCGAAGCGCGACGAGCCGGTGCCGTGATGGTGGAAGATCGCCGCCGGGCCCTCGCCCCATTCCGCATAGGTCAGCGTCCGCCCGCCGGGCAGGCGATGTTCGCGCTGCTGCGTCAAGTCCATCGCGTCAGCGCTTGGCATAACCCGCCTCGAGCAGGCGCGTCACCGCGTCGTCGAAGTGCCGGTCCATCGCACGCTCGGCGCGCACCGCGTCGCGGTCGGCGATGGCCTGCGCGATCTCCATATGCTGTTTCAGGATCGTCGCGCGCTGCTCGTCGGTCTGGCGCGTGCGCCACGCGACCGGCACGGCCTCTTTCATCAGCGTGCCGAACGACGCCACCACCTGACTGAACAGGATGTTGTGACTCGCCGCCGCGATCGCCTGATGCAGCGCGATGTCGTGCTCCGTCATGCGCGCGAAGTTGCGGTGGTTGGCGGCCATCGCCTTGGCGTGACCGAGGATCTCGTCCGCTTCCTGGTCGGTGCGGTTCTGCGCCGCCAGCGCGGCGGTGCGCCGTTCCAGCGTGTGCCGCACGTCCCACACCTGCGGCACGGTGATCTGGGAGGTGTTCACCGCATGGCCCAGCGCCGCCGCGATCGCCGCGCCGTCGAAGGTGCTGACCCGGGCGCGCCGTCCGTTGCCGACGTCGATCAGGCGCAACGCCGCCAGCGCGCCGAACGCCTCGCGGATCACCGCGCGGCTGACGCCCATCTCCTGCGCGAACTCCATCTCGCCGGGCAGCACGTCGCCGGCCTTCAGCTTGGCGGAGCGGATATAGGCCGTGATGGCGTCGACCGCCTGCTGCACCAGCGTGCGGCCGTCCGCGCCGTCGAGCTTGTCGATCAAGTGAAGCGTGCCCACCACATCCCCGAATCCCGCTGTCCGGCCCAGTCTAATGGTATTGCGCCGCCGGAAAACCTGTCGTATGGCTCCACGATACCTGTATGACAGGTACAAGACAAGACGAGGGCAGGAAGCATGAGCACCGTCAGCGCCGCCACCACCGCCGGCCGCATCCGCGGCGCCATTGTCGACGGCGTGTCCCGTTTCTACGGCGTGCCCTATGCCGCCGCACCGGTCGGCGCCAACCGCTTCGCCGCGCCGGTTCCGCACGAAGGTTGGAGCGGCGAGCGCGATGCGACCGCCAAGGGCCCCAACGCGCCGCAGATCCTGCGCGACTTCCCCGGCATAGACACCACGCCTTTCATCGGCGACGGCTGGCACAAGGGCGACGACTACCTGACCGCGAACATCTGGACGCCCGATGTCGCCGCGAAGGGCTTGCCGGTGATGGTCTTCATCCATGGCGGCGGCTGGGTCGGCGGTACCTCGGAGTGCGCCGCCTATGACGGCACCTCCTTCGCCAAGAACGGCGTCGTTCTGATCAGCATCTGTTATCGCATGAGCGTGGAGGGCGTGCTGCCGCTTGCGGGCGCCGCCACCAATATCTGCCTGCGCGACATGCTTGCGGCGCTCGCCTGGGCGCAGAAGAACGCCGCGAATTTCGGCGGCGATCCGGCGAACGTCACGGTGTTCGGCGAGTCGGCCGGCGCGATGTCGATCGGCAGCCTGATCGGCTCGCCGCTGGCCAAGGGCTTGTTCCGCCGCGCCATCGTGCAGAGCGGTCACGGTTCGATGCATCGCACGATGCACTCGGCAAACGTGGTGATAAACAAACTCGCCGAGGTGCTCGGCGTCGCCGCGACCGCCGACGGCTTCCGCACCAAATCGCTCGAAGATTGCGCCCGCGCCGTCGAGCAGATCACCCGCCCCGGCGCGCCTCTCGACATCCGCGAGCCCGACGGCCGCGACCGCACCTTCGGCCTCAGCAAGTTCCTGCCGCTGCTCGGCGACGATGTCATGCCCGAACCGACGCTCGATGCGCTGGCCAACGGCGCGGGCGCCGAGGTCGACATCCTGGTCGGTTCGTGCGCCGAGGAGATGAACATCTACTTCGTGCCGACCGGCGTGATCGGCATCGAAGACGCGGGCATGGTGACGGCGCTGTTGTCGGCGCTGACGCCGAACGCGCCGCAGATCCTCGCCGAATACGGCCTGGGGCAGGGCGCCAAGCCCGGCGCGGTCCTCACCGCGGCGATGAGCGATCTGGTCTTCCGCGATCCGGTGCGCGCCTTCGCGCTGGCGCACAAGGGCCGCACGCATGTCTACGAGTTCGGCTGGCGCTCGACGGCGTTCGGCGGACAGCTCGGCGCCTGCCACGCGCTGGAGCTGCCTTTCGTGTTCAACACGCTGCCGTCCTGCACCGGTCCACTCGGCTTCTGCGGTGAAAATCCCCCGCAGGCGATCGCCGACCGCACGCACGCCATCTGGGTGGAATTCGCCAAGACCGGCGCGCTGCCGTGGGACGCGTTCGACGCGCAGACGCGCCAGGTCTATCGCCTCGAAGACGGCGCCGCCGCGTTCGAATCGGAAATGCCGGCCGCGAAATACCGGATGTGATCAGCGCGGCGCCAGCGGCTTTCCCGGCGCCAGCATGCGTTCGTAGAACCGCTCGCCCATCAGCCGGTTGCCGGTCTCGTCGGGATGGATGCCGTCCGGCACATGCGCGAGGTCGTCCGGCCCGCTGAGCACGATTCCTGAAAGATAGTGCACGTTCGCATCGCCCGCCGCGCAGCGTGTCGCGACGACGCTTTCGAGCAGTTCGCGCATGCGCCCCAGCGCGATGCCGCCGTCATTGCTTGCCTCGTCGCCGCGCGCAAATGCGATGGGCGAGGTCACGGCGATGGGCGTTTCGCGGTGCTTTTCGCGGATGATCGCGAGCAAGGCATGCGACGCATCGCGGAACGTCCGCTCCTTGAGCAGCCCGTTCTCCCAGACACATTGGCGCCGAGCTCGAGCACGATGGCATCTGCCGCCATATCCCGCAGCATTCGCCCGGCAAAGCCGCTGATCAGGCACGACCCCGCCCAGCCGAGATTGACGTGCGCCACATCCGCCAGCGCGCTGGCGACGGCCGGCCATGTGCGCGGGCCGCCATTGGCATCGACGCCCTGCGTGATCGAGCTGCCATGGAACAGCACGCGCCGCCGCGCATCGGGCCACGGCGCGCACTGCGCATCGTCATCGATCGCCAGCGCCGTGACCGTCGTCGCCGCCGCCGGCAGCCACAATTCGATCCGCTTCCCGCCCGGCGGCAGATCGTCCAGCGTCAGCACCGCGCGCGCATCGCCCTCGGTACCGCCGCCGAGAAACATCTTGGCGCCGCCAACGGCGCAGACATTGCGCACAAGCGCGCCGTCGATGTGCAGTTCGTAATCCGCCGTCCATCGCTCGCGTCCCGGCACGCTGGCAAGAAGCTGGTTCACCTCCAGGCGCAGCGTGCGGCTGCCGGTCTTCAATCGCAGCCGCACCCCGCCCGCGAACGCCGCGACGCGCGGCACGGCCGGATCGAGGAACGGCGCATCGGCCAGGCGGTAGCGCAGCGGCTGCACGCCGTCATCGCCGATCCGGCAATCGGCCTGTCCGTCGAACAGCGCGGCAATGACGTCAAAAGGAAGAGATCGCATGGCGCATATTAGATAGCGATTCTGCGCGCCGCCGTGTGGAACCCGGCGATTTTCCGCAAACCCAAAGAGCCAGTCGGCAAATTCGTCAAACGTTCACACGGCGCCCGGCTCTGTACAGTCCGCTCGCATCTTTGCGTCGTACGAGGGGTCCCATGCGTATCAAGTCGCGCCTTGTTTTGAGCACCGCGCTCGCGGGTCTCTTCGTGTCCGGCGGCACCGCCTTGGCCGCGCCGGCCGCCGAGTCCGGCCAGATCGAAACCGTCATCGTCACGGCGGAAAAGAAGCAGGAGAAGCTGCAGGATGTGCCGGGCTCCGTCACCGCGCTCGACACGACCCAGCTCTCCGGTCAGGGCCTGACCGACCTCAAGGACTATGCGGCCCAGGTCCCCGGCCTGTCGCTGTCCTCCGGCAATCCCGGCTTCCAGCAGATCACGCTGCGCGGCATCTCGACCGGCCAGGCGGAGCCGGGCGCGACCACGGCGATCTACATCGACGAGGCGCCGGTCGGCTCGGTCAACGCCTACACCGGCGGCAGCGGCAACACCGCCGATCTCGATCCCGCCGACGTCGCGCATATCGAGGTGCTGAAGGGTCCGCAGGGCACGCTCTATGGCGCGAACGCGATGGGCGGCCTCTTGAAGTATGTGATGCTGCCGCCCGATACGACCGGCCTGTCCGGCCATGTCACCGCCAGCGGCGACACGGTCGACGGCTCGCAGGGCTATCGCCTCACCGGCACGGTCAACGTGCCGCTCGGCGATTCCGTGGCGCTCAAGGTCAACGGTTACGACCGTTTCGAGCCGGGCTTCATCGACAACGTCAACGGCAAGACGAACGACAACCCCAGCCACTTCGCCGGCGGCCGCGCCGCATTGTTGTGGAACGTCAACGACGACGTGAACGTCACCTTCTCCGCCGTCGCGCAGGATATCCACGACGACGGCTCGCCGGCGCAGGACGTCGACGCCGTCACGCTGAAGCCGCTGTTCGGCGATCTCAAGAACTTCCGCAATTTCCCGGAGTCCCAGCAGGAATCGCTGCGCCTCTACAACGCGACGATGGACGGGACCTGGGGCGGCCTCAACGTCGTCTCCTCGACCACCTACCAGACGATCAAGACCAAGGTTCAGGCCGACGCGACCAACTCCTACGGCTTCCTGCTGGGCCTCACCTTCGGCATTCCGGACTTCGGCGTCATCTCGCGCCAGGACGAGAGCACCGAACGCTTCGCGCAGGACGTGCGCGTCAGCGACAACGCGTTCGGCGGCGCGCTGGAATACCAGCTCGGCGCCTATTTCACGCACGAGAACGACATCAACCAGATTCCGGGCTTCGACGCGCGCTTCACCAACACCGGCGCGACCATCCCGCTGCCGGAAGACCTGGTGCATGCCTTCATCAAGTCGCAGTACACGGAGTATTCGATCTACGGCAATGCGACCTATCACTTCACCGACCAGTTCGACGTTCTGGCCGGCGTGCGCCTCGCCTATGACGACCAGCATTACAGCCAGGATTATGAAGGCCTGATCGTCGGAGCGACGCCGGTGGTGTTCGCCAAGAAGGCGGAGGACCGCATCGCCACTTGGCAGGTGACGCCGCGTTTCAAGATCGACGACGACCAGATGGTCTATGCCAAGGTGTCGACCGGCTATCGTCCGGGCGGCCCCAACGCCGTGCCGCCGGCCACGGTGCTCCCCGGTGTGCCGCAGGACTTCGCGCCCGACCGGATCACCAGCTATGAGGCCGGCTACAAGAGCGCGTGGCTCGACAACGCGCTGACCTTCGACGGCGCGGTCTTCTACAACGACTGGCAGAACGTCCAGATCCAGACCAGCGGCGGCGGCTTCAACTTCATCGTCAATGGCGGCAGCGCGCGCACCCAGGGCGTCGAGCTTTCGCTCGCCTATGTCCCGGTGGAAGGCCTGACGCTCGGCCTGAACGGCTCCTACATCGACGCGAACCTCACCTCGAACGCGCCGGCGGCGGGCGGCGTGAAGGGCGACCGCCTGCCGTTCGTGCCGCATTGGTCGGGGGCGCTGACCGCCGACTATCGCCACCTCTTGTTCGGCGATTTCACCTTCGACATCGGCGGCGCGCTCAACTATGTCGGCGATCGCGCCTCGGATTACAGTCTCCGCTCGCCGGTGACGGTGCCGGGCTACACCGTGGTCGACCTGCATGCGGGTGTCTCGTACCAGAACTACGAGGTCTCGCTGTTCGCCAAGAACCTGAACGACGCGCGCGGTATCACCGCGCTGGGCTCGCAGACGCTGTTCCTCGGCGCCGGCAATCCCTATTCGGCCGCGGTCATCCAGCCGCGCACCATCGGCATCCAGCTCACGGCGGCGTTCCAGTAAGCCGCCGGATCACCGTTTCTCAGGGTTTTGCGTACCTATCATATAGCTCTTGCAGACCTATATGACAGGTAGTAGGGTCCGCCCGCGCAATGACCGCTTCAGACGGCCGCGCGCGAGGGAGCGGGCATGACGGACAATCTCGTTGCAGGCGAAGCCTGGCCGAAACTGGCGTCGAACAACGACGCCGGCGATCGGCCGCAAGGCGCCGCGCCGGAGATCCTGCGGATCTCGCCGCAGGTGATCCTGGTGTTCGGTTCGGCACCGGCGGTGCCGCGCGACGGCGCCTGGTATCGCTTCGTCTATCACCAGGGCGAACACACGGTTGAGATTGCGCGCATGGATGGCGCGGTGCGCGGCGGCACCGCGTCGGTCGCCTGTCTGGTGCATGCCGACTGGATCGCGGAATTCGGCGCGGCGCTTGGCGACGACGCCGGCGGCTTGCAGCCCGGCGCCTTCCATCTGCCGTCCGATCTCGCCGCCATCGCCGCCAAGGCCTGCCGCACCTCGCTCACCGGCGCGGCGCGCGCCGCCTATCGCACCGCCAAGGGCCTGGAGCTGCTGTGCGAGACGGCGCAGGCCTCGCTGCACGGCAAGCTGATCGCGGTGCATCGCGGCAGCGGGCTGTCCGCCTCCGACATGCAGCGCCTGTTCACCGCCAAGCGCACCATCGCCGAGCAGTTCGAGAAGAAGCTGACGCTCGACAGCATCAGCCGCAGCTGCGGCCTCAACCGCGCCAAGCTGACGCGCGCCTTCAAGACCGTGTTCGGCACCTCCATCGCCGAGGCGCTGAGCGAGGAACGGCTGTGCCGCGCCTCCCTCCTGCTGCAAACCACCGACCGGCCGGTCTCCAACATCGGCTACGAGGCGGGTTACCTGAACAACGCCAGCTTCACGCGCGCCTTCTCGCGCCGCTTCGGCGTCTGCCCCAGCGAATTTCGTCAACGCCGCATGTCCGAATACCTGGCCGCCTGATGTCCGACCGCAAGCCGCTTCCGCCGACCTTCGTGGAGCACCTCATCGAGCTGCTCGGCCCGCGCTTCACCACCGCCAGGGGCGTGCTCGATCAGCACGGCCACAGCGAGACGCATCACCGCCCGCTGCCGCCCGACGCGGTCGCCTTTCCCATCTCCAACTGCGAAGTCGCCAAGATCGTGCGCGCCTGCGCGGCGCATGAGGTGCCGATCGTGCCCTTCGGCGTCGGCACCTCGGTGGAAGGCAACACCGCCGCGGTGCGCGGCGGCCTCTGCATCGACCTGTCGCAGATGGACAAGGTGCTCGCCGTGCGTCCGTCCGATCTCGACTGCACGGTGCAGGCCGGCGTGCGGCGCAACCAGCTCAACGAATATCTGCGCGATCAGGGCCTGTTCTTCCCGATCGATCCCGGCGCCGACGCCACCATCGGCGGCATGGCCTCGACCCGCGCCTCGGGCACCAACGCGGTGCGCTACGGCACGATGCGCGAGAACGTGCTGGCGCTGACGGTGATCACGCCCGACGGCCAGCAGATCGTCACCGGCCATCGCGCGCGAAAATCCTCGGCCGGCTACGACCTCACGCGGCTTTTCGTCGGCTCCGAGGGCACGCTCGGCGTCATCACGGAAGTCACCTTGCGCCTCTACGGCATTCCCGAAGCGATCGCCTCGGCGGTCTGCGGCTTCGCCACGCTCGACGGCGCGGTGGATGCGGTGGTGCAGACCATCCAGCTCGGCATTCCGGTTGCGCGCGTCGAGATACTCGACGACGTGATGATGCGCGCCGCCAACCGCTGGTCCAAGCTCGATTACCCTGAGACGACGACGCTGTTCTTCGAATTCCACGGCTCGGGCAGCTATGTCGAGGAGCAGGCGAAAGCCGTCGCCGCCATCGCCGCGGAGAACGGCGGCGGCACCTTCCACTGGACCACCAGCGCGGAGGAGCGCTCCGCCCTGTGGAAGGCGCGTCACGACGCGCTCTATGCCGCGACCGCGCTGCGCCCCGGCTCCGTCGGCTGGCCCACCGACGTCTGCGTTCCGATCAGCCGCCTGGCCGAGTGCATCCACCAGACCAAGGCCGACCTTCTCACCGCCAGCATGCCCGCGCCGATCCTGGGCCATGTCGGCGACGGCAATTTCCACGTCGTCTTCGTGATCGATCCCACCAAGCCGGAAGAGTTCGCGCAAGCCAAGGCCCTCAACAACCGCCTCATCGCGCGGGCGTTGGAGATGGGCGGCACCTGCACCGGCGAGCACGGCATCGGCATGGGCAAGATCGATGCGCTTCAGACCGAGTTCGGCGATGCGGTCGGCGTGATGCGCGCGATCAAGCGGGCGCTGGACCCGAAGAACCTGATGAATCCCGGCAAGATCTTCGCCGAGGCCGCCGCGTGAGCCTGGAATCGGTTCCCGTCGCGGTGATGCCTGCCGGCGCCGCTGCGCCGCACGGTGCGAAACTCGGTGTCGTCGCCAAGCTCGGTTATGGCGCCGGCCAGTTCGTCGAGAGCGTTCCGACGACGCTGATCAACGGATTCTTCTTCTTCTACATCACAAACGTCTGCGGCCTGTCGGGCTCGCTCACCGGCATCGCAACGTTCCTGGCGCTCCTGATAGATGCGGTCGCCGATCCGGTGATAGGCTCGCTGTCCGACAACCTCGATACGCGCTGGGGCCGCCGGCTTCCCGTGATGGCCATCAGCCTCCTGCCGGTCGCCATCACCACCGCGCTCCTCTACGCGATCCCGAACCTCTCGGGCTGGAGCCTTTTCGGCTACACGCTGGTGCTGCTGATCGCGTTCCGCGTCTCGCTATCCGGCTTCATCATCCCCTATATGAGCCTCGGCGCCGAGCTGTCGGACGATTACGACGAGCGCTCCAAGATCGTCGCCTTCCGCGTGATCTTCGTGATGCTGGCGACCACCGCGGCCACGCTTCTGGGGCTTGGCGTCTTCCTCGCCGGGCCGAAAGGTCTGCTCGACCGCGCGGCCTATTTCCCGTTCAGCGGATCGAGCGCCGTCCTCGTCCTGATCGGCGGCATCGTCACGCTTCTCATGTCGCTGCGCACCCCGCCGCGTCCCGCCTTGACGGCGCCGTCCACCCACGCGCTCGGTCCGCGCCTGCTGCGCGAAGTGCTCGAGGTTTTTCGCAATCGTTCCTTCCGCCTGCTTTTCACCGGCGTGCTGGTGTTCTTCATCGGCCTCGGCGTGGTGCAGACGCTGGCGCTCGACGGCAACACGTATTTCTGGGGGCTCGATACCGATCAGATCAAGGTGGTGTCGCTGAGCGCGGTCGGCGGCATGCTGATCGGCCTTCCCATCGCCTTCGCGCTGATCGGCCGGATCGAGAAGCGCACCATCGTGCTCGCGGGCCTCCTCGTGCTCTGCATCGTCGATGCGACGCCGAACCTCGCCGACATCGCGGGCTTCATCCCGCCGGGCGCGAGCCTGCGCGAGCATATCCTCATCGGCGTCGGCGTCTTCACCGGCATCGTGACGACGATGGTCGCCATCGCCTTCCAGTCCGCCATGGCCGACGCGGTCGACGATCACGAGGACAAGTTCGGCACCCGCCGCGAGGGGCTGTACTTCGCCAGCCTCAGCTTCGGCGGCAAGGCGGCCACCGGCCTCGGCGCGCTGGTCGCAGGCTTCCTGCTCGACGCCATCCATTTCCCGAGCCAGCAGATCGCCGCCGGCAAGGCCGCCGTGATCTCGCACGCGGTGTGGCGCGATCTCGGCCTGATCGTCGGGCCGGTCGGCATCGCGATCGCGCTGATCTCGCTCGTCTTCTTCTGGCAATACCGCCTCGACCGCGCGGCGCATGCCGCCATCCAGCTGCGGCTTTCCGAAAAGAGAAAATGATCACGCTCGACCAGTGGCAGCTTAAGGACTTCGCGCCGGGCGAAGGCCAAGCGAACGGCGACGACGGCTGGATTGCGGTCCGCGCGCCCGGCGACACCTATCTCGCGCTCCACGCCGCGGGCCGCATCCCGCATCCCTTCGCCGACGACAACGAGAAGACCTCCGCCTGGGTCGAGGGCCGCGAATGGTGGTGGCGCACCACATTCCAGGCGCCGCGCACCGCCGCGGACGGCGCGCGCCTGCGCCTGATCTTCGAAGGGCTCGATACCTTCGCCGCCATCTGGTTGAACGGCGAGCGGATCGGCACGACCGACAACATGTTCCGCGCCTTCGACTTCGACGTCACAAGCCTGCTCGCCGCCGGCACCAACCATCTTGCGGTCGCCTTCACGCCGCCTTCCGCGATCACCAAAGACATGGCGCTCAAGGCCTTCCCCGCGTCGGGCGCGCAGATCGCCGATTCCAAGCGCAACATGATCCGCAAGGCGCAGTTCGGCTGGGGCTGGGATTGGGGTCCGTGCCTGCCGACCGTCGGCATCTGGCAGCCGGTGCGCCTGGTGCGCGAGACCGCCGCCGCGCTGACGGATGTGCAGGTCACGACGCTCGATCGCGATGGCCGCGTGCGCATCACGCTCGAGATCGACGCCTTCGCCGCGCGCAAGCCGCTGCTTGCCGATATCGCCGTCGCCGATCCCAGCGGCCAAGTCGTCGTGCGCCGCGTCCTCGGCCAGGCGAACACGATCGACGTCCAGATCCCCGATCCGCAATTGTGGTGGACGCGCGAGCTCGGCGGTCAGCCGCTCTACACCCTGACGGTCAAGCTCCTGCATGGCGGCCGCGAGATCGACACGCGCGCCGTCGCCTTCGGCATCCGCACCATCGCGCTCGACCGCGGTCCCGATCACGAAGAGCCCGGTACGGATTTCTTCCGCTTCGTCCTCAACGGCGTGCCGGTCTTCGCCAAAGGCGTGAACTGGATTCCCGCCAGTTCCTTCGTCGCCGCGCTGACCAAGGACGATTACGCCAGGCTGCTCGACGCCGCCGTCGATGCGAACATGAACATGGTCCGCGTCTGGGGCGGCGGCATCTACGAGCCGGACGTCTTCCACGATCTGTGCGACGAGCGTGGCCTGCTGGTCTGGCAAGACTTCATGTTCGCCTGCGCCCGCTATCCCGAGGGCGATCCGGCGTTCGTGGAGAACGTCCGCGCCGAGGCCGCCTATCAGGTCAAGCGCCTGCGCAACCATCCCTCGACCGCGCTGTGGTGCGGCAACAACGAAGGCCAGATCATCCAGGAGCTGGTGAACTGGATGACGAACACCGCCGAGCCTTATGAGGGCGGGATGCTGTTCGACACCGTGCTGGCGCAGATCGCGGGCAACCTCGATCCCACCACGCCCTATTGGCCGGGCAGTCCCTATGGGGGGCCGATGGCCAACAGCATGAAGGCCGGCGACGTCCATGACTGGACGGTGTGGCACGGCATTCCGCCTATCCCCGATGACAAAATCGAAGGCACCGTCGACCGCTCGCCCGAGGGCGTCGCCTATACGCGCTATGCCGAGGACATGGGCCGCTTCATCAGCGAGTACGGCATCCAGGCGTCGCCGGCGCGCGCGACGCTCGCGCGCTGGATGGCGGACCCGGACGGCCTCGCGCTGAACGGCGAGGCTTTCCTCAATCGCGTGAAGGACAATCCCAAGAACAAGGTCGACGGCATGCTGATCCCGGTGACGGGCTTGCCTGAGACGATGGATCAATATGTCGACTTCACCCAGCTGACGCAGGGCGAGGGCCTGAAATTCGCCATCGAGCATTTCCGCCGCCGCAAGCCGCACTGCTCCGGCTCGCTGATCTGGCAGCACAACGATTGCTGGCCGGGCATCAGCTGGAGCATCGTGGACTATGACGGCGTCGCGAAGGCGGGCTTCTACTTCGTCAAGCGCGCCTACGCGCCGATCGTCGGCACCTTCAAGGCGCTGGCGGACGGCGGCGTCGAGTTCTGGATCGTCAACGACACGCTGAAGACGCTGGACGTCTCGTGCTGGCTCGCGCTGTCGTCGCTGTGGGATGGCGCCGAGCACTGGTCCGAAGAGATCGACGTACGCATCGGCGCCAACCAGAGCGTCCGCGTCTGGCAGGCGAACGCGAAGCGGCTGGGCGCGGGCACCGGCCGCGTGTTGACGGCGCGCTCTCCGCAATTCCCGCCCAACCGGCACTTCTTCGCACCGATCAAGGACCTCCCGCTATCGGACGCGATGCCCGAGATGCGCATCGATACAATCGACGCGCACACCCTGCGCGTCATCCTGACCGGAACCGCCTATCACTACGGCATCCGCCTGGACGCGCCACACGCGGCGACGCGTTATTCTGACAACTGCTTCGACCTCACCATGGGCGAAATCCGCACGATCACGGTGGGAAATCCGCAAGCGGCGATCGCACCTGAGGATCTAACCGTCCGCACGTTGCTCCGGCACGTCTAGGGCACGCGCGCTTTTCTTCTGCGCGCGCTTGAGGCGTTCCTTTTCGCGCACCGTGTCCCAATAGGCCCGGTGCCGCTTCATCCAGAAATACTGCGGCACCGCCAGCCCGATGCCGACGAAGAACAACGCGATAACCGGCCAGTGCTCCGAGATGCGCGAGACATAGGACGGCGTGCAGAGAAGAATGCCGAACGCCAGTGCGATGCTCTGGCCGCGCCCTGCGCCATGGGGCGTGATCGAATGGCCGAGGCACTCCGGGAAGAACTTGCTGTCGAAGACCATGATGGCGATCGCCACCACCGGCACGAGATAGGGCAGTAGCCGCCACAGCGGAATCCCGCGCGAACGGCGGATTGCGCGTTCGTCGCCGGTCAGGTGGCCGCGCTTCCAGATTTCTTCGGCGGCCGCGGGCTCGAGCGGTACACCAGCCGCGCCTGGCGGTATCTCGCCGTCTTCGCGCACCGCGAAATCGTCGAGGATCGTCACGACCCGCCGCGGGCGACGAACTGCGCCACGGACATCTCGTCGACACCGGCCGCGTCTCCCGTGCCGCAGACAATGCATCGGACGTAGGGCTTGTGGCCGCGCGGCGGCTTGGTGGCGGACGGGCGGACCACTTTGAAGGCGCCGAGCAGCGCGTCGCTCGCACGCTGCTCGAACAGGCGGGCGGCCGTTCCGGCATCGTGCCCGACATATTCCGATGGATGCAACCGGCCGAGCGCAACGTGTCCGGATGACGGATCGGTCGCGGGCACAAGGTCCAGGACGATCATGTCCGTGTCGCCTATGAACATGCCGCAGGGAAATCTCGCGCGGCAACGGCGGCACTTGAACGTCCGGATGCTGGCCTCGACGTGGTCCACGCGCTCACTCCACTTGGAACGTCAACCCCGCCTTCTTCGGCAGCCGCGCCAGCAACGCGTCGGCCATCGCCGCCGCAGGACTCCAGCAGCCGCCGGGCGTCGCATCGCGCGGTACGCCCTGCAAAGCCAGCGCCGCCTCCGCCAGGATCTTCGACGTCGAGCCGTAACCCGGATCGCGGTCGCCCTTCACGCTGGCGCGCACCGTCTTGCCGTCGGTATCTTCGGCGATGAAGAGGATGTCGTACCAGCCGGCCTCGCGCTCGTCCTTGCTCGGGCCTTCGCCGGGCTTTGGCATGCCGCCGGGCCCGAACGTGAATCCGCCGAGGCCGCCGCCTTGCGCGGGCGCCGGCGGACCGTCGAGCATCTGCATCTCGTCGTACTGGAAATCCGTGCCCCAGCGCCGGTCGAGCAGGAAGTTCGTGCGGTGCACCGCCTTGGTGTTGATGCCGGCCATCATGAACGGCCCGACCCAGCTGCCGGCGACCTTGTCGTCATAAGGTGTGTCGCCGTCGGGCTGCGCGGCGCCGGTGAAGCCCGGCGTCAGCGCGAAAGGATTGGCGAGCGTCGCGCCGATGGACGGGTCCTTCGTCGCCGCTGCGATCGTCGCCTGGCCGCTCGCCAGCGTGCCGCCCGACAGCCCGCCGCGCATGCCGCGAAGGCGCCCGCGCACGCGCGGCGCGTAATGGCCCCAGGCCGTCTTCGCCTGCTCCTCGACGAAATAGACGCCGAGATCGAACGGGATCGAGTCGAAGCCGCAGGAGAACACCAGCCGCGCGCCGGTCTTCTTCGCCTGCGCCTCGTGCGCGGCGATCATCTGCGCGATCCAGTGCGACTCGCCGGTGAGGTCGACATAGTCGGTGCCGGTCGCCGCGCACGCCGCCACCAGGTTGGAGCCGTAGAGCTGATACGGCCCGGCCGTCGAGACGATCACGTCGGCGCGTTGGGCCATCGCCGCGAGCGACGCCGGATCGTCGGAGTCCGCGATCACCAGCGGTACGCTGTCGGGCGCGCCGATCTCGCCGCGCACCGCGGCGAGCTTCTTCGGCGAGCGCCCCGCCATCGCCCAGGTCACCGTGCCGCCGGCGCCATGGGTCTTGAGCAGGTGTTCGGCGACGAGGCGCCCGGTATAGCCGCTCGCGCCATAGACGATGGTGTCGAATTCCCGCTTGGCCATCTCGCTTCTCCTTAAGCTGTTTTGGTTTCGCTGCGCGGCAGCGGTTTGAAGGCGATGACGGCGGCGCCCAGCGCCGCCGCCGCAACCGATCCGATGAGGACGCCGATCTTGGCGATCGCCGCGTCGTCGCCGTTCGGAAACGCCTGGTCCGCCATCAGCAGCGCCACGGTATCGCCGATGCCGCACAGACATGCCGCGCCGATGAAGCCGCGCAGCGGCACATCCTCGGGCACCTTGCCGATTTTGATCCCCACCGCGAGCAGCGCCGCGAGGCAGATGCCCAGCGGCTTGCCGATCACGAGCCCCAGCACCACACCCTCCAGGATGCGCGCCGCGTCCGGCGTCGTCAGGTTGACCGCGAGATCGACGCCGGTGGCGGAGAACGCGAACAGCGGCAGGATCAGATAAGCGCTCCACGGCGCCACCGCGCGCTCCACCCGCTCGGCCGGCGAGCGCAGGCGGTCGCTGGCGGCCGATAGGTTGCGGCTCGCCCATTCCCACACCGGCTCGGCGTCGACCTCCGCATCGTTCTCGGCATGCTCGAGCGCCGCGAGCGCGGTGGCGGCTTGGGCGAGAAGCGGCGCGGGCTTGGGCCGCGCCCGCGTCGGCAGAAAGGCGGCGAGGAAGATGCCGGCCAGCGCGCCGTGCACGCCCGCGCCATGCAGCGCGATCCACAGGAACACGGTCGTGACGAGATACGGCCATGTCGCGTAGACGCGCGACCGGTTGAGCACATACAGCACCGCGATGGCCACCGCGCTCGCCGCCAGCCACGTCGCCTCGAACAGGCGCGGATAGAAGATCGCCAGCGTCAGCACCGACAGGATGTCGTCCACCACCGCCAGCGCCGCCACGAAGACGCGCAGCCCCGCCGGCACGCGCGGCCCGAGCAATGCGAGCACGCCCAAGGCGAACGCGATGTCGGTCGCCGTCGGCACCGCCCAGCCCTTCGCCGTGCCGCCCATGTTGAGCGCCAGATAGATCGCGGTCGGCGCCAGCACGCCGCCGAGCGCGCAAAGCGCGGGCAGGGCGGCGGCGCGGAAATCGGTCAGCGATCCCGACGTCATTTCGCGCCGTATCTCCAAACCGACCAGCAGGAAGAAGATCGCCAGCAGCCCTTCGGAGAACCACTCCCCGATCGGCATCGCGAGCTGGCCGTTCGTCAGCCCGACGCCGAACGGCATGGTGACGAAGGCATGATAATAAGGTGCCAGCACGCTGTTGGCGCAGAGCAGCGCCAGCGCCGCCGCGAGCAGCAGCATCAGGCCGGCCGATGCCGGCAGGCTGGCGAAGGCTTTCGCCGAGCGGCCGATCTGCGCCGCCACCGGGCGCTGCAGCTCGTCCAGCATGGAATGGAAGTCCCACGCGCCGTCATAGCGCAGGCCGTCGATGAAGAAGGACGGCGTGCCCGTCACGCCGTTGCGCGCGCCTTCTTCGTGATCCTCCTCGACCCGCGCCGCCAGCGCCGGGTCGCCGACGTCGCGGTCGAATTGTGCCATGTCGAGGCCGAGCGCTGCTGCATGCGCGCGTGCCCGCTCCGGCGTCAGCTGGTCATCGGCGTAGAGCGCGTCGTGCATCTCCCAGAACTTGCCCTGCCGCGCCGCGGCTTCGGCGACGCGCGCGATCGACGAGGCGCCGGGATGCGAGCGGTCGTTGGGATAGTGCCGAAAGACATAGGCCAGCCGCTCGCCGAGCGCCGCGCGCAGCCGCGCGATGACATGGCGCAGCGTGCGGCAATAGGGGCAGAGGTAATCGCCATAGACCACAACCTCCACCACGTCGCGCCGATCCTTGCCGCCGCGCACATGGTCGCGCGCCCGGTCCACCGCGCGCTGAAGCCTGGTCCTGTTCGAGTCCGTCATGATTTGGACTGTAAGCGGGACGGATCACTTTTCGAAACCCTGCGTTTCCTTCGAGCCTCTTTTGAGACGGGTCGGACGACTTATCTCTGTGAGGTCAAAGACGGCATCTCCTCCCCGGAACGCCGTCCCAATGTTGGGCCGGACGGCCGCGGTTCCCCCCTCCCCGCGTCCTCCGGCCCAACGCTTTTTTATTGGTGCGCGAGCGCATCTGCCGCCCACCAACCCAGATGCGCTCGCGCACATGCGCGGCGCGGAAGTAGGGTTGGCGTGGCGGCTACTTCCGCGCCGCGCCCACAAAAAAGCAACGGATTTGCGTTCCTTGCAACACAGAGCCGCCGTCCTCGCACTTGAAGATGCGCCTGTCGCGCACGATCTGCACAAGACGATTGGAGAAGACTCGCGTGGGTTCGTTCGCCTCACATGAAGCGTGGTTACTCGCGGCGCCGTTCGGCGCGGCGGGGATTCTGCATCTTCTGCCGCTGCGGATCTTCCCCAGCGCCGGCTATCCCACCGGCTATCGCATCGTGACGGGCCTGCTGTTCGCCTTCGCCGCCATGCTGATGCTGGTGCCGGAGCTGCGCCTCGCCGGCGTCGGCCTCGCGGCCTTCACGCTCTTCCTCTCGGCCACCACGCTGATCAGCCGCCGCCAGTACACTTATGCGGCGCCGGTCGTCGCGATGCTATTTGCGCTGGTGCCGGTCGCGATTTCGGTGTGAGGCCGACAGCTTCTCCGCCAGATACTCCGCCAGCACCGTGATCCGTGCCGGCTTCGGCCCGCCCGGCGGCGTCACCCAGTGCAGCGCGCTCTCCGGCAGCGACCAATCGGGAAGGATGCGCTCCAGCCGCCCGTCCGCCAGCGCCTCGCGCAGGAAGAAATCCGGCAACACCCCGATCCCCAGCCCTTCGATCAATCCCGGCAGCATCGCGTCGCCGTTGTTGACGCGCAGCGGCCCCTTCGCCACATGCACCGTCGCGCTCTCGCCCGCCTTGTTCTTGAACACCCAGGTGTCCGGCGTCAGCAGATAGGAATAGCCGAGACAGGCATGCTCGGAGAGGTTCATCGGGTGCTTCGGCCGTCCATGCGTCTTCAAATACGCCGGCGACGCCACCACGAACCGCTCCACGCCGCACAGCCGCCGCGCCACCAGGGATGAATCGGGCAGCGCCGCGATGCGCAACGCCGCATCGAAGCCCTCGCCGATCACGTCGATCATCGCGTCGCTCAGATGCATGTCGATCTGCACCTCGGGATATTTCTGCAAGAACTCGGGGATCAGCGGCGCGACATAGGCGACGCCGAACGACATCGGCACCGCCAGCCGCACCAGCCCGCGCGGGTTGACGCTCTGCGAGAGCGTGTCGTTCTCCGCCGCTTCGGCGTCGTGCAGGATCGCCTGCGCGCGCTCGGCCAGCTGCCGCCCGGCATCGGTCAGCGCCAGGCGCCGCGACGTCCGGTTGAACAGCCGCGTGCCGAGCCGCGTCTCCAGCCGGCTCACCGCCTTCGACACCGTCGCTTTCGACAGCGCCAGCTCCTTCGCCGCGCCGGCGAAGGACCGCGTCTCGACGACCTTGGCGAAGACCGCGAGGCCTTCGAAATCCGGTAGCTTGGACATCGCATTTCCAGAAACGATTGGTTTCAAGAGTTTCTATTTTTAGCGCAACCGGAACCGTCTATCTACAGCGCCAAGGAGATAGCACCCATGATCGACAAACGACCCTTCGCAACGCTCGGCGGCGCCAACCACGGCTGGCTCAACGCCAAGCACCATTTCTCGTTCGGTGAGTACCACGACCCGGCCAACATGGGCTGGGGGCCGTTGCGCGTCTGGAACGACGACGAAATCGAGGCCAACACCGGCTTCCCGCCGCATCCGCACGCGAACATGGAGATCATCACCTATGTCCGCAAAGGCGCGATCACGCACAAGGACAGCCTGGGCAACCAGGGCCGCACCGAGGCCGGCGACGTCCAGGTGATGAGCGCGGGCAGCGGCATCCGCCACGCCGAATACAATCTGGAGCCGGAGACGACGACGCTCTTCCAGATCTGGATCGAGCCGCGCAGTTCCGGCGGCCAGCCGTCCTGGGGTGCCAAGCCCTTCCCGAAGGGCGCGCGCGCCGGTCAGTTCGTGGCGCTGGCCAGCGGCTACGACAACGACAACGACGCGCTGCCCATCCGCGCCGATGCACGCGTGCTCGGCGCGACGCTGAAGAAGGGCGCGACGGCCGAATACCAGCTCGGCGCCAGCCATCACGGCTACCTCGTGGCCGCCTTGGGCAGGATAGAGGTCAACGGCGTCATGCTCGATGCGCGCGACGGCGCCGCGATCAAGGACGTCGAGACGCTGACCATCACGGCGCTCGAAGACAGCGAGTTCGTGCTCGTCGACGCGGCGTAACGGCGAAACCCTTTTGTCATGCCCGCGTAGGCGGGCATCCAGCGAACCGGGCGCGATGCATCCAGGCCTTCTGGATGCCCGCCTACGCGGGCATGACAGTTTTTCCAAGGAGACTCCCATGCCGAAAGTTCTCGTCCTCTATCATTCCGTCTACGGGCATATCGAGACGATGGCCGAAGCGGTCGCGCAAGGCGCGCGCGACGCCGGCGCGAGCGTCGACATCAAGCGCGTCCCCGAGACGGTGCCGGAAGAGATCGCCAAGGCGGCGCATTTCAAGCTCGACCAGGCGGCGCCCGTCGCCAAGATTGAGGATCTGGCGAACTACGACGCCATCGTGTTCGGTGCCGGCACGCGCTTCGGCCGCATGCCGTCGCAGATGGCGGCGTTCCTCGACCAGGCCGGCGGTCTGTGGGCCAGGGGCGCGCTGCACGGCAAGGTCGGCGGCGCCTTCACCTCGACCGCGACCCAGCATGGCGGCCAGGAGACGACGCTGTTCTCGATCATCACCAACCTCCTGCATTTCGGCATGGTGGTGGTCGGTCTCGACTACGGCCACGCCGGCCAGATGACGCTCGACGAGATCACCGGCGGCTCGCCTTACGGCGCGACGACCATCGCCGGCGGCCGGGGCCAGCGCCAGCCGAGCGAGAACGAGCTCGTCGGCGCGCGTTATCAGGGCCGCAGGATCGCGGAGGTGGCGAAGAAGCTGCACGGGTAGGCACCGCGCGACTTTAGCCGCACCACAACTGTCATCCCCGGCTGAGCGCTGCGAAGCAGCGCGAAGGGAAGGGGATCCAGGTGGTGCGGCTGGCACGGTTTTCGCAGTTGGAGCGCGTGTCTCGATTCACGATGCTTGAATCATCAGGAGTGTGCTGCATCGATCGAAGAACGTGTTGGCGACGTAGTAGAGTGCGCCAGCCTTTAGTTCAAAGGCCGAGGGCCAACGAATGCCGTGCGAAACAGTGGGGTGGATTTGAGCCAATGCCGGCGAAATCGCCTTGGGAAAGCCCCATCGACGAATGATGTGCTCTCCAGACGGAGCGGACGAACTCATTACATGAATAAATAGATTGTCACCGATGCATATGGTGGTGGTCTGGGTATTTTGAGGCACTGACATATCGCCGGGGCGAGAGCCATCGCCTTTCTCCCCAAAACACATCACATGATGCGTCCAGCGATTTACGCCTTCCCTCCAACGATAACATCCGATCCATATGCGCCACCCGAAGGGAACACGATGCTCGGTTCTTAAGTGATCGCGATCACTTTGCGATATCGCAACGAACTCTTCGCTGTCGTCGAGAAACTCGCCCGTCATGACCGTCATCGCGGCCCAAACGGCGATCGCTTTCTGCCCTTTGCGGGACAAGATGGTTCTACGTCCTTCGATTAACGGCAGCAGGTACGGTTTGGTGGCCTCTTGGAGGCGGCTCATCCAACCCTTGTTGCAGATCGCGCAAACGCGCCGAATCTTGCGCGCATGGGAGTCTCCGGATCGCATTTTGGTAAAATGAGACGACGATTTGGGCGCTACCAACGTGAAATTGATACCGTGTTCGTCGACGCGACTTGGAATGTGCTTGCCCAACCAGTTCGCATAGAGATGTTCCTTCGACATCCCTGTGCCACCGCATTAGATGCATCTGCGTTGAGGGTTGGGCATCCGCGCGTTGGTCCAGTCGCGTGTCGTTCGGCAGAATCTAAACAAGACCGCAATGCTGTCTGAGTCGCTCTGAGTTGCGTAGTCTCTCACGGTCGCTTGAATTTCGTTGCCGCTTTGTTCTTTTCATGGCACGCTGCGAATCTCTTCAGGGGAGAGCACCGATGACCGACGATTGGGACAATGAATGGCCGCGCCTCTGCGCCGCCGAGCAGGATGCCTTCGAAGCCCATATGGCCGCGCAGCAGGCGATCACCGCACGCCGCCACCATCCCGACCCGGAGCTGCGCACGCCGGACTTCCTTCTGCTGCGCGACGCCGCCGAGGCCGAGCGGGCGTGGAAGACGGCCGAAGCCGCTTGCGACCACTTCCTCACGGCCTTCCGCCGCGCAGCGTGATCGCGGTGAAGCGTCAGCCCGCCTGTTTTGGGCCGCGCTTCTCGTGGAAGAAGATGTCTTCGATCTTCTTGCCGAACAGCAGCGCGATCTCGAACGCCATCGGCAGGCTGGGATCGTAGCGCTCGGTCTCGATGGCATTGATGGACTCGCGCGAGACATCGAGTTGCCGTGCGAGTTCGGCCTGCGTCCAATTCCACTCGGCGCGCAGGACCTTCAGGCCATTCTTCATCGCCCAGCCTTTATCACCTGACCGTCGCGTTGGCGCAGCCAGAGGCGTGCCCCGACGGCGCCGATGGCGGCGCAGATCGTCGGCAGCAGATAACCGGCCGTGAACAGAATTTGCGGCGCGGCGGCATGCCCGAGGCCGCCGGCCGCGACGAAGAAGAACACCGGCGCGGACGCTGCGATCCCCAACCAGCCGCCCCAATAGGACGCGGCGATCTCGCGCTCGCGGTTGAACTCGTCCTGCGCGAAATGTGCGCGGGTCGCGAAATAGACCGCCCAGCCCATCGCGAAGGTCACGATCAGCGTGCCGGCGACGATCCGCACCATGCCGGGCGCCCCGTCGTGGAGATGGCCGACCGCGAAGAAGGTCGAAAGCCCGATGCCGACCCCGCCTACGATGGCGAGGGCCAGGAAAAGAGCGACTTTGTGCGATCGCGTCATATGAAGTCTCCGCCACTTAATATGAAGCATACATCACATTCTCTCTATGTCAACACGCAAGCCCATCTGGCGTAATTGACTGACAACCTGTCATAAAAATTGCAACACTGTGGTATTGAAACCATAGATTGCGGTCCTATCTCCTCCCTGTAACCCCCGGGGCAGAGACTCCCACGATCCTGACTGCGCGAGCCCATATAGGGCCCTAGGTGCTCGTTCGCGCGCACCGTCGCGATGCTGCCGTTGCTTGA
>DASZMT010000121.1:0-3426 GCA_035551495.1 Rhizomicrobium sp. | reverse complement strand
CTTCTGGAGAAGCAGAAGGAAGGCAAGAAGAAGATGCGGCAGTTCGGCAAGGTCGACATCCCGCAGGAAGCCTTCATTGCCGCGCTCAAGGTGGACAGCTGAGGCGCGGGCCTGCTGCCGCACTTTGAATGTCTATTCGTGTCTCCCGTGAAACGCACTTCGATTTGAATCGCCATTGAACGGCGAGCCGATTATGCTGGGAGCCATGTCGCGCATCTTGTCCCTGTCGATCGCCATTCTCCTGTCGCTGCAGCCCGCCGTGACGTGGGGCGCGCCCGCGCATAAGCGGCACGTCACCCGTTGGCATGGCTATGGCTTCCTGCCCGGCTATCGCCAGCCGCCCATCGACAGCGTTCCGATACTTGGTCCGCGGGGAGCCGCCCGCGGCTACCCGGACTATTCGCCGCGCTACTGGTATGGCGGCGATCAATATTATTTCGGCCGGCCCGGATTTTACCGCGGGCGCTACAATGGCGGCAGCTACGGCCCGTGCTGGACCTGGACGCCGATTGGCCGCGCCTGGAACTGCGGGTAGCAGCCCTGAACACGCGACCGGCAGCAGCGCTGAAACGCGATCGTTGACGATCGGCTGTGCTGCTTGACCCTCTACCGGGTCGCAGACATTGCCCCTGAATAGCTGATCTGCAACGGTGCCATCCCACCTTGCCCTCTCGCGCCGGATGCGCCACCATTGCGTAACGCGCCCAACAAGAACGCGAAAAGGGGCCGAGGAACGCATGAACAGGCCGCAGGGATTCGACCTCGTCGAGCGGGCGCGCGCACTGGCGCCGCTGATATCAAACGAAGCCGATGACATCGAACGGACGCGGCGGCTGACGCCTTCCGTCACCGCCGCTCTCGTCGAGAACGGGCTCTACGGCGCGCTGCTGCCGCGCAGCCTCGGTGGCGCCGAGGCGCCGCTCGACGTGTTCATGCAGATGCAGGAGGAGATCGCCAAGGCCGATGCGTCGACCGCCTGGTGCCTCGGCCAGTGCAGCGTCTGCGCGATGACCGCGGCCTATCTCGCGCCCGACGCCGCCAACGAGATCTTCAACACCGCGCCCGGCATCCTGGCCTGGGGCGCGATCGGCCACGAGGTTCGCGCCGAGCCCGGCGGCTATCGCGCCAGCGCGCGCTGGGACTTTGCCTCCGGCTCGCGGCAGGCGAGCTGGCTCGGCGCCCATGTCCGCGTCGTCGAGGCCGACGGCTCGCAGCGCAAGAAGCCGGACGGCTCGCCGGAGATCCGCACCATCCTGTTCCCGATGAGTTCGGCCACGATGTACGACGTCTGGGACGTGATCGGGCTGAAGGGCACCGGCACCGATTCCTATTCGGTCGATAACCTGTTCGTCCCCGAAAAGTTCGCAGCCCTGCGCGACGATCCCACAGCGCTCCGCGAGCCGGGCCCGCTCTACAAGCTGTCGACCAACATGGTGTTCAGCATGGGCTTTGCAGCCACGTCGCTCGGCGTCGCCCGCACCATGCTGGATGCGGCGACCGAGTTGGCGCGCGGCAAGACGCCGCAAGGATTGAAGGCGATGCGCGACAACAATGCCGTGCAGGGCATGGTCGGCCGCACCGAGGCGAGCCTGCGCGCCGCGCGCGCCTATCTCTATGCGACGGCGAACGACGTCTGGCACGATCTGGCGCAGGGCGGTCCCATTACCGAGGCGCATCGCATCGCGATCCGCATCGCCTCGACCTGGACCATCCACCAATCCGCCGCGGTGGTCGACACCGCCTATCACATGTCGGGCGCGACGGCGGTGTTCGCGAAGAATCCGTTCGAGCGCCGCTTCCGCGACATGCATGCGATCGCGCAGCAGATCCAGGCGCGCGACACGCAGTACGAGGACGCCGGCAAGGCGATTCTCTCCGGCAATTTGGCCACACCGCCGACCACCCGCTAACCAGACGGTACGAAGGTAGCATTGGCCGCGGTCGCCGTGGTCGAGATATGGGCCGTGACGACACGCAGTTGTTAAGCTTTTTCTGAGACTTTGCGGACGCGTTGATGCCTGGAGTTCCGCCGGTCCCATGTTCAAGCTTCGATCGATTGCCGCCCGCCTGATCCTGGCGATTTCACTGACCGTTGCGGTCGCCTGCGCCATCCTCGGCGGCTTCTCCATCAGCCAGCAACGCGCGCTGACGCGGCTCGCGCTCGATCAGCAGCTCAAGCTGCAATATGACAGCGTGATTGCAGCGATCGATTATGAGGGCCGGGCAGCACTGGCGGTCTCAGGGGTGATCGCGGCGTTGCCGCCGGTCGGCGATGCCATCGCCAAGGGTGACCGCGATGGCCTCGGAAAGCTGCTCGGCGACCCCTGGGCGGCAATGAAGGCGCAAGGCATCCCGCTGATCTCGTTCTGGCAGGCCCCTGCAGTCAGCTTCTACCGCGTCCACGCGCCGAAGGTTTTCGGCGACGACGCCTCCGCGCGGCGCACAACCGTGGTGGAATCGATCAAGACCGGCAAGCCGATCGTCGGCGTCGAGCCCGGCCGCGAGGCGCTTTCGATCTTCGGCATGACCCCGATCATGCGCGACGGCAAAAGCATCGCCAATGTCGACGTCGGCGTCGCCTTCGGCAAGGAGTTCGTCGACCGTGCCAAGAAGCGCTTTGGCATCGACCTCGCCGTGCATTCGTTCGACGGCCATAGCTTCAAGCGGCTGTCCTCGACCTTCGGCAACACCGCGATCGCGACTCAGGATGAACTGAAGAGCGTGATGAACGGTACGGCGTTGCTGCGCGATGCGACGCTCGACGGCCACGCGGTCGAGCTGTACCTCGGGCAGATCAGGAATTATGCCGGCCAGCCGGTCGCCGTGCTCGAGATCATCAAGGACACCACGGAATACGAAGCCGCTGCGGCGAGCGCACAGCGCAATTTGATCCTCGGCACCGTCGCGATCCTGATCGTGGCCGTGCTGCTCGCCTTCCTGCTCGGCCGCGGCCTGTCACGGCCATTGACGGCGATCACGGCGGTAATGAACAGGCTGTCCAGCGGCGATACCGGCGTCGCGATTCCCGGCAGCGACCGGCGTGACGAGCTCGGCACGATGGCCAAGGCGGTCGACGTGTTCCGCCGCAGCATGATCGAGGCGGGCACATTGCGCGCGGCGCAGGAGACCGACAAGGTAAAAGCCGAGGCTGAGAAGCAGACGCTGCAGCGGCAGATGGCGGACCGCTTCGAGGCCGACGTCAAGGGCGTGGTTGCCGCAGTGGCGCGCGCGACCGAGGACATGGAGCGCGTGGCGGGCGACATCACCGCGAGCGTCAGCGGCACCTCCGAACAGGCGGCGGCCGCGGCCTTGGCATCCGAACAGGCCTCGACCAGCGTCAGCACGGTTGCCGCCGCGACGGAAGAGCTCGCCTCCTCTGTCAGCGAGATCGGCCGACAGGTCACCCATTCGAGCCAGGTCGCCGAC
>DASZMT010000120.1:0-73072 GCA_035551495.1 Rhizomicrobium sp. | reverse complement strand
ATTGGCGTGGTGGAGAGCGAGATCACCAGCGAGATCATGATCGAGATCGAGATCACCATGGCGAATTCACGGAACAGGCGGCCGATGATGCCGCCCATCATGAGGATCGGGATGAACACCGCGATCAGCGAGATGCTCATGGAAAGCACGGTGAAGCCGACCTCATTCGCGCCCTTCAGCGCCGCATTCAGCGGCGTCATGCCTTCCTCGATGTAACGGGTGACGTTCTCCAGCACGACGATGGCGTCGTCGACCACGAAACCCGTCGCCACCGTCAGCGCCATCAGCGACAGGTTGTTGAGCGAATAGCCGAGCAGGTACATCGCCCCGAAGGTTCCGATCAGCGACAGCGGCACCGCAACCGACGGGATGATCGCGGCCCGCCCGTCGCGCAGGAAAAGATAGACGACGAACATCACGAGCAGGATCGCGACGATCATCGTGCGCTGCACGTCGCGCAGGGAGTCGTGGATCGTGCCGGTGCGATCGAGCGCGACGTCCACCGACACCGCCGGTGGCAGCGCCGCCTGCAGCTGCGGCAGCACCGCCTTCACGTCGGCCACCGTCTGCACGATGTTGGCGCCGGGGGTGCGGAACAGCAGCACCAGGATCGCCGGCTTGTTGTTGACCATGCCGAGATTGCGCACGTCCTCGACGCCGTCGGACACAGCCGCGATGTCGGCGAGGCGCACGGCGGCGTTGTTGCGGTACGCGACGATCAGCGTCTTGTACTGGTCGGCCTTGACCGCGGTGTCGTTGACATAGACCTGATAGCGCAGCGGCCCCTGCTCCACCGCGCCCTTCGGCGCATTGGCGTTGGCGGCGCTGAGCGCGGCGCGCACGTCCTCCAGCCCGATGCCGTATTTGAACAGGGCGCGCGGATTGAGCTCCACCCGCACCGCCGGCAACGAGCCGCCGGCGAGCTGCACCTGGCCGATGCCGTTCACGGTGGAAAGCTTCTGCTGCAGGATGTTCGACGCTGCGTCGTAGATCTGCCCCGGCGACAGCGTGGAGGAGGTCAGAGCCAGGATCAGGATCGGCTGGTCGGCCGGGTTGATCTTGCGATAGGTCGGGTTGGACTTGAGCGCCGTCGGAAGATCGGCGCGCGCCGCGTTGATCGCCGCCTGCACGTCGCGCGCCGCGCCGTCGATGTTGCGGCTGGAGTCGAACTGCAGGGTGATGCGCGCCGATCCGACCGTCGAGGTCGAGGTCATCTCGTCGACGTCGGCGATCACGCCGAGATGGCGCTCCAGCGGCGTCGTGACGCTGGTCGACATCGTCTCCGGCGAGGCGCCGGGCATCGAGGCGGTGACCGAGATGGTCGGCAGGTCGATGGACGGAAGGGGCTCGACGGGCAGGAGGAAATACGCGACCGCGCCCGACATCGCGAGACCCACCGTCAGCAGCGTGGTCGCGATCGGGCGGCGGATGAAGGTTTCGGAAAAGCTCATTCGGCGGCCTGTCCGGACGGCTCGCCGCGCCGCCGCGCGCGCCAGTCGCGGATCTGCCCGCCGAGGCGGTCGAAATAGATGTAGATCACCGGCGTGGTGAACAGCGTGAGCAACTGGCTGACCAGCAGGCCGCCGACGATCGAGATGCCGAGCGGATGGCGCAGCTCCGAGCCCGTGCCCGAGCCGATCATCAGCGGCAGCGCACCGAACAGGGCGGCGACCGTCGTCATCAGGATCGGGCGGAAGCGCAGCAGCGCCGCCTGGTGGATCGCGTCGCGCGGGCTCTTGCCCTCGTTGCGCTCGGCTTCCAGTGCGAAGTCGATCATCATGATCGCGTTCTTCTTCACGATGCCGATCAGGAGGATGATGCCGATGATCGACACGATGCCGAGATCGTTGCCCGAGACGATCAGCGCGAGCAGCGCGCCGACGCCGGCCGACGGCAGGGTCGACAGGATGGTCACCGGGTGGATGAAGCTCTCATAGAGCACGCCCAGCACGATATAGACCGTCACGATGGCGGCGAGGATCAACAGGAGTTCGTTCGACAGCGCCGACTGGAAAGCCAGCGCGGAGCCCTCGAACACGGTGGTGATCGAGGCCGGCAGGTTGGCGTCGGCCTCCGCCGCCTTCACCGCGTCGACCGCGCTGCCCAGCGAATAACCCGGCGCGACGTCGAACGAGATCTCGGCCGAGGGGAACTGGCCCAGGTGATCGACCTCGAGCGGCATCGGCCGCGACTCGACCTGCGCAAAGGCCGACATCGGCACCTGTCCGCCGCCGGCCGACGGCAGATGGATGTCGCCGAGCGAGCCGAGACTGCTCTGCACGCCCGGATCGGCCTCCATGATCACGCGATATTGGTTCGACTGGGTGAAGATGGTCGAGATGATGCGCTGGCCGAAGGCGTCGTAGAGCGCGTTGTCGATCGTCGCCGCGGTGATGCCGAAGCGCGCCGCGGTGTCGCGGTCCACCACAACCATCGCCGACAGACCGCGGTCGAGGAAGCTCGTCGAGACGTTGCGCAGCTCGGGGCGCGACTGGAGCGCCTTGAGCAGGTTCGGCACCGCGCCCACCAGCGTCGCGTTGCTCGCGTCCTCGAGCACGAACTGGTACTGCGCCCGGCTGACCGTGGAATCGATCGTCAGATCCTGCACCGGCTGCAGGTAGAGCGAGATGCCGGCGACGCTCTGCGCCTTCTGGGTGATCGAGGCGATGGCGTCGGTCACGCTGTCGCTGCGGTCGTCCTTGGGCACCAGGTTGATCAGGAAGCGGCCCGAGTTGAGCGTATCGTTGTTGCCGTCGACGCCGATGAAGGACGACAGGCTGGCGACGTCCGGATCCTTCAGGATCGCAGCGGTGAGCGCCTGCTGGCGGCCCGACATCTCGTCGAACGACACGGTCGGCCCGGCCTCGGTGATGCCTTGCACCAGGCTGGTATCCTGCGTCGGGAAAAAGCCCTTCGGGATCACGATGTAGAGGAAGACGGTGAAGGCCAGCGTCGCCACCGCGACCAGGAGCGTCAGCGGCTGGCGGTCCAGCACCCATTGCAGCAGCCGGTCGTATTCCGCGATCACGCGCTCGAAATAATCTTCCGATTTCGCCATCCACGAGCCCGGCTTGGGTTCCTCGTGCTTGCGCAGCAGCTTGGCGCACAGCATCGGCACCAGGGTCAGCGACACCACCGCCGAGATCAGGATGGTGATGGCCAGCGTCACCGCGAACTCGCGGAACAGGCGGCCGACGACCTCCTGCATGAACAAAAGCGGGATCAAGACCGCGATCAGCGAGACGGTCAGCGACACGATGGTGAAGCCGATCTCGCCCGCGCCCTTCAGCGCCGCCTGCAGCGGCGGATCGCCGGCCTCCAGATAGCGCGTGATGTTCTCGATCATCACGATGGCGTCGTCGACCACGAAGCCCGCCGCGATGGTCATCGCCATCAGCGACAGGTTGTTGAGCGAATAGCCGAGCAGATACATCGCCGCGAAGGTGCCGATGATGGAGAGCGGCACGGACAGGCTGGGGATGAACGTCGCCGGGATGTTGCGCAGGAAGACGAAGATCACCAGCACCACGAGGACGACGGCGAGCCCGAGCTCGAACTCGACGTCCGACACCGAGGCGCGGATCGTGGTGGTCCGGTCGGTCAGGACGGTGACGTCGACGCCGCCCGGCAGGCCGGACTTGATCTGCGGCAGCATCGCCTTGATCGAATCCACCACCGCGATGACGTTGGCGCCCGGCTGGCGCTGCACGTTGAGCAGGATCGCCGGCGTCTTGTTCATCCACGATAGAAGCTTGTCGTTCTCCGCCGCCTGGGTGACGTTGGCGACGTCCGACAGATGCACCGGCGCGCCGTTCTTGTAGGCGACGACGATGTTCTTGTAGTCCTGCGGATCCTGGATCTGGTCGTTGGCGTCGATCGTGTAGGACTGCGCCGCGCCGTCGAAGCTGCCCTTGGGTGCGTTCGAGTTGGCGTTGGAGATCGTGGTGCGCAGGTCGTCGATGTTGAGGCCATAGGACGCCAGCGCCTGCAGGTTCGCCTGGATGCGCACCGCCGGCCGCTGGCCGCCCGGGATCGAGACGAGGCCGACGCCCGCCAGCTGGCTGATCTTCTGCGCGATGCGCGTGTCGGCCAGGTCCTGCACCTGGATCAACGGCATGGTCTTGGACGAGATCGCCAGGGTGAGGATCGGCGCGTCGGCCGGGTTGACCTTGGCGTAGACCGGCGGCGCCGGCAGCGTCTGCGGCAGCAGATTGCCGCCGGCATTGATCGCCGCCTGGACCTCCTGCTCGGCGATGTCGAGATTGAGGCTGAGATCGAACTGCAGCGTGATCACCGACGCGCCGGCCGAACTCACCGACGACATCTGGTTGAGGCCCGGCATCTGGCCGAACTGCTTCTCCAGCGGCGCGGTGACCGACGAGGTCATCACTTCGGGCGAGGCACCCGGCAGGAAGGTCTGTACCTGGATGGTCGGATAATCGACCTCCGGCAGTGCCGATAGCGGCAGGTAGGAATAGCCCACCAGGCCGACCAGCAGGATCGCGATCATCAGAAGCGATGTCGCGACGGGACGCAGGATGAAGGGGGCTGAGGGGTTCATGGCCGCAGCCTCAGCCGCCGAATCCACCACCGCCGCCGTGACGGCCGCCGCCTCCGCCGCCCGCGTGGCGCAGCTTCTTCAGCGCGGCGGTGCAGCCGTCGCTGAAGCTGTCGCGGTTCTCGCGCAGGCACATGAACATGTCGCGGCCGGTCTTGCCGGCACAGTACTTCGCGACGTCAGCCGAGCACACCGGCGATTTGAGAACCGCCTGCATCTTCGCCATCCGCGCCGCGCGATCGTCGCCGCCGCCGGCTGCACCTGTGCCGCCCGCTGCCGCGCTGGGCTTGGTGATCGCGGCGCTGGTCTGCACGCTTGCGCCGTCGCGCAACCGGTCGGCGCCGTCGACCACCACCGTGTCGCCGGGCTTGAGGCCCTGGGTGATGGAGACCTGGGTCGCGTTGCCGGGTCCCAGCGTGACGGTGCGCTGCGCCACCGTCTTGTCGGGCTGCACCACGAAGACATAACTGCCTTCGGCGCCGCGCTGCACCGCCGCCACCGGTACCAGCGTCTGGTCGTGCAGCGTGTTGACCAGGAGGCGCACGTTCACGAACTGGTTGGGGAACAGCTTGCCGTCGGAGTTGTCGAACATCGCGCGCGCCTTGACAGTGCCGGTCGTGGTGTCGATCTGGCTGTCGAGCGCCTGCAGCGTGCCGGTGGCGAGCAGTGTGGTCTGGCCGCGGTCATAGGCATAGGTGGTGAGCTTGGCGCCGGCGGTCAGGCGGCCGTTCACGTCGCCGATATTGTCCTCGGGCAGCGAGAACAGCACCGAGATCGGCTGCTCCTGCGTCACCACCACGATGCCGTTGGTCTGGCCGGAGGAGACGATGTTGCCGATATCGACCTGGCGGATGCCGACGCGCCCGTCGACCGGCGAAGTGATGCGCGCGAAGCCGAGATTGATCGCGGCGGTCTTCACCGCGCCCTGGTCGGACTCGACGACGCCGCGGTCCGACTGCACGAGCGCGACCTGCGTCGCATATTGCTGCTGCGAGATCGCCTTCTGCGCGTTGAGCTGCGCATAGCGCGTCTGGTCGATGATCGCGTTGTTGAGGTTCGCCTGGTCGCGCGCCAGCGTGCCCTTGGCCTGGTCGAGCGCCGCCTGGAAGGGGCGCGGATCGATCTGCGCCAGGACGTCGCCGGTTTTCACCATCTGGCCTTCGGTGAAGTAGAACTTCACGATCGTGCCCGAGACCTGCGGACGCACCGTGACGGTGGCGAGCGGCGTCACCGTGCCCAGTGCGTTGAGGGTGATGTCCATGTCGCCGGAGCTCGCGCTGGCGACGCCCACGGCCTGCGCGCCGCCGGCGCCGAACCGCCCGCCCGGCTTGTCGGACTGGCTGGCGACCCAGACCACCCGCCACGTGACGAGGCCGATCAGGATCAAACCCAACAGGAGCCACAGCCAGCGCCGCCCACGGGTCAGGGAACCCCACCAGCCGCTGCGACCGGTGTCTGTGTCTGCGACCGCAGAGTTGTAGGCGCGCTTCGGGGTGCTGCCGGGGCTGCTCATCGGGTCCTTCGCTCATGCCAAATGAAATCTGGCAGATATGTCCCCGCCAGCCGGTGAAGTAACAAAAGCCTGGTGCCTAAATTTGTCGAATTTGTCGCGACAACATTGGACAGGAGGCCAAAAAGCCACCATATCGCACTTGTAACACTTCCCAGACCCGGGCGTTCCTTACGCGGATTTCATCTTGATGCACGATTTCTTCGCCTGGATCACGGACGCCGCTCATTGGCTTCTCGCCTTTGCGAAAGGCCATCCCCAATCGGTGTTCGCGATCGCGTTCATCGTGTCGTTCGGGGAATCCTTCGCGGGGCTGTCCTTCCTGATCCCCGGTACCACGATCCTGGTCGCCCTGGGCGCCATGCTGCGGGCCAACGACGCGGAAGTCTGGGGGTTCGGCTCGGTTTGGCTGGCGGCGGCCCTCGGCGCGGTGCTGGGCGACTGGATCTCCTACTGGATCGGCCATCGCTATAAGGACCATATCCTGTCGGTATGGCCGGTCTCGCGCTTCCGCGACCAGGTCGAGAATGCGCTGACCTTCTTCAAGCGCTGGGGCATCTGGGCGATCTTCTTCGGCCGGTTCCTGGGCCCCTTTCGCGCCACCGTGCCTTTGGTCGCGGGCATCTCGCAGATGAAGTTCGTGCCCTTCCAGGCCGCCAACGTGACCTCGGCGCTGCCCTGGGCTGCGTCACTGTTGTTCTTGGGCGCGGCGGGCTGGACGGCGGTGCGCCATATCTGGCGCTGGCTGGGCGGCTGGCCGTCGCTGGTCGCGCTGGCCGTGCTGCTGGTGCTCGCGCTGCTGATCCCGTCCGCGGTGAAGTCGGTCCGCAAGGCGTCGAAGCCGGTCAAATGAAAAAGGCGGAGCCAGCGGCCCCGCCCTCTTCCAGCCCTTGAACCCGAGCCCGCCTTACGGCGACGGCGTGGGGTTGGCGTCCGGTGTCGGCGTGGTGTCGCCACCGCCGCTCGTATCGGTGCCACCGGCGCTCGAAGGCGCCGGCGCGGCGGGCGCGGCCGGAGCGGTGTCCGCCGGCTTGCCGCTCTTCTTGCGCGCCAGGTCCTGCATCGCGCCATGGGCATCCGAGAAGCCCTTGACCGAGAACGGGATGTCGAAGCGGCGGCCATTGCCGGCATAGATCGAGATCTTGCCCGAGCCGTTGGCCGCGTTCAGCGCCGTGATCGCGTCGTTCTGCACCAGCATCTCGACATAGCAGCCCGCGCGGTCGCAGCGGCGGTAATGCAGCTCCGGCGAGGTGTAGACGTCGGTCGACATCGTCAGGTGCTTCTGGATCAAGACGCCGAGCGGCACCGCGATCTGGATGACGTGCTTGTCGCTCGACGGGATGTAGGCGATCGAGATCGACAGGATGCGCTGATGGTTCGCTTTGTTGGCGAGCAGCTCGAACATGTCGCAAGGCGACGGCGAGCTGACCGGATAGCAACGCACCATCCAGTCGCCGAACTGCTTGGTGTCGGTCGGCGCCAGCGGCTGATGCCCGCTGGCTGCCGGCGCGTCCTGGGCGGCGGCGCCGCTGAACGCGAGGAGGCCGAGCGCCAGCGCGCCCGCAAAGATCTTACGCATGGTTTTCATGACCAGAGTCTCTTCCACCAGGAATGGCGCTTGCCGTCGTCGCTGACGAACGCCTTATGTGCCGCGGCATAACCCTTGAGCGAGAACGGCAGGGCGGCAGGCTTGCCGTCGAGGCCGGCGACCAGGATGCGCGCGGACTGCGCCGAACCCATCGATGCGGCCAGGGCGTCGTCGAACTTGATGCGGACCACGCAGCCGAAATCGTTGCAGATCTCGAACTGATAGACCGTCGCCTTGTCCTTGTTGAACTGCAGACCGATGCCGGCGTCGAGCAGCGTGTTGTAAGGCACGGTGATCAGCAGGGTCGGCGTCGCACCGGTTTCCTTGCTCTTGAAGAGCTGCAGGCGCGCGAGTTCGGTCGTGCGTTTCTCGTCCGGCACGTCGAGCTGCATCTCGCAGCTCGTGTCCTTGTCGCTGAGCTTCGGACAGGTGACGCGCCAGTCGTCGTACTGGGTCTCCGTCACGCTGTCGGGCATCGCCGCGACGGCTTTGTGGATGAAGAAGCCGGCAAAGAAGCCGACCACTAGGATCACGGCCGCGAGAACCGCGCGTGTCGTGTTGTTATTCAAGTCAAACGGCATATGGCAAAAGCCCCATAGCTTTGAACGGGCCGCACTTAACGGGAAGCAGGGGGTGAGGGCAAGCCGCGCGGCAACATTTCCGCCAAAAACGAAGGACTTCTCACAGGATGAGGTAAATGGCCGCGCTGAAAGAGGGCTTCTCTGTCAGCGGGTTAATGCACCAGCACCATGCCGACCGGGGCCGACTGGCCCTGCGCCAGCGTCTGCAGCGCCCGGTTGAGGCCGGGCTGCGGCCGTTCCTCGGGCCGGGCGACCATCACCACGGCATCCGACAGCCGCGCCAGGCCCGGCGCCTCGGCGGAACCCAGGACCGGCGGCGAGGCCACTATAATAAGGTCTGCGATCTTCCGCAGATGGCCGAACAGCTTGCCCATCTCGGGCGAGGCGATCGCCGCGTCCGGATCGCGCGCCGGCCGGACCGTCGCCAGCATCAGGGCGCCGGAACGCGGATCGCGCTGCAAAGCCTGGTTGAGGGTCGTGTTGCCCGCCAGGACGTCGATCATCCCCGCTTTGGCGCGAAGCCCTGCCGCCTGCGCCAGCCTGGTGCTCGCGAGATCGCCGTCGATCAAGATCGTGCGAAGTCCGCTCGCCGCGGCCGCCCGGGCGAGCGCCAGCGCCACCGTGGTGCCGGCGACCGGCGTTCCGGCACTCGTCACCGCGACGACGCGGGCGGTGCCGCGCTGTGGCGCGATGCGGGTGAGAAGATTGGCGATGGCGCGCGCGAACGGCGCGGCCGGCCAGTCGACGACATGGTCGGCGGCACCCTCGGCGAGCGCGCCCGGCACCTCGGCGATCAGCGGCGGCATCGCGGCATGGGCGGGCTGCGGCACCGGCATCGGCTGAGGCCGGGGCTGCGGCGCGGGACGCACAGGACGCGGCGCGGCAACGACCGGCTCGCGGCGGCGCGTGCCCGCGAAGCGCAGCGACAACAGCGCCGCGAGACAGCCGAGCATCAAACCGGCCGGTATGGAAGCCATCACGATCAGCATGCGCTGCGGCGAGCTCGGCGCCGACGGAACGGCCGAGCGGCTGATGATGTGCGCGTCGGGATATTGCAGGCCTTCCTGATCCTGGATCGAGGTCAGCCGCGCGAGGAACGCGTCGTAGAGCTTGCGCGACGAGTCCGCCTCGGATTCCAGCGCATGCAGCTTCACCGCCGTCAGGTCCTGTGCCGAGGCATGGTGCTGCGTCGCGTTCAGGCTGCCCTCGAGCGAGCTGAGCTGCGCCCGCGCCACCGCGACATCGTTCGACAGCGAGCCCACGATGCGCGCCCCCTCTTCGTCGATCTTCTGGTCGAGGTCCTTGACCTGGTTCTCGGCCGCGATGCGCTTGGGATGTTTGGGGCCGTAGGGAATGGCGAGCGCCGCGGACTGCTTGATCAGGTCGGCCTGCTGGCTGCGCAGCTGGACCATCAGCGGCGAGGCGATGATCTGCGAGATGTCGGCCGAGCGTCCGGCGTTCTGCAGCGCTTGCACCTGGCTGTAGATCGCGGTCTTGGCCGAGAGGTCGGCGCGCGCCTGCACGATCTGGCCGTTGATGCCGCCGAGCTGCGCCTCGATCAGCTGGGTGCCGCCGGCGCTGGAATCCAGATTGTGCTGCGCCCGATAGGTGAGCGCCGCGGCCTCTTCCTGCTGCACCTGGTTGCCGAGCTCGCGGATGCGCTGCGTCAGCCAGGCGCTGGTCGCGTCGGAGGCCTTGAGTTTCGCTTCGACGAGATCGTCGACATAGGTCTGCGCCACCGCGTCGGCGATACGTGCGGCCTTGGCCGCGTCGCGCGAGGTCGCGTTGACGGTGATGGTGGTCGAAAGCCCGACCGACTCCGCCCACACGTGGCTGAGGAAGGCGTCGATGATCGCGTCGCGCTGGATCTGCGGATCGGGCGGCGCGCTGGGGCCGGCGGCGAACCAGCTCTTGGGATTGAGCAGCGCCATGATCTCGCCGCCCAGGCTTTTCGACAGCGACGGATTGAACTCCGGATCGTCATAGAGTTTCAGCTTGGCGATCACCTCGGCCGCGAGGTCGCGCGACTCGAGCACCTGGATCTGGTTCTGCATCGAGGCCGGATCGGTCGGCAGCGCGCTCAGCACGTTCTGCAGGTCGGCGACGGTGTTGCGGCGTTGATCGAGCATCAGCACCGACGAAGAGGTGTAGCGCGTCGGCAGCAGGCTCACGATCACGACGGCGGCCGCGACCACCAGCACGGTGATGCGCGCGATCAGCCCCAGCCGCGCGCGCAGGCCTGCGAGGACATCGGCGAAGCTGATATCGCTGCCGGCCTCTGGCTTTGGGTTAATCCCCTGGAACGACATGCACGCATCGCGCGGTGCGAACGCCCGCGAGCCTTTTGCTTCTCCTAAGGGATTTACCGCGCCGACGCCTGATGAACGGTTAATGCGGCGACCGGCGATCTGTGCTCGACGCGCCGTTGCGGCGACGCTTCGCCGGGCGCCAGGCAGGCGCGCAGCACCCCCGGATCGTCCCACGGCACGTCTGCATAGGCGCAGTGCAGCCAGGGGCTGTCCGGATCGCGCCGCCATTCCTGCGGAAAAAGCGCGATCACCGGGTTTTCCGTCAAAACGGGACGCGGTCCCCGGATCACCGGCGACACGGTGGCCGCCAACGCCGCCGCCAAGTCGTGGCCCGGCCCGAAGGCGAAGGCCGCCGTCTGGGTGGCGCGCGGATTCATCTCGACCAGATGCACCCGCCCGCTCGCGTCGCGGACGAAATCGAGGCCATGCAGGCCGCAAAGCCCGAATCGCGCCGCCAGCGCCGCGGCGGCGTCGTCCATCTCGCTGGACCAAGCCCGCCGCATCACCGTCGCCGGCCCATTGGCGTGCAGGACTTCCAGCACATCCATATGGATCGCCGCCAGCACATGACCGCGATGGCAGGCGAAGGCGCTGGTGGCCGGCGTGCCGGGCACGAAGCGCTGCAGGCTGACGGTGATCTGCGGCGGGCTCATCGCGTCGCGCAGGAAGTGCATGTCGCGCCGCAACATCGCGCGCGCCATGCTGCGCAGGGGCGATGGGCTGACCGCCAGCCGCCTCCACGCCGCGCGCGCCTGCTCCAGATTGCGCACCACCGCGACGCCGTCACCGCCCCAGCTGCCGTCGACCTTCAGCACCGCCGGCAGGCCGATGCAGGCGAGCGCCTGTTCGAGATCCTCTTCGCGCGGCACCTGCATGGTCTGCGGCGCGCGGATGCCAAGCGCCCGCGCCTCCGCGATCAGGTCGCAGCGCGACACCAGCGCCGGATAATTCTCCGTCCGCCCGAGCGAACGGTCCAAGAGCGGGACCGCGTCCAGCGCCAAAAACTGCGCCAGCGCGCGGTCGTCGCACGGCACGACAAGATCGGGCTCGGCGCGGCGCACCGCCTTCTTCAAGGCGCGCGCCGGAAACATCGGATCGTAATCGTGGACCGCTGCCACGAAGCGGCTCTTGTTCGCGACATGGCCGATCGGCAGCAGCGCCTCGACACGCGCGCCGATACCGGCGAACGCGCCCGCCAGCCGGGCCGCCGACGGCCAATGCATGGTGGTGGTCAGCAGGATGCGCGGCGTCATGACGGAAGCGTAATGGTGTAAGCGTCAACCGATTCTGAATGCCCAAACAAATGGCACGCGGTTTGGAGGGTAGGCGTCCAGGACGGCGGAACGCGGAAATCCTTCGTCTCGAAACGGGATTTGTCCCGTTCCAGCACAGGGAATCGTTTCACCATGAAGACCGTCGACGTTGCCATCGTCGGAGCCGGCCCTTACGGCCTCTCGCTCGCCGCTCATCTGCGGCACGCGGGTGTTTCGTTCCGCATCTTCGGAAAGCCGCTGCAGACCTGGCGCGAGCACATGCCCAAGGGCATGTGCCTGAAGTCCGACGGCTTCGCCTCCAACCTGTCCGCCCCCGACAGCTACTCCACGCTCGAGGCCTGGTGCGCGCTCAACGGCAAGGCGTACTCCGCGCAGAAGATTCCGGTGAAGCTCGAGGACTTCGTCGCCTATGCCGACTGGTTCCAGCGCACCTATGTGCCGAACCTCGAAAAGCTCAACGTCGCGAACATCGCCAAGGACGCCGAAGGGTATACGCTGACGCTGGAGAACGGCGTCGTCGCCCGCGCCCGCCGCGTCGTGATGGCGGTCGGCATCAACTGGTTCAAGCAGAGCCCGCTGGAGCTCGCGCGCCTTCCCGCCTCCCATGTCAGCCACGCCTACGACCATCACGACATGGACCGCTTCCGCGGCAAGGAGGTCGTGGTGCTGGGCGGCGGCGCGTCCGCCATCGACACCGCGCTGGCGCTGCACGATGCGGGCGCCAAGGTGCGCGTGATCGCCCGCCGCAAGGGGCTCGCCTTCCATGTCGGACCCGACAGCGCCGATCCGACGATCCTCAACCAGCTGCAAAACCCCGACACCGGCATCGGTCCGGGCTGGCGTTCGTTCTTCTGCGTGAACGCCCCGCTCCTGTTCCACAAGCTGCCCCAGAAACTGCGTCACGAGGCGACGCGCCGGCATCTGGGGCCCGCCGCCGGCTGGTTCACCCGCGAGAAGTTCGAGAGCAACGTCGCGACGATCCTCGGCCATCACCTCGCCGCCGCCCACATCGTCGACGGACGCGTGGCGCTCGAGATTCGCGACGAGCAGGGCCGCATGCGCATCGTGATGGCCGACCACGTCGTCGCCGCCACCGGCTACAAGACCGACCTGGCGCGTCTCGCTTTCCTCGGCGCCGATATCCGCAAGGACATCGCCGAGGCCGACGGCACGCCGGTGCTGTCCGACAGTTTCGAGTGCTCGGTGCGGGGCCTCTACTTCGTCGGCCTCGCCGCCGCGAACGCGTTTGGTCCGGTGCTGCGCTTCATGGTCGGCGCCGAATTCGCCGCGCCCCGCCTCGCCGCGCATCTGCGCCGCAAGAGCGCCGCGACCGTGACGAAGAAGGCCGCTTAGGCCCGCCGCACCTCGCGCAACGCCTGCGCGATCGCGCCGCGCATCGCGGTCGGCTGCATCGCGCCGTCGAAGGGCAGCTTGCGCGGCGTGCCGCGCAGCAGCGTTTCCTTGGTGCTCTCCTGCCGCAGGAACCGGTCCGACAGGCCCCAGGTCAGCAGCGCCATGGTCGCGCGATTGTCGAGCGCCACGTCCAGCATCCGCCGCGACGCATCCGCCACGCCGCGGTCGCGGCTGACGAAATCCGTCGGCCCCCCGCCATCGTCGACGTCGTGCTCCGTCACGAGGATGCGCAGGCCCGTCGCCTGCACGTCGCCGAGGAAGCGCGCCAGCTTCGCCTGGTTGATCTTCGGCCCGAACGCCGTGATGTGGCCCTGCAGCCCGAGCGCGCCGACCGGCACGCCGCGCGCGATCATGCCCTCGAGCAGCTTCAGCACTGCCGCCCGCCGCGCGTCGTGGTCCGGCGTGTCGGATTCCAGGCCATAGTCGTTGTAGACCAGCAGCGACGCCGGATCGGCCTCATGCGCCGCGTGGAACGCGTCGTCGATATAGCGTGGTCCGAAGCGCTTCAGCCAGTTGGTGTTGCGCAGCCCGTCGGCGCGGCCGTCGGCGATCTCGATCGCCTCGTTGACGACGTCCCAGGAATGCATGCGTCCAGCGAAATGCCCGGCCGTGGCGCGGATATAATCGCGGAAGATGCCCTCGCCCCGCGCCGACAGGATCGCCTCGTCCAGCCAGGGCGGATTGGCCGCGAACCACACCAGCGGGTGGCCGCGCAGCAGCATGGCGTGCGCGTGCGCGAAGCTCGCGAGCTGCTCGCCGGCCGTAAAATCGAGCACGCCTGGCGTCGGCTCCGTGATCTCGCGCTTGAGCTCGTATTCCGGCACTAGGATCGCGCATTCGCGGGCATAGGCGTGCGCGAAATCGGGAAAGCCGAGCCAGTAAGTGTTGTTCGCCGCGCCGAACACCAGCCCCTTCGCCGCCGCCAGCGACTTCAGCGACGGTCCAAGATCGACCATGTCCTGCGCCCGCGCCGGCATGGTCAGCGCGGCAGCGCCAGCCAAGAGCGCGCGACGGCTCAGCACGGCTGCACGTGCGGCAGGCGGCCGGCCGCCTGATCCGCGACGGCGCGATAGACGCGGTCGGGCAGGAATATCTGCAGGAACACGATGGCCGCGAGCTTCGGCGCATAGCAGCCGTTCAGCACCGCCACGAGATAGTAGTAGAACGCCGTCATCGGCCGCGTCGTCGCCACGCCCTTTGCCACCGCCCAGCCGCGCCCGCCCAAATACGCCTTCCTCGGGATGCGCGGCCGGATGCAATCGAGCCACTTCGCCATGCGTTCGGTGCTGCGCCCCGCCGAGGAGCGATTGGGATCGAAGTGATCCTTCCACACCGCACCGGCCTCTTGCGCCATCACGAAGCGGCAGCCTTCGAGCGCAAGGCGGATCGCGAAATCGGTATCCTCCGCCTCGCGCAGGTTCTCGTTGTAGAGCACGCGCCGGGCGAGGTCCGCCGGCACCACGGTGGTGATCGTCGGCACGAAGCCGCGGTCGCACAGCAGATACGCCGCCATGTCCTCGCCGGTGCGCAGCGCGCGCGGCGGCTTCACCAACCCGCGCCCCTCGCCGCGATCGACCACGACACGGGCATAACCGGCGGTGTTCTGCGTGTTCTCCAGCAATTCGCGCATCGCGCCCAGATGATGCGGCAGGAACAGGTCGTCGGAATCGAGGAACGCCACGAACCGTCCGCGCGCCTCGCGGATGCCGGTGTTGCGCGCCGCGCCGCCGCCGGCATTGTCCTGGTGGATCACGCGGATGCGCGGATCGTTCAGCGCCGCCGCGATACCGCCCGGATCGTCCTTGGAGCCGTCGTCGACCACCACGATCTCGAAATCGCGCTCCGATTGCGCCAGCACCGAGCGCAGCGCCGCTTCCAGCACCCGCGCGCGGTTGTAGACCGGAATCACGACCGAGAAGAACGGCGCGCTCATGCCCAACTTGCCTTTTGGACAAGCTGCGCCTTGAACGCCTCGCGCACCTCGCGTTGCGTGACGCGCAGGATCGCGATGACGACCAGCATCTGGCCCCATTGCGCGCTTGTCACCTGGACGAAGTCGGACTCCATGAAATTGTGCAGCACGTCGAACACGAAGAGCGTGAACAGCATCGCGTTCAGCCGCGTGTTGACGCCGCGCTCCGCCCCCCAGAACTGCAGGAAGGGCTGGATCACCAGCGCCGACATGCCGATGGCGAAGCCGATGCCGCCCAGCGTCACCAGCATTTCCAGATAGCCCGAATGGCCCTCGCCGATCTGCGAGACCCAGCCCCGCCCGACATAGAAATAGATCGGCGAGCGCACGCCCGTATTGCCGAACGTGCCGAAGCCCGATCCGAAGAACGGATGATCCTTGATGAACGCGACCTCGGCCGACCAGATCTCGGCGCGGCCGGTGAAGTGCTGCGGATCCTCCAGGAACCGCGAGATCACCTGCCATTCGAGCACCACGATCAGCCCGAAGCCGAGCACGAACAGCACCGCCGCCACCGCCGCGATGATGCGGTCGAGCCGGTTCTGCGCCGCGACGCGGTAGACCCAGCCCACCGTCATCGCCACCGGCAACAGGCCGAGCGACGACTTGGAGCGCGTCATGATCAGGAAGAAGAACGACGCGGCGCACAGGAAGATGTCGATGCGCTTTTTTCCGTCGAGCGCGAAGTAGAAGAACATCACCACGGCGCTGGCCGCGACCGAACCGGCCATGTTCTTGTGGCTGTGCAGCCCGCGCCATGCGCCCGCCAGGCCCGCTTCCAGATCGTCCGGCTGGTGCACCGCGTTGTGGACCACCAGACACGAGCCGATGTCGACCAGGATGATCGCGCCGATGGTGATGCGCCACAACGCGATAGTGCGCGCCGCCCCCAGCGTGTCCACGGCCAGGAGCATCGACGACACGAAGATCGCGCACAGGATCGCGCGCCGCGCCACCACGTCCGGCTCGTCGGTCCACAGAGCGGATACCAGGCACCACAACAGAAGCGCCGCGACCAGCACCGGAATGGCGCGGATCGCCAGCATCCCGTGCTTGCGCAGCGCGCCCCACGCGATCATGCCGAAGGTCGAGAGGAACACCACCTGGCGCAGCATGTCGCCGCCCGCGGAGGCCGCGTCGCGCGCCGCGATGGCGGCAGCGGTGCGCGTGTCGAACGGCTCCAGCCCGACGATGATGAGCAGCAGCACGCAGACGAAGCCGATCTCCGCCAGCCGCTGGTCGAAGCTCGTCCTGGGTGCATAGCCGGGTTGAAGGACGTCAGTCGCCATGGGTCACGGCGTATTCGTTGTAGTGCGACCCGAACAGCGCGCTCGCTTTTCCGGCGGCGCGGAACAGGCGGCGCAGCGCGTCGATACGGAAACCCGTGAGCAGGAACAACAGCGGCGTCAGCAGCAGTGCGCCGGCAACCTTAACGAGCTCGCCGCAGCGCGTGGCCAGGCTCGGCCCATATTTCAGGAACACGCGCATGTCGGAATTGCCGATCGAATAGGCGCGCTTCAAGGCCCAGGTCAGGCTGGTGCGCGTCGCCGGCACGAAACCGCGCGCCACCGCCTCGTCCGACCACGCGAAACGCGCGCCGGCTGCCTTGAGGCGCTGGAAGAAGTCGCGATCCTCGCCGCCCGACAGCGCGAAGGCCGGATCGAACCACGGCGCGCCGATCTTCTCGAGCGCCCCGCGCGTTATCAGAAGATTGCCGGCGCCCTGCAGCATCGGGGTCGGCCCGCTCGGATGGCGGATGTCGGACATGCCGTCGAAGGTGTCCGCCCAGCGCGGCCGCGCCTCGAAATCGAACAGGATCGAGCCCTGCACCACGTCGGCGCCGGTCTTCGCCTGCTCGGCGAGCAGCGCGCCCAGCCAGCACGGCTCCGGCCACTCGTCGTCGTCGAGCATCGCGATGAACAGTGCGTCACCAAGCAGCGCTTCGGCCACCAGCGCGTTGCGCACCGGCGCAATGCCGCGCTCCTTCACGATGATCGCCGTCAATGGCCAGCGGTAATTCAAAGCCCGGCAGAGATCGAAACCTTCATGCCCCTCGGCGTCGTTGTCCGCCACCAGCACGCGAATCGTCGCCGTCGTCTCGACCTTCGCCAACGAATCGAGAAGCCGCGCGAGCCCGCGCGGCCTCTTGAACGTCGGGATCGCGACGACGACCTCAGGCATAGGCCGCCTTCCACGCGCTTGTGCGCTTGAAGATGCCCAGGCTCATCACCATGTCGCCCGCCACGATGCCCAGCATCGACGCGATCGGGCCGAAAGTGGCGAGCAACGCGAGCGTGGCAAGAAGCGACACCACCGAGGCCTTCATGCCGATGGACGCCAGCGCCTGGAACTCACCCGCGGCCTGAAGGAACACGGCATCCGGCGTGCGCACCGCGCGCACCGCCATGATCGCCACCCACACGGCCACGACCGGCCAGGCGGCGGAGGCCGCATAGCCCTGCTTGAGGACGAGGGACGGGAACCAGATCAAAAGCGCCGCCGCGATCAGAGTCGTTCCGGCCAAGATTGCAACCGCGGCGGTTCGGAAATCCTTAACGGCGCGAAAGGCTTTGCCGAGGTCGCCGGCGCCGATCGCCCGCGCCATGGCCGGGCGCTCCATGTCGGGCAGCGAGCCCAGCACCACGGCGACCGGGCGCATCAGAAGGCTGCCCAGCGCCAGGAGGGCGAAGCTCTGCGGCCCGCAGAAGAAGGTCACGAAATAGGCGTGGGCGTTGATCGTCAGCTCCGTTGCGGCGACGCCCAGGATCGACCAGCGGGTCAGATCGCGCCACACCGGCGCGTAGGCGGCAAGGCGCCCGGCCGCGGACGGCGCGAACTGCTTGGCCAGATATTCGCGGTCGAACACCGCCAGGCTGCCGGCGGCGGCAGCGACCAGGATCACCGCGGTGTAGGTCATGGTCATGCGGTCGAGCAGGTAAAGCGCGCCCAGCCCGGCGACCAGCAGCGTGCCATAGGCGATGTCGGACATCGCGGCGCGGCCCGGCGCGTCGGTGGCATAGGCGTACACACGGCCCAGCCAGCGCAGGCTCATCGTCGCGCCATAGAGACCGAACAGCATCGCCGGCTCGGCGCGAAGGCCGCTGGCGATCATCGAGACGCTGACCACGGTGAAGGCGAACAGCGCCAGCACCAGGTTCGCCTTCTGGAAGGTCGCGAGTTCCGCTTCGTCGACATGGCCGCGATTGCGGATCCCGATGGTGGTCGGCGCGCCGATCAGCGCCGCGGCGCTGCTGACACAGAACGGCACGATCGTCATCACGAAGGAGAACAAGCCGAAATGGATCGGCGACAGGGTGTGCAGAACCAGGACGGCCGACAGGAAGTGCGCCCCCGACATCGCCACCGGACCGGCGGCGGAAATCGCATAACGGCGCGCCAGACGCGCGATCTTGTCGAGAAGCGCGCTCTTCGGCGGGGCGAAGTCGATCGTGGTGTCGAAGGCGATGGATGCGGTCTGCACGGGCAAGTGCTTTCGTTGTTTTACGAAGAAAACAACTGCAAGCCCGAGGCCAACTTTACGCGTCAGTGATGTACGAAAAGGTGCCTATTTTAAAGGATGAAATGGACACACGAACGCACCCGCGCGATTGCTCGCGCGGATGTTTCGTCCAACAGCCCACGAATTATGCCGTACGCGTCACCATGAAGAAGATCGCCAGCGGATTGGTCACCGCATAGCGCCAGAGCAGCCGCTTGGGCTCGCGCGCCAGTCGATAGAGCCACTCGAGCGAGAATTTCTGCATCCATTCCGGCGCACGCTTATAGGCGCCGGTGACGAAGTTGTAGCAGCCGCCGCAGGTCACGACCCAGCCGGCGTTCAGCCGATGCTTGTTGCGCGTGCAGAATTCGTATTCCAGCGGCACGCCGAGGCCGACGAACACGATGTCGGCGCCCGACGCGTTGATCTCGTCGCACAGCGCCGCCTCGTCGCCGCGCGTGAAATAGCCGTTGCGGCGCCCCGCGATCTTAAGATCGGGATACTGGAAGCGCAGGATCTCGGCGCATTGCGCGTTGATCTGCTCGGTCGCGCCGAGCAGGAAGATCTTGAGGCCGTGCGCCTGCGCGGCGCGCGCCGCGTCGTGGATGAAATCGGTCGTCGCGCTGCGCTCCGGCACCGGCTGGCGCGCCAGGAGGCGCGAGGCCATCACCACCGGCTGGCCGTCGGCGTGCACGATGTCGGCGGCCGCGAAGTGTTCGCGGAAATTCTTGTCGGTGGCGACGAGGGCGATGGCGTGGCCGTTGGAGGCGAACACCAGCTTCGGCGCCTGCTTGGTCTTGCGCGCGATCAGGCAGTCCTCGACCATCAGCATGGCGAGCTGGTCGCGGGTGACGCAGGCGGTCTTGATGCCGCCGACGGTGACTTCCGCATAGCGGTCGTTCGCGGGGTCGGGGATCGCGCGCGGCGCGGGCTGCGCGGGCACGAATTGCGGACGGGTCTGGAAAGCGCCGCGCATCAGCGTGCGTTCCTTGCGCTGAGGACCGCGAAGGGCGTCTTGGCGAGGATCGTCAGATCCAGCACCACGCTGACGTTCTTCGCATAGAAGATATCGAGATCGACGCGCGCGCGCATCGCATCCGTGGTCGGGGTCTCGCCGCGGTGGCCGTGGATCTGGGCCCAGCCGGTGATGCCGGGCTTCACGTCCTGGCGCAGCGTGTAGTTCGAGATCAGGCCGGCAAAGTGCGTGTCATGGGCGCGGGCATGCGGGCGCGGGCCGACCAGCGACATGTCGCCCTTGATGACGTTGAGGAGCTGCGGCAGCTCGTCGAGGCTGGAGGCGCGCAGCCAGCGGCCGCTCTTGGTGACGCGCAGGTCGCCGGCGGTCGCCTGAACGACGCTGTCGCCGTTCTCCATCACGGTCATCGTGCGGAACTTGAAGATGTCGAAGGCCTTGCCGCCCTGGCCGAGGCGCGTCTGGCGGAACAGCGCCGGGCCCTTGGAGTCGAGACGGACGATCAGCGCCAGCGCGATCAGCAGCGGCGCGCAGAACACCAGCATCGGGAGGGCGATGATCAGGTCGAGGGCGCGCTTCAGGGCGGGTTCGAGGGAAATCGGCTTGGTGTTGGTGTTGGCGGGGGCACGCCACATCTGCTCCGGCGAGAGGCGGAAGGCGGCGGCGAAGTCGTTCGCCGCGACGCCGGCATCGGCGGTTGTGAGGTCTTGCGGGAAGGTCTCGTGCAGGCTCATGCCCACGGAAGTGCATGGCGTGGGCCAACCGGTTCTGTGCCGAAGCGGGACGAAGGGGCCTTCGCGCGATGCTTAACGGCGCTTAAGCGTGCCAGGGCGAGATGGGAGTCCCGAAAGTGTCATCCGCCGCGAATGACACTGGTGCTTGGTCACCCGGCCAGCGCGCGCTGCCAGTTCTCCACGCGCCTATTCCCCGCGCGCAGCAGCGAAATCAACGCCGTCAGGTGATCGCCGCGCGCCGTCAGCTCGAAGCGCGGCAAGAGGAACGGATTGGCCTGCGCGTCCAGCGTGCCCGCCAGCGTGGCGAACGCCGCCGCATAGCCCGCGTCGCGCACCGCCTGCCATGCGCCGCGCGACACGTCGCCCTTGTTGCCGAAGGGATAGGAGAAATAGCGGCACGGCCCGACATGCGCCTCGATCAGCGCCTTGGGCATCGCCGCCTGCTCGCGCAGCGTCGACGGCGCCTGGGCGTCGTGCATCGGCCAGTGGCGATGGGCATGTGCCCCGATCTCCACGCCGCGCGCCTTCAGCGCCCGAAGGCCGTCCCAATCGAGGAAGGTCTCCGACGCGAAGTCCTCCAAAAGCGCCGCCGCGTCGAACGCCGCCAGCATCGCATCGACCGCCTGCTGCGCGCGCACCATGTCGAGGTCGCGCAGCTGCCACACCGTCCGGTCGGCCATCGCATCGCGCGCCTCGCCCAGAATGATGGGCCTGGGCAGGTGCGGGATATCGTAAACCCCGCCCGGCGCCGCAAAACAGAACAGCCGCGCCAGGAAGACCGGATTGCGCTCGCCCGTCGCAATGTGATGCGTCGAGGCGAACAGCGTCCAGGGCAGCTGCGCCTCCTCCAATATATCGGCCGCGACGCTCAGCGTGTTGGCATAGCCGTCGTCGGACATCAGGAACAGGGCGCGCGGGTGGCGGTCCGGCGCCTTCAGCACGTCGTCCAGCGCCGCCAGCGGCAGCACGTCGAAATCGGCGCGCAGCGTCTTGGCGATGGCGCGGAAATCGGCGACCTCGTGGTGGTTGTGCTGCAGCCGCGCATCGCGCGTCGCGGGCTCGACGCCGTGGAAGAACACCGCCGCCGGCCGCCCGAGCGGCCTGACGGCATCGGCCGGAATGAACCGGCCGAGCTCGCGGGCGATCTGTCCGAAGCGGCTCATGGCGCGATTGTCGCCTGCAAGCCTTACGCCGGAATTAACTACCCGTGTAAGGTTCCGAACCGACCGGGAGGGCGCCATGGCCGATTCGGACATCCTGAAGGACTACAGCCGCTTCGATTTCCACGACGGGCGCTGGATCCGGCCGGTCTACAAGCGCGGCACCGGCCCGGCGGTCATCGTCATCCACGAGATGCCGAACATGCACCCGCTGGTCGTGCGCTTCGGCGATCGCGTCGCGGCCGCCGGCATGACGGCCTATCTCCCCAGCCTGTTCGGCCATCCGGGGCGCGCGCCGACGCCGCTCTACGGCCTCGGCCAGATGCTGCAAGGCATCTGCATCCGCCGCGAATTCAGCGTCTGGGCCACCGACAAGTCGAGCCCGATCGTCGATTGGCTGCGCGCCCTCGCCCGCAAGGCGCACCAGGATTGCGGCGGCAAGGGCGTCGGCGCGGTCGGCATGTGCTTCACCGGCAATTTCGCGCTGGCTATGATGACCGAGCCGTCGGTCGTCGCCCCGGTGCTTTCGCAACCCTCGCTGCCGCTCGGCTTCGGCAACAAGAAGCGCGCCGCGGCGATGGGCGTCTCGCCCGACGAGATCGCCTGCGCCAAGCGCCGCTTCGCGCAGGAGGACCTGTCGATGATCGGCCTGCGCTTCCACGGCGACCCGTTCGTCCAGCCCGAGCGCTTCGAGACCTTCAAGAAGACCTTCGGCGACAAGTTCGAAGCCATCGAGCTCGATCCCAAGGACGCCGCGCCCGGCCCGATGGCGGCGCATTCGGTGCTGACGATCAACCTGCGCGACGACGACCCCGACGGCCCTACCAAGAAGACCGAGCAGCGGGTGATCCAGTTCTTCAAGGAACGGACGGGAGCCTGATTGCAGTCCCTTTCTGCAGGCCCGCCTCCCCCCGCATGCACGAAGCGCATTGGCGGGGCAGGTGCCCGTTGCACCGTTGGATGCGTAGGGTGGGGGGAAATGAAAAAGGGCGCCGGATTGCTCCGGCGCCCGAAGGTACCACGGGGATTGAACTCAATAGCTGTAACGCACGCCCGCGAAGTACTCGCGGCCCGTCGTGTAGTAGGCCAGCGGGCGCTTTCCGACCGAGTCGTTGTACTGGTAGAGGCCCTGATTGGTCAGGTTCAGCGCCTGCAGGTCGACCGAGAAGTTGTCGTCGATCTTGTAGCTCGTCGAGGCATCGAGGTTGAACGTCGACGCCTGGACCTGCGAGTCGTTGATCGACAGACCGCTGGTCGGTCCCTGGCTGACCAGGAACTTGCTGCGGAACGCGGCCGAGATGCGCGCCTCGAACACCGTGTCGTCGTAGTACAGCGTCGCATTGTAGGTGGTGCGCGACAGGCCGGTGAGGTCCGCGGTCGTCACCTGCGACGGGTTCGCCGGGTTCAGGAAGTAGTGCTGCTGCGCCTGCACGAAGGTGACGTTGGCCAACGCGCCGAAATTGTCGAACGGATGCGGCAGGAAGTCGAAGGGCTGCTGCCAGTCGATTTCCGTGCCGTAGAGCGGCCCGCCCTTCTGCGTCACCGTCGAGACATAGGTCGTGTTGGCGTTGGTGTCGTTGCAGTTCGCCGTGAAGACGCCGCCGCAAAAGGCGAGCAGTGCGCTCGACGGGATGCCCAGCGGGTTGGTGGCGAACGGCCCCGACTGGTTCAGCGAGGTCTCGATGTTGTCGAGATGCTTGTAGAAGAACGCCACCGAGAACAGCGCGCCCTTCTCGTAGTACCACTCGAAGGAGAGGTCCGCCGTCTTGGCGCGATAGGGCTCCAGATTGGGGTTGCCCGAGGTCACCGACACCGGGTTGGCGCCCGACTGGCTGATCGTCACGCCGGGGATCAGCGCTGTCAGGCTCGGCCGCGTCATCACCTGCGAGGCGTTGAAGCGGATCAGGAAGTCGTCGGCCGGATTGACCACCAGGTTGAAGCTCGGCAGCCAGTCGTGATAGCTCGACTTCACCTCGGTCGGCACGAAGGTCTTGGTCGTGCTGTTGAAGCCGATGCCCGAGGCGTCTTCGTTGGTCACGACATAGCGCGCGCCGGCATTGCCCTTGACCGGCACGTTGCCGATCTGGGTGTCCCAGCCGATCTCGAACCAGCCGCCCATGTCGCTCTCCTGCACCGTGCCGTTGTTGGCGCCGAAGGAGGAGATGCCCTGCAGGAACGCGCCGCAGCCCGGCGCGACCTTGCAGGCGCCTGCGCTCGACGGCAGCACCGCCGGATCCGCCGACTGGTCGAAGATATGAAACAACTGCGAGGCCTTGTTGACGTCGGGCACCAGGTATTGCGTCGCGGCGCCCGCGGGGAGGCCCGGAAGGCCCTTGATCGAGACGAGCTGGGTGTATTGCGACAGCGGCGTGTTCTCGATCGACGCCGGGATCCACGAGTCGAGGCTGGTGTTGGCGCCGTTGGAGCGCGCCGTCGCGGTTTCGTGGTTGCCATAGCCGCGGAAGTCGACGCCCGCGGTGACCTTCAGCCAGCCGAAGGGATCGTACTCCGCGTCCGCCGTCACGGTGCGGAAGCTGTTGTAGACGGCCGCGGTGCGCTCGCGGATCTGCGACAGGAACCAGCCGGTGGTCGAAGTCGGATCGACGTTGCCGAAGGTGAGCAGCGGCACATACTTGTTCTGCCGCATGTCGAACGTCACCGGATCGGCGACGCTGCCCGCACCGCCCGCCTGGCCGCCGGCGCAATTGGCCGTCGAGCCGCCTGCCGTCGCCGCCGTGCAGTCGTAGTCCATGGTCAGCGTGGTCTGCAGCGGGTTGTTGTGATGCGACTCCGACCAGCCGAGCGCCAGGTGCGACTTGAGGATATCGGAGAAGTCGTGGCTGACGTCCAACGTCGCCTGGCCGAAGCGCGTGTCGAGATGGTCGATGCGATGCTCGGCGCGCAGGCCGACATTGCTGGCGGTGAACGCATCCAGGTTGTTGGTCGTCTCGTTCAGGTCATAGGACAGGATGTTGACGTTGCCGCGCGCCAGCGTCGGCGCCAGCAGCGCCGGCGTGCCGGTGACCGCGAGGTTCGAGCCCGTACCGTTGAGGCTGAGCGAGTTCGCCTCGAGATATTCTTCCTGGCGCGTCACCGCGAAGTCCGACGCGAGCAGGTCGAGGCTCACCAGCGTGTTGGCGTCCGCCTGCCATTCGATCGAGCCGGTGAAGCCGATGCGCTTCTCATGGTTGGGGATCAGGTCGTAGCGCGGGAAGCGTGGCCCGAAGGCCTCGTTCACGACGTCGTAGTTGTTGGGCAGGTTGTTCGGGTTGGTGCCCATGGCCGGCGTGCCGGTCAGGGCGCCGGAAATCTGGCGGTCCGGCAAGCCGCCGGATGCCGCCCGGAAGCTGGCCGATTGCGCACCGCCGGTCTGGTTCGCCAGCGTGCCCGGCAGCGGCGTGCCGTCATAGGCGACCGAGCCGAAACGCTGCGTGGAGGTGCACTGGAACTGCGCGCCCGTGACGGTGCCGCAGCCCGCGATCAGCGGCGAGGAGTGCGTGCCGTTCTGCGCCGTGTTGTCGTTCTCGAAGCGCGTCGTGTCGAAACCGAGCTGCAGCGTGTCGCGGCTGCCGATCGCGAACGACGCGAGGAAGCCGAGCTTCCCGCCCAGGAAGGTGTCGGCGATCAGGCCCGAGGCGCGCGGATTGAACTCGCCGCCCTGGTCGGCATAGCCGGCCTGGGCCGAGAGCACGAGGGTGAACTTGTCGTAGTCGAAGGGCTTGGCGGTGCGCAGGTCGACGGTGGCGCCCAGCGAGCCTTCTTCGAGATCGGCCGACGCGGTCTTCTTCACCGTGATGGCGCTGAACAGGTCGGCGGCGAAGACGTTGAAGTCGAAGGCGCGGCCGCGGTTGGTGCCGCCCTGGCTGTCCTCCGCGCCCACCGTCGACATCGCTTCCATGCCGTTGATGCGCACGCGGGTGAAGGTGGAGTTGAGGCCGCGGACCTGGATCTCCTTGCCCTCGCCCTCGTCGCGGCTGAGGGCGACGCCCGGCACGCGCTGGATCGACTCGGAAAGGTTTAGGTCGGGGAATTTCGCGATGTCCTCGGCATAGATCGAGTCCGACGAGTCGAGCGCGTTGCGCTTGGTGTCGAGCGCGCGGGCAAGGCTGCCGCGGAAGCCGGTCACCGTGACCTCTTCGATCGGGCCGCTGCTGTCGGCATCGGCCGCGTAGGCCGCACCCGCCATGGTGATCAAGGTTGCGACGGATGCGCCGAGCCAAAGCTTCGCACGCCCCGAAATACGCGATTGGAACACTGCGCCCTCCCCTCGCGCGAGCGGCATTGCCGGCCCCCGCGCCTCTTCGATTTTAAGCCCCGCATTGCACGGTGGCGTTTCATCCCGCGCCGGCTTCGTGGCCGGCCCCTTTATCTGACACCGGTGTCAAAACGAGCTGGAAGCCCTTTGCCACCGGTGACAATGGGAAGCTAAATCGCATTTCCCCAAGCTGGCAAGACCAATTGCGACAGATTCGCCAATTTCGAAGGTCTGGCGATGTATTCGCGCAACGTATCTGCTGCATTGCAGCAAAGATTGTTGCGGTTGCTCTCCGTCCTGTCATTCGCCGCGAATGCGGCGAACCCAGTTGGGGCGCTACGAACCTCCAAAGGTTCGCGACGATGTCCACCTGGTCCGCCGCATTCGCGGCGGATGACAATGGAGTGCTACCGCGCCAGCCAGCCACCATCGACCGGGATGATCGCGCCATGGACGTAGTCCGAGGCGCCGCTCGCCAGGAATACCGCCGCCCCGCCGAGGTCGCCCGGCGTGCCCCAGCGCGCTGCCGGAATCCGCGCGAGGATGTCGCGCGAGCGTGTCTCGTCGGCCCGCAGCGCCTCGGTGTTGTTGGTCTCGAAATAGCCGGGCGCGATGGCGTTGACGTTGATCTTCTTCGCCGCCCATTCGTTCGCCAGCAGCTTGGTGATGCCCGCGAGTCCGCTCTTGCTCGCGGTATAGGACGCGACGCGGATACCGCCCTGGAAGCTCAGCATCGAGGCGATGTTGATGATCTTGCCGCCGCGCCCCGTCATCGTCCGCGCCACCGCTTGCGACAGGAAGAACGCCGATTTCAGGTTCACGCCCATCACCGCGTCCCAATCCTCTTCCGAGAAATCGAGCGCGTCGGCGCGCCGGATGGTGCCGGCATTGTTGACCAGGATGTCGATCTTGCCGAAGCGCGCGGCCGCTTGCGCCACGATGTCCGCGATCGGCGCCGTGGTGCTCAGATCGGCCGGCACATGCAGCAGCGCGCGCCCCGCCGCGCGCACCTTCGCTTCCGTCTCCGCTACATCGCCGCGCGCCACCGCGACGATATCGGCGCCGGCCTGCGCCAGCGCGATCGCGATCCCCTGCCCGATGCCCGTATTGGCGCCGGTGACGATCGCGGTCTTGCCGAAGAGGTCGAACGGGTTGGTCATTTCAGCTGACAGATATCCAGCACGTTCATGTCGGTGTAGTCGAGGTTCTCGCCGCCCATCGCCCAGATGAACGTGTAGTTCGACGTCCCCGAGCCCATATGGATCGACCAGGGCGGCGACACCACCGCCTCGTCGTTGGCCAGCACGATATGGCGCATGCTGTCGGGCTCGCCCATGAAGTGGAACACGCGCTCCTCCGGCTTGAGGCCGAAATAGAAATACACCTCCGAGCGGCGGTCGTGCAGATGCGGCGGCATCGTGTTCCACACACTGCCGGTCTTCAGGATCGTGAGGCCGAGCAACAGCTGCGACGACTTGCAGGTTGCCGGCACGACGTATTGATAGATCGTGCGCTCGTTGGAGGTCTCGAGGCTGCCGCGCTCCAGCGGCACCGCCTTGTCGATCGAGATCTTCACCGTCTCGAACCGCGCATGCGCCGGCGTCGAGGCGAGATAGAACTTGGTGGCGCCCTCGAACACGACCTCGGCCGCGCCCATCGGAATATAGAGCCCGTCCCGTGGCGCCAATTCAAAGCGCACGCCGTCGACGCTGATCGCGCCGGCCGCATCGCCGACATTGATCGCGCCCATCTCGCGCCGCTCGAGGAACGGCCTGCCCTTGGCCGACTCCGGCGCCGTCTGCACCGGCAGCTTGAGCGGCGTCTTGCCGTCCGGCGCCGCGCCACCAATCACGAAGCGCTCATAGTGGGTGTAGTTCAGCGTGACCTCGCCGGCCACGAACAGCCCGCCCATCAGATAGCGGTCGCGCAGCGTCTGGTTATCGGCCCCGGCCATGCTGTCCGGATGCGTCGCATGAAGCGTCTTTTTGTACATGGGCCGTCTCCCTGATCGCACCTAGGTAACCGGTGTCACGCACGTTAGGCAAGCTCTCAAAGCGTCATGGCCGGCTTATGCCGGCCACCAATGTCACCGGACCGCCATCCAAGTTTGCTGCATCGGATTTCGATTCACGCGGAGGCGCGGAGCGCGAGAAACCTCGAACTCCGCGCCTCCGCGCGAGTCCTTTGGTATGATGGCGTATGAGCGCCTCGTCCTTCGACGCCGTTGAAATGATCCGTAAACGCCCCGGCATGTACGCCGGGCCGCTCGACGACGGCACAGGCCTGCATGCCATGCTCTTCGAGCTGGTGGCCAACGCGGCCAACGAGGCGCTGAGCGGACATTGCGACCGCATCGACATCGTTTTGAATGCCGGTGGCGCGGCGACGGTGCGCGACAACGGGCGGGGCATCCCCGTCGATATCCATCCACGCACGAGCAAGCCCATCGCGGAGATCCTGATGACCACGCCGGTGGGCGGCGCGCGGTTTGGCCTGGGTATGGCGGCGCGGCCGATCGGCGGCGTTGGCGTGGTGGTGGTGAATGCACTGTCGGAAGCGCTAGACCTGCGCATCCGGCGCGACGGCAAGGCATACGCGATGCGCTTTTGCCGCGGCAAACTGGAGACGGCGCTTCAAATCGTCGGCGATACCGCGATCCACGGCACGGAGATCGCCTTCACGCCGGACGCCACGATCTTCCCGAGCAACGCGTTCGACATCGCCGTCATCGACCGCCGCCTGCGCGCGCTGGCAACCCACAACGCCGGCGCCACCGTCACGCTCACCGACCGGCGCGGCGCGGTCCCTACCGAAATCCAATATCGAATCTAGCCCGGCTTCGCCGTCGACTCGCGCACCACCAGAAGCGGCGTCACTTCGGTCATCTCCGCCGGTGGATGGCCGCGGCGCTCGCGGGTCGTGGCGATCAGCTTCGCCGCCGCCATCTGGCCCATGTCGTGAATCGGCAGCTTGATCGTCGTCAGCAAGGGATACATCCGCGACGCCATCGCGCTGTCGTCATAACCCACCACCGACACGTCCTTTGGAACGGACAGCCCAGCATCGCGCGCCGCCTGATAGACGCCGGCCGCCATCTCGTCATTGCCGCAGAAGATCGCGGTCGGGCGCGGCGTCAGCGCCAAGAGCGCGGCCGCCGCCTCGACACCCGTCTCGAACGTATAGGCTGCCTCGCGGTCGAATTCCTTCGACAGCTTGAGCCCCGCCTCCGAAAGGCCCTGCGCAAAGCCGCGCCGCCGCTCATGCGCCGAGCGGAACAGCGACGGCCCCGAGATATGCGCGATGCGCGTATGCCCGAGCTTCACCAGGTGCCGCGCCGCCTCCATCCCGCCGATATGGTCGTGCGTCACCACCATGCGTTCGGCCGCGTCGAGCGCCACCGAGGCGATACGCACATAAGGACAGCCGATCTCGTCCAGCACCTTGATCAGCCGCTCGTCCTCCGACACCGAGGGCGGCAGCACGACGCCGAACAGCTTCTGGCGCTCGACGAAGATCCGCATGTCGGAGAGGAAATGCGCGTCCTGGCGATTGCAGGGGCGGATCACCAGCTCGAAGCTCGTGCCCTTCATCGCGTCGAGGATGCCCTGCTGCATGTTCACGACATATTGCGGCGTCGGGTTGTCGTAGATCATGCCGATCAGGAACGAGCGCCTAAACGCCAGCCCGCGCGCCTGCGGGTCGGGCGCGAAGCCGAGCTCGTCGATGATCGCACTGATCTTCTCGCGCGTCTCCTCGCGCACGAAGGGCGAGTCGTTGATCACCCGCGACACCGTCTTCTTCGACACATTGGCGAGGCGCGCGATGTCGTTGATCGTCGGCCGCTTGGTCCGCGTGGTCTCGCTCTCGGCGGCGGGACGGGGCGCGGCAGGCTTGCGGACGGTCAAAACGAGTCACCGGTGAAAACACGCCCCGTTATGGGAGGGCTCGCGCCGATTGTCCACGCGGGACATTTTAACCCGCGTCACCCCTCTCGTGCCTTGCCCGACTCGCCCTGCACCAGATTTTCCCCTAGAACCCGGCCGTGACACCGGTTACCAAGACAAGCCCCTTCACCCGCCTCTCCGCCCGCGCCCTCGGCCATGCCGATGCCAGCGTGGCGTTGCCGGCCTATGACCGCACGACGCTCGAAACCGGCATCCTGCATATCGGTCCGGGCGCCTTTCACCGCGCGCACCAAGGTTGGTTCGTCGACAAAATCGCCGCGCGCGATCCGCGCTGGGGCCTGTCGGTCGTCGCGCTGCGCGGCACCAGCACCACCGACGCGCTCACCGCGCAGGATGGCCTCTACACCATCGCCGAGCTCTCCCAGACGCCGCGCTTCCGGGTGATCGGCGCGGTGCGCGAGGCGATCGCGGCGCGTACCTATCCGCAAGCCGTGCTGGCGCGCCTCGCCGATCCGCGTCTTGCCGTCGTCACGATGACGGTGACCGAGAACGGCTATTGCCTGACGCCATCCGGCGACCTCGACACCGCGCGCGACGAGATCGCGCACGACCTCACCGGCGCGTCCGTGCCGCAAAGCCTGATCGGCTGGCTGGTCGAAGGCCTTGCGCGCCGCCAGCGCGTGGGACTTGCACCGTATACGATGATCTCTTGCGACAACCTCGCCGACAACGGCCGGCGGCTGAAGCGCGCCGTGCTGCAATTCGCGCACGAGCGCGATCCCGATCTTGCGCGCTGGCTCGAGCAGACCGCGCACTTCCCATCGACCATGGTCGATTCCATCACACCCGCTTCCGACGAGGCGTTGAAGGCGCGCGTCGCGCTCCATCTCGGTGCGGTCGACATGGCGCCGGTGCAGCGCGAGCCTTTCGTGCAATGGGTGATGGAGCCCGCGCCCGACGCCATCGGCCCCGACTGGGCCGGCGCCGGCGTCACCGTCACCCACGACGTCGCGGCCTATGAGCAAGCCAAGCTGCGCATCCTGAACGGCGCGCATTCGACGCTCGCCTATCTCGGCCTGTTGCGCGGCGCGAAGACGACATGCGACGCGATGGCGGACGCCGTGCTCGCACGCTTCGTGCACCGTCTGATCGTCGAAGACATCCTGCCGAGCCTGACGCCCCCGCAAGGCCTCGATTTGCGCGACTACACCGAGGTCGTTCTCGCGCGCATCGCCAACCCCGCCATCACGCATCATCTCGGCCAGATCGCCTGGGACGGCTCGCAGAAGCTGCCCTACCGCCTGTTCGGCGTGATCGAGGACGCGCGCGCGAAAGGCCGCCCGCTGGCCCGGCTCGCGGTGCCCATCGCCGCCTGGATGCGCTTCGTGTGCCGGCGGTTGCGCGAAGGCGCCGAGCTGATCGACCCGCTCGCCCCGCGTCTCGCCACTGTCGCCGCGCGCTGCAGCGGAAACGGCGTCCACGACGTGAAGGCCTTCGAAGGCCTCGTCCCCGCCGCGCCGCGCTTCACGCAAGCACTCATCGCCGCCTATGACGCCATCGGCGGCAACGGCGCCCTCCCCGGCGGCTAGAGCCCCTTCGCCCAGTCGCCGACGACCTTCGCGAAGCGCTCCGGGTCGGCGGCATGCATGGCATGCGCCGCATCGGGCAGCGACTCGTAGTCGATCTTCGCGCCCGCCGCCGTCACAAGCTCGCGCACCTTCGCCGCCTGAAGATCGGAGAGCGCACCCATCAGGTTGCCGTTCTCCATCACGTTGCGCGCGTGATGCGTGAGCAGCACCGGCACCTTCACCTGCGACAGCAGCGTCTCGTGCGCACAGCTCTGCGCCACCGTGCCTTCCCAGAAGGCGCGGCCCCATTCCGGATCGTATTCCTTCATGTTCTGCGGCGGCTCGGGACCGAACGGGATCATGCGCAGGAACGGCACTTCGGAGATCGCCGCGGCGCGCCGCATGCCTTCCCAGTCGCCGACGCGCCACTGATCGCCCAGATAGGTCGCGTTGTGCCGGAAGATCGGCCCGATCGTCTGGCGGATCGATTGCCCGATCAGCGGCCGCGTCTCCGACGAGAAAAACGGCGGGTCCTCGTACACCGCGCCGCGCAGCTGCCCCGGCAGCGCGAAGGCAGACAGCCATCCCGACAACAGCCCGCCCGACGAACAGCCGCTCGTCACCACGGGGCGCCCGATCACCGTGGCGATGAAGCGGACGAGGTCGTTGCCCATGTTGTCGAGCGTGTAGCGCCCCGGCGTCCAGCTGCTGCGCCCCTGTCCGCGCAGATCGACCGCGAAGACGTGGAAGTCCTCGGCGAGCAGCGCCATCGCCTTCTCATAGCCCCACCAGGATTCGGTCTGGCCCGGGATGAGCAGCAATGCCGGCGCCGAGGGCGATCCGGCCTCGGCATAATTCATCGCGATCTCGCCGAGATCGGCGAGGCGCTCCTCATAGGCGTGCGGCACGAAGGTGCGCGGGTCGCGCCAGCCGCTCGCCGGCGCGGCACCCGCCGCGTTGCGCGCCCCATAGCTCTGCCCAGACACCGATTCCGCCATCGCATCCTCCCGCGTTGCGCGCGAGTGTTTCGCGATCGCGGAAGGCTGGCAAGCGCCCGTTAGGTGCCGTGCGCGTGATGCGACGAGTCGAGCGCGTTCGGCGTCTTCGGCGTCATGTCGAACAGGTTCCAGTCGTCCGGATTGAACGGCCGGCTGGTCGGCTCGGGATGCGGATAGCCGTGGATATCGTTCTCGCTGTTGATGATCGTGCCGCGCCCTTCCGCTACGTCGGCGATCAGCCGCACATCGTCATAGTCGCGATCCCACGGCCGCGCGCCGGCGTTGTGGAGCACATATTGCTGCACGGCGCTCGACGGCATCGGGTGCACATCGCTCGACCACAGCGGCGGCGCCGGCATCGGGATGATCCGCGCCGGCGACGTCGTATAGCGCCCCAGCATCGGCAAGGGATTGCCGATCTGGTCCACCGCGACATTGTCTTTGCCGTAGTATTGCAGATCGCCATAGCCGCCGATCTCGAGGAACGCGATATGCGGCACCGTCGACTGACCCGCGCGCGCCACGTTGCCGATCGCGGTCAGCTCGCCGACCTGCCAGGGATGATCGCCCCACTCTTCGGCCATGAGATTGTAGTGCACGATGCGCTGGCCCGGATCGAAGATCAGGTTGTTGACCATCACCAGGTGCACGCCGCCCTTCATCAGCGGATTGCGCTCGTAATTGTGGGCATAGAGATTGTCGATCAGCAGCAGGTCGGTCGCGTTGTCGTGCAGCAACGAGCCCTTGGAATGCTCGATCTTGGAATGCGTCGCGTAGGACAACCCCTCCGCCATGATGTTGTTGGAGAAGGTGATGCGGTGCGAGGTCGCCGCGCGCCACACCGCCGGATCGTTGCCCTCGAATCTGTGGCCCGACATCGACATGTTCTCGTCGGTCGCCCAGGTGACGCTGTTGTGGTCGAAGATCACGTTGTAGGCGCCGCCCTCGGTCGACAGGCCGTCGGTCTCCCAGCCGCTCTTCTTCTCCGCCCCCGCCTCGCCGACACGCACGCGGATGTTCTGCACGATCACGTCGTGCGCGCCGACCTGGAAGCCGCCCTTGATGAAAGTGATGCCCGGCGACGGCGCGGTCTGACCGGCGATGGTGAGGAACGGCTCCTCGATCTTCAGCTCGTGCTTGCTCAGATCGATCACGCCGCCGACCTCGAACACCACGATGCGCGGTCCCTTGGTGCGCACCGCCTCCAGGAACGAGCCCGGCCCGTCGGCATTCAGCGTCGTCACCTTGATGATCTGGCCGCCGCGCCCGCCCGGCGTGTGCGCCGCCCAGCCGAGCGCGCCCGGAAAGGCCAAAGGCGCGCTGTCGGCAGCCGGCGCCGCAGCCGGCGCCATTGCTTTATGATGCGGCGCCGCGGCCGCGATAGCCGCGCCGAGCGCGAAGATCCCGGCCAAACCCAGCCCGGCTGCGAATTTCCTGGTCACGTGTCCCATCCCTTTTTCTCACCCCCGGCGGGCACAGCCCGCCAATTGGATAAGCCCGAGCCCCAATCCTCGGCATCCGGCGGCGGATTGAAAATGACACCGGTTTCCTCTAGACACAATCCAGAAAAACAAAACGCGCGGGAAGCGGGGGCATTTGACCGATCCAATTGCGAGGGCATTCGTGGAGGCGCGTCTGGGCGCCCGGCCCTTGCCGGACTTTCCGGGCGCTCTGCCGCCCGACCTGGCCACCGGTTACCGTCACCAGGACGCCGCCATCGCGCTCTATCCGCAGCCCATCGCCGGCTGGAAGATCGGCCGCGTCGGGCCGGAGTTCGAGGACCGTTTCGGCCGCACCCGCCTCGCCGGCCCCATCTTCCGTGACGGCGTGCGCCGCGCCGACCCGCGCATTCCCACACCGTTTCCCGTCTTCACCGGCGGCTTCGCGGCGATCGAGGCGGAGTTCGTCTTCGCGCTGGGCGCCGACGCCCCAGCCGCCAAGACCGAATGGACCCTCGAGGAGGCGCGCGCCATCGCCGGCGAGATGCATATCGGGATCGAGACCGCCGGCAGCCCGCTTCCCACCATCAACGCGCTCGGCCCCACCGTGGTGGTCAGCGACTTCGGCAACAATGCCGGCCTGATCGTCGGTCCCCGCATTCCGGACTGGCGCGCCCGCGACGAGGCGACGCTCACCTGCGAGGTCTTCATCGACGGCGCCTCCGCCGGCACCGGCGCCGCCTCCGATCTGCCCGGCGGCCCGGTCGAGGCGTTGCGCTTCCTGCTCGAACATTGCGCGCGGCACGATCGTCCGCTGAAAGCCGGCATGCTGATCTCGACCGGCGCCGCCACCGGCATCCACGACATCGTCGCCGGCCAGCGCGGCCGCGTAGACTTCGGCGCGCTGGGTGCGCTGGAATGCATCGCTGAAGATTATCGCCGCTAGCGCCCGAGAGAGGCGCAGCCGCAGGGAGAACGTCATGGTCGCACGGGACGAAGTCGTGTCCGCCGCGGCGGCGCGCGCCGGCGCCTTTCGCTGGGTGATCTGCGGCCTGCTGTTCGCCGCGACCGCGATCAACTATGTCGACCGCCAGATCCTCGGCGTGCTCAAGCCGACGCTGCAGCACGAACTCGGCTGGAACGAGATCCAATATGCCGACATCGTGTTCTGGTTCCAGGCGGCGTACGCCGTCGGCTATCTCGGCTTCGGAAGGCTGATCGACAAGATCGGCGCGCGCTTCGGCTTCGCCCTCGCCTTCGTGATCTGGACCGTCTTCCACGTCGCGCACGCCGTGGTGCGCAGCGCCACCGGCTTCACCCTCGTGCGCGTCGGCCTGGGGCTGGGCGAATCCGGCAACTTCCCGGCCGGCGTCAAAGCCGTCGCCGAATGGTTTCCCAAGCGCGAGCGGGCGTTGGCCAACTCGATCTTCAACGCGGGCTCGGGCATCGGCGCCATCATCACGCCGCTGATCGTGCCGGCGATCACGCTCGCCTATGGCTGGCGCGCCACCTTCGTCATCACGGGCTCTTTCAGCCTGATCTGGCTCGTGGTCTGGATCGCGATGTACCGCCATCCGCGCAACCATCCGCGCGTCGGCGCCGCCGAGCTGGCGCTGATCGAAAGCGACCCGCCCGACACCGAAGCGCAGCAGAACATCCCCTGGTCGCGCCTGCTGCGCGTTAAGGAGACCTGGGCCTATGCCCTCGCCAAATTCCTGATCGACCCGATCTGGTGGATGTATCTGTTCTGGCTGCCGGGCTTCTTCGCCGACCGCTATCACCTCGACCTCAAATCCTTCGGCCCGCCGGTGGTGGCGGTCTATGTGATGAGCGACGTCGGCAGCGTCGCCGGCGGCTGGCTGTCGTCGCTGCTGCTCAGACGCGGCTTCAGCCTCAGCGCGGCCCGCAAGCTGACGATGCTGATCTCCTGCTTTCTGATCCTGCCGATCGTCACCGCGCAATACGCCGACAATCTCTGGCTGGCGGTGGTGATCCTGGGGGTGGCGACGGCGGCGCACCAGTCGTTCTCGGCCAACCTCTACACCCTGCCCTCGGACGTCTTCCCGCGCGCGGCGGTCGGCTCGGTGATCGGCATCGGCGGCACCGTCGGCGCGATCGGCGGCATGCTGATGGCGCAGTATACGGGCTACGTGCTGCAGACCATCGGCAGCTACACCCCGATCTTCGTGGTTGCGGTGGCGGCGTACGCGCTGGCGCTCGGCGTGGTGCAGTGGCTGTCGCCGACATATGCACCGGCACAAGTCGATTTTTAATCACCTCTCCCTTGCGGGGAGGTGATTGAGGGCTGGCGTGCCCAATTCCGCTCTCGGGCGTTACATTGGGTCGATGCCCAAATCCGACGCTCTCCTCTGCCCCAGCCCCGCCGGCCTCTATTGCAAGCCGGGCGATTTCTACATCGACCCGACCCGCCCGGTGGACCGCGCCGTCATCACCCACGGCCACGCCGATCACGCGCGGTCCGGCCACGGCAAGGTGCTGGCGACGCGCGAGACCCTCGCGATCATGGAAGCGCGCTACGGCGAGGACTTCGCCGCCGCCACCCACCCCCTCGCCTACCGCGACAGCGTCGAGATCGACGGCGTCTCCGTCGGCCTCGTCCCCGCCGGCCACGTATTGGGCTCCGCGCAAGCGGTGGTGCGCCACAACGGATTGACCATGACGGTCAGCGGCGATTTCAAGCGCCGCCGCGACCCGACCTGCGCCGGTTTCGAACCCGTGAAAAGCGACGTCTTCATCACCGAGGCGACGTTCGGCCTCCCCGTCTTCCGCCATCCGCCCGACACGGACGAGATCGCCAAGCTGCTCAAATCCGTCGCGCAATTCCCCGAACGCAGCCATCTCGTCGGCGCCTATGCCCTCGGCAAAGCGCAACGCGTGATCGCGCTTCTGCGCGAGGCCGGCTACGACAAACCGGTCTACGTCCACGGCGCGCTGGAAAAGATCAACGCGCTCTATCGATCCTTCGGCGTCGATCTCGGTGAGCTGCGTCCTGCGACCGCCGGCAAGAAGGCCGACTTCGCCGGCGCCATCGTCGTCGCACCGCCGTCCGCCACGCAGGACCGCTGGTCGCGCCGCTTCCCCGATCCGGTCGTGTGCTTCGCCTCGGGCTGGATGCGGGTGCGTGCCCGCGCGCGGCAAGGCGGCGTCGAGCTGCCGCTGATCCTCTCCGACCACGCCGACTGGGACGAGCTGACGCTCACCGCCGCCGAATTGAGACCCGACGAATTGTGGATCACCCATGGCGAAGAGGACGCTCTGCTGCGCTGGTCCGAACTGAACGGCCAGAAGGCGCGCGCCCTGTCGCTCGTGGGTTACGACGAAGGCGAGGGCGAGACCTGATGCGCGCCTTCGCCCGCCTGCTCGACAGCCTCGCCTTCACGCCCGCGCGCAACACCAAGCTCACCCTTGTGCGCGACTATCTGCGCGAGACCCCGGATCCCGAACGCGGCTGGGCGCTCGCGGCGCTGACCGGCGCGCTCAGCTTCGACGCCGCCAAGCCGGCCTTCATCCGCAAAGCCGTCGAAGCGCGCGTCGACCCGCAGCTCTTCGCGCTGTCCTACGATTTCGTCGGCGATCTCGCCGAGACCGTCGCACTCATCTGGCCGAGCCAGCCCGGCGCCAACCGCGAGCCCGAACTCCCCGAAGTGGTCGATGCCCTGCGCAGCGCATCCCGCGCCGAGGTGCAGCGCCTGCTCGAAGGCTGGCTCGACGCGCTCGATGCCGACGGCCGCTGGGCGCTGCTCAAGCTGCTCACCGGCGCGATGCGCGTCGGCGTCTCGGCACGGCTGGCCAAACAGGCGCTCGCCGATCTCGGCGCTATCGACGTCGCGCAGATCGAGGAGGTCTGGCACAGCCAGCGGCCGCCCTATGAAGACCTCTTCGCCTGGCTCGAAAAGCGCAGCGACAAGCCCTCGCCCGACGCGCCGGCGCGCTTCCGCCCCGTGATGCTGGCGCAGGCGATCGACGAAGCGACGGACTTCGCCAAATACGACGCGGCCGATTACGCCGCCGAATGGAAATGGGACGGCATCCGCGTCCAGGCCGCCAGCGAGCGCGGCGAGAAGCGGCTCTACAGCCGCACCGGCGACGACATCGGCCACGCCTTTCCCGACGTGATGGCAGCGCTCAACTTCGAAGGCGTGATCGACGGCGAGCTGCTGGTGATGCAGGACGGCCGCGTCGACAGCTTCGGCGACCTGCAGCAGCGCCTCAACCGGAAAAATCCCGACGCCAAGACCATCGCGAAATTCCCCGCCGGTATCCGCGCCTACGATCTTCTGCTCGACGGCACCGAAGACCTGCGCGGCCTGCCCTTCAAGGAGCGCCGCAAGCGCCTCGAGGCCTTCGTCGCGCGCCACAAATCGCCGCGCATCGACCTCTCGCCCTTGCAACCCTTCGACACGTGGCAAGAGCTGGCCCGCCTGCGCGCCGAGCCACCCGATGGCGATCCCAAGATCGCCGAAGGCCTGATGCTGAAGCGCTGGGATTCGCTCTACGAGGCCGGCCGCCCCAAGGGCCCGTGGTTCAAATGGAAGCGCGACCCGCACCTTATCGACGCCGTGCTGATGTACGCCCAGCGCGGCCACGGCAAGCGTTCGAGCTTCTACTCGGACTATACCTTCGGCGTCTGGCGCGACGACGCCAATGGCGACCGCCATCTCACCCCCGTCGGCAAGGCCTATTTCGGCTTCACCGACGAGGAGCTCAAGCAGATCGACAAGTTTGTCCGCGACAACACCGTGGAGCGCTTCGGCCCGGTGCGCAGCGTCCGCGCCGACAAGGATTTCGGCCTGGTGCTGGAGGTCGCGTTCGAAGGCCTGCAGCGTTCCACGCGCCACAAAAGCGGCGTCGCGATGCGCTTCCCGCGCATCAACCGCATCAGATGGGACAAGCCCTCGCGCGAGGCGGACGAACTGGCTACGCTGGAGCGGTTGCTGGAGACCGCATGAACACCGTCAAGACCGCGACTGTCATCGATTTCAACGACCGGAAGATCGACGTCATCCTCTCCGGATTGGTGGGCGACAGGATGTATGCCATCACCTTCATCCTCGATTACGTCCAGCTGCAATTCGACGACCACGGCCTCAACGCCTATGTGGCGATGTCCGTTCGGGATCGCCAGGCAACCTACACGGCCGGCGCCCCGGGCTACCGCGACGCGCTTTGCGCCTGCATCGGCCACCCCGTGTCGAGCGTCAACCGCAGCGACGAAGCCCTCGTCGTTGGATTTGCGAACGGCACGATCACGCTGTCGCTGCTCGACCCCGAATTCGACGGACCGGAGACCGCGCAATTCTTCGCCCCCGAGGGCGAGCTCATCTTCCGCACCGGCGATATCTGCTTTGCGCCGCGTTAAGCGCTGAACGGACGCGCGCTGCGCTGCGCACCCGCCGTGCCGATGATCGCGCCGAGCACGCCCGAGCCGATCCAGAACCACGTGTCCGGCGGCCCCATCACCGACAGGAGCGGCACGTACCGCACGGCCAGCCACAGCAGGGCAAGCCCGAGCACCACATTGGCGGCATAGAGCGCCACGGCCGCGACGCCTTCGCGATGTCCGGCCGCATAGAACGCGATCAGCCATCCCGGAAGCGCCGGCAGAACCAGATAAGCCGCGAAAAGCCCGAACACCAAAAGGAACATCATGACGCCAGTCCCTATCGCTTCTCGAACCAGTCCGCATACGGCAGCAATTCGCGCAGCGTCGCGCTCTTCGTGTCGCTCAGCACCACCTCGGCGTCGATGTTGCGCTTGTCGGTCTGGTAGATGAATTCGCGGCAGCGGCCGCAGGGCGACAGGACGTATTCCACGCCGCCCTCGCCCTTCCACGCCGCCGCAAGTTTCACGATGCGCGTCTCGCCCGCGGTGATCATCGCGCCGATGGCGTTGTGCTCGGCACAGAACCCCATGCTCGAGCGTACGTCGATGCACACGCCGAGATAGATGTTGCCCTTGTCGGTCAGCAGCGCACAGCCGACGTCGCCGACATAGTAGTCGCCGTTCTTGCGCGAACGGATCACCTCGGCGGCGCGATTGATGAGTTCTGCGTTGTTCATCCGATCCCGAGCTCCCGCTTGGCGAATTCCAGCGCGCTCTTGTAGTCCGCCTTGCCGTTCGGTGCGCGCAGCGGCACGCCGGCCACGATCACGCGCTTGGGCGTCTTGTAGCCCGCCAGCCGTTCGCGCACATGCGCCCGCACGTCCTCTTCATCCAGCTCGCCGCGCGTCACCACCACGGCGGTGATCGCCTGGCCCCATTTGTCGTCCGGCACGCCGACCACCAGCGCGTCCTCGACACTCGGATGCAGCTTCAGCGTCTCCTCGACTTCTTCCGGATAGACCTTCTCGCCCGCCGTGTTGATGCAGACGCTGCCGCGCCCCAGCAAGGTGAGCGTGCCGTCCGCCTCCACGACGCACCAGTCGCCGGGCATGGAGTAGCGCACGCCCGCAATGGTCTTGAACGTCGCCGCCGTCTTCGCCGCGTCCTTGTAATAGCCGAGCGGGATCGGCTCCGGCATCGCGATGATGCCCGGCGTGTTCGAGCCTGGCGCCACCGGACGGTCCTCGGCGTCGAACACCGTGCAGCGGTCGGAGACCTGGAATTTCGCCGTCGCCACCTCGCCGTCCTTGGTCATCATCGAGGTGCCGAAGCCCACCGCCTCCGACGAGCCGAAGCTGTCGACCATGATCGCCTGCGGGATATGCGCCAGCAGCGCCTTCTTCACCTCGCGCGACCACATCACGCCCGACGACACGATGTTCACGATGCTCGAGGTGTCCCAGCGTCCGGGGTTCGCCTCCAGCGCCGCCAGCATCGGCTTGGCGAAGGCGTCGCCCACGATGACCACCGTCATGACCTTGTTGGCCTCGACCGCCGCCCACAATTCCTCGGCGTTCAGCGAGTGATGCGTCAGCGTGACGACGCAGCCGCCGCCCATCATCACACTCATCGCCATCAGCAGGCCCGTGCCGTGCATCAAGGGACACGCCGGCAAGAGGCGCGACCCCGGCCCCACCATCTTGATCGCCGCCACCACCTCGTCGAGATTCTCCGGCACCGGCCCGAGCTTGCGCAGCGCGATCAGCGAGGTCTCGCGCAGGTCGTTGTGCGCCCAGATCACGCCCTTGGGCATGCCGGTGGTGCCGCCGGTGTAGATGAAGAACTCGTCCTGCGGCGAGCGTTCGATGGCGAGCTTCGACCCGTCGCCCGTGCTCACCAGACTTTCGAAATCCACCGCGAAATCGGCGCAGCCGCCGCCGTCGCACACCTCGACGAAGGTCTGCACCTTGGTGAGGCGCGGCCGGATCTGTGCGATCACATCGCGGAATTCGCTGCCATAGACCACCGTCTGCGCGTCGGAATTGTCGAAGATGTAGAACACCTCGTCCGGCTTGTAGCGGTAGTTGACGTTCACATGCGTCAGCCGCGCCTTGAAGCACGCCGCCAGCGTCTCGCAATATTCCGGACGGTTGCGCATGTAGAACGCGACCTTGTCGCGCGGCCCCGCCCCGCGCGCGATCAGCGCCCGCGCCAGCCGGTTGGTGCGCTTGGAGGTCTCGCCCCAGCTGATGCGCCGCGTCCCGTGCACGAAGGCCGGCGCATCCGGCGGCAGCACGGTCTCGATGGCATCTAATATGTCGCCGAAATTCCACGGCATATCTCGCTCCCTTTGACGTTGCGGAACGCTTGCCGCGCCGCCGTTTTCCGCACTCTAATAACTGCGCACCAGGAAGGCGAGAGACCCATGGCACCGCGCACCGGCTTCAAGCTGCGCCTCGAACCGCAGGACGAGTACACCCACACCCCCGACGCGGCCTCGAACTATAACGAGAGCATGTATTTCAACGTCTTCGATCCGGCCGCCCGGATCGGCGGCTGGTTCCGGCTGGGCAACCGCCCCAACGAAGGCCACGCCGAGATGACGGTGTGCCTCTATCTGCCCGACGGACGCGTTGCCTTCATGTATGCCCGCCCCAAGATCGCGGACAACGCGGCGATGAACGCCGGCGGCCTGAAGATCGAGGTGGTCGAGCCGTTCAAGACGCTGCGGGTGACATATGACGGCAAGGCGCTGGTGCTGAAACAGCCGAACGACATGGCCGACCCCGGCACCGCCTTCAAGAACAACCCGACGGTCAATTGCAAGGTCGATCTCACCTACGAAGGCGTCTCGCCCATGTTCGGCGGCGAGACCGTGCGCGAGGACGGCACGCCGCTCGAGATCGATCCGGAAAAATCCTTCGCCAAGGCGCATTACGAGCAGCACATGGCGGCGAAGGGCAGCTTCACCCTCGGCGACGAGACCTTCCAGGTCAGCGGCTTCGGCCTGCGCGACAAGTCGTGGGGCCCGCGCTACTGGCAGGCGATCCACTGGTACCGCTGGTGCCCGATGAATTTCGGCAAGGACTTCGCGATGATGCTCTCGATCGTGGCCGGCACCGAAGGCAAGCCGCGTGAAGGCGGCATGGTGCTGAAGGACGGCAAGTACGACCTCATCACCGAATGCGTCATCGATAGCGACTGGGACGCGGACTGGTACCAGACCGCGCTGCGGGCGAAGGTGAAGACGGAATCGGGCGCGACCTATGAGGTGACCGGCCGCGTCATGTCGCTGATCCCGCTGCGCAACCGCCGCAAGACGCCGGACGGCGCGGAGCTGAACACGCGCATCACGGAAGGGATGACCGAGTACAAATGCAACGGCCTGACCGGCTATGGTCTCAGCGAATATCTCGACCAGATCGTCGACGGCAAGCCGGTGAGCATCGCTTAAACTTGGTGTCATTCGCCGCGAATGCGGCGAACCCAGGTAACGTCTTGCATCGCTTGTGCAGATTTTAATTGGGTCCGCCGCATTCGCGGCGGATGACAAGTTGGGCTGGGTGGTGAAGGATAACGCCATGAAAATCGATCTCTTCGACCCGCAATCCTTCGCGTCCGGCCATCCCACCGATCAATACGACTGGCTGCGCGCCAACGCCCCCGTCCACTTCCAGCAAGAGCCGAACGGCCCCGGCTACTGGGCCGTCACCCGCTGGCAGGACGTCTACGCCGTCGACCGCGATTTCCAGACCTATTCCTCCGAGCCAACCATCATGATCCAGGACCCGCTCGCCGAGGTCGGCTCCGGCTTCGGGCCCTACAAGATGATGCTGATGATGGACCCGCCGCAGCACACCGCGTTCCGCAAGCTCATCCGCCAGGAGTTCACCGTGCCGACCGCGGCCGAAAAGAAGCCGCGCATGCAGGAGCTGGCGCAGCAGATCGTCGACGCGGTGATCGAGAAGGGCGAATGCGATTTCGTCAGCCAGGTCGCCGGCGAGATGCCGTCCTACGTCATCGCCGAGCTGATGGGCATGCCGCTCGACGACGGGCGCGAGCTCTATCACCTCACCGAGGCGATCCATTCGGCGCCCGGCGCCGTGCCCGGTCTCGACGGCGGCATGGCGGTGATGAAGATGTTCGAATACGGCCGCACCCTGATCGAGGAGAAGCGGGCCCGGCCGAAGGACGACCTCGCCACCAAGCTCCTGCACGCCGAGGTCGACGGCAAGAAGCTCGACGACATCGAATTCCTGCTGTTCTTCCTGCTCCTGATCGACGCCGGCGGCGACACCACGCGCAACCTGCTTTCCGGCGGCATGATCGCGCTGACCGAGAACCCTGCGCAGCACAGATGGCTGATGGAAGACCTGCCCGCGCGCCTGCCCGCCGCGCGCGAGGAGATGCTGCGCTGGACCAGCCCGGTCACCTATATGCGCCGCACCGCCAAGCGCAACGCCGAGCTCGCCGGCCAGCGGATCAAGGAAGGCGACAAGGTGGTGATGTATTTCGGGGCCGCCAACCGCGATCCCGCGAAATTCGAGCATGCCGACCGCTTCGATCTCGTGCGCACGCCCAACGAGCACATCGCCTTCGGCACCGGCCCGCATGGCTGCCTCGGCCAGCACATCGCCCGCATCGAGATCGACGCGATGCTGATCGAGGTCCTGACCCGCATGCAGGACTTCCGGCTGGCGGCGGCGCCCAAATGGCTCCCCTCGAACTTCATCAGCGGCCCGCAGACCATGCCGGTGACGTTCACGGCGGGGAAGCGGCTGGGGGCTTGAAGGCGGGCAGCGCGGCCACTACTTCAGGTTGCGACCCTTAAATCACCTCCTCCCTTGTGGGGAGGTCGATAATTTTCAAGCGAAGCGAAGAAAATTTCGGGTGGGGGACGGTGTTGGGCGTCGAGAGCGGCCCCCACCCAAAAAATTGCTTCGCTGCGCTCGCAATTTTGTCGACCTCCCCACAAACGGGGAGGTGATGCCGTGCGATTTCGACGAACAATTATGTTGCCGAAGCCGCGACACCGTCGGAGGCTGGCACGCTCGGTTTTTCGACGCCCATGAGGTTCGAATGTACGCCGATTCAATGATTCCAATGGCTTAGCCGGAATTGAATTCAAAAATGACGAAATCCGCATCGATGACCGCCTCGCTCCACTACGTCGTCGTCCCCGGCGCTCTTCCCGTCGCCGCCCGCCTGCGCGTGCCCACCGACGGCCGCGACAAGCACCCGGCGGTGATCCTGCTGCACGGCTCGGCCGGTCCCTCGGCGCGCGAGGGTGGATACGCCGACGCGCTCAATGCCGCCGGCTTCGTGACGCTGGAGCCCGACATGTGGGCGGCGCGCAATTTCCGCGGCGGGGCGGAGGGCCGTCCGCGCCCGCACGACGCGCTCGCCGATCTCCACGGCGCCCGCGCCCTGCTCGCGGCGCATCCGGCGGTCGATGCGGCGCGCATCGGCGTCGCGGGATTCTCGTTCGGCGGCGTCGTCGCCCTCCTCGCCGCCACGAAGCCCTTTGCCGGTCCGGCGCCGCTCGCCGCCTTCCTGCCGGTCTACCCCGCGACCTGGATCTGGAATCGCGCGCCGGGTTTCGAACTCAAAGACGTGGTCGACGCGCCGATCCTCCTGATGACCGGCGCGCTGGACCAATACGACGACGATCCGGAAATCTCCGCCAAGCTGGTCGCCGGCCTCGCCGATGCCGACCGCGCGCGCATTGCGCTCAAAGTCATGCCCGACAGCCATCACGGCTTCGACATGCCCGGCATCGATGTGGCGGTGAACGATCCCTTCGGCCACCAGGGCCAGGGCGGCAGCGTGATCATGCGCCACAACCCCGAGACGACGCATGCCGCGCATGCTCTCGCCGTCGACTTCTTCGCCAAATCCCTGGAGGCGAAATGAGCCTCACCGTCTCCCCCGCCGGCGGCGCGCTCGGCGCCTATATCGAAGACGCGGACCTCGCACGCCCCGACCATGTCGGTGCGATCCGCCAGGCCCTTCGCGATCATCTCGTCGTCGCGCTGCCCGGCCACACCGCGCTCACGATCGAACAGCTCGAGACCTTCACCGACGCCCTCGGCGGCCGCGACATCACGCCCTACGTCAAGCCGATCGACGGCCACCCGCACGTCATCCGCATCCTCAAAGAGCCGCACGAGAAACTGAACTTCGCCAACGCCTGGCACACCGACCTCTCCTATCTCGAGGCGCCGCCGAGCTTCACGGTGCTGCACTGCCTCGAGACGCCGCCCGCCGGCGGCGACACGGTGTGGGCGAACCAGCATCTCGCACTGGACACGCTCTCGCCCGGCCTGCGCGACACGCTGCTGGGCCTCGACGCGGTGCATTCCGCCGGACCGGCCTATGGCACCGGCGGCTATCTCGACGGCGTAAAGGACAAGATGTCGACGAGGATCGAGCCGTCGCGCGAGGCCTATGCCGAGCAGACGCACCCGGTCGTGATCCGCCATGCCGAGACGGGGCGCGCCGGTCTCTACGTCAATCCGGTCTACACCCAGCGCATCGCCGGCTGGTCGAAGCCGGAGTCCGACGGCCTTCTCGGCTATCTCCACCGCCACGCGGTGAACGAGAATTTCACCTGGCGGCTGCGCTGGGCGCCCGGCACCCTCGCGATCTGGGACAACCGCTGCACCCAGCATTTCGCGCTCAACGACTATCACGGCCACCGCCGCGAAATGGTAAGAACCTCCGTCAAAGGCAGCAAACCGGAGAGAGCCCGCGCATGAAACTCGCGACCTTCAAGGCGGACGGCCAGGAGCGCATCGGCGCGGTGTCGGGCGACGGCCTGGTCGAGCTCACCGATCTGGCGCCCGACATGATCGCGCTGATCGAGAACTGGACGGCGCTCAAAAACCGCATCGCGGCGCGGATGAAGGACGACCGCCCGCACTACGCGCTGAAGGACGTGCAGCTGCGCAGCCCCGTGCCGCGGCCGCAGAAGGTGCTGGCCATCGGCCTGAACTATGCCGACCACATCAAGGAAAGCGGTGCCGAGACGCCGCAAAAGCAGATCTGGTTCGGCAAGCTCGGCAACGCGATCAACGGGCCCAACGATCCGATCCAGGTGCCGCGCGCCTCGAAGGCGATCGACTGGGAAGCCGAGATGGTGTTCGTGATCGGCAAGCGCTGCCGCCACGTGACGAAGGAGCAGGCGCCCGACGTGATCTTCGGCTATGCCTGCGGCAACGATGTCAGCGTGCGCGACTGGCAGTTCCACACGCCGCAATGGCTGATCGGCAAGTCGTTCGACACCCACGCGCCCATAGGGCCATGGATCGTGACGGCGGACGAGATCGGCGATCCGCACGCGCTCGGCATCCGCTGCCTCGTCAACGGCGAGATCAAGCAGGATTCGAACACGAAGAACCTCGTCTTCAACTGCTTCGACCAGATCGCCTATCTCAGCCAGGCGATGACGCTGGAGCCCGGCGACATGGTGTTCACCGGCACGCCCGGCGGCGTCGGCCAGTCGATGAAGCCGCCGCAGTTCCTGAAAGCCGGCGACACGGTGCGCATCGAGATCGACAAGATCGGCGCCCTCGAAGCCAAGATGGTGCCGGAGCCTTAGCGCCCGACTGTCATCCGCCGCAAATGCGGCGGACCCAGGTGACGTCTGCGTTTCTCTTTCAAGGTTCGCGGCGCACCATCTGGGTGGCCCGCACTCCGGCGGGCCATGACATTGGAGAATAGATCGTATACAGACTATTTCGCCTGCGCGTCCTCGATCCCGAGGAACGCCACCGCCATGCGCGACAGCGATTCGATCGCCGTCTCGTCGTCCATATAGGCCGGTCCGTCGTTCAGCATGCGGTGCACCAGCGCGCCGTCGACGGAGCGCAGGATGAAGATGCAGTCGAGCGTCAGGTCGGCGTGGCCCAGCCCTTCGCCGCGCGCCGCCATCATCGCCGCGAGCAGCTCGCCCTGGCGCTGCGTCCCGGCCCGCATCCTGGGCCAGTAGTCGGATCCGGCGCCGGCCATCGTGCGCTGGAACAGGGCGCGGAAGAAGCCGTGGTTGCGTTTCATGATGAAGGCGGTGTTGCCGATCAGCGTACGGAGCAATGCCGCGGTCGGCTGCGTCTGCCACTGATCCTGGGCGAAGAACCGCGCTGCATTGTCGAGATTGCGCTCGGTGAAGCGCTGGTGCAGCGCCTTGAAGAAGGCCTCCTTGTCGCGGAAGCGGCGGTAGAAGCTGCCGACCGAGCACTCCGCCGCCAGCGCGATGTCGCTGACATGCGCCGCGTCGTAGCCGAGCTTGGCGAAGACGCGCTCGCCCGCCGTGAGCAGGCGGTCGCGGGCGTTGCGGCTGCGGGCCTGGTTGGCGGGAAGGACGCCGTCGATCTCGTCGAGCGATTCCATGGGCCGATCCTAGGTGCGCCGCGCCGGCCGCGCGACGGGGCCGTCATGGGTCAGCATGATGTGGGTGAGCGTCTGCTCGTCGTGGTTCATCCGCCAGGACAGCAGCTTCTGGGCGCAATCGAGCACCACGGGGAGGTAAGCAGGATCGGCGGCACGGTTCACCCGCTCTTGCGGATCCTTCTGAAGGTCGAACAACAGCGGCGGCAGCTTGGTAAAATGAACGTACTTGAAGCGCGCGTCGCGGATCACGTTCAGCGTGCATTGATGGAGCGTCAACGCCAGCTGCGTCTCCGCCGCATCGTCGGTCGGATCGCGGAAGTCGTATTCCCAATGCGCCTCGGTCCGCCAACTGTCCGGCGCGCTCGCCCCCTCCAGGAACGGCGTCAGCGCCGCGCCGTCGCATTGCAGCGGCACCGGCGCGCCAATCGCTTCGAGCATCGTCGGCATCACGTCGACGTTCTCGGTGAAGCGCCGCACCACCTGGCCGCGCCCGCCGTCGGCCGAGGCGCGCGGATCGCGGACGATCAGCGGAATGCGATAGGAGGCGTCGAAATAGCCGCACTTGCCCATCAGCCAGTGGTCACCCATCTGCTCGCCATGGTCGGAGGTGAAGATCACCAGCGTGTTGTTCCAGCGCCCCGCCGCCTTCAGCGCGTCGAACAGGCGGCCGAGCGCATCGTCGACTTCGCGCATCAGGCCGTAATAGACGGCCTTCATGCGGCGCAGCTTCTTCTCGTCGGCGGTGGCACGGAATTGCCGCTTGGAAAGCTGATACGCGAGCCAGGGATGCTGCGCCGCCTCATCGTCCGGCGTCGTCAGCCGCTCCGGCATCGCCACCGCCATCGGATCGTAGAGCGCGTTGTAGGGCTCCGGCGCGATGAAGGGCGGATGCGGCCTGAGGATCGACAGATGCGCGATGAACGGCCCTTCGGCGGTCGTCACATAGTCGATGCAGCGGTCGACCAGGAAGTTGGTGTCGTCGGCGCGTGCCGGATAGAAGAGTGGCTTGGGTACCGCCGCACCCTGCTCGTAATCCGGCCCCGGCGCCCTATATGAATAAGCGCCGTAGATCGGCTCCGGCACCGGATAGCCCGCGGCCTTGAGCGCGTCGGTCCACGGATAAGGCGTCTCGCCCATCATCACGATCGGCCTGATGCCCGGCAGCGGTCCCTCATAGGTGCGCAGCCACGGATCGTCCTCGTCCAGCTCGCGCGGATCGGCGCTGGTGTCGGTGTAGCCGAACAGCACCGGGTCATAGCCGGCGGCGGCCGCTTCTTTCGCCCAATTGGTGTGCCGCGCATCCAGCGGCGTGCCGTTGGTGCCCGAGCGGTGGTTCTGCAGGTACATGCCGGTGTGCAGCGAGGTCCGCGACGGACCGCACGGCACGGCGTTGGCGAAGTGGCTCGCGAACAGCACACCCTCGCGCGCCAGGGCATCGAGATTGGGGGTGCGAACGGTCGGATGGTCCAGCGCCGACAGGCACTCGGCCCGCCACTGGTCGGCGGTGATGAACAGGATGTTCAAGGGAGTCCCCATAGCGGGGAGCTTGCCCGGTTGGGCGCGCCGGCTCAAACGGCGACAAGCCGCAGTCTGCTGGGCGATTCGGGCTTTGAGGGATGAAGATCCCCCGGCCCTGCCCGAGGAGGAGCACAGGCCGGGGGATTTCGCCACCGGGACGCCCCTGGGTAGAGCGTTGATCCGGCGGGTGTCTCATTTTGCGTCGCAACCGGCCGGTTCAGCGCGGCTGCAACAGAACTAATTCATCAGTCAATGAATAGACCCGGAACCCGCCCCGGTCAACGTCTTTCATCGTTTGGTGAGTTGGTGTCGCTGGTGCGCATGGCCGCAGCGCCCCTTCAAGCAGCGGCGCGCAGCGCCGCACGCGGGCGCGCGCATATGGGTTGGCGGGCGGCACATGCGCGCGCCCGCCAAAGAAATGCGCGCGCCCGCCAAAGAAAAAGGGCGCCGGAGACCGGCGCCCTTGATCCTTACGAAGGCAAGAGCCGTTACCAGTTCGCGCCCACCGAGACGCCCACAACGCGCGGATCTTCCACGAACACGTTGGTGTAGAGCGCCGAAGTCGGGTCGGTGAGGTACTGGCCCGTCGGGTTGCGCTTGTCGAAGATGTTGGTCGCGAAGACGCGGGCATACCACGCGCTGTCCGGCGCGTTCAGCTGGATCTGACCGTTCATCGTGTCCCAGGCGGCGATGTAGTCCGAGCCCGGATCGTTGTTCACGCGCGACTCCATGCTCGACTGCCAGTAGTAGTCGACGCGCGGGACCACGGTGTAGTCGCCGAAGTGGAGGGTGTACTGGCCGCCGAGACCGATCTGGGCGTTCGGCACGTCCGGCAGACGGTTGCCCTTCACGTTCTTGGCGATACCCGTGCCGTCGGCCACCGTACCCGTCGGGTCCAGCGCGTCCGGCGTCGCAAGGCCGGTCACGCCATTGACCGAGGTCGAGTAGTCGAAGCCCGCGGCGCGCAGCGCGGCGCGCGTCGCGGTGATGGCACCACCCGTCTCGCCGCCCTGGCAGACGCCGTAGTTGACCAGCGGCACGCCGAACGGCGCGTCGATGGAGGCGTTGCCGCCATTGGGCAGGTAGAAGTTGTTGACGTGGAAGGCGCTCGACTCACCCGGTGTATGACCGGCCGCCGCCGCCGTGATCGGCGTGAGCACGCAGAGCGAGCCGTTGGTCATGTCCTTGATGAGGACCGAGTTGGCCTGGCCCGCCGTCGGGTTGCGCTGGTCGACGATGAACGAGCTGCCGGCCTGCGTACGCGTCAGGCTGAGCGACAGGTTGAGGGCCAGATCCTCGTCGGGCTGCCACACGAACTCGCCTTCCGCGCCGTACAGATGCGCCGGAATGTTGAAGGTGAGCGCCGCGCGGTTGTCGATGATGCCGACCTGATAGTTCTCGTAGTTGTAGTACCAGAAGTCGAGGTTGGCCTGCAGCGTGCCGTCGAGCAGGGTGTTCTTCGTACCCGCTTCGATCGAGTCGACGGTTGCCGGCTGGTAGACGTTCGGCACCACGAGGGCGGCCGCGCCCTGCGCCTTGTTGACGCCGCCGGCGAGCTCGCCGCGCGACAGGGTGACATAGACGAGGGTCTGGTCGGTGAAGGACGTCTTCGGCGTCCAGTTCAGGGTCAGACGGCCGGTCCACTTGTCCGTCACGTTGTTCTCCTTGCCGGTGATGCCGGCCGGGAGACGGAAGTTGAGCGGGGCGCCGACGCAGTTCGCGCCGGGTGTCTGTATGCCGCCCGGATTTGCGCAGGTTTGCGCGCCGACCGTGACGAAGCCGTTGCCGGCCGCGCCCGAAGTGTTGGCGAGCAACAGGCCGCCGACGGCGACCGGGGTCACCAGCGCGCTGTCGCGGTCGTCGTTGTAGCGCGCGCCGGCGATCAGCTTGAGGTCGTCCGAGAAGTCGTAGGTGCCTTCCAGGAACATCGAGCGCGACTGCACCGCACCGCGGCGGCTCTCGCCGTCGTAGTCGGGCGAAGCAAGCGCGAGCGGCGTGCCGGTCGCGCCACCGGCGATGGCGCCGATGACCAGCGATTCATAGTCGAGGCCGTTGGAGGCAACCCAGTACTGGTTGCGGCTGTCGAACGACATCCAGAACACGCCGGCCGAGAAGTTCAGCGGGCCGTTGAACGAGGTCTGGAAGCGCATCTCGCCCGTCCACTCGCGCGAGGCGAAATCGTCCTCGTCGTAAGCGGCGAAGAACGGCGTGTTCGTCAGCACGCCGACGCCCTCGCCGGCGATCGAGCCGGCATAGGAGCCGAACTTGCCGTTGTAATAGGTGTTCGAGATCGGCAGCGTGCCGTTCGGCAGGCCTGTCGCGGAATTGACGAAGTACTGATTGTAAGCGCCGCCGGCATTGGAGCCGCCAGCGAAGCCCGGCGTGCCGGTGCCGTTGCCGAACCCTGCGAGGAACGCGCCTTCAGCGGGCGCGATCAGCGCACTGATGTTCTCCGGCGAAGCGTCGTTGTAGTTCTGCTGCGTGAACTGGTAGCTCGACGAATAACCGGCATCGATCGTGGCCTTCAGCCAGCTCGTGACGGTCTGCGCCCAGTTGAGCATGAACTGCTCGTTCGAGCCCTTGAACTTCGGGTTGAACGCGGTGTTGGAGGTCAGCAGATCGGGAGAGACCTGGCCGCCCGCGCCGGAGCCGATGCCGTTGACCGGCTGCGGGCTCATCGGGAAGACGACCGCCGGATTCGGCGCCGGCAGGCCGGTCGCCACGCCGGTCGGCGCGAAGGGGTTGGGCGCCAGCGAGACGCCGAGGAAGGCGCGGCCGGCCGGGCCGGCCGGGTCACCCGCGCCGCCATTGCCGGCGAGGTTGAAGATGCCGAGCGTGTTGCCCAGCGACTGCGCCGTCGCGAAGGGCAGGCCGAACGAGGTGCTCAGCAGCGCGGTCAGGCCCTGCTTCGAACCGAGCGTCGCGCCCAGCGTCGAGAGCACGTTGAGCGGCTGGGTGCCGAGCTGGTCGGGCAAGCAGCCGAGAACGCCCGAGGGATCGCGCGCGCAGAGCTGCTTGTCGCCGCGGACGCGGTTGTCGTTTTCATAGCCGACCTCGCCGACGAGATCGATCGTGGTGTCGTCGCTCGGCTCCCAACGAACCGAGAAGCGGCCCGAGGCCGTGCCCTGGCCGTTGATGCTCTTGTCGACGGGGCTGCCCGGGAAGATCTGCGGGCCGGCGTAGTCGTTCTTCTCATAGCCGTCATGGAAGACGCCGAGGCCGGCGACGCGGATGGCGAGCTCGTTGTCGATCAGCGGGATGTTGACCATGAACTCCGGACGCATCGTGTTGTACGTGCCGTAGTCGAATGAAACGCGCGCCTGGTAGTCCTGCAGGTTCGGCTTGGAGGTGATGATGTTCACCGCGCCGCCGGTCGCCGCGCGACCGTAGGAGGTCGACTGCGGGCCGCGCGCGACTTCGACGCGATCCACGTCGAAGTACTGGCCGGTCACCAGCGAGGGGGCTTCCTGATAGATGTCGTTCTCGTTCTGCGCGATGGCCGCGCCGAGACCGAACTGGGTGGTGATGCCGCGGATCTGGAACTGCGCGCCGCCGAAGTTCGACTTCGTGTAGGTCACCGACGGAACGTGGAACTGGAGATCCTTCGAGCTGTTGACCTGCTTCGCCTTGAGGTCGGCGCCGGTGAGGGCGGTGACGGCGATCGGAACGGTCTGGATGTCTTCCGCCTTGCGTTCGGCGGTCACGACGACGGTTTCAATCTGCGCGAACGCGGGCGCCGTGAAGGCGGTCGTGACGAGCAGCGCGGAAATGATCTTGGATTTGGTGGACACGAATGGACTCCCCTGCGGTTCGCAATAAAAGATCGCGACGCTTATTCATTGATCGATGAGTGATGACTGCGGGACATTTTGTTGTCAAAGAATTTTCATCGACCGATAAATATTAGCCGGGCGGTGTGGCGAAGCGGCCACGAGAGCCGTTAATTTGCTGCGCTGCAACGCATTAATCCGCGCGATTGACGCTGCAATGCACCCGACTTTTTGTCAGAAAAATCTAGATGACGATGGCCACAAAGGCTTTGGGCTTATGACGTTTCGTGTAAGCATCATGACAACGATAACAGAGTAATCGTACCTTTGGGGGGCGCGATTATGCAGGGAGTAACCGCTCCGGTTACGGGGCGTCGTGAGCGTGACAGGGCGGCGCGTAAGCCCCGCAGGCCTTTCCGGCGAGCGCTTTTGGAAGACAAGTCCTCGAAGAGGACTCAACGGAGCATGGCCACCAGCGAGCGCATTTTGGATGCGGCGGAGGAGCTGTTCGCGCGGCACGGCATTTACGGCGTCACGATGCGCGAGATCGCCGATCTGGCCGACGTCGATACCGCGCTCCTGCATTATTACTTCGAATCGAAACGGGGCGTTTTCGACGCGGTTTTCACGCGGCGCTGCGACGTCCTGAACTCCGAGCGCATGGCCGAGATGGACCGCTACGAGGTGGAGGCCGGCGACCAGCCTTCGGTAGAAGGCATCATCGCGGCCTATCTGCGGCCGACCTTCCGGCTGAACCGGCAAGGTGGCCAAGGCTGGCGTAATTTCTGCGCTTTCGTGACCCACCTCAACTCGACCGAGCTTGCCGAGGTTTTCGCCAAGAAGTTCGAGCCCGTGCTGCGGCGGTTCATCGGCCTCCTGCAGCGGGCGCTGCCGGACGTCACCGAGGCGGACCTTTACTGGAGCTATCACTTTTTTTCCGGCTCGCTGATGATCGTCAACGCGGCCAACGGCTCGATCGAAGAGCTGTCCGGCGGCCAGTGCCGGGCGGATGACTTCGATTCCGTCGAGCCCCGGCTGGTGCGCTACAGCGCGGAAGGCTTCAAAGCGGTCTGTAAGTGCCGTAAGGCCTTGAACGCGCAGTAGTCTGACCTCACGAGACGATTTCTGAAAACGAATATTGACTCCGTGTTCCTCTTTTGTTTCAATGAGAACGAAGAGAGAACAATGCAGAGTCCGACAGCCAAAGCCCTGGCCGGAATGCTTCTGGCCCCGCCTGCGTCCGAAAGCCGGGCGCCGCTCGGCCACGCCGCGGCGGATGCCGTCCTGCGAGGTGGGCTGCTGCGCGGCAATCTGCATGAGGTGTTCGCGGTCGATGCCTCCGGTTTCGGCTTCGCCGCCTGCCTGGCGCGCCGCGCCGCCGGTGCAAAACGAATGCTTTGGATCGTGCAGGACTTCTCGGGCCTGGAGCACGGCCAAGTGGCGGCGACAGGTCTGGCGGAAATGGGCATCGACCCCACCGCGGCCCTCCTGATGAAGGCCGCCAACGCGACCGATGCGCTGCGCGCCAGCACCGATGCGCTGTCCTGCGCGGCATTGGGCGCGGTGGTCGTGGAGGTACCGGGCAATCCGAAGGTCCTCGACCTCACCGCTTCGCGCCGGCTGGTCCTGGCGGCGCAGACCAAGGGCGTCACGGCGATCCTGCTGCGCAGTGAGGCACAGGTCGAGCCGAGTGCGGCGCAGACACGATGGTGCGTGCGGTCGGCGGCGTCGCGGCCGCATGACGATTGGGGCGCGCCGCGCTTCGACGCGGAGCTCGCGCGCAACAGGCAGGGCGAGACCGGCCACTGGATCATGGAGTGGTGTTGTGACGATAGCGCTTTCCACGATGCTGACCGCGAAGCGGCGCATCCTGGCTTTGTGGCTGCCGAGGCTTTCGACCGACCGGCTGCATCGCCGGCGCAGGGCTTCCGGCGCGCCGGATGAGCTGCCGCTCGTCCTGTCGATCAAGGACGCCAATACGCGCCTCGTCTATGCGGTCGACGGAAAAGCCCTGGCGCTGAATCTCAAGCCCGGCATGCCGCTCGCCAGCGCCCGCGCCATGGTGCAAGCGCTCGACATCGTGGAGGCCGAGCCGCATGCCGATGCGGAGTTGCTTGCCGACATCGCCGACTGGTGCGACCGCTTCACGCCTTTCGTCGCCATCGACGGTTTCGACGGCCTTTTGCTCGACGTCACCGGTGCCGCGCATCTCTTCGGCGGCGAAGAGAAGATGCTGCGCGAGGTCCGCGCCAAGGTGCGGGTCCAAGGTTTCACGACGCGTGGCGCCATCGCCGGCACCGCGGCCGCGGCACGCGCGCTGGCCCGCTATGCCGACGGCACCATCGCTGCGCCCGGCGAAGAAGCACAAGCCATCGCGTTCCTTCCTGTCGCCGCCCTCGACCTGGAGCCGCGCGACGCCCACGCGCTGCGCCGTGCCGGGCTCAAAACGATCGCGCAAGTCGCGGGCCGGGCGCGCGGCGAGCTGAATGCGCGTTTCGGCAAGCAGATGGTGTTCAAGCTCGACCGCGCCCTCGGTCTCGGCGAACAGCCGATCAGCCCGCGCCGCATCCTGCCGGATTATCTCGCCGAGCATCGTTTCGCCGAACCGGTGGTGACGTCGGATGTCATCGCGCAGTCGCTACTGTCGCTGGCAGGTTCTCTCTGCAGTGTGCTCGAAGAACGCGGCCAGGGCGCGCGCCTTCTGGAAGCGAGCTTCTTCCGCACCGACGGCGCAGTGCGGCGCATCGCGATCGAGACCGCGCGGCCGCTGCGCGATCCGCAGGCGATCGCGCGTCTGTTCGGCACACGATTGGATGCGCTTTCCGATCCGCTCGATCCCGGCTTCGGCTTCGATCTCATCCGCCTGGCGGCGCTGCATGCCGAGCGTCTGGTGCCCGAAAGCGTCGGCCTCGAAGCGCGGCCTGACGACGACAAGCAGGTCGCGTTCCTGATCGACCGCCTCGCGGCGCGCTTCGGGGCGCAGCGCATCCTGAGCTTCCAGGCGCAGGACACGCATATTCCCGAAGCCGCCGGCGTCGCGGTGCCGGCGCAATATGCCGGCGACACGAACACGACCGCCTTTGAAACACGTCTCGCCGGCGAGACGCCGCGCCGCCCCTTGCGATTGTTCGCAAAGCCCGAACCTGTCGACGTCACCGCAGAAGTGCCGGACGGTCCGCCGGTGCGGTTCAAATGGCGCCGCGCCCAACACATGATCGCCCGCGCTGAAGGCCCCGAGCGCATCGCGATGGAGTGGTGGCAGCAGCAGGACGCCCAGCCGACGCGCGACTATTTCCGCGTCGAGGACACCGACGGCCGGCGCTACTGGCTGTTCCGCGACGGGCTCTATGAGCGCGAGCCGTTCCCGCCGCGCTGGTATATCCATGGGCTCTTCGCATGAAGAACGGTGTGCGCGACGCGCGCGACGCCCGTACGCCGAAGCCGCCACCCGAGGACGACGGACCGCTGCCGCAGCTCGAGGGCCAGCCGCCCTATGCCGAGATTGCGGTGACTTCGAACTTCTCTTTCCTGCGCGGCGCCTCGAAGCCCGAGGAGCTGATGGCCGCGGCTTATGGCTACGCTTACGAGGCGATCGGCATCGCCGACCGCAACACGCTGGCCGGCGTGGTGCGCGCCTATGCGGCGTTCGAAGATCCGCGGATGACGCGCAAGAAGCCGCAGCTGCTGGTCGGCTCCCGCCTTGTCTTCGCCGACGGCACGCCGGAGATCCTCGTCTACCCAACCGATCGCGCGGCCTATGGACGGCTCTGCCAGCTGCTGTCGGCCGGCAAGCTGCGCGTGCCGGCCGGCGAGAAGCGCGCCACCAAAGGCGAATGCACGCTGTTCCTGGGCGACCTTGCGGACAAGCATCGCCCCGATGATACGCTGGCGCGTCATGAAGGTCTCTTGTTCGTCGTGATGCCGCCGTCGCGCGGTGCGCTCACGGCAGTGAAGGGGACGCTGGAAACGCTGTGCGCACTGGCGCCCGGCCGCGTGTGGCTCGCCGCCTCGATGCTCTATCGCGGCGACGACCGGCGGCGGCTGAGACGGCTTGCGAATTGCGCGCGGACGGCGCGCGTCCCGCTGCTCGCGGTGAACGACGTGCTTTATCACACCGCCGAACGGCGCGCGCTGCAGGACGTCGTCACCTGCATCCGCGAGCACGTCACCATCGACAAGGCCGGCAAGCGTCTCGAAGCCAATGCCGAGCGCCACTTGAAGACGCCGAAGGAGCTGGCGCGCCTGTTCCGCGACTGCCCGGACGCGATCGCGGAGACGGTGCGCTTCGCGAGCCGGATCACGTTCAAGCTTTCCGATCTCAAATACAACTACCCGCACGAGCCCGTGCCGCCGGGCAAGACCGCCATCGGGCATCTCACCGACCTCACCTGGGAAGGCGCTGCCAGACGCTATCCCGGCGGCGTCCCGGACAAGGTGCGCGACACGCTGCAGCGCGAGCTCGCGATCATCGAAAAGCAGCTTTACGCGCACTACTTCCTTACCGTGCGCGATCTCGTCGCCTACGCGAACGACAAGAAGATCCTCTGCCAGGGCCGCGGCTCGGCCGCCAATTCGGCGGTGTGCTACGTCATCGGCGTCACCGCCGTCGATCCGACGAAGATCGATTTGTTGTTCGAGCGCTTCATCTCGGCCGAGCGCAACGAGCCGCCCGACATCGACGTCGACTTCGAGCACGAGCGGCGCGAAGAGGTGATCCAGCACGTCTACAAGCGCTACGGCCATCACCGCGCGGCACTGACCGCGACGGTGATTCACTACCGGCCGCGCAGTGCGATCCGCGAGGTCGGCAAGGTGTTCGGCCTGTCGGAAGACCTCACCGGCGCGATGGCGGGCAGCGTGTGGGGCAGCTGGGGCTCGGAGATGAAGGAATCCCAGGTGCGCCAGGGCAAGCTCGACCCGCAGAACATGGCGATCGCGCAGGCGGTGACGTTCGCCAACCAGATCATGGGATTTCCGCGCCATCTTTCGCAGCATGTCGGCGGATTCGTGCTGACCGACGACGCGCTCGACACCATGGTGCCGATCGGCCCGGCGGCGATGGACGACCGCTACTTCATCGAATGGGACAAGGACGATCTCGACACGATGAAGCTGATGAAGGTCGACGTGCTGGCGCTCGGCATGCTGACTTGCATCCGCAAGGCGTTCGATCTGATCGAAACGCATCAACCGCGCGACAGGCGCCTGACGCTCGCCAACCTGCCTCGCGAAGAGCCCGAAGTCTACGACATGCTCTGCAAGGCCGATGCCATCGGCGTCTTCCAGGTCGAAAGCCGGGCGCAGATGAACATGCTGCCGCGGCTTAGGCCGCGGAAGTTCTACGATCTCGTGGTCGAGGTCGCGATCGTGCGCCCCGGCCCGATCCAGGGCGGCATGGTGCATCCCTATCTGAAGCGCCGCGCCGGCATCGAGAAGGTCGAATATCCCGCGCCCCATCCCGACTTTGGCGACGAGAACGAGCTCTACGATGTCTTGAAGGAAACGATGGGCGTGCCGCTGTTCCAGGAGCAGGCGATGCGCATGGCCATCGTCGCTGCCGGATTCACGCCCGACGAATCCAACGGTTTGCGCCGCGCCATGGCGACGTTCCGCAATCTCGGTACCATCGAGCGTTTCCGCGCCAAATTCATCGGCGGCATGACCGGGCGTGGTTACAAGCAGGAATTCGCCGAGCGCTGTTTCGCACAGATCGAAGGCTTCGGATCCTACGGCTTTCCCGAGAGTCATGCCGCAAGCTTTGCGCATCTCGTTTATGTATCCGCCTGGATCAAATGTCATTATCCGGCGGCGTTCGGCTGCGCCTTGCTGAATGCCCAGCCCATGGGATTCTATGCGGCTGCGGAAATCGTACGCGATGCGCGCGAGCACGGTGTCGAAGTCCTGGCGCCCGATGCCAACTTCAGCGATTGGGATAATGCGCTGGAGCGCCATGGCGACGTGGCCTTGCGTCTCGGCTTTCGCCAGATCGACGGATTCAGCGAGGCCTGGGCGCGCGCCATCGTGGAGAACCGCGGCTATGGCTATCCGCGTTTCGCCGAATTCGTGCGCCGCAGCGAGCTGCCCAAGAAGGCGCTTATGGTGCTGGCCGAGGCCGACGGCCTACGCTCGTTCGGCATGGACCGGCGCGAAGCGTTGTGGGCGGTGCGGCGCCTCGCCGACCATCACACGCTCCCCCTCTTCGCGGCGCAGCGCATCAAGGAGCTGCCGGCGGAAGACATCGCGCCGCTCCCCGTCATGCCGCTGAGCGAGCATGTGCTCGCCGACTATCAGACGCTGCGCCTGTCGCTCAAAGGCTATCCGATGCAATTCCTGCGCGCGGCCTTCGACGACGAGGGCGTGAAAAGCTGCGCCGCGGTCGAGGCCTCGAACGACGGCGACAAGGCGACCGGCGCCGGCGTGGTGCTGGTGCGCCAGATGCCGGGCGACGCCGGCGTCGTGTTCGTCACGCTGAGCGACGAGACGGGTATCACCAATGTCGTGATCTGGCCGCGCATCTTCGAGATCTTCCGGCGCGAGGTGATGGGTGCCCGGCTGCTGGTGGTCGAAGGCAAGGTGCAGAAGGCCGAGGGCGTGGTGCATCTGGTCGCCGAGCGCCTCTTCGACCGCAGTGCCGAGCTGGAGCGGCTGTCGGAGGACGGGCTGACGCCCTTCCAGGGCCGGCTCGAGGACATCGCTTACCAGCGCCCCGATTCGCGTGCCCCGCGCCATCCGCGCAACGTCCGCGTCCTGCCCAAATCCCGGGATTTCCATTGAGCGCCAAGGAGGCTATAGCGGACCCTCAGGGGGCGTCGGCCAGACGTTTTTCAAATGTCGCGTGTTCAGGGTCGAGATTGGCTGCCCGCGGCGGTGCTTGTCGCCGTGCTGCTCGCTGCGCCGCTGTGGTGCGTGACCGCGCCCGGCATGCCGGACTATCCCGCGCACCTGGCCAGCTTCGCGCTGATCGCGGGCGAGGCATCGAAGCATTACTTTGTGCAATGGGCGGCACTGCCCAATCTCGCCTCCGAGGTGCTGGTACCGCTGATCGGCCGGTTGATGCCGCTCGAGACCGCGTCCCGCCTGTTCCTCACCGTCACGGTGCTGATGTGGGTGCTGGGACCCGCGCTGATCCAGCGCGCGCTGTTCGGGCGCGTCGGCCCCGGTGTGCTGCTGTCGGCGTTCTTCGTCTACAATGCGAACTTCATCTGGGGCTTCTTCAACTACACCTTCGCGGCGGGCCTGAGCTTTCTCGTCTTCGCCGCCTGGATCGCGACCGAACGGCGGCGCGGCGTACTGTGGTCGATCGGTTTCGCGCTTCTCTTCACGGTCATCTATTTCAGCCATCTCTTCGCCCTGGCGGTGCTGCTCCTCGCCATCGGCGGTTACGAGTTGTCGGGACTGATTGCCGAGCGGTTCTCGGGCGCAGCCATCGCGCGGCGCGTGGCCGCGCCGGCGCTGATGTTGATCCCGGCGGCGCTGATCTTCGTGCTTCTCAAGCCGGCCGGCACGGCGTCCGGCAATTTCGCATTCAACATCATCGGCACGTTCCAGGATCGCTTCGAAGCGGCCATCGAAATCGGCTTCGACAAGCCCTTGGTGCCACTGACCGTCGCGCTGATCGTCCTGTTCCTCGGCGCGATCGTCACTGGCGCGGCACGCATGCATCCGCGCATGCGGATCGCGCTCGTGCTGTTTACGCTCGGCGCATTGTTTGCGCCCGAATGGGCGCTCGGCGGCTGGGGCGTGCATATGCGCCTGCCGGCGGTCCTGGGCGCGCTGGCATTCGCGTCGGTCGAATGGAGTCTGCCGCCACGAATCGCACGCATCGGCGCAACGGTCGCCGGCGCAATGCTCGTCGCGGGCGCCGTGTTTCTGGCGCTGGATTGGCGAACCTATGACGCGCAATACGGCGAATTTCGCGCGCATGACGGTGCGATCCCGCAAGGCGCCCGTATCTTGACGGTGCTCGATGGCGACTCGCTCGGCTGGTCGGCCGATCAGCCATACTGGCATATGGCGGAGTTCGCGATCATCGACCGCGGCGCCTTCACGCCGCTGATGTTCACCACCGTTGGCCAGCACGTCATCCACATCCGCCCATCGGAGCAGGCCATCGCGGCCCAGACCGCGCAACAAGGTTCACCGCCCGATATCGATGAGCTCGAAGATCTCGCGCTCGGCCGCATGGAGGTCGATCCGGATTATCAGGACGTCTTCCCCTATCTCGAACACGTCCAGTGCCGCTTCGACCAAGCGATCGTAATCCGCGGCAAGGGCGCGCCGAGCCACATACCCAGCATGCTCCGGTTGCGGCAGAACGGCAGCTTCTACGGCATCTACGACATCGTCCGCGACAAGAGCTGCAGATGAACCGGGCGCTGCCGCTGCACCTGCTGACGCTCGCCACGGCGGCGGGATGCGTTCTGGGATTGATGCACATCGCCTGCACGATCGGCCTGCACGTGCCGTTCGACCCCAATGAGGGTTGGAACGCCTACTTCACACAAGCCGCGATGACAACCGGTTCGCCCTACCCGCCGGCGCAAAGCGCGATGGTCGACAACTATCCGCCGCTATCGTTCTACATCGTCGGCCTCGTCGCGAAGCTCGCCGGGGACGCGGTTGTCGCGGGCCGGATCGTGGCACTGGCCGCGTTCATCGCCCTGGCGGCGGGTATCGAAGCGTGCGCCCGAACGATGGGCGCGAACCGGATCGAAGCGGTCTTTGCGGCGCTGTTCTTCTCGGCCGGCCTGATGCTGACCAGCGACTACGTCGGGATGGACGATCCGCAGATGCTCGGCCACGCCATCGCGATCGGCGGCTTGTGGCTCGTGCTGCGCGAGCCGCGGCAGCCGCGCGACATGGTCGGCGCCGCCGCGCTGTTCGCGATCGCTTTCTTCGTGAAGCACAATCTGGTCGTCCTGCCGCTCGCGGTGGCGATCTGGCTCGCGCTGCTGGATCGGCGGTTGGCGACGACCTTCGCCGGCAGCGGTGCGATCTTCGGGCTCGTCGGGCTCGGCATGTTCAAGCAGGTATTCGGCTTCAGCCTGCTGTCCGTCATCGCCTCCCCGCGCAGCTATGACGCCGCGAGCATCTGGATGAGCCTTCGGGATTGGCTGATGTGGAGTGCGATACCGCTCGCAGGCGCCGCCGCGCTCTTCGCCGCCGCACGCCGCGATGCGCAGGCGATGTTCTGCGTAATCTATGCCGCCGTCGCGACGCTGGCCGGCATCTATTTTCTCGGCGGCGCCGGCGTGGATGCGAACGCGCTGTTCGATGCCGACATCGCCCTCGCGCTGTGTGCCGCGCTTCTCCTGAACCGGATGCCGGCATGGAGCAGTGCGGTCGCGCTGCTTTACGCCGTGCCCCTGGCGGCCGGCTTATGGTCGCTGGATGCGCCTTGGCAAACAAGTGCGTTCTGGCTGCGGCCGATGTCGGACGAGCGCGTGGCGGCCGATGCGCAGATCGCGCTGCTCAAAGCAAGCCCGGGTCCGGCCATCTGTGAAATGCTGTCGCTATGCTACTGGGCCGGAAAGCCGGCCGGCTTCGATGTCTTCAACATGGAGCAGGCCTACATCACAAAGGTGCGCAGCGACGCCGCATTGGTGCGCGACATCCAGGTCAGGCGTTACGGTATTGTGCAGCTTGAAGAGCTGGATCCCTTTCCGCTGACGCCGGCCGCGCATCGCGCTCTGACCGCAAACTATCGCATCGTCCGGCAGGACGACGACCGCACCTTCTTCGCACCTAACTCCGTGCCTTGACGGTACCCGTACGCTCCAGCTTGCCCCAGCCGACGACCGCGCCGCGGATCGCCGCCGAGATCGAGCGCACCACGACGTAGTACATCAGCTGGCGATAGCCAAAGCGCTGTAACGGCAGCCACCACAGCAGCCGCCAATCCTCGCCGCGCTCCATCAGGAAACCGAATATCGCGGCCAAGAGATCGACGATCACGAAGATCACATAATAGATGCCGACGGTAATGAGGTCCGTGTTCGAGAACTCCGCGCCATGCTGCGTGTAGGCGATCCACTGACCGATGAGCTGCCAGATGAGGAGAAGATCGGCGAGCGGCGCAAGCGCGGTGAGGGCAATCTGGAACAACCACACCTGCGGCAGCGCGAAGAGCCCTAGCGCGCCATAGCGTGGATTGAAGATCATGCCGCTGTATTTCCACAGGCATTGCAGCGTGCCGAACGCCCAGCGGAAGCGCTGGCGCGCGAGACCGCGGAACGTGGACGGCGCCTCGGTCCACGCGATAGCCGACGAGTCGAACCGCACGCGCCAGCCCTTGGCCTGAATGCCGATGGTGAGGTCCTGATCCTCGGCCAGCGTGTCGGAATGGAAGCCGCCCATCTCCTGCAGCACCGATTTGCGCCAGGCGCCGACGGCGCCGGGAATGACGGTCAACGTGCCGAGCGCGGCGAGGGCCCGCCGCTCGAGATTCTGCGCGACGATATATTCGAGCGCCTGCCAGCGCGTGATCATGTTGGTGCGGTTGCCGACCTTGGCATTGCCGGCGACGGCACCGATCTCCGGATCGACGAACCAGCGCACCAGGCGCGGAATCGTGTCAGCCTGGAACTGGGTATCGGCATCGAGCGCGACCAGGATATCGCCGGATGCATGGCCGAGGCCGACATTGAGCGCCGCCGCTTTGCCGCCGTTGACGACGCGGATCAGCGTGACGCGCGGATTGTCGCCGAACGCCGTCTTCAGAACGCCCGACGTGTTGTCCGCCGAGCCGTCGTCGACGACGATGACTTCGAGGTCCTTGTGATCGCTGCCGAGGATGCGCTCCACGGTCTTCACGATCACTTTCTCTTCGTTGTAGGCGGGCACCAGCACGGAGACATGCATCGCCTCGCCGGGCGCGGCCAGCGCGGCGTCATTCTCGCGCCGGCGATTCCACAGGCTGAGGCCCACCAGGAAGAAGAGCCGAGAGACGCCGAGCCAGATCGCGGCCAGGAAGGCGTAGTACAGGAACCGCCCGAGCCAGCTCATCGTCAGGAACACGACGCGATCGGTCAGCAGCGCCATGGTCGGCGACAGCGGCGGCATCGCCTGGTCGCGGGTCAGGCCGATCAGCTGTGACGCCGGGACGAACTTGTAGCCGCGGGCGCGGACCTGGTCGATCAGCCTGGGCAGCGCCTCGACCGTCTGGGCGCGGTCGCCGCCGGCATCGTGCAGGAGCACCGTGCTGCCGCGTCCCGTGTCCGGCGGCGGATGATCGAGTGCGTTCAGTACGCGCGAGACGATCTTGTCGGGGCCGGGCAAGGCCCAGTCGACCGGATCGATGTGCTCGCCGACCGTGATGTAACCCATATTCTGCGCGATCTGCACCGGAACGATTTCACTGTCGTCGTCGGGCTCGGCATCACCGAGATAGGGCGGACGGAACAAGACCAGCGAGCGGCCCGTCAGGGCTTGAAACAAGCGCTGCGTGGCGTTCAGTTCGAGCTGAACCGCGGCAACCGGCGTGTCCTCGAGATTGGGATGCGTGTAGGTATGGCTTCCGACCTCATGGCCCTCGGCCAGGATGCGCTGGATCAGATCGGGATAGGCCTCGGCATTGCCGCCGATCACGAAGAACGTGGCGTGGACATGCTTTGCCTTGAGAATGTCGAGTATCTGCGGCGTCCATTCGGGATCGGGACCGTCGTCGAAGGTCAAGGCGATCTTGCCTGGCGAATAGCCGAACTGGCGCACGACATAATTGGTCGGCAGGGTCGTGTAGACCTCGTCGTCGATGTCGTTCGAGGTCGGATCGATCTCGAGCTTGCGCGCGCCGTCGGTCGGGGCGGCTTCGACGTGGATGAACTCGCCCTGCCCTTCGAAGTCGATATCGGCGTTGAGCATGATGGTGTGCAGCGCGTCCGGCACGCCTTGACCATATGGCCGGCCGAACACGCTCCAGATGGACGGATCCTCGGTACCGAGCTTCCAGAGTGCGTAACCCGCAGGCCGATAAACGTCGGAGGCGTGAACCTGGTTGTAAGCGGTGACGCCGTCCAGGAACCAGACGTCGTGCTTGGTCTGGTCGTCCTCGATATAGGAGAAATGCGGGTTGTTGGTCGCATCGTCGAACACGATGTTCGCGCCGGAGTCATGCGCGGCGACGATCGCATCCTCGAACGAAAGATCGTCGGCGGCAGGCCCGCCATTCCAATCGTAACCATAGGAGCCGATGCCGACGATCGTGCGGCTGGGTGCCAGCGACCGCATACGGGCATCGAGCGTGGTCTCGAACCAGTCCTGTGCCGCGATGCTGCCGACCGTGCCCGTGTCGTCGTGCTGGTCGTAGGCCATCAGCAACACGTAGTCGACGATGTGCGCATAGGCGGCATAGGGCCAGTCGTCGTCGTCGAACGGCACGGCCTGCACGATGATCCAACCATGCGGCACGAAGGCGGCGGAGAGTTCCTTCAGGAATTGCTCGACGGGCGCATGAGCGCCGGCAGGGATTTCCTCGAAGTCTATCGTCGCGCCTTGCAGCTTGTTGGAGGCGACGAAGGCCACCATCTTCTGCACCAGCGCGGCACGGGTCGCCTTGTCCTGCAACACATGCGAGACGCCCGCGCCGTCCCATTTGCCGCCCCAGAAATTCTGGATCACCGGCAGGATCGCCAGACCGGGCTTACGGTGCCGCAGATCCGACAGCAGCTTCAGGTCGTGCAGCGTCATCGTGTTTTTGAAATCGAGGTTCTCGCCCTGGAGCGCCATCCAGGTCGGCATCAGCCAATCGAGCTTGGGCAGTTCGCGGATCAGCGAGGCATCGGCGTACTGCGCCGCCTGACCCCAGTTGGGATAGAAAGCGGTGGTCAGCGGCCGGCCGGGCTGGGGCCGCAGAATCGTGGCGAGCTGTCGGGCGCGGATGCTGCGCTCATTGCGCTCGGAGCGCGCGATCGCAGCCTGCCGGGCGCGGGCCTCGGCGGCCAGGCGGACGGCGGAACGAACCAGGCCGGGCGCCTTGGCTTTCTTCTCCAGCACGGCGGTAAGCTTGCCCGGCAGATGCAGCGGCTCGCCCGCCGGCACGGTCAGGAGACTGACCACGAAAGCTGCGCCCAGGATCAGGCTGACGACGCCTGCCGTCCAGCCGACGATCGACGCGCCGAATGCGCGCCGTCCCGTGGCGTCGAAGAATACCGGTTTGTTGGCCATGCGACCAACTTAGCGGAAATGCGCGGGCCGTGCCAAAAGAGTCGGCATGACGGGGCGGTGGAACCTCCAGGCAAAGGCGATCGCGGCAATCCTCGCCGCCGGTTTTGTCCTATCCGTGGCGGCGAACTGGCCGGGGCACCTTTCTTACGATTCGGTCCTGCAACTCGGCCAGGCCCGCAGCGGGGTCTACAACACCTGGCACCCGCCGGTGATGGCGTGGCTGATGGGGATCGGCGATGCTCTGGTGCCCGGGACGGGACTGTTCACGACGTTCGATGCCGCATTGGCATTCGGCGCGCTGGGCACGGCGATGTGGTTCGGGCGGACGCGCGCCGGATGGGCGGCGGTCGCGGTGGCAGCGGCCGCGGCCCTGCTGCCGCAGCTTCTGATCTATCAGGGCATCGTCTGGAAGGATGTGCTGTTCGCCGATGCAGCGGTGGCAGGGTTTGCCTGCTTGACGGTTGCGGCCAGCGGCGCGCGGCGGTGGTGGTTCGCCGGCGCGAGCTTCGTGCTGCTGGTCCTGGCAGGGTTGGCGCGACAAAACGGACTGGTGCTGCTGCCCTTCGCCGCGATCGCGACGGGATGGATCGCGGCACGGGAAGGCATGTCGCGCTGGCGTGCTTCGGCGTTGGGCGTTGGCGTGTTCGTGGCCCTGCTGGGAAGCGTCTTCGCGGCCGGCACGCTGCTCAACCTGCGCAGCGACGGCGAGCCGGGACCGGTGGAGCAATTCCGGCTGTTGCAGATCTACGATCTGGCCGGTGCGATGGCGCACGATCCGAACCTGGCCCTCGTCCACCTGGACCAGGACGATCCCGACATGGCGCGCGCGATCCGGGCGCAGGCGCCGCGGCTCTACACGCCGATACGCAACGATCCGCTGATCTCGGCGCCGGGGATGCAGGCGCCGCTGCGCACGCTGGATGAGGATGCGCTGAGTGCGGATTGGCGGGCGCTGGTGCTGCATCGGACGGGTCTTTACTTGAAGGTCCGGTGGGCGGACTTCGCGCAGGTGCTGTTCACGCCGGACATCGCGGCGTGCCGGCCGATCTTCATCGGGATCGAGGCGCCACAAGACCTGCTGCGAGGGCTTGGACTGAAGAGCCGGCGCGATGCGCGCGATCTGTTCTTCGACCGTTACGGCAAGGCGTTCTTCGGAACGCCGGTGCTGTCGCACGTGCCATTCCTGCTGATCGCGCTGGGCGGCATCGTGTTGTTCGCGCGGCGGCGGCGGCCGGCAGACATCGCATTCGCCGCGATGCTGACCGGCGCGCTGGCGTTCAGTGCCAGCTTCTTCGCGATCTCGATCGCCTGCGATTATCGTTACCTCTACCTGCTCGACCTTTCCGCGCTGGTAGCGCTTCTGTATGCCGCGACCGACTGGAGAACGTTATGGCGCAACTCGGCCTGATCGAAGGGTACTACGGCACGCCATGGAGCTGGGAGGCGCGGCGGCGGGTCATCGCCACGCTGAAGCCGCACGGCTATGACTTCTTCCTCTACGCGCCGAAGATGGACGCGTTCCTGCGCAAGCGCTGGCGCGAAGATCATCCGGCGGAGGTCGCCGCGGCGCTGACGGCGCTGTCTGCCCATTGCCGCGGCCTCGGCGTGCGGTTCGGCGTCGGGCTCAGCCCCTACGAGCTTTACCGCGACTTCAACGCCGAGGCGCAGGCCGATCTGGCGCGCAGGCTGGCGGCGTTCGATGCCTGGGGTATCGACGATCTCGCGATCCTGTTCGACGACATGCGCGGCGACCTGCCCGACCTTGCGAAGACCCAGGTCGACATCCTGCATTGGGTGAAGGCGCGGACGAAGGCGACACGGCTGATCACCTGCCCGAGCTACTACACCGACGATCCGGTGCTGGACCGTTTCTTCGGCGTCAGGCCGGTAAACTATCTCGAAGACCTCGGGCGGATGCTGGACAAGGACATCGAGGTGTTCTGGACCGGCGAGGAGGTCTGCAGCCGCGAATATTCGCCGGGGCATCTGGCGCGGGTGACGCGACAGCTCGGGCGCAAGCCGTTCCTGTGGGACAACTACCCGGTCAATGACGGGCAGCGCATGTCGCAATACCTGCACGTCCGCGCCTTCACGGGACGGCCGGCGAGCATCGGCGAGCATCTTTCGGCGCACAGCGTGAACCCGGCGCTGCAACCGATGCTGTCCTGCATCCCGGCGATCTCGCTGGCGGAGAGCTACGCCAAGGGCGACGATTATGCCTATGGCGAGGCGTTCGTGAACGCCGCGCGAGCGGTTTGCGGCGGGGCACTGGCCGAGCAGCTGAAACGCGACATCCTGTTCCTGCAGGACGTCGGGCTGGAGCGGCTGCAACCGCAGACTGTCGAGCGATTGAAACAACGCTATGGCGCGTTCGATCATGACGCGGCGCGCGAGGTGATCGGCTGGCTGAACGGCGACTACCGCTTCACCGAAGAGATCGCCTAGAGGCTCTTCAGCCAGGGGATCAGCCGCGCGTTCACCTCCGCCGGGCGTTCCTGCTGGGTCCAGTGGCCGCAGCCTTCGAGGACATCGGCGACGCGAAGATCGGTGACGTGCTTGCGCATCGTCGCGATCGGATCGCCACGGCCGAGCATGTTGAAGGCGAGATCGCGCGTGCCGCTGACGAACAGCGCCGGCTGGTCGATCGTGCGATCGGCGAACTGTTTCAGATATTCGAAATCCGTGTCGTGATTGCGATAGCGGCTGATCGGGCCGAAGAAGCCGGACTGCGTGAACTCGCCAACGTAATAATCGAGCTCGGCCGGCGTCAGCCAAGCGGGAAAGACCGCCGGATCGACCAGGCCGTCGAGCAGCGTCTGGCCGGCGATCTTGTCCATCGGCCAGGTGCCGTCCGGCGCATCGCCGCTGATCGCATAATAGAACTTGCGCAGGAAATCGCGCGGGCTGGCCTCGGCTTCCGCCTCGGGCAGGTCGCGCTTCTGGAAGTAGGCCTGATAGAAGAACTTGCCGCGCTTGGTGAAGATCTCGTCGAACACCTCGCGGAAGGACCGCGTACCGGCGCCGAGATGGGGAACCGACAGCGCGCCCACCGCGCGCACCCGGTCGGGCCGGATCAGGGCGGTGTTCCACACGATCGGCGCGCCCCAGTCGTGGCCGAGAATGACGGCGCGCTGGCCCGGACTGAGCTTTTCAATCACGCCGGCAACATCGCCGACCATCCGCTCCATCGCGTAATCGGCGACCGCCTTCGGCTTGCCGGAGCCACCATAGCCGCGCACGTCGATGGCGCAGGCGGTGAAACCGGCGTCTGCGACGGGACCGAGCTGGTGGCGCCAGGAGAACCACGATTCCGGAAAGCCGTGCACCATCACGACGAGGGGGCCGGAGCCCCGCACGGCGGCGCGCAAGGTGATGTCAGGAAGCTCGATAAAGGAGAATTCGGTCATGGCGCACAACCTATCTTGGCAAGCGGGCTTTGTCCCAGCCCGCGAATCCGCTATCGAGTCGGGATGGCTTTCAACTGTCTCAAATGCCCGGGCTATTGCTGCTCGTACCCGCTGATCCAGCTGAACAGCCGCGACGTCAAGCGGCTGGCGAAGCATTTCGACCTCACCTTCGAGCAGGCGGCGAAGAAATTCACCCGCGTCGATCCCGAGGCCAAGTTCGCCATGCGGCGCAAGAAAGACAAGCATTTCGGCAAGATCTGCCAGTTCTTCGACACCGAGGAGCGCCGCTGCACGATCTACACCGCGCGGCCGGAGATCTGCCGCGCCTATCCGGGCGACAACCATTGCGGCTACTACGAATTCCTCAAGCATGAGCGCCGCTCGCAGGAAGACGAAGAGCACGTCGCCCAAACTTGGAATGCCTGACCCCTTGCGCCGGTAGCGCAGGCTTGGTTCCATGACGCGCCCCACCGGAGGCCGTGCCATGCTGGACGTTCGCAAACGTGCCGAAGACGCCCGCGCCCTGGCCTATGCCACGCCGCTCGATAGGTTCGATCCCGCCGAGCCGAGCCTTTTCCGCGACGACACGCTGTGGCCGTGGTTCGAGCGCCTGCGCGCCGAAGACCCCGTGCATCACACGCCCAGCAGCGCCTTCGGCCCCTATTGGTCGGTGACCAAGCACCGCGACATCATCGCGGTCGACAGCAATCATCGCGTGTTCTCGTCCGACAGCGAGCTCGGCGGCATCACCATCTTCGACGGGCCGCAGCCCCGCGAGCAGACCAGCTTCATCTCGCTCGACCCGCCGGATCACGACCAGCAGCGAAAAGTCATCACGCCGATGTTCGGGCCCGAGAGCCTGAAGGTGCTCGAGCCGCTGATCCGCACCCGCGCCGCCGCGATCCTGGACGATCTGCCGGTCGGTGAGACGTTCGATTTCGTCGACAGGGTCGCGGTCGAGCTGACCAGCCAGATGCTGGCGACGCTGTTCGACTTTCCGTTCGAGGACCGCCGGCTTCTGCCGCGCGCGTCCGACCTGATCCTGGCGCCGATCGAGCCGGGCGGCATCGTGGAAAGCGAGGCGCAGCGCCAGATCGAGTTCTTCCAGATCTTCACGAAGTTCACCGCCCTGTGGGACGAACGGCGCGCCAAGCCGCCGCAGCACGACCTGATCTCGATGCTGTGTCACAATCCGGCGACCTTCCGGTCGACGCCGGAGGCCTATCTCGGCAACATCATCCTGCTCATCGTCGCCGGCAGCGACACGACGCGGCATTCGATCACCGGCGGCCTGCTGGCGCTGAACCAGAACCCGGGCGAGTACGACAAGCTGCGCGCCAACCCCGCACTCATCGAGAACATGATCCCCGAGATCATCCGCTGGCAGAGCCCTGTCGCGCATATGCGGCGCACCGCCCTCGAAGACATCGAACTCGGCGGCAAGCGGATCAAGCGCGGCGACAAGGTCATCATGTGGTACGTTTCGGGCAACCGGGACGGCGAAGCGATCGACCGGCCCGACGAATTCCTGATCGACCGCGAGCGGCCGCGCCAGCACGTCTCATTCGGCTTCGGCATCCACCGCTGCGTCGGGATGCGGCTGGCCGAGATGCAGCTGCGCATCATGTGGGAAGAGATCCTGAAGCGCTTCCCGCGCATCGACGTGGTGGGCGAGCCGCGCCGGATGAACTCGAATTTCGTCAAGGGCTACGAGGCGATGCCCGTTCGCATTGTCATGTAAGCGCGCATCGTGATGTAGTTTTCGAATTCCTATTTTCAAGCGAGGGGGATTGTCATGTTCTACGGGGTCGCGATCGGATCGTTCGCGTTTTTTCACACGGTGATCACGCTGGTGGCCCTGGTCGCGGGGCTGTTGACGCTGTTCGCGATGCTGCGCAACGACCGGGCGAACACGATGACGGCGGTGTTCCTGCTGTTCGACGCGCTGACCGCGATCACCGGTTTCCTGCTGCCGTTCCAGAGCGCGACGCAGCCGTCGATGGTCGTCGGCTACATCCTCAGCGTGGCCGTGCTGCTCGCGGTGCTGGGGCGATACCTCTTCTCGGTGCGCGGCGTGTGGCGGCCCGTCTATGTCGTGGCGGCGGTCCTGTCGCTCTATCTCAACAGCTTCGTGTTCGTGACGCAGACCTTCATCAAGGTTCCGGCGCTGCACGCCATCGCGCCGGGCACCCCGCCCGCCGGGACCGTGTTCACCGCGGTGCAGGGGCTGGTTCTTCTGTTCTACATCGCGACCGGATATCTCAGCGTCCGGCGCTTCAAACCGAGGATGTGAATCATGGCCGATGCCTTCGTCGTTCCGGGAGTCCGCACGCCGTTCGTGAAAGCGTCCGGCTCGTTCCTGCCGTACAACGCACTCGCGCTGTCGGTGCCGGTGGCGCAGGCGATGAACGGCCGCGCCCAGCCGGACTTCATGATCTGGGGCCAGGTGATCCCGGACGCGACGGTGACCAACATCGCGCGCGAATTGATCTTCGAGGCGAAGATGTCGCCCGAGATCCCAGCGTTCTCGACCGTCATGGCGTGCTCGACCAGCTTCGTCGGCACGATCCAGGCGAGCGGCATGGTGGGCCACGGCAGTTTCCATCTCGCGATGGTCGGCGGCGTGGAGACGATGAGCCATGTGCCGCTCGCCCTGAAGCGCGAATTCGCCGACGGCGTGTTCGGCCAGTTCGCCAAAAACCCGGCCGGGGCGCTCGAGACCTTGCAAAAAGTCACGCCGGGCGACTTCGACCTGCCGGTCAACGGCTGGGCCAATCGGCAGAGCGGCCGCTCGATGGGTCAGCACACCGAGGACACCGCCAAATTCTTCGCCATCCCGCGCGACGCGCAGGACAAGCGCGCCCTCGCCAGCCATCAGGGCGCGATCAAGGGGCAGGACGAGGGCTTCTTCAAGGACCTCGTCATTCCCTTCGCGGGCGTCGACCACGACACCATTCCGCGCCGCGACACCTCGCTCGAGAAACTGGCATCGCTGCGTCCGGCCTTCGACCACGAGCACGGCACGCTGACCGCCGGCAATTCTTCGCCCAACACCGACGGTGCGGCGTCGATCTGGGTCGCCGATGCCGAGGGCCTCAAGCGCCTCGGCAATCCGCCGGCGGTGCGCTTCGCCGATTGGGAGATCGCCGCGATGCACTGGCATGAGGAGGGCATCCTCATGGCGCCGGCGCGCGCCATTCCGCGGCTCCTGGCGCGCAACAAGCTGAAGTTCGCCGACATCGACCTGTGGGACATCCACGAGGCGTTCGCGGCGCAGGTGCTGGCGAACGTCAAGGCGGCGTCCGATCCGGTGTATCGCAAGGAGAAGGCCGGGGTCGATTTCGATCTCGGCGAATTCCCCTGGGAGCGGCTCAACCCGCATGGCGGCTCGCTCGCCATCGGCCATCCTTTTGCGGCGACCGGCGCGCGCATCCTGAGCCAGGCAGCAAAGGAGCTCGGCGCGATGAAAGTGGGTTCGCGCGCGGTGGTCTCGGTGTGCGCCGATGGCGGACAGGGGACCGTGGCGTTGCTGGAGCGGGTGTAGCAGCGCGCCGCGAAAGTAGGGTTGGCGTGGCGGCTACTTTCGCGGCGCGCCATAGACAAGACGACGCCCTCGCCGTCACGCGATGCCGGGAGGGATAGGGGCTGAGGCGTGAGCGGCGAAGGTCGTCGTCCTGGCGAACTTCAAAGCCGGCCGCGGGTCGCGCACCGCCTGCGGGGCGGCGTGCAACACGGCACTTTCCTGTTCG
>DASZMT010000119.1:0-48293 GCA_035551495.1 Rhizomicrobium sp. | reverse complement strand
CGAAGTAGCGCACCAGCTTGTAGTCCATCGTCCGCACGCAGCGCAGATTGTTGGGCTGGCGCACCGAGCCCGGCCACAGCTCGACCTTCTTGCCGTTGCTGCCGTCGGTGACCGCCTTCACCGTGTGCAGATAGACGTCGTATTCCTTCAGCGAGTCGATGTCGTGCAGATTGCGCTCGAAGGGCAGGGGCGCGGTGATCTCGTCGTCGGTGATGAACAGCACGCCCTTGCGCGGCATGCCGTCATGCTCGATCACCTCGCCCGGTCCCCACGCGCCGCGGATCAGCGGCGCGAGGTCGACGCCCGGCAGCGGCGGCACGGGCCGGCTCATCGCCAGCTGGCGCCCGATCTTGATCCGCTCCTCGAGGCCGACGCCGGCGAGGCCCAGCACGGTCGGCAGGATGTCGACATGGCTGGTCAGCGCATCGCACTGGCGCAGCACGTCGCCATGCGGCGGAACGGCGGGATGGTCGGCCGGCGCGCTCTTGCCCGTCTGCTCGGCCGCGTTTTTCACCACCGGGCGATAGTTCACCACCACCGGCACATGCAGCGTCTCCTGATAGCCGGTGTGCCACTTCTCCAGCATCATGCCGTGTGCCGCGGCGTATTCGCCGTGATCGGCGAGGAAGATCACGACGGTGTTGTCCGCTTGGCCGGAATCCTCCAGCGCCTGCAGCACCGCCTCAATGTGCTTGTCGACCACCGAATGCAGCCACGCATAGAGCTGGATGAACTGCAGGCAGCCTTGATCCGGATCGTCGGTGAGCTGGAACGGGATGCAGGTCTTGAGGCCGAGATCGACCGCGAGCTGCACCTCTTCTTGCGGCGTAAGGCCGAGGTCGACGGGCGGGTCCTGGCTCGCCAGCGCACCCTTCAACGTCTTGACGATGTTGTATCCGGCCTTCGCGCCCAGCGCCAAACCCATCTTGTAAGCGTAGTCGCGCTGGCAGGTCGGCTTGTCGAGCAGATCCTCGCCCTGGGTCGGCGACGCGGCAGCGCAGTCCTGCGGGAAGTCCAGCGGGTTGAGCGGGAACTGCATCGTGCCCAATACCGGCGGCATCGCGTGGTCGCCCGCGAGCGGGACCGTCAGCGGCCCGAACATCGACTGGGTCTTGCGCGTCTTGTCGAGGGTGTAGGTCTTGCCCTTCACCGTGACGGTGATCGGCGCGTCGCCCGGCAGCGCCTGCGCGATCACGCCCGGATAAGTCGCGATGTCGTGCGGGTTGGTGAAGGAGGCGACCGCGAACCAGGGCGGCATCTCGCTGGGTCCCGTCGCGTTCGGATCGGCCGCCTGTTCCGACGCCGACACGCGGTTGTAATTCAGTGCCAGGCCCTGGCGGCGGATGAACGCGCAAGCCTGGTCGGTGAAGCCGACGTCGCGATACATGCCCAGATTGTTGGGCTGCGACCCGTGCGGTTCGGGATAGGATTCTTCCCAATTGTCGAAGCCGTAGCGCTTCAGCGAATGCTCCGGCGGGTTGGAGACGTGCCACTTGCCGAAATAATGCGTGGTGTAGCCGGCACCGCGCATCCAGTCGCCCATGGTGGGGATGCCGGCCGCGTCGAGCCACGGGAAGTTCGGCGAGTCGCCGTTCTTGAAGAGGCCGTCGGTCTGCGTCACGCCGGTGCGCGTGCCGTACTGGCCGGTGTAGATCACCGCGCGGCTCGGCGTGCAGGCGCTGGCCGCGATCGTGTGGTTGCGCAGCACCACCGAATTCTTCCGCAGGCGGAGCAATCCCGGGAAGAACTGCAGATACTTGTTGTCGGCCGAGATATCCTGAAAGCCGAGGATCTCCTTCAGATCCTGGTCGAAGCCCATGTCCTCGCCATAGGAGAAGCGCGGAAAGCGGTATTGATCGCAGGTGATCAGGAGGATGTTCGGCCGCTTCGGCGTGGGCGGCGTTTGCGGTTTGTCCTGCGGCGGGTTCGAGGGCTTGGTCGGCATCGGCTTCTCCAAATCGAGTGATGGGGAGGGAAGCAACGCGGCGCCGCATGCGCGGCAACCGAACCCGTTCGGCAATGACGCGCGGGACTATGACAGCGATTTTTGCGGCCGCAATCTATACCTGCCGCCGCGTCATCCATGCGTGGATGGAATGGTTGCGCGCGCCGTGCGCGGCATGTGACGCTATCGCGACAATTCGAGGGGGCTCACCATGCATTCGCTGCTCACGCCGGTTTTGGCGCTGATCGTCTGGACACTGATCATCTGGCTGTGGATGTACGCGACGCGTATTCCGGCGATGACGTCCGCGAAGATCGATCCGCAGGCCGCGGCCCATCCGGGCTCGCTCGACGTGCTGCCCAGCCGCGTGCGGGGCGTCGCCGACAACTACAATCACCTGATGGAACAGCCGACCATCTTCTACGCGATGGTCTTCTATATCGTGCTCAGCGGCCACACCGACATGGTGCACATCTATCTCGCCTGGGCTTATGTCGCGCTGCGCGTCTTGCACTCGCTGATCCAGAACACGGTCAACGTCGTGAACCTGCGCTTCATGGTGTTCGCCCTCTCGACGCTGGCGCTGATGGCGATGGCGGTGCGAGAGGTGTTGGCGGTGCTTTAGAAGATGGTCTTTCTAGAATCCTAGTTCGCTGTGCGAGCCCAGTCGTGCAAGCTGGAGAAAATCGAGCCCTAGCTTGCGGTATATCAACACAAGATCAGGCCGGACATGACAATCACGGAAGTCCTTCCAGACTCCTGAGAGGGCGTGGTCCCTGAATTTCGCGGGCAGGGGTTGGTCGGTCAGCAAAAGCTGAATCACGGCCGCCAGATCGTCATCGAGTGTTTGCCGGCGCGGCCCTTTGGACTCGCGCTTGTAATCTCTTTTGAACTTTGTCGCGCGATCAATCGTCCGCATGGAGGTCGGCCATCAAGCCGGCCAAGTCGCCAACATTTTTCACATCGCCGTTCCTAACCGCGATCATCGCTTCGATCGTTTCCGCATTGGGAATGAGCGGATCGAAGGGCAGGGCTTTCTCGGCAACGGTGCGCATCAGCATTAGCCGGACAGCATCCGACACGGTCAGGCCGATAGCCTCAAGAATGGCGGCGGCTTCTTTCTTGGTACGCTCATCAATTCGCGCACGGACGACGGAGTTTGTGGACATGTGGGTCACCTATTATTGAGCTACAATGTAGCTCAATCGTCGTCCAGTCTCAATCGCGCGCCGCCTGCCAGGAACTCGACGCCCGCATCCTCGAGTGCACGCTGGATTGCAGCGAGGTTATTGCGGTTGGGCTGGGTTCGCCCCTTCTCAAAGGAGATGACGACGTTTCGTGTAATAGATGCCGTCTCTGCCAAAGATGCCTGATCCATATCTAGCAAGGCCCTGGCAGCACGGCATTGAGCGGGCGTTATTGGCATTAAGTTAACTATTAAACATAGTGTTGACTAATACCAATTGTTGAGCATAATGCTCATGTTTCGACTCCAAGCTTAACATGCGAGGTTGATATGGCGAAGTCACGAAGGCGGCGCCGGAATGTTATTGTGCGCCAGAAACGGAAAGCCGACCTCGCCAAAGTCCAAGACACCATCACCGACATGGAACAGCCGCTCCTCGAGCTCGGTGCTCTACTCTGGGCCTTCGACCTCATAAGCGCCGGCATGCAGGGCAGGGGCGACAGCGAAGGCGGCGAAGCCGTCGCCATGGTTGCCGAATGTGCCCGCACCCGGCTGGAAGCGCTGAAAAAGCGATGGAATCTCGTCTTCCAAGGTCGCCGCGCCGTCGCCTGAAATTTCCTTTCACACCACGCTTGACCCGCCGCCTTACCGGAAATATAAGGCGCGACCTTTCAGGGACAGGTCGTTGGGCCCAAAAAGCCCAAAACGCTGTTGGAAAGCCAGTTTAGAGCGTTAAACCGCGCGACTCAGGGCCAAAAACCTCAGTCCTCCGCGATTTACCGGGGCGGGCCTTTTGGCCGGCACCGGTGTGTTGTTTTCGGCTTTGGCGATGGTCGCCAGGGCCAACCGGTTCGAGACGGAAAACGGAAGACGTATGCCGACAGTCAATCAGCTGATCCGCAAGCCCCGCGAGTCCAAAGCCAAGCGCAACAAGGTGCCGGCCCTTCAGGGTTGCCCGCAGAAGCGCGCGGTCTGCACCCGCGTCTACACCGTGACCCCGAAGAAGCCGAACTCGGCGCTTCGTAAGGTCGCGAAGGTTCGCCTGACGAACGGCTTCGAAGCGCTCAGCTACATCCCGGGCGAAGGCCATAACCTGCAGGAGCACAGCGTCGTGCTGATCCGCGGCGGCCGCGTGAAGGACCTTCCGGGCGTGCGCTACCACATCATCCGCGGCGTGCTCGACACGCAGGGCGTCAAGGACCGCAAGAAGCGCCGTTCGCTCTACGGCGCCAAGCGTCCGAAGTAAGGATCGAAAGATATGTCTCGTCGCCGCAGAGCCGATAAGCGCGAAATCACCCCGGACGCCAAGTATGGCGACCTCGTGCTCGCCAAGTTCATGAACAGCCTGATGTATGACGGCAAGAAGTCCGCTGCCGAAGGCATCATCTATGGCGCGTTCGACACCATCCAGGCCAAGACCAAGACCGACCCGATCCAGGTCTTCCACGAGGCGCTGCGCAACGTCGCGCCGGCGATCGAAGTGAAGTCCCGCCGCGTCGGCGGTGCGACCTATCAGGTCCCGGTCGAAGTCCGCACCGACCGCGCCCGCGCGCTCGCCATCCGCTGGCTGATCACGGCGGCCCGCGGCCGCAACGAGCCGACGATGACCGGCCGCCTGTCGGGCGAGCTGCTCGACGCCGCGAACAACCGCGGCACCGCCGTCAAGAAGCGCGAAGACACCCACAAGATGGCCGACGCCAACCGCGCCTTCTCCCACTACCGCTGGTAAAGCACCGGAAGAGTTAGCCCCATGGCACGTACCACCCCGCTCGAACGCTATCGCAACATCGGCATTGCCGCGCACATCGACGCCGGCAAGACGACCACGACCGAGCGCATCCTCTACTACACCGGCAAGTCGCATAAGATCGGCGAAGTGCACGACGGCGCCGCCACCATGGACTTCATGGAGCAGGAGCAGGAGCGCGGCATCACCATCACGTCGGCCGCCACGACGTGCTTCTGGAACGACCACCGCATCAACATCATCGACACCCCCGGCCACGTGGACTTCACCATCGAGGTCGAGCGTTCGATGCGCGTCCTCGACGGCGCGGTCGCGGTGTTCGACGCCGTCGCCGGCGTGGAGCCGCAGTCCGAGACCGTGTGGCGCCAGGCCGACAAGTATCACGTGCCGCGCATCTGCTTCGTCAACAAGATGGATCGCACCGGCGCCGACTTCCAGCGCTGCATCGACATGATGATCGACCGCCTCGGCACCAAGCCGATGGTCATCACCTGGCCGATCGGCTCGGAAGCCGACTTCAAGGGCATCGTCGACATCGTCAAGATGAAGGCGCTGATCTGGCACGACGAGCAGCTCGGCGCGAAGTTCGACGTCATCGACATCCCCGCCGAATACGCCGAGAAGGCGAAGGAGCTGCGCGCCGTTCTTCTCGACATGGCGGTGGAGCAGGACGACGACGTCATGACGGCCTATCTCGACGGCCACGAGCCGTCGGAAGCCGACCTCAAGCGCTGCATCCGCAAGGGCGCGATGGGTTTTGCCTTCGTGCCGGTGATGTGCGGCTCGGCCTTCAAGAACAAGGGCGTGCAGCCTCTGCTCGACGCGGTCGTCGACTACCTGCCGTCGCCGCTCGACATCCCGCCGGTCAAGGGCACCGATCTCAAGGGCAACGACGTCGCCCGTCCGGCCGACGACAAGGCGCCGTTCGCCGGTCTCGCGTTCAAGATCATGGACGACCCCTTCGTCGGCTCGATCACCTTCGTGCGCGTCTATTCCGGCGTGATCAATTCGGGCACCGGTGCGCTCAACTCGGTCAAGGACAAGACCGAGCGCGTCGGCCGCATGCTCCTGATGCACGCGAACAGCCGTGAGGACGTGAAGGAAGCCTATGCCGGCGACATCGTCGCCTTCGCGGGCCTCAAGCTCACGACCACCGGCGAGACGCTGTGCGATCCCAACAATCCGGTGATCCTGGAGCGCATGGAATTCCCCGATCCGGTCATCGAGGTCGCGATCGAACCGAAGACCAAGGCCGACCAGGAGAAGATGGGCATGGCGCTGGTGCGTCTGGCGCAGGAGGATCCGTCCTTCCGCGTCTCGACCGACCAGGAATCCGGCCAGACCATCCTCAAGGGCATGGGCGAGCTTCACCTTGAGATCAAGGTCGACATCCTCAAGCGCACCTACAAGGTCGAAGCCAATGTCGGCGCGCCGCAGGTTGCCTATCGCGAGACGCTGTCGAAGCCGGTCACGGTCAAGTACACCCACAAGAAGCAGACCGGCGGTTCGGGCCAGTTCGCCGAAGTGACGATCGATTTCGAGCCGCTGCCCCCGGGTTCGGGCTTCGTGTTCGAGAACGATGTCGTCGGCGGCGCGATCCCGAAGGAGTTCATCCCGGCGGTCGAGAAGGGCCTGAAGGCGCAGAAGGACTCCGGTCTCCTCGCCGGCTTCCCGGTCATCGACTTCCAGGCGAAGCTGACGGACGGCAAGTACCACGAGGTGGACTCGAACGCGCTGACCTTCGACATCGCGGCCCGCGCGGCGTTCCGCGAGCTGGCATCGCGGGGCGCAGTCAAGCTGCTCGAGCCGATCATGAAGGTCGAGGTCGTGACGCCCGAGGATTTCCTCGGCGGCGTGATCGGCGACCTGAACAGCCGCCGTGGCCAGGTGCAGGGCACCGACAGCCGCGGCAACGCGCAGGTCGTGACCGCGATGGTCCCGCTGGCGAACATGTTCGGCTACATCAACACGCTGCGTTCGATGTCCCAGGGACGCGCGCAGTACTCGATGCAGTTCGACCACTACGAGCAGGTGCCGCAGGCGATCGCGGACGAGGTCAAGGCGAAGTACGCCTAACAACGCAGATACAGATAACCGGCCTCCAGTCGCGAAGCGCTAGGCCAAGAGAAAAGTAGACGGAGAAGAAAATGGGCAAGGCCAAATTCGAGCGTAACAAGCCGCACTGCAACATCGGGACGATCGGCCATGTCGATCATGGCAAGACGTCGCTGACGGCTGCGATCACCAAGATCCTGGCGGAGACGGGCGGCGCGACGTTCACGGCGTACGACCAGATCGACAAAGCGCCGGAAGAGAAGGCGCGCGGCATCACGATCTCGACGGCGCATGTCGAGTACGAGACCGCGAACCGCCACTACGCCCATGTCGACTGCCCCGGCCACGCCGACTATGTGAAGAACATGATCACCGGCGCCGCGCAGATGGACGGCGCGATCCTGGTGGTGTCGGCGGCCGACGGCCCGATGCCGCAGACCCGCGAGCACATCTTGCTTGCCCGCCAGGTCGGCGTGCCGGCGCTGGTGGTGTTCCTGAACAAGGTCGACATGGTCGACGATCCGGAGCTCCTGGAGCTGGTCGAGATGGAAGTGCGCGAGCTTCTGTCGTTCTACAGCTTCGACGGCGATAACATCCCGATCATCCGCGGCTCGGCGCTGATGGCGCTCGAAGACAAGAACAAGGAACAGGGCCACGACGCGGTGCTGAAGTTGATGGAAGCGGTCGATGCCTCCATCCCGCAGCCGGAGCGTCCGATCGACCAGCCGTTCCTGATGCCGATCGAGGACGTGTTCTCGATCTCGGGCCGTGGCACGGTGGTGACGGGCCGCGTCGAGCGCGGCATCGTGAAGGTCGGCGAGACGGTGGAGATCATCGGCATCCGTCCGACCAGCTCGACCACGGTCACGGGCGTCGAGATGTTCCGCAAGCTGCTCGATCAGGGCCAGGCGGGCGATAACATCGGCGCGCTGCTGCGCGGCATCGACCGCGAGGGCGTGGAGCGCGGCCAGGTTCTGGCGAAGCCGGGCTCGGTTACGCCGCACACGAACTTCAAGGCCGAGATCTACGTGCTGACGAAGGACGAGGGCGGCCGTCACACGCCGTTCTTCGCGAACTATCGTCCGCAGTTCTACTTCCGCACGACGGACGTGACGGGCGTGGTGAAGCTGCCGGAAGGCACCGAGATGGTGATGCCGGGCGACAACATCTCGATCGAGGTCGAGCTGATCGTGCCGATCGCGATGGAAGAGAAGCTGCGCTTCGCCATCCGCGAAGGCGGCCGAACCGTCGGCTCCGGCGTCGTCGCGAGCATCATCAAGTAAGGCCTGTTATCCCCGCGAAAGCGGGGACCCAGCAAAAGTGTTGAGAGCGAAATCGAAGGTTTGAAATGCAAAACCAGAATATCAGAATCAGGCTGAAGGCCTTCGATCACCGCATCCTCGACAATTCGACGCGGGAAATCGTCAACACGGCGAAGCGCACCGGCGCCCAGGTCCGCGGGCCCATCCCGCTGCCCACCGGCATCGAGCGCTTCACCGTGAACCGTTCCCCGCACATCGACAAAAAGAGCCGCGAGCAGTTCGAAATCCGGACCCACAAGCGTCTCCTCGACATCATCGACCCCACCCCGCAGACCGTCGACGCTTTGATGAAGCTCGACCTTGCGGCCGGCGTCGACGTCGAGATCAAGCTTTAAGGAGAAGCGCGATGCGCACAGGCGTCATCACGCAGAAGGTCGGCATGACCCGTCTGTTTCTGGACGATGGACGGCACGTGCCCGTCACCGTCCTCAAGCTGGACGGTTGTCAGGTCGTCTCCACGCGTACGGAAGAGAAAGACGGCTACACCGCGGTGCAGCTCGGTTCGGGCTTCGCCAAGGCGAAGAACCTGACGAAGGCCGATCGCGGCAACTTCGCCAAGGCCGAAGTCGAGCCCAAGCGCAAGGTCGCGGAGTTCCGCGTCGATGCGGGCAACATGCTCGAGGTCGGCGATGCCATCCAGGCGGATCACTTCGTGGTCGGCCAGAAGGTGGACGTCAGCGGCGTCACCATCGGCCGCGGCTTCACCGGCGCCATGAAGCGCTGGAATTTCCGCGGTCTCGAGGCCTCGCACGGCGTGTCGATCTCGCACCGCTCTCTCGGCGGTACCGGCGGTCGCCAGGATCCGGGCAAGACCTTCAAGAACAAGAAGATGCACGGCCATTACGGCGACGAGAACGTGACCACGCAGAACCTCGAAGTCGCCAAGGTCGACGTCGAGCGCGGCCTGATCATGATCCGCGGCGCGGTGCCGGGCTCCAAGGGCGGCTGGGTGATGGTGCGCGACGCCGTGAAGCGTCCACACAAGGACTCGCCGATGCCCGGTTCGGTGAAGAAGCGCGAAGCCGCGCCGGCAAAGGCGGAGGCTTAATCCGATGAAGACCAAGGTCCTCAATCTGGACAACAAGGCGGCCGGCGAAGTCGAGCTCAAGGACGAGATCTTCGGTCTCGAGCCGCGCGCCGACCTCATCCAGCGCGTCGTCGTCTGGCAGCTCGCCAAGCGCCGCTCCGGCCAGCACAAGACGCTGACCCGCGCCGAGATCAACCGCACCAAGCACAAGCTCGGCAAGCAGAAGGGCGGCGGTGTTGCCCGTCACGGTGCCCGTTCCGCGCCGCAGTTCGTCGGCGGCGGCCGTGCCATGGGTCCGGTCGTGCACTCCCACGAGTTCGATCTGCCCAAGAAGGTCCGCGCCCTCGGCCTGCGCCACGCGCTGTCGTCCAAGGCCAAGGAAGGCTCCATCGTGGTGCTCGACGAAGCCAAGTCGGCGGAGATCAAGACGGGCAAGCTCGCCAAGCAATTCGGCGGCCTCGGGTTCTCCAAGGTGCTGGTGGTCGACGGCGAGTTCGACAACAACTTCGCGATGAGCGCCCGCAACATCAACCATGTGTCGCTGCTGCCGGCCAAGGGCCTGAACGTCTACGACATCATGCGCAGCGGCACGCTGGTCCTGACCAAGGCGGCGATCACCGCGATCGAGGAGCGCCTGGCATGACCCACTATCATCACGACGTCATCCTCTCGCCGGTCATCACCGAGAAGTCGACGCGGCTGACCGAGACGAACCAGGTCGTGTTCCGCGTTCCGCTGTCGGCGACCAAGCCGAAGATCGCCGCCGCGGTGGCCGAGCTCTTCAAGGTGAAGGTCAAGGCGGTGAACACGGTGACGGTCAAGGGCAAGAACAAGCTGGCCCGCGGCAAGCCGTACAAGCGCAGCGATTTCAAGAAAGCGATCGTCACCCTCGTCGAGGGTGAACAGATCGACATCACGACGGGACTCTAAGTCATGGCGCTGAAGCAATATCGCCCGACGACCCCCGGTCAGCGCCAGCTGGTGCTGATCGACCGTACGGGTCTGCACAAGGGCGGCCCGGTCAAGTCTCTGACCGAGGGCAAGCACTCCAAGGGCGGCCGCAACAACACGGGACGCATCGTCGTCCGCTATCAGGGCGGCGGTCACAAGCAGCGCTATCGTCTGGTCGATTTCAAGCGCCGCAAGGCCGGCATCCCGGCGACCGTGGAGCGGCTTGAGTACGATCCGAACCGCAGCGCCTTCATTGCGCTCGTCAAGTACAAGGACGGCGAGCTCGCTTACATCCTGGCGCCGCAGCGTCTCGCGGTCGGCGACACCGTGATCTCGGGCGACAAGGTCGACGTGAAGCCGGGCAACGCGATGCCGCTCTCGGCGATGCCCGTCGGCACGATCGTGCACAACATCGAGATGAAGCCGGGCAAGGGCGGCCAGATGGCGCGTTCCGCCGGCACCTACGCCCAGTATCTCGGCCGCGACGGCGCCTATGCGCTGATGCGCCTGAACTCGGGCGAAGTGCGCAAGATCCAGCTGACCTGCATGGCCACCGTGGGCGCGGTGTCGAACCCCGACCACATGAACGAGGTGATCGGCAAGGCCGGCCGCAACGTGTGGAAGGGCAAGCGCCCGCATGTCCGCGGCACGGCGATGAACCCGATCGACCATCCCCATGGCGGCGGCGAAGGCCGCACCAAGGGCGGCCGTCATCCGGTCACCCCGTGGGGCAAGCCCACCAAGGGCGCCAAGACGCGCAAGAACAAGCGGACCACGAAGTTCATCGTGCGTACGCGCAAAGGCAAGGCTCAGAACTGATGACCCGCTCGATTTGGAAAGGCCCGTTCGTCGACGGCTACCTGCTGAAGAAGGCAGAAGCCGCGCGCGCCTCGACCCGCAAGGACGTGATCAAGACCTGGTCGCGCCGCTCCACCATCCTGCCGCAGTTCGTCGGCGTCACCTTCGGCGTCTACAACGGCAAGAAGCACATTCCCGTTCTCATCACCGAGGACATGGTCGGTCACAAGCTCGGCGAGTTCTCGCCGACCCGCACCTTCCCCGGTCATGGCGGCGGCGACAAGAAAGCGAAGAGGGGCTAATGGGTAAGCAATCCCGCGCGCGCGTCCTGCCTGAGACCCACGCCAAGGCGGTGGGCACGATGATCCGCACCAGCCCGCGCAAGCTGAACCTGGTGGCGCAGTCGATCCGCGGCCAGAAGGTCGAGGCGGCGCTGAACTCTCTCACCTTCTCGCCCAAGCGGGTCGCGAAGGTCGTGAAGAAGGTGCTGCAGTCGGCCGTCGCGAACGCCGAGAACAACCACGACCTCGACGTCGACGACCTGTTCGTGTCGGAAGCCTCGGTCGGCAAGAACCTCGTGATGAAGCGCTTCCACGCCCGCGCCCGCGGCCGCGGCGCGTCGATCCAGAAGCCCTTCGCGCAGATCACCATCGTGGTCCAGCAGAAGGCCGAGGAAGCCGAAGAGAAGACGACGAAGGGCAAGGGCAAGAAGAAGCCCGCCGCCAAGAATACCGCCGGCAAGAAACCCGCCGCCAAGGCGAAGAAGGAAGCCGCCTGATGGGTCAGAAAGTAAATCCGATTGGTCTGCGCCTCGGTATCAACCGCACCTGGGACTCGCGCTGGTACGCCGGCAAGAAGGATTTCGGCCGTCTTCTCCAGGAAGACATCAAGATCCGCGAGTACCTGAGCGAGAAGCTCAAGGCCGCCGGCGTGTCCAAGATCGTCATCGAGCGTCCGCACAAGAAGTGCCGCATCACCATCCACTCGGCGCGTCCGGGCGTGGTGATCGGCAAGAAGGGCGCCGACATCGAGAAGCTGAAGAGCGACGTGCAGAAGTACACGTCGGACGAAGTGCACCTCAACATCGTCGAGATCCGCAAGCCCGAGATCGACGCCAAGCTGGTGGCCGAGAACATCGCCCAGCAGCTCGAGCGCCGCGTCGCCTTCCGCCGCGTGATGAAGCGCGCCGTGCAGTCGGCCCAGCGCCTGGGCGCGCTCGGCATCCGCATCAAGTGCGGCGGCCGCCTCGGCGGCGCCGAGATCGCGCGCGTCGAGTGGTATCACGAGGGCCGCGTTCCGCTGCACACGCTGCGCGCCGACATCGACTATGGCATCGCCACCGCGAAGACGACCTACGGCACCTGCGGCGTGAAGGTCTGGATCTTCAAGGGCGAGATCATGGAACACGACCCGATGGCGCAGGACAAGCGCATGGCCGAGGCCGAGCAGGGCCGCGGCGGCGGCGAGCGCCGCGAGCGTGGCGACCGCGACCGTGAACGTCCGGCGCCCGCGCCGGCGCCAGCCGCTTAATCAGAGAACGACAATGCTTCAGCCAAAACGCACCAAGTTCAGAAAGCAGTTCAAGGGCCGTATCCACGGCGCCGCGAAGAAGGGCACGGCCCTCAACTTCGGCGCCTATGGTCTCAAGGCCCTCGAGCCCGAGCGCATCACCGCGCGGGAGATCGAGGCGGCCCGCCGCGCCATCACGCGCCAGATGAAGCGCGCCGGCCGCGTGTGGATCCGCGTGTTCCCCGACGTGCCGGTGTCCAAGAAGCCGGCCGAAGTCCGCATGGGCTCGGGCAAGGGCGCGCCGGAATACTGGGTGGCCAAGATCAAGCCCGGCCGCATCCTGTTCGAGGTCGACGGCGTCGACCATGCGACGGCGAAGGAGGCGATGCGCCTCGGCGCCGCCAAGCTTTCGGTCGCGACCAAGTTCGTCGCGCGTCTGGGAGGCTGATATGGCCAAGAAGCAGAAACTGACCGCCAAGTCCTCGTCGCCGGCCGACGATTATCGCGGCAAGAGCGCCGACGAGCTGGGCACCGAGCTGACCAAGCTGAAGAAGGAGTCGTTCAACCTCCGCTTCCAGCGCGCCAACGGCCAGCTCGAGAAGACCGCCCGCGTGCGTGAGGTCCGCCGGACCATCGCGCGCATCGAGACCATTCTGACGGAGCAGCGCCGCAAGGCCGGCTGAATAAGAGGAAGAAGACTATGCCGAAACGCGTGCTCCAAGGCGTCGTGGTCAGCGACAAGAACGCCAAGACCATCGTGGTCAAGGTCGAGCGTCGCTTCACCCATCCGGTGATGGGCAAGACCGTGCGCCGTTCCAAGAAGTACCACGCCCATGACGAGACGGGCGAATACAAGATGGGCGACATCGTCCGCATCCGCGAGTGCCGGCCGCTTTCCAAGTTGAAGACCTGGGAAGCGTTCGAGCGCGTGGCCAAGTAACGCCCAGCGACATACCGGAGTAGAACACAATGATTCAGATGCAAACGGAGCTTGACGTCGCCGACAATTCCGGCGCCCGTCGCGTCATGTGCATCAAGGTGCTGGGCGGATCGCATCGCCGTTATGCCGACGTGGGCGACATCATCGTCTGCTCGGTCAAGGAAGCGATCCCGCGCGGCCGCGTGAAGAAGGGCGAGGTCCTCAAGGCCGTCGTCGTGCGCACCGCCCATGGCGTGCGCCGCCCGGACGGCTCGCTGATCCGCTTCGACGGCAATGCCGCGGTGCTGATCAACGCGCAGGGCGAGCCGATCGGCACCCGCATCTTCGGACCCGTGACGCGCGAGCTGCGCTCCAAGAACCAGATGAAGATCATTTCGCTCGCGCCGGAGGTGCTGTGATGGCCGCCAGAATCAAGAAGGGCGATCGCGTCGTCGTCACCGCCGGCCGCGACAAGGGCAAGAAGGGCGAAGTGCTTCGCGTGATGGCCGACGAGAACCGTGCCGTCGTGCAGGGCATCCACGTCGCCAAGAAGCATCAGAAGCAGACGCAGCGCGAGCAGGGCGGCATCGTGAACAAGGAAGCCGCGATCGACATGTCCAACCTGGCGCATGTCGATCCGAAGGACGGCTCGGCCACGCGCGTCGGCTGGAAGGAATTGAAGGACGGACGGATGGTGCGTTTCGCCAAGAAGTCCGGTGAGGTCATCGATGTCTGAATCCGGTAACAAGAATCCCAAGGAAGCGGCGCGCGCCGAGGCGAAGGCCTCCAAGGGCGCCAAGAAGGAAGGCGGCAAGCGCGAGGTCAACGCCGGCACGAAGGTCGACGTCGGCGAGCGTGCGCGCGACGCGAGCTACGTGCCGCGCTTCAAGAAGCGCTATCACGACACGATCCGTCCGGAGCTGATGAAGAAGTTCGGCTACACGAACATGCTTCAGGCGCCGCGGGTCAACAAGATCGTGCTGAACATCGGCGCCGGCGAAGGCAGCCAGGACACCAAGAAGATCCAGGCCGCCCTCAACGACTTGACCGCGATCGCCGGCCAGAAGGCCGTCATCACCCGCGCCAAGAAGGCGATCTCGACCTTCAAGATCACGGCGGGCCGCCCGGTGGGCGTGAAGGTCACGCTGCGCCGCGACCAGATGTACGAGTTCATGGACCGCCTGATCACGATGGCGCTGCCCCGCGTGCGCGACTTCCGCGGCATCAAGCCGTCGAGCTTCGACGGCAAGGGCAATTACGCGATGGGCCTGAAAGAGCACATCGTGTTCGTCGAGATCGACTACGACAAGACCGAAACGGTGTGGGGCATGGACATCATCGTCAACACCTCCGCGAAGACCGACGAAGAGGCGCGTGCGCTTCTCGAGGGCTTCCAATTCCCGTTCGTGAAGTAAGGAACGACACGATGGCAAAGACCAGCCAGATCAACCGCAACAAGAAGCGCGAGAAGCTCGTCGCGCAGTACGCCGTCCGGCGCGCCGCCCTCAAGGCGATCGCCAAGGACGAGAAGGTCGCGCCGGAGGATCGCTTCGCCGCGCGCCTCAAGCTCGCCAAGCTGCCGCGCAACTCGTCGAAGGTGCGCATTCATCACCGCTGCGACCTGTCGGGGCGTCCCAAGGGTTATTATCGCAAGCTCAAGCTGTCGCGCATCGCGCTGCGCGATCTGGCGAATTTCGGCCAGATCCCCGGCATGACCAAGGCGAGCTGGTAAGGAGAATATCGATGGCAATGTCTGATCCCGTCGGCGATCTCCTGGCCCGCATCCGCAACGGCCAGCTGCGCGCCCTGCAGAAGATCGCTTCGCCCCACTCGCGCCTGCGCGCCAGTGTGCTCGAAGTGCTGAAGGACGAAGGCTTCATCCGCGGCTTCACGGAAGTGGAGCAGGGTGGCCGCCGCGAGCTCGAGATCGAGCTCAAATATCATGAAGGCCAGCCCGTGATCCGCGAGTTGAAGCGCGTCTCCACGCCTGGCCGCCGCGTCTACACCTCGGTGAAGGACCTCAAGCCCCATCGTCAGGGTCTTGGCGTGTCGATCGTCTCCACGCCCCAGGGCGTGATGACCGACACCCACGCCCGCGAGAAGAATGTGGGCGGCGAAGTTCTCTGCCAGGTGTTCTGAGGAGCAAACGATGTCTCGTATCGGCAAGAAGCCGGTTCCGCTCCCCAAGGGCGTTACCGCAACGGTCACCGGCCAGACGGTCGCCGTGAAGGGCCCCAAGGGCGAATTGAAGGTCACGTTGGTGCCCGAGGTCGGAGCCTCGATCGGCGACGACGGCATCACCGTCGCGCCCAACAAGGACATGGAGCGTTCCGGCGCGATGTGGGGCATGTCCCGCACGCTGGTGAACAACCTGGTGACCGGCGTCACCACGGGCTTCACGACCAAGCTCGAGATCCAGGGCGTCGGCTATCGCGCCGCCGTTCAGGGCAAGAACCTCAACCTGCAGCTCGGCTTCAGCCACGACGTGGCCTATCCGATCCCCGCGGGCATCACGATCACCGCCGAGAAGCCGACGATGCTGACGGTGGCCGGCATGGACAAGCAGCTCGTCGGCCAGGTGGCCGCCGAGATCCGCGCCTACCGCAAGCCGGAGCCCTACAAGGGCAAGGGCGTGCGCTATGAAGGCGAGTATGTCCGCCGCAAGGAAGGCAAGAAGAAATGACGACCCCCTTGTTCAAGCGGCGCCAGAGCCGCACCCGCTTCAAGCTCACGACGCACGCCTATGGCCGTCCGCGCCTGTCGGTGTTCCGTTCGGGCAAGCACATCTACGCCCAGGTCATCGACGACCGCGCCCAGTCGACGCTCGCCGCCGCCTCGTCCAACGAGAAGGACGCGGGTGTCGCCAAGACCTACAACGTCGATGCGGCCAGCGCCGTCGGCAAGAAGATCGCCGAGCGTGCGATCGCGGCCGGCGTCAAGCAGGTGGTGTTCGACCGTGGTGGTTACCTCTTTCACGGGCGCATCAAGGCGCTCGCCGACGCCGCTCGCGCGGGCGGTCTGGAATTCTGAGAAGTTCGTAGCGACAGCGTACGAACGAGTCCGAATACGAGACCGATCAGGTCTTGGAAAAGTAGAAGTGGAATTGAACGATGGCACGTGAAGACAACAACAACGAAGGCGGTGGCCGCGAACGTCGTGGCCGTCGCGAGCGCCGCGACAACGACCGCGAGGAGCGCGACAACGAGTTCGTCGACAAGCTCGTCCACATCAACCGCGTCGCCAAGGTCGTGAAGGGCGGACGCCGCTTCGGCTTCGCCGCGCTCGTGGTGGTCGGCGACCAGCGCGGCCGCGTCGGCTTCGGCCACGGCAAGGCGCGCGAGGTTCCCGAGGCGATCCGCAAGGCGACCGAGGAAGCCAAGAAGTCGCTGATCCGCGTGCCGCTGAAGGACGGCCGCACGCTGCATCACGAGGTTCGCGGCCATCACGGTGCCGGCAAGGTGATCGTGCGTCCGGCCCCGGCCGGTACCGGCGTGATCGCCGGCGGTCCGGCCCGCGCGGTGTTCGAGGCGCTCGGCGTCGGCGACGTCGTGTCGAAGTCGCTCGGCACCTCCAATCCCTACAACCTGGTGCGTGCGGTGTTCGACGCGCTGATCAACCAGCAGTCGCCGCGCATGGTCGCCCAGCGCCGCGGCCGCTCGGTCACCGACATCATCGCGCGCCGCGAAGGCCAGAAGGGCGAGCAGGCGAACGCCTGATAGCCCACTGACCTATTCGTACAAGGAACAAGACGATGGCTGACAAGAAGAAGACCCTGAAGGTCAAGCAGGTGAAGAGCGCCGCGCGGCGCCCGGCGATCCAGACCGCCACGCTGAAGGGCCTGGGTCTGGGCAAGATGCACCGCGTGCGCGAGCTCGAGGACACCCCGGCCGTGCGCGGCATGATCAAATCGATCCCGCACCTCGTCGAGATCGTCGAAGAAAGCAAGTAAGATGAAGCTCAACGAAATCCGCAACAATCCGGGCTCGCACAAGCGCAAGGCCAAGGTCGGCCGCGGCTCGTCCTCCGGCCTCGGCAAGACCTCCGGCCGCGGCGTCAAGGGCGCCAAGGCGCGTACCGGCAACGCCGTGTACGGCTTCGAAGGCGGCCAGATGCCGCTGCATATGCGCATGCCCAAGCGCGGCTTCCGCAACATCTTCGCCTACGACTTCGCGGAGCTGAATCTCGGCCGCCTGCAGAAGGCGATCGACGACAAGAAGCTGAACGTGTCGGAGAAGATCACCGGCGAGACGCTGCGCAAGGCCGGCATCGTGCACAAGTCCGAGCACGGCGTGCGCTTGCTCGGCAAGGGCGCGCTGACCGCCAAGATCGACATCGAAGTGGCGGGCGCTTCGGCCTCCGTGAAGGAAGCTGTCGAGAAGGCCGGCGGCACCATCACGCTGACGCACAAGAAGCCGGAATACATGAACAAGAGCGGCAAACCGGGCAAGCGCAAGCAGCGCAGCGCCGAGGCTGCCGCGAAGCGCGCCGCGCGCAACGCACCGGCCGCCAACTAAGACGGCTGTGTGGCATCCCCGCCACGCGGGGATGCCCAAAGGCCGCAGTCGAGCTTGTCGCGGCGCCGGGGCGAACTCATATAGAGTCGACCCGAAACGGGAGTGAGACATGCCTTCAGCCGCCGAACAGCTGGCCGCGAATTTCAATCTGAACAACTTCAGCAAGGCCAAGGAGCTGCAGCAGCGGCTGCTGTTCACCGTCGGCGCGCTCATCGTCGCGCGGCTCGGCACCTACATCCCCATGCCCGGCATCGATCCGGCGGTGATCGCCGATCAGCTGCGCCAGCAGGCCGGCGGCCTGCTCGACGTCTTCAACGTCCTGGCCGGCGGCGCCATCGGCCGCATGGCGATCTTCTCGCTCGGCATCATGCCGTACATCTCCGCCTCCATCATCATGCAGCTCATGACGACGGTGATCCCGTCGCTCGAGGAGCGGAAGAAGGAAGGCGAGGCGGGCCGCAAGTTCATCAACCAGTACACCCGCTACGGCACCGTGGGCCTCGCCGCGGTCCAATCCTACGGCATCGCCGTCGGGCTCGAGCACTGGGCCGGCGGCCACGCGGTCATCAATCCCGGCATCCTGTTCGAGCTGTCGGCGATGATCACGCTGACCGGCGGCACCGTGCTCCTGATGTGGATCGGCGAGCAGATCACCAATCGCGGCGTCGGCAACGGCATCTCGCTGATCATCTTCGCAGGCATCGTCGCGCGCTTCCCGCAATACATCGCGCAGATGTTCGAATCGATGCGCACCGGCGCCATCGGCCCGATGACGGTGATCCTCGGCCTCATCGCCGTGGTCGGCCTCGTCCTCGGCATCGTCTTCATGGAGCGTGCCCAGCGCCGGCTTCTCGTCCAATACCCAAAGCGGCAGGTCGGCAACAAGATGTATGGCGGCGAGTCCTCGCACCTGCCGCTGAAGCTCAACGTCTCGGGCGTCATCCCGCCGATCTTCGCGTCCTCGATCCTGCTGCTGCCGACCACGGTGGCGAGCTTCGACGCGCAGAACCTGCCGGAATGGCTGCAGACCATCGTGACCTATATCAGCCACGGCCAGCCGCTCTACATGGTGCTGTACGCGCTGATGATCCTGTTCTTCTCGTTCTTCTACACCTCGATCGTCTTCAATCCCGAGGAGACGGCCGACAACCTCAAGAAGTACGGCGGCTTCATCCCCGGCATCCGTCCCGGCAAGAAGACGGCCGAGCACATCGACTACGTGTTGACCCGCATCACCGTGATCGGCGCGATCTATCTCGCGGTGGTCTGCCTGATCCCCGAGATCGTGACGACCTACTACAACATCCCGTTCTATCTCGGCGGCACCTCGATCCTGATCGTGGTCTCCGTCACCATGGATACCGTCGCGCAGATCCAGAGCCATCTGATCGCGCAGCAGTACGAGGGCCTCATCAAGAAGGCCAAGCTCAGGGGGGGGCGTCGTTGAATGAATATCGTCCTGTTCGGACCGCCGGGCGCCGGTAAAGGCACCCAGGCCAAGGTCCTGACCGACAAGCGCGGCCTGCCGCAGCTTTCGACCGGCGACATGCTCAAGGCGGCGATCGCCGCCGGCACCGAGCTCGGCAAGAAGGTCGAGGCGATCCTCGCCAAGGGCGATCTTGTCTCCGACGACATCGTGACCGGCATCATCGCCGAGCGCTACGACCAGCCCGACTGCGCCAAGGGCGCGGTGTTCGACGGCTTCCCGCGCACCATTCCGCAGGCGCAGGCGCTCGATGCCTTGCTCGCAAGCCGCGGAAAGACGATCGACGTCGTGATCGAGCTGAAGGTCGACAACGCCCTCATGGCCGAGCGCGTCGCGCAGCGTGTCAAGGAAACCATCGCCGCCGGCGGCAAGCCGCGCGCCGACGACAATCCCGAGACGCTGAAGAAGCGGCTCGAGGTCTATGGCGCGAACACCGCGCCGCTGCTCGATTTCTACGGCAAGCAGGGCAAGGTGAAGACGATCGACGGCATGATGCCGATCGATGCGGTCACCAAGGCCATTGCCGCGCTGCTCGACGCGCACGGCTAAAGCCCTGAAAAATCGCGGCTTGTTGACCCCTCTGGGGGCGGGCGATAGGGTCCCGCCGAGAACGTAACGGGATTGCAGATGTTCGGCGGCAAGCGTGTCATCGCCTACGAATTGAATGAAGTTCCGCTGCGGATCCTCGACTGGTTCGCCGCCGGCAATCCCAAATCCGCCATCGCCAAGCTGATGAACCGCGGCCGCGTGATTCAGTCGGTCGCGCAGGACGAAGGCGGCCTCAGCCCCTGGATCACCTGGCCGACCCTGCATCGCGGCGTCCTCAACACCGCGCACACCATCCACGATTTCGGGCAGGACCTGCGCGACATCAATCGCGATTTTCCCTCGGTGTGGGAGCTCCTGGCGCGCGGCGGCCGCAAGGTCGGCATGTTCGGCAGCCTGCATTCCTATCCGCTGCCCAAGAACGTCGAGGATTACGCCTTCTACGTTCCCGACACTTTCGCCGCCGGCCCCGAATGCTTCCCGCAGAAGTTCGAGGCGTTCCAGGACTTCAACCTCGCCATGGTCGACCGTTCGGGCCGCAATGTGTCGAGCGGCATCGCGCTCAACGGCCTCGCCAAATTCCTCGCCGCCGCGCCGCGCCTCGGCCTGCGCGGCGCCACCGTCGCCAAGCTCGCGGGCCAGCTCGCCGCCGAGCGCATGCAGCCCAACCGCATCGTGCGCCGCCGCACCTCGCAGGTGCAGATCGCCTTCGACTTCTTCCTGAACGAGCTGCGCCGCACCGAGCCGGAGGCGAGCTTCTTCTTCACCAACCATCTTGCCTCGTCGATGCACCGCTACTGGCCGGCGCTGTTTCCGCAGGATTACGGCGACAAGTTCTGGACCGACGAATGGGCGGGCCAGTGGAGCGGAGAGATCGCGTTCGCCTGCCGCGAGGCGAGCGCGCAGATCGGCCATCTGATGCGCTTCGTCGAGAACGACCCGCGCTATGCCCTGGTGGTGATGACCAGCATGGGCCAGGCCGCGCTCGAGAACTACAACGAGATGATCCGCTCGGTCCTGTCCTTCAAGGACATCGGCCAGTTCATGCGCCTGATGGGCCTGCGCGAGGACGAATGGCGCCGCGAGCGTGCCATGGTGCCGCTCTACACCGTCGGCGTCACGCCGCAGCTCGCCGAGGGGTTCGCGGCGCGCGCCAAGAGCGTCGTCATCGACGGCGAGCCGCTGAAGATCGAGCCGCGCGGCTACGGCGTCTATCGCATCGAGCTCGGCCAGCAGAATCTCGACGATGCGAGCATCGACATCCGCTTCGAGGGCCGCCGCGTCACGCTCGCGGAAGCCGGCATGCAGAACGAGAGCACGCAGGACGAGTCGAGCTGCTACGGCTATCACGTGCCGGAAGGCAGCCTGCTGCTGTACGATCCCGCGCAGGCCGGAACCGGCGCGGGCGAGCGTGCCAGCGTCTCGACGCTCGAGATCGCGCCGTCGCTGCTCGCCAATTTCGGCGTCGACCGCCCCAACTACATGGTCGAACCGACCGCGCCGTTGCATTGAGATGATCCGCGCCGCCGTCCTGGCGTTGATGGGCGTCCCGGCGTTGGTAGCCGCCCTGGCCGCGTCACCGGCCTTGGCCGATCCGTTCGACGGCGTCGTCGCCGCCCATCCGGATTTTTCCGGTGCCGTGCTGGTGGAGAAGGACGGCGCGATCGTGTTCGACAAGGCCTACGGCCTGGCCGACGAAAAACGCGGCATCCCCAACCGGACATCGACCAGCTTCCACATCGGCGCGTTGTCGATGCTGTTCACCGACCTCGCGACGCAGGGCCTCGTCGATGACCGCAAGCTCAGCCTCGACAACACGGCTGGCCAGTTTCTGCCCGGCCTCGCGCCGGCGGCGCGCGATCTGCGCGTCCGCGACATGATCGGCGGCCGCGATGCCGCACGTCACATCCTGCTTGCCCGGATCGACGCCGCTGCGACCGGCAAGCCGTTTGCCGACAGGGCAGGCGCGGTCCTGTTCGCCTCGGTCTGGCAGAGCGGCACCGGCTGGGACGACGGCTCGCTCGGCGCCGACAGCCGGTACGCCAAGGGCTATGACGCGGCCGGCCATCTTGTGACGCCGGACTGGGCCGCGGTCCTCGGCGCCGACGGCGTCTTCACCACCACCCGCGACCTGCTGCGGTGGGCCGACAGGCACTTGCCCGTACCCGCGCCAGGACAGGATGGCACGCGCGTGGGCGGCGACGCCCTGGCATTGGACGGGGAGGGCAACGGTTTCGCCGCCGCGGTCCGGCTGTTGCGCGATTCCCACGTGACTGTCATCGTCCTATGCAATCATGCTGGTACCCCGGTGGACGGAATCGCCGCGGCGCTGGCCGGGATGGCGGCGAAGGGGACGCCGTAAGGCCTTGGAATCGCTGGTGTTCGAGGACCTTAAAATATCCTGACCTCGGCTATTGACCGAGGGGGTCGCATTAATATACTCCGCGCCCTCGCGGCAGATTTCCTGTCCAATTTGCGCATTCGACGTCCTTTGTCCAAAGGGGCGCCAAGCGGTTTTGGAAAAGGGCCTGCGGAAACGAATTCGGTAAGCTCATTAGGAGCTTACAATACACGGAGAGCCTCGTGGCACGTATCGCCGGCGTCAATATTCCCACCCAGAAGCGGGTCGAGATCGGCCTTCGCTACATCCATGGAATCGGCCCGGCCAAGGCCAAGGAGATCATCGAGAAGGTCGGCATCTCGCCGGAGCGTCGCGTTCACGACCTCACCGACTCCGAGGTCATTCAGATCCGCGAAGCGATCGACCGCGACTATCTCGTGGAAGGCGATCTGCGCCGCGAAGTGGCGATGAACATCAAGCGCCTCATGGACCTCGGTTGCTATCGCGGCCTTCGTCACCGCAAGGGCCTGCCGGTCCGCGGCCAGCGCACCCACACCAACGCACGCACGCGCAAGGGCCCCGCGAAGACCATCGCCGGCAAGAAGAAAGTGACGAAGTAATCCCATGGCAGCTGCAGACAAGAAGGCCGCCGGCCGCACGCGCAAGAAAGAAAAGAAGAACGTCGTGGTCGGCGTGGCGCATGTCGCCGCGACCTTCAACAACACGATCATCACGATCACCGATCAGCAGGGCAACGCCATCTCGTGGTCGTCGGCCGGCATGATGGGCTTCAAGGGTTCGCGCAAGTCGACGCCGTACGCGGCTCAGGTCGCCGCCGAAGACGCCGCCAAGAAGGCCGTCGAGCACGGCATGCGCACGCTGGAAGTGGAAGTTTCGGGCCCGGGTTCGGGCCGCGAGTCGGCGCTGCGCGCGCTGCAGGCCGTCGGCCTCGTCGTCACCTCGATCCGCGACGTGACGCCGATCCCGCACAATGGCTGCCGCCCGCCCAAGCGCCGCAGGGTTTGAGAAGCGTCTAAAAATTCGGAAGTACCCCTAACCGTCGACCGTATGGGCGTGATCCGACACGTCCGGGACACGATGGAGAAAAATATGTTTCAGAAGAACTGGCAAGAACTCATCAAGCCGGGAAAGTTGAAGATTGAGGCCGGGCACGACGCCGGCCGGTCGGCGACGATCACGGCGGAACCGCTCGAGCGCGGCTTCGGCCTGACGCTCGGCAACGCGCTGCGTCGCGTGCTGCTGTCGTCGCTCCAGGGCGCCGCCGTCACCGCGATCCAGATCGAGGGCGTGCTCCACGAATTCTCGTCGATCCCCGGCGTCCGCGAGGACATGACGGACATCGTGCTGAACATCAAGCAGCTCGCGCTGCGCATGCACGCCGAAGGTCCCAAGCGCCTGTCGCTGCGCGCCCAGGGCCCGACGGAAGTCACCGCCGGCATGATCGCCGCGACCGCCGACATCGACATCCTGAATCCCGAGCTCGTGATCTGCACGATCGACGAGAAGGTCGAGTTCCGCATGGAGCTCACCGTCGCGACCGGCAAGGGCTATGTCCCGGCCGACCGCAACCGTCCGGAAGACGCGCCGATCGGCCTGATCCCGGTCGACAGCCTGTTCTCGCCGGTCAAGAAGGTTTCGTACAAGGTCGAGAACACCCGCGAGGGCCAGATCCTCGACTACGACAAGCTGACGCTGACGATCGACACCAACGGTGCGGTCACGCCGGACAACGCGGTGGCCTATGCCGCGCGCATCCTGCAGGACCAGCTCCAGGTCTTCATCAACTTCGAGGAGCCGCGCGAGCGCGTCGCCGAGGAAGCGAAGCCCGACCTGGCGTTCAACCCGGTGCTGCTGAAGAAAGTCGACGAGCTCGAGTTGTCGGTGCGTTCGGCGAACTGCCTGAAGAACGACAACATCGTCTACATCGGCGACCTCATCCAGAAGACCGAGGCCGAGATGCTCCGCACCCCGAACTTCGGCCGCAAGTCGCTGAACGAGATCAAGGCGGTTCTCGCCGAGATGGGCCTGCACCTGGGCATGGAAGTGCCGGGCTGGCCGCCGGAGAACATCGAGGACCTCGCCAAGCGGTACGAGGACCAGTACTGAATTGAATTCAAAAATGCCGGAGATGGCGAAAGTCATCTCCGGTGTTCAGATCCTGCAAACAATGATCACGATCCTGGGGTTTGGTCCGAACGGCCTACCAGGGGTAGCTAGGAAGACCTGAGATGCGTCACGGAAACCAGGGCCGCAAGCTCAACAAGAAGTCGCAGCACCGCACCGCCATGTTCGCGAACATGGCTGCGGCGCTGATCAAGCACGAGCAGATCAAGACCACGCTGCCCAAGGCGAAGGAGCTTCGCCCGGTGGTGGAGAAGCTGGTGACGCTGAGCCGCCAGAACAGCCTCCACGCCCGCCGCCAGGCGCTCTCGACGGTGCGCGACGAGACCCAGGTCAAGAAGCTGTTCGACGTCCTGGGCCCGCGCTATGCGGCCCGTCCGGGCGGCTACACGCGCGTCCTGAAGGCGGGCTTCCGCCACGGCGACAACGCCCCGATGGCCTTCATCGAGTTCGTCGACCGCGACGAAGAGGCCAAGGGCAAGGACTCCGGTCCCGTGGAAGTGAACGACGAGGGCGAGGAGTAGTCCTCGATTTCGCCACGTTCTCGAATAGATTCGGGGCGGCCGGCAGGTCGCCCTTTCTCGTTTGAAGGGTTTAAAAGTAACGTCATGGCCGGGCTTGTCCCGGCCATCCATGAACACCCATGCAACACGGAGTTCATGGATGGCCGCCACGAGGGCGGCCATGACGAAGGTGGATGGATGTTCGCAATGCTTCGTCGCGTTCTTCTCGCTCTCTCGCTTCTTTCCGCGATTACACCGGCGCTCGCCGAGCCGCCCCACCCCGTGCCGGCCTCGATGCCGCAGGTGCAGCTCACCTTTGCGCCGATCGTCAAGCGCGTGGCGCCGGCCGTGGTGAACGTCTACGCCCGCTCCGTCGTGCAGGCGCCGATGAATCCGCTGTTCGCCGACCCGCTCTTCGCCCAGCTGTTCGGCGCGCCCGGCATGCGCCAGCGCGTGCAGCAGTCGCTCGGCTCCGGCGTCATCGTGCGCCCCGACGGCGTGATCCTCACCAACAACCACGTGATCGCGAACGGCACCGACATCGTCGTGGCGCTGTCCGACAAGCGCGAGTTCAAGGCCCGGGTGCTGCTTGCCGATCCGCGCACCGACCTCGCGGTGCTCAAGATCGACGCCAAGGGCGAAAAGTTTCCCACCGTCGCGTTCGACGACAGCGACCGGGTCCAGGTCGGCGATCTCGTCCTCGCCATCGGCGATCCCTTCGGCGTCGGCCAGACGGTCACCATGGGCATCGTCTCGGCGCTCGCCCGCACCCAGGTCAGCGCCTCCGACTATCAGTTCTTCATCCAGACCGACGCCGCGATCAATCCCGGCAATTCCGGCGGCGCGCTGGTGACGACCGACGGCAAGCTCGCCGGCATCAACACCGCCATCTACTCGCGCACCGGCGGGAGCATCGGCATCGGTTTCGCGATCCCCGCCAACCTGGCGCGCCGCGTGCTCGACGGCGCGCTCGGCGGCGGCGGCATCAAGCTCGCCTGGATCGGCGCGGACGGCCAGCCGGTGACCGCCGACATCGCCGCCAGCCTCGGCATCGCGGTGCCCAACGGCGTGCTGCTCAAGAGCGTCTATCCCGGCGGCCCGGCGGCGAATGCCGGCCTGCACACCGGCGACGTGATCTTCTCCGTCGACGGCCAGCCGGTGAACGACATGCAGTCGCTCAACTACCGCATCGCCACCAAGAAGCCGGGCGAGACCGTCAAGATGCACGTCCATCTGAGCCGCCAGGCCGCCGACATCTCCGTCGCGCTCGCCCTGCCGCCGGAGAATCCGCCGCGCGAGTTGCAGGCGGTCGGCGGCCGCAATCCGCTCACCGGCGCAAAGATCGAGAACCTGTCGCCCGCCGTCGCGACCGAGCTGCAGATGCCGCTGATGACCGCCGGCGTGGTGGTCGTGTCGACGACGCCCGGCACGCCGTCCGCGGGCTACGGCTTCCAGCCCGGCGACATCGTGCGCGGCGTCAACGGCGTGGAGATCAAGCGGGCCGGCGAGTTGTTGAAGGCGCTGACCTCGGCGGCGGCATGGTCTCTCGACATCGAACGCGGCGGCCAGCGGATGACGCTCAACGTGCAAGGATGATCCGTTAACGGATGTTCATGCGCGGGAACCGCGCGCAACCGCCGTTCACGCGACTCGCACCCTTTCGTAACGAAAGCGAAAGCTCGCGAAACTTTGCGGCGGCTTGGCGCAACGTGCTGACTCCTCTGCACGATTTCATGCGACCAATTTCGCTGCACCGCGTTAGCGCACCGGGTGGGGGACAAACAAAAGAAGAGGCCTCACCATGTTGTCGCGTTCCCTGCTGCTCGCATCCGTCTTCGCCGCTACCTCCATCGTTGCCACCGCAACCGCCGCGCAGGCCGATGATTGGGATGGTTGGAACATCTCCCTCATGGGCGGCCAGACCTATTCACCGCATCTGTCCGTGGGCGGAGCACCGGCCAAGGTCGACAACGGATTCAATGCCGGCGGCCGTCTCGGTTACGATCTCGGCGACTGGACCGGCGTCAGGGGCTTGGAACTGGCGACCGACATCTTCTACACCCAGTCGGATTACGGCGTCAGGCAGGCGCGCCTGTCCTCGCTGTCGTTCATGGGCGACGTGATCTACCACGTCGATCTCGGCCTTCCGGTCGGCGTCTATGGCGGTGCCGGCGTCGGCGGCGTGCGCACGATGATCAATAACCCGACCGTCGACAGCGGCGGCACCGTGTTCGCCTGGCAGGCGCTTGGCGGCGTCGATTATCAGTTGACGCCGGAGTCCAAACTGTTCGCCGAATACCGCTATCAGAACGCCCATGACGCGAACGTCGGGTCGGTGCATGGCGTCGGCTACACCTCGAACAACGTGTCGGCCGGCATCAAAATCGATCTATAAGGAGGGCGTGAGCGACACCCCATCCCTCGAAGCCTGGGCGCCGTGGACACCGCAAGAGGTGACGCGGCGCCTTGCGCTTGTCCGCGCGCCCTGGTGTGTCGTCGGCGGCTGGGCACTGGATCTGTGGCGCGGCGCACCGACGCGGCCGCACCACGACATCGAGATAGCCGTCCCGCGTAGCAGCTTCGCAAGCGTCCGCGCCGCCCTTGAGTCCGATTACGCGCTCTACGCTGCCGGCGGCGGCGCGCTGCGCCGCCTCGCGCCCGCCGATCCGTTCCCGCGCGACAAGCATCAGTGCTGGGTGCGCGAGGGCGACGTCTGGCGCCTCGACGTGATGCAGGAGCCGGGCGATGCGGCGCGCTGGGTGTTCCGCCGTGACGAACGCCTTGCCGCGTCGCGCGACCTTCTCGCGCGCCGCACCGCGTCCGGCGTCCCGTATCTGGCGCCCGAAGCGGTGCTGTTGTTCAAGGCGAAAGGCGCGCGCGACAAGGACGAAGCCGATTTCACCGCCGCCGCGCCCGATCTCGATACCGCCGCCCGCGCCTGGCTGATCGATGCGCTCGAGCGCACGACGCCGGGCCATCCTTGGATCGCGCGCCTCATGGCTTATACTTGAGCCGATGAGCGACCTGTTCGGAGCCTCGGGGTTGGAAGAGCTGTCTAGCGACAGCGCAGGCGGCGCGCCGCGTCCGCTGGCGGACCGGCTGCGTCCCAAAGCGCTCGCCGAGGTCGTCGGCCAGGATCACATCATCGGCCCCGACGGTCCGATCGGCCGCATGATCGCGGCGGGCCGGCCGCATTCGATCATCCTCTGGGGCCCGCCCGGCACCGGCAAGACGACCATCGCGCGGCTGCTCTCGACCGCGTTCAAGCTCCACTTCGAGCAGCTCTCCGCCGTGTTCTCCGGCGTCGCCGATTTGAAGAAGACCTTCGAGGCCGCGCGCCAGCGCCGTCGCATGGGGCAGGGCACGCTGCTGTTTGTCGACGAGATACATCGCTTCAACCGCTCGCAGCAGGACTCGTTCCTGCCCGTCGTCGAGGACGGCACGGTGGTCCTCGTCGGCGCCACCACCGAGAATCCGTCCTTCGAACTCAACGGCGCGCTCCTGTCCCGCGCGCAGGTCCTGGTGCTGCGGCGCCTCGACGATGCCGCGCTCGAGGAACTGCTCAAGCGCGCCGAAACGCATTTTGGCGAGCCGCTCAAGCTCACCGCCGATGCCCGCGCCTCGCTCCGCGCCATGGCCGATGGCGACGGCCGCTACCTGCTCAACCTCGTGGAGGAATTGCAGGGCATCAAGACGGTCAAGCCGCTCGATCCCGCCGCACTGGTGAAGGCGGTGCAGAAGCGCGCGCCGCTCTACGACAAGGGCCGCGAGGAGCACTACAACATCATCTCCGCGCTGCATAAGTCGATCCGCGGCAGCGATCCGGACGCCGCGCTCTACTGGCTGGCGCGCATGCTGGCGGGCGGCGAGCAGCCGCTCTACATCGCCCGCCGCCTGGTGCGCGCCGCGGTGGAGGACATCGGCCTCGCCGATCCGCAGGCCGTGGTGCAGGCGCTGGCCGCGAAGGACGTCTACGATTTCCTCGGCAGCCCGGAGGGCGAGATCGCGCTGGCGCAGACGGTGATCTATCTCGCCACGGCGCCCAAATCGAACGCGGTCTACGCCGCGCTCGGCGCCGCCAAGCGCGCCGCACAGGAGCACGGCTCGCTGATGCCGCCGGCGCATATCCTCAACGCCCCGACCAAGCTGATGAAGAACCTCGGCTATGGAAAAGGCTACGAATACGATCACGAGGCCGAGGAAGGCTTCTCCGGCCAGAACTATTTCCCCGACGACATGGAGCGCCAAGCCCTCTACCAGCCCAAGGAAACCGGCTTCGAGCGCGAGATCGGCAAGCGGCTGGAGTACTGGTCGAAGCTGCGGTCGAAGAAAACGGAAAAATAACCTCCCCGGCATGGGGAGGTGGGAGCTAAACCTCCGCCTCTTCCTCGATCGGAATCTGCGCCACGCGGGCCTGCGGGTTGAGGGTCGTGGCCGCGAAATGGCCGAGCGCCACCGCCGCAATGCACAGCGCCACCGACAGCACGATGTTGATCCCCGCCCGTACCGTCGCGCCGCTGCGCAGCAGATCGAGGGTCTGCAGGCTGAATGACGAGAACGTCGTGAACCCGCCGCAGATGCCCACCATCACGAGCAGCCGGAGGTTCTCCGACATCGGAAACCGCCCGCTCGCGAGGGTCAGCGTGCCGAAGAAGCCGATCACGAACGAGCCCAGGATGTTGATCGTGATGGTGCCCCAGGGCAGGTCGCGGCTGACCGGCAGCATCAGGAACGACAGCGCATAGCGCGCGAACGACCCGATCGCGCCGCCGAGCATCACGTACAGGCTGGTGGTGAAGGACATGGGTTCTCCTCGGGCGGACTCCTGCCATGGTTGACAGCAGCCATGGTTGACGACGACAGGAGTCATCAGCCATGTGGTCTTTGGACCGTCCGGCGGTTAAAGGAGGAACCCCATCTCCTGCCGCGAACGCTAGGATGCCTCCGCTGGACCGTCAACCATGACCGACACCGCCCGCATCGCGCACGACGAAGACGGCATCCGCGTCGACCGCTGGTTCAAGCGCCACTATCCCGCGCTGACCCACGGCCGGCTCGAGAAGCTCTTGCGCACCGGACAAATCCGCCTCGACGGCAAGCGCGTGAAATCCGCCGACCGCGTCGCCGCCGGCCAGATGGTGCGCCTGCCGCCGCAGGTGGTGCACGGCGATCTCACCGAGAAGCCCAAGCCCAAGCCGAACCCGCAGGCACAAGGCAGCCTGCAGGACGCTATCCTCTACATGGACAAGTCGGTGATCGTGCTCAACAAGCCGTCCGGTCTCGCCACGCAGGGCGGCAGCGGCCTCACCGCGCATGTCGACGGCATGCTCGACAGCCTGACGTTCGAAAAAGGCGCGCGGCCCAAGCTGGTCCATCGCCTCGACCGCGATACCTCCGGCGTGCTCGTCGTGGCGCGCACCACGCTGGCGGCATCGGAATTGTCGCGCGCTCTCGCCACGCGCGACGCGCAGAAGATCTACTGGGCGCTGACCAAAGGCGTGCCGTCGGTGAAGCGCGGCACGATCAAGGCGGCGCTGGCGAAAGAGGGCGGACACGGCCCGCACGGCCGCGACGAGCGGATGACGACCGTCGACGGCGGCGACGAGAACGCGAAGGACGCGATCACCGATTTCGTCGTGCTCGACACCGTGGGCGAGGAGTTCGCCTGGCTCGCCGTCAAGCCGCTGACCGGCCGCACCCACCAGATCCGCGTCCATCTCGCCAGCATCGGCACGCCCATCGTGGGCGATTTCAAATATGGCGGCACCGACGTGCGCGGCCGCGGCGACATCGAGAACCGGCTGCATCTGCACGCCCGCTCCATCGACATCGGGCGGCCCGACGGCGGGCGGCTCAACGTCGTCGCGCCGTTGCCCGATCATATGGCGAAGTCCTGGGCCCTGTTCGGCTTCGACGCCGAGCGCGCCGGCAATCCTTTCGAGCGCCTCAAGCCAAAAAAAGTGAATGCCCCCAAGCCGGCACCGCCGCCGGTCAAGAAGGCCAAGCCCAAATCCAAGCTCACCAACAAGAACAAACCGAAGAGAAGACGATGAAGACCCGTCCTGCCTTCCTCAAATCCTGGCGCGAGATCGAGCTGCCGGGCCCGCACAAATCGCATGGTGGGGAGAGCCTCGGCTATCCCGCCTTTTTCTCCAACGTCACCGGCCTGTCGCGCCTCAATATCCTGCATCTGCGCCTGCCGCCCGGCACGCGCAGCGGCCCGCCCGGCGCCAGCCGCGACGAGGAGGAGTTCGTCTTCGTGCTCAAGGGCACGCCCGATCTCTGGATCGACGGCAATCTCTATCGCCTGGCTGAAGGTGACGGCGCGGCGTTCAACGACCGCACCGGCATCGCGCACACGCTGATCAACAACACCGAGGAGGACGTGCACCTCTTCGTGTTCGGCGAGGGCGCGCGGATGTTCTCGCAGTTCGCCTGCCCGCTCGACGCCGACGCGCCGACCAACACCTTCCTGCGCAAGCAGGGCCGTCTGTGGCAGAGCGCGCCCACGCGCAAGCTCGGGCCCAATTCCGGCAAGCCCGGCGATCTTTCGGGCAGGAAGCGCGGCAAGCCGGACTATGTCGCGAACTGGCGCGACATTCTCGGCAAGGACGAAGGCGGTTATCCCAACTCGGCGGAGCGCCACGGCATCGACGCGCTCTATGGTCGCCGCGCCCGCTTCTCGCGCATCGGCGTCCATGCCGAGGTGCTGCCGTCCAGCCGCCGCACCTCCTTCCCGCACGCCGAGCGCGACGAGGAGGAGTGGGTCTATGTCGTCTCCGGCACGGTGCAGTGCTGGATCAACGGCTGGCTGCACGAGATGCGCGAGGGCGACTTCGTCGGCTTCGAGGCGCGCACCGACATCACCCACGCCATCCTCAACAACAGCGGCGAGGACGCCGTTCTGCTGGTCGGCGCCGAAGCGGCGCGCAGCCGCAATCAGTTCTGGTATCCGAACCATCCGCACCGCGACAAGGAGACCGGCGAGTTGTTCTGGGCCGATCACCCCAAGGCGAAGCTCGGCCCGCATGACGGCCTGCCGGATGCGCTGCGCGCCAGGCTGCCGAAGGCCGCGCTGAAGAACCCCGTCACCGCCAACCGCGCCGCGATGAAGGTGAAAATGCCGAAATGGCGGTGAAGCGCTTCTACAAAGCTGCAAGCGTCCGCCCCGCCGACGCCATTTTCGCCATCGTGCTCGACGAGCGTCCCGTGCGCACGCCGGGCGGCCGGACGCTCGCGCTCGACTCCGCGGCGCTTGCCGGGGCGATCGTCGCGGAGTGGGCCGGGCAGGGCGACGAGATCGATCACCGCACGATGCCGCTCACGCAGTTCGCCAACACGGCCATCGACCGCGTGCGCGCCGACCGCAGCTTTGCGCTCGCCCAGATCGAGCAGACCGGCCGCCACGACCTCGTCTGCTACCGCGCCGACGCCCCGCCTGAGCTGATGCGCCGCGAGGCGCTGGCCTGGGACCAGCCGTTGGCCTGGGTGCGCGAACGCCACGGCCTCGATCTCGCCGTTACGGCAGGCATCGCCTCGATCCCCCAGCCCGATGCGTCCTTCGCGCGCCTGCGCGAGGAGCTGGCCGTCATGGACCCGTTCGTGCTGACTGGCCTTGCCGCGACCGTTCCGATCCTCAAATCCACGGTCCTGGCGCTGGCGCTGCACGACGGCCTGATGGACGCCCGCGCCGCCCACGCCGCCGCGCATGTCGACGAGGCGTTCCAGGCCGAGAAATGGGGACTGGATTCCGAAGCGGAAACCCGGCTGAAGGCTCTCCTGGGCGAGTTGGAAACCACCGACAGGTTCATGCGGCTCGCGCGCGCTTGACCCGCCTGCCGCCGCCCCACACTCTCCCGCCATCGCATTCTCGGAAGACCTTCGCGCCATGAAGCACATCCTCACCGAACTCGAAGACCGCCGCGCCAAGGCCCGGATCGGCGGCGGCCAAGCCCGCATCGAGGCGCAGCACGCACGCGGCAAGCTGACGGCCCGCGAGCGCGTCGAGCTCCTCCTCGACGCCAATTCGTTCGAGGAGTTCGACATGTTCGTCGAGCACCGCAACACCGATTTCGGCATGGAGAAGAACATCATCCCCGGCGATGGCGTCGTCACCGGCTGGGGCACGATCAACGGCCGCATGGTCTATGTCTATGCCAAGGACTTCACCGTGTTCGGCGGTTCGCTGTCCGAAACCCACGCCCGCAAGATCGTCAAGATCCAGGAGATGGCGATGCGCAACGGCGCGCCGGTCATCGGCCTGCTCGACGCCGGCGGCGCACGCATCCAGGAAGGCGTCGGCTCGCTCGCCGGTTATGGCGAGGTGTTCCAGCGCAACGTACTCGCCTCGGGCGTGATCCCGCAGATCAGCGCCATCATGGGCCCGTGCGCCGGCGGCGACGTCTATTCGCCGGCGATGACCGATTTCATCTTCATGGTGCGCGACACCTCCTACATGTTCATCACCGGTCCCGACGTGGTGAAGACCGTGACGCATGAGGACGTGACGGCAGAGGATCTCGGCGGCGCCAAGGTGCACTCCACCAAGTCCTCCGTCGCCGACGGCGCCTACGACAACGACGTGATCTGCCTGGAGGAGATGCGCCGCCTCTACGACTTCCTGCCGCTCAGCAATCGCGAGAAGCCGCCGCACTGGCCGACCCAGGACGATCCCAAGCGCGAGGAGATGTCGCTCGACACGCTGATCCCCGAGAACCCCAACAAGCCCTACGACATGAAGGAGCTGATCCTGAAGGTCGTGGACGAGGCCGACTTCTTCGAGATCCAGGAAGGCTTCGCCAAGAACATCATCACCGGCTTCGGCCGCATCGAAGGCTCGACGGTCGGCATCGTCGCCAACCAGCCGATGGTGCTGGCCGGCGTGCTCGACAACGACGCCAGCCGCAAGGCGGCGCGCTTCGTGCGCTTCTGCGATTGCTTCAACATTCCGCTGGTGACCTTCGTCGACGTGCCGGGATTCCTGCCGGGCGTGGCGCAGGAGCATGGGGGCATCATCAAGCACGGCGCCAAGCTGCTCTTCGCCTTCACCGAGGCGACGGTGCCGAAGGTGACGGTGATCACGCGCAAGGCCTATGGCGGCGCCTATGACGTGATGGCCTCCAAGCACATGCGGGCCGACGTGAACTATGCCTGGCCCTCCGCGCAGATCGCGGTGATGGGCGCCAAGGGCGCGGTGGAGATCATCTTCCGCAACGAGCGCGGCAACGCCGGCGCGATCGCCGAGCGCACGAAGGAATACGAGGACCGCTTCCTCAACCCGTTCGTGGCGGCCAGCCGCGGCTACATCGACGACGTGATCCGCCCGCACTCGACGCGCTGGCGCGTCGCCCGCGCGCTGCGGATGCTGAAGAACAAGGACGTTCCACAGCCCTGGAAGAAGCACGACAACATCCCGCTGTAAGGACGGCGCGCCTCTCGCGGCCGTTAAACCTCGACGACGGGAAGGGAGAAGGCCGTCTTCTCCCGTTCCGTCCGATCCGTGCCAAAGCGGCTGGTCAGGTGGGAACTGTCGCGATAGGCCTCGGCGACGGAGCGCTCCACGAGCCCGTTCTGCAGCAGATCGCGGCGCACATAGAACGCGTTGACGCCCTCCGGATCGCACCCGATCAGCGCCAGGCCGCGCGCATCGGCGAGCTTGGTGAAGGCCGCGAGCGATGCGCCCCAGTACAGCATCGAAGGATGCTTCGTGGTGCGGTCGAACTCGCGTTCATAGGGCACCGTGACGGCGCGGGCCGGTCCGAAGCTCGCGTTGAACTCCACGATCAGCAGCTTCGGTTTGACCGAGGTGATCGCCTCCAGCACCCAGTAATCGATGCCGTCGATGTCCGTGGAGAGGACGTCGATATCTCCCGCGCCGACACTTTCGACGATGATACGGTCGATGTTGGTCTTGTCGATCCACTCCTGGCGGATCGTGATGTCGGTGCGGCCGAGCAGCTTCAGCGCGACCCCGAGGTTTTTGCAGTGGCGCGGCGAGCCGTCGATGAACAACCCGCTCATGCCCAGGCGCATGGCGTTGAACATCATGTTGTTCTGGCGATAGCCGAAGCCGAACTCCACGAACTTGCCCTTGCCGCCGCCGATCTTGTCGAGCAGCACGGCGATGATCCCGTCCTCGCCGTTCTGGGAGACCACGCGATAGGCCCAGCGGTCGAACGTGGCCGGCGCGGTTCGCGCGCGGGCCACCAGATCGTCGACGGCCTTGCGCTTTCGGGCGAGATCGGAACGAAGCTTGGCCGCCAGGAGGACGCCTATCACCGAAGGCGGCAAAAGCCGGACAAGTCTCATGTGCTCTCCCAAGTGAGGACGGCGGCAAAACGCGGAAAAGCCCGCAAACTGCCGTTTCCCCGAGGCAGCACGTGCCAACGATGGCAATCCGTGTCAAGGCCGCGCCGCTGCTCAGTCCGCGGCCGCCCAGCATTCCATTTCCACCCGCGCGCCCAGGATCAGCCGATGTGCGCCGATAGCTGTGCGCGCGGGAAATTTGCCGGCGGCGAAGTAGGGAACATAGACCTCGTTGAACGCCGCCCATTCGCCCATGTCGGCGAGATAGACAACGCATTTCGCGATGCGGCCCCAGTCCGATCCGGCCGCCTTCAGCACGGCGTCGATGTTCTCCATCATCTGCCGGCTCTCAGCCGCGATACCGCCCGGCACAAGTTCCATCTTGCCCGGTAGGTTCCCGATCGCCCCCGAGAGATACAGCACACCACCGGCGCGGACGGCCGGGCTGAAGGGCAGGTTCGACGCCGCGGCGCCGGTCGTGTTGATGAATTCTAACACCGTAAACTCCTCCGAAAAGCCTCGTGACGCCGGCGCGACAGATCGTAATATACCGCCCACAAAACAACCGGGGGATCCATGATTCGTCATACCCGCCTCGCCGCGTTCCTGTTGCCGGTCCTCGGCGTCACCGCCGCGCTGGCTGTCACCGCCGTCTATCCCGGCCATCCCACCACCGTGCCGGACATCGTCGCGGCCGACGTGATGGCGCGCGACAAGGCGATCTCCGACGACGCCTTCCAGGGCCGTGGCCCCGGCACCAAGGCCGGCGAGGCCGCCGCGCAATGGATCGCCGACGAGATGAAGCGCATCGGGCTGAAGCCCGGCAATCACGGCTCCTATTTCCAGACGGTGCCGTCGGTGAACATCGCGCTCGATCCGAAGCAATCCTCGCTCACGTTCAACACACCGAGCGGCGCCGTCACGCCGAACTTCCCGGAGGCGACCGTCTATTGGACGCCGCGATACGCATCCGCCGACGTCAACGTGAAGGCCTCGCAGCTGGTGTTCGTCGGCTATGGCGTCGTGGCGCCGGAATATCACTGGAACGACTACGCCGGCCTCGATGTGAAGGGCAAGACGGTCGTCATCCTGATCAACGATCCCGGCAACGAGGACGCCACGCCCGATCCGGCCTTCTTCAAGGGCAAGGCGATGACCTATTACGGCCGCTGGACCTACAAATACGAAGAGGCCGCCCGCCAGGGCGCCGCCGCCGCGATCATCGTGCACGAAACGGTGCCGGCGGCCTACGGCTGGCAGGTCGTGCGCAACTCCAACTCCGGCAACAAGCTGTGGCTGGCGAACAAGGACAAGAACGCGTCCATGCTGCCGATCCAGGGCTGGATCACGCTCGACACGGCGCGCGATCTCTTCAAGCGCGCCGGCCTGGATTACGATGCGCAGAAGGCCGCCGCCAACAAGCCGGGCTTCACCGGCTTGGCGATGAAAGGCGAGACGCTCGACGTCCACGCCCATTCGTCATTCTCGCTGCTCAACACGCGCAACATCATCGGCATCATCCCGGGGACGAAGCACCCGGACCAGGTGTTCCTCTACACCGCGCATTGGGATCATCTCGGCGTGAAGCCCGACGTCGCCGGCCCCGACAAGATCTACAACGGCGCCATCGACAACGGCATGGGCGTCTCCTCGATCCTGGAGATCGGCGAGGCCTTCGCCCACGGCAAGCGGCCGCAGCGCACCGTTGCGATCATCGACTGGACACTGGAAGAGCAGGGCTTGCTCGGCTCGCAGTATTTCGCCGAGCATCCGATCTGGCCGCTCAACAAGATCGTCGGCGGCGTGAACCTCGACGGCGGCCTGCCGCACGGCCACGCCAAGGATATGGTGCTGGTCGGCTCGGGCGCGTCGGAGCTGGAAGACATGCTCTCCGGCGTGCTGAAGACCCAGAACCGCGTGATCTCGCCCGATCCGGAGCCCGAGAAGGGCGGCTTCTATCGCTCGGACCATATCTCGCTCAGCCGCGTCGGCGTGCCGATGCTCGATCCGCAGGGCGCGAGCGATCTGATCGTCGGCGGCAAGGACGCCGCCAAGGCGATCCGCGACGATTACCGCGACCACCATTATCATCAGCCCTCGGACGAGTTTAATCCGAGCTGGGACATCACCGGCGTGATCGACGACCTGGAAGCGCTCTACACGCTGGGCGACACGGTGGCGAACTCCGACGTCTGGCCGAACTGGTACAAGGACAACGAGTTCCGCGCCATCCGCGACAAGAGCATGGCGCTGAAGAAGGAGTAGGGTCGACACCGAGCACACCTGTCATCCGCCGCGAATGCGGCGGACCCAGGTGACGCCTTGCGCTACCGGGGCAGATTGCAACTGGGTTCGCCGCATTTGCGGCGAATGACAAGTGGCGTTGCGGCTCAAGGGAGCGCCGCTAACCCCGCCACCCGCCGCGCCGCGTGCTCTATGTGCACCAGCCGGCGTTTCAGCACCGACAATCCGTTCGGCTGATAGAGATCGTCGCGCGCCGTCTTCGACAGCCGTGGCGGCGTCGTTTTCTCCGGCCCCGCGCCGGAAAGCACCTCCACGACGCGGCCGCGCATCTCGGCCGTCAGCGTGTCGGCGTTCGGCACCTTTTCGAGTTCGGCCCCGCGCGTCGCGAACAGCACCTGCATCGAAGTGAGGTCCGACAGCAGCAGATAGTTCGCCGCCAACAGCGAGCTCAGCCGCGCCAGTGTCTCCTTTTCCGTATGCGGCTCGTCCGCCAGCCGCCGGATCGCGCCCGACAGCGCCGCCACGGCATCGAACAGCCGCTTGCGCGCGAGGCGGTAGCTCTGCTCGGTGCGCGCCCGCGTCATCGCCTCGCAGGCGAAGTCGCGGTCGGCCTTGAGCAGCGCCGCCACGGTGCGCGGCAGCTCGTTGCGCTCCCAACTCGGCAGCAGGAATCCGAACACATAGCTCAGCGCCGCCCCGATCAGCGTGTCGCCGATGCGCTCGGCCAGCGCGTGATGGGCATTCGGCTGCAGGAAATGCAGCAGGAGCAACGCCGACACCGATGCGGCCGCCGCCGTCACGCGATAGTTCACTGCGCCGAAGGCATGGCTCACGCCCGTCGCCACGGCGACGATCAGGAGCAGATATTCCGGCGGCACGAAGGTCTGCAGCGCCGCCGCCAGCACGCATCCCGCCAGCGTCCCCAGGATACGGTCCCAGCGCCGTTGCCGCGTCACGCTGTAATTCGCGCGCATGATCAGCGCCGTGGTCAGCAAGATCCAGCTCGCATGGGCGAAGCGCGGAAACGCCACCGTCAGCGCCAGCCCCGTCAGCATCGCCAGCGTCAGGCGGATGGCATAGCGGAACGCCGGCACCTGGAATCCCAGCTGCGCCCGCAGATGCGCCCAGCCGCGCGGGCCGAGTTGGCGAAAGAGGGTCAGATCGGCATGCGGCGCCGGCGGCTCCTTGGCGCCGATAGTCGCGATGCGCTCCGCCGAATGGCCGAGCTTGTCGGCGGTCGAGCGGAACGCGGCGATCGCCTGCAGCGCCTCGTCGTTGCCCTGCGCCGATGGCGCGATCCGGCCGATCTCGGCCGCGATGGCGCGGCGCACGCGGTCATGGGTCTCGATCACCATCGGCTCGGCCGGCGCCAGCGCCAGATGCTCGGTGTCCTCCGCCAGCATCAGCGTCAGCGAGCGCAGCCGGCGCATCAGGTGCCGATGCTTCGACGTCTGCAGGATCTCGATATCGGCGTCACAGGACAGGATCGTCTCGAACGCGTCCAGAAGCGCCACCAACGCGCGCGCTTGGCGTTGCTGCCACCGGCTCGCCGTGCGCGAATAGATCGCGTCGCGCGCCGCCTGCATCTTGTCGACGCAGGCCGCATGCGCCTCGATCATCGCCGCGAAGCCGCCTTCGGCCGCATCGAACAATTCGGCCTTGGCGCGCAGATAGGCCGCGAAGCTGCGCAGCGCCTCGGCGAACAGGAGCCGCCGCACGCGCTCGTCGAATGCCCACGCCATCAGGAGCGCGTAAGCGACGTAGAACGCCCCGCCCGCCGCGAACAGCGCCAGATGCGTCACGATCGCGTCGCGCGACGAGGTATCGGCGCCGAGCGTCAGCACGAAGGCGAGGATCGTCACCACGCCCAGCCCGATCGCCCGCTTGCCATAGGCCGAGATCAGCCCTGCCCACAGCGCAACGGCGGCGGTGACGGCGAACTCGCCCCACAGCGCGCCCTTGGCGATCATCGTCAAACCCGTCGCCAGGCACGCCATCACCAGCGCCGCCATCATCGCCCGCGGCTTGTCGCCGAGCGGGTCCGGCTGGTCGGTGATGGAGACGCACAGCGCGCCTGTCGCCGCCGCGATCCCTGCCGCCAGGCCGAGCGGGGCGCCCGCCGCCAGTCCGGCCAGCGAGACGCCGGCCGCGACCGAGATGCCGTTCTCGACATGCGGGCGGTAGAGCAGGGGGTGAAGGGTACGGGCGATCCGGTTCATGCTCCCCCGACGTAAACGAAGGACGCGGTTTACGGCAAGCGATTGACGGCCTAAAACCTTGGCCCATCAGGCCAAATCAGCAGGCCGGGGGAAACGAAAGCGTGTTCAAGAAGATCCTGATCGCCAATCGCGGCGAAATCGCCTGCCGCGTCATCAAGACCGCCCGCAAGATGGGCATCAAGACGGTCGCCGTCTATTCGGATGCCGACCGCGACGCCCTCCATGTCGAGATGGCCGACGAGGCCGTCCATATCGGCCCGCCGCCCTCGGCACAGTCCTATCTCGTGATCGACCGTATCGTGCAGGCCTGCAAGGACACCGGCGCGGAAGCGGTGCATCCCGGTTACGGCTTCCTGTCGGAGCGCGAGTCCTTCGCCGACGCGCTGGCCAAGGCGGGCGTTGTCTTCATCGGTCCGAACAATCGCGCCATTGCCGCGATGGGCGACAAGATCGAGTCCAAGAAGCTGGCCCAGGCCGCGAAGGTGACTACCGTCCCCGGCTTTATCGGCGAGATCAAGGACGACGCCCACGCCCGCGCCATCGCCAGGGAGATCGGCTATCCGGTGATGGTGAAGGCTTCGGCCGGCGGCGGCGGCAAGGGTCTGCGCATCGTCCACAAGGAGGACGAACTGGTCCAGGCGATCCAGTCCTCGCAGCACGAGGCGAAGGCCTCGTTCGGCGACGACCGCCTCTTCATCGAGAAATTCGTCACCGAGCCGCGCCACATCGAGATTCAGGTGATGGGCGACAAGCACGGCAACGTCGTCTACCTGAACGAGCGCGAATGCTCGATCCAGCGCCGCAACCAGAAGGTCATCGAGGAGGCGCCGTCGCCCTTCCTCGACGCCGCCACGCGCAAGGCGATGGGCGAGCAGGCGGTGATGCTGTCCAAGGCGGTCGGCTACGACAGCGCCGGCACGGTCGAATTCATCGTCGACAAGGACCGCAAGTTCTACTTCCTGGAGATGAACACGCGTCTGCAGGTCGAGCATCCGGTGACCGAGCTCACCACCGGCCTCGATCTCGTCGAGCTGATGATCCGCTCCGCCTATGGCGAGACGCTTCCCGTCAAGCAATCGGACATCGGCATCCACGGCTGGGCGGTCGAGAGCCGCGTCTATGCCGAGGATCCCTATCGCGGCTTCCTGCCGTCGACCGGCCGCCTCGTCCGCTATCGCCCGCCGCAGGAAGGCACGCGCGGCGATGTCACGGTGCGCAACGACACCGGCGTCTACGAGGGCGGCGAGATCTCGATGTTCTACGACCCGATGATCGCCAAGCTTTGCACCCATGCCGCGACGCGCGAGGCCGCGATCGACGCGATGGCGGACGCGCTCGACCGTTTCCGCATCGAAGGCATCAGCCACAACATCGCCTTCCTCACCGCGATCATGCACAACGCCCGCTTTCGCTCGGGCAAGATCACCACGGCGTTCATCGCCGAGGAATTCCCCGACGGCTTCCACGGCCTGACGCTGAGCGACGCCGACACGCTGCGCTTCATCGCCGCCGCCTCGGCCGCGCGGCTGGTGCGCGCGCTGCGCGCCTCCGGCATCTCCGGCACGATGAACGGCGCGTACAAGATCGGAAATCATTTCGTCGTCACGCTCGACGGCCATGACTACGAGGTGACGAACGCCAATCTCGCCGCCGGCAATCTGTCGCTCCACATCGACGGAAAGCCGTATGGCGCGCTGACCGACTGGCTGCCCGGGCAGCCGATCATGATGCTCAGCGGCACCGACGGCGACCACGCGATCCAGATCGAGCGCGCCCAGGGCGGCTACAAGCTCGGCCAGGGCGGCCGCACGGTGACCGCCATCGTCCGCTCGCCGCTCGGCGCCAGGCTGGCGGGGCTGATGCCGGTCAAGGTCGCGCCCGACACCTCCAAGCTGCTGCTGTGTCCGATGCCGGGCCTGGTGGTCTCGATCAACGTCGCCGAAGGCCAGCATGTCGAGCCCGGCGAGACGCTGGCGGTGGTCGAAGCGATGAAGATGGAGAACGTGCTGAAGGCCGAGCGCAAGGGCACGATCAAGAAGATCAACGCCGCCAAGGGCGACAGCCTCGCCGTCGACGAAGTGATCATGGAATTCGCGGACTAGCGCGCGATCCGGCTCGAACGGAAGGATGGCAGTCCCGCGCCTCTACCGCGCTATCTCCACCGCCTTATCCAGCGCCGGATCATGCCCCGCGTTCCACGCCGCGAAGCTCTGCGGCACGAACACGTCCGGCTGCAGGCTCTTCACCCGCACCGGATAGAGCCAGTTCAGCCAATAGCACACGTCGATGTCGCGGCACGGCGCGCCGTAGTCGTGCTTGCCCGTCTCGTAGGTCTCGCCGATCCCGAGGTTCGGCAGCACGCCCGCATTGCCTTCGGCGAAGAACGCCAGCCGGTCGCCGATCGGTTCGCCGACGATGGTCATGCGGTCGCCGGCCGTCTCCTTCAGGAACGCCGTCGTCGTGATCGCGGCCGAGAAGGTGTCGGCGTCGGTCAGCACCACGATGCGGCCCTTCACGATCTTCGGCAGCGCGTGCCCGAAATGCCAGGCATTGGTGTAGTTGCCGCCGCCATTGCCGCGCAGATCGACGATCGCCGCGCAGGGCGGGTTCGCCATCAACTCCGCCTCGGTCTTCTCGAGGAACGGCATGATTTTCTGGTCGTCGACATCGATGATGTCCTGGATGCGGATATAGCGCGCGCAGCTGCCCGGGATCGCGACGTTCTCGAACACGCGGTCGAGATCGCGATAGCTTGGCGGCTCCGCGCCGCCCGCCGCCGGCTTGTACGCCATCCAGTCCGCGCCCATGCCGGCATGCGGCTCCGGCGACAGCCAGCGGTCGCCATAGGGCAGGTCGTCATCCTTCGGCAGCGGCGCGGCCTCCAGCATCTGCGTCACCACGCGTCCGTCCGGCAGGCGCACCGTCCACGCCGCCTTGTCCGGCGCCTTGGCGATGGCGAGGCCGTAGTCGAGATCGTTCTCTTCGATATACAGCGCCGCATTCTCGCGCCGGAACACCTCCAGCCCGCCGCGCAGCGTCTCCAGCCGCTTGAGCACTTCGGCGAACGGCACGCCGTCGATCGCCTCCAGACGCCCGCCGAGCAGCGCGCGATGCGCCGTCCTGGTGCGCATCACATAGAACCCGTCCGCGAACCGCGTCACCCGCACCGGCAGGAAAAGCTGGCTGCGCGCCCGATCGAACAGCCGCAGATGCGTATGCCCATTGTCCGAAAGCGCCGCGATCTGCATCAGCCGCACCGCCAGCATCTGATGCGGCAGCGCGCGCGCCATCGCCTTCAACGCCGCAATCCGCCGCTCCGCCTCCGCGCGCCCCGTGGCCGGGAACGACTTGTCCAGCGCGATCAGCTTGTCGAAATACTCGACATCCTGCCGCTGCGCCTCCAGGGCCGATGCCGGCTTGAGATAGCCGGCCGGCGGCGGTTCCGGATTGAAATGCCAGTTCATCAGCTGGAAAGCGCCGAACCCCAGTCCCGCCAGCACCGCCGCCGCGCCCACCAGGACTGCGCCCGCTTTTACATATCCGCGCATGATCCGCTCCCGTCCATTTGCACCCTTGGATGCGCCGGACGCGATCCTGGATGCATCAGAATGTCCGGCGAATCTGGAAATCGATGTGCGGGATGCCGTGGGCGATGTACTGGTCGATGTTGTCGAGCGGCGCCACGTTGCGCGGCCCCGCATAGTTGAACCGCGTGTCCTTGTAGGTGAAGCCGACGATGTCGTCGCCTTCCAGGTGGAAGCTCCATCCCGGGCTCGGATGATAGTCCCAGCTCAGGCTGAAATAGGGCGGCGCCACCTTGCGCAGGCGGAACTGCTCCAGCCGGTAATATTCCTCGGTCCAGCAATTGTAGTAGGAGATGCCGAACGTCGACATCAGGCTGGTGAAGTCCTTGCTGAAGTTGATCGTGATGTTCTGCGGCCGCTGACCGGAGATCACCCGGTTCGTGCCCGTCACCGGATCGCGCACCGAGGTGAGATCGAAGATGCTGGTCGTCGTCAGCAGCCCGTTCTCCAGGCCCAGCTTGTCCAGCGGCAGCGTCACCTGCAGCTCGATCTGGTTGTTCTGGCCGTTGCCGATATTGCCCGGCGCGTCGAACACGTTGCCCAGACTGTCGGTGATCGGCACATAGTCGACCACGTCCTTGATATCCTCGTGCATCAGCGTCAGCACCACGGCGCCCTTCTCCCAGAAGTGCCGTTCGAGCGATATCTCGTACTGGTCGTGCTGGTCGGGCCGGATGTTCTCGTTGCCGACCGTGATGCCGGTGGCCGACAGGTTCGCCGAGGCGATGAAGTTGTTGAAGTCGAGCTGGCCCAGCACCTTCTCGTAGCGCAGCCGGATCTGCGTGTCGGAATCCGGCGCCCAGGTCAGCACCGCGCGCGGCTTGGGATAGAAGAACGAGCGGCTGAGATTGACCGAGCCGGTCTCGGTGATCGTCGAGGCCTCGGCCCGCATGCCGGCCTCCAGCGTCCATTGCGGATCGAACTTCCAGGTGGCCTGGAAGAAGATCTCGCCGCGCTTCTCGCTGACGTTCGCCTTGGCGGAGGGCAGGGGCTGGTCCACGCCGTTGACGAAGAAGCCGGTCTTGCCGTTCAGGAAGTTGTAGGTGCCCTCGACCGCGCCCTCGAGCGTCAGGTTGTCGAGCGGCAGATAGCGCAGCGTGGCGCGTGCGATGCTCTCGCCCGTAGCGCTGTGCGAGGTGAAGAGCTGGTCCGTCGTGCCGTCGTTCGAGGTCGAGCTGGCGTTGTTGTTGTCGTAACGCTGCAGCACCAGCGTCTCGAGTTGCGCGCCGCCCACGGTGCCGTTCCAGTGCAGGCCGAGTTCACCGATATTGTCGCGGTTGTCGTCGCCGAACAGCTCGCGGAAGCCGGGGCGGAAATAGAGCAGGCTGTCGACGAACGGGCTGTTCTGGTAGGTCGCGTTGGCCTTGAACTCGCCGCCGAACAACGGGACCGTCACCGCGCCCTTGGCCGAGACGCCCAGGCCGAGGCCGTGACTGATCGTATCGTCCTGCGACACCAGGTTGCCGCTGCCGTCGAACACGTTGTGAAGGCCGTGGCCGACGGAGTCGTCGTAGCTCTGGATGATGCTGACCGTACCCTCATAGGTCGAGGCGCCGGAGTGCTGCGTGTATTGCAGCGAGGCGCCCGGGATCATGTGCCCGTCGATGAAGACCGTGTCGTCCGCCGTCGCCACGACATGCGCCGAGTCCGCGGTTTTCAGCACGACGTTCGCCATGACCGTCTGGCCCTGCATGTCGATGCCCGGCGCGCCGCCGCGGATCAGGTCGATATGGTCGACATCGCCGGCAGGAATGCGGGTCAGGATCGACTGCAGCGAGTCGCTCTTGGTGGTCGGGCGCTCGCCGTTGATCAGCACATTGCCGGCCGTGCCGGCGAAGCCGCGCGCGCTGCCGACGTCGACGAAGCTGAAGCCGGGAAGCCGCCCGATCATGTCGTAGGCGGTGTTGGGCCGGGCATCGGTGAAGAAGGACGGCGGATAGGTCAGCACCCCGCTCGCGGCGCTGTCCTGCGCGAGAGCCGGTCCAGCCGTTAACAACGCGACGGCCGCCGCCGTCATCAACCATTTCGCCTGCACGCGTGGATTCCCCAATGTCTGTCGTGTGTTGCGCTCTTAGCGTCTAACTGGCTGCCGCTTGCCTAACGCAACAATGCGCAAAAACCGCATGGCTCCCCTGAACGCGGCGCCGGATCACCGACTAGGTAGTCGAACCGGCGGCAAGTTCCAGCCAAGAGCCTGTGAGGACACGGGAACGTGACCGCGCACGGCGACGGAGGCATACTCCCGTCATGACCAATTCCTCAAGCGATGAAGACCAGACTCACCTGCGCCTGCGCATTGAAGGCTTCGTGCAGGCGGTGGGCTACCGTAATTATGTGATCGCCGAGGCGACTCGGCTGGGCGTCGACGGCTGGGTGCGCAACCGCTCCGACGGCAAGGTCGAAGTCCTGGCCAGCGGGCCCAACGCAGCCGTCGAGACGCTGGTCGGCCTCTGCATGAAGGGCCCGCCGGGATCGAGCGTAAAGGACGTCGAGCTCCACAAAGCCGAGCCGCCGGCCGAGAAGGGCTTCAAACGGAGACCGTCGCTCTAGCGCTTGCGCAACAGCTCGCGGAAAACAGACACCGAGAAGATCAGCATCCCGAGCGCCGTCAGCCCGTTGCCGGCCTTCATGAACGGCTCGTACTTTTCATCGCCCCCATGGCTGAGGAACAACGCGAAGGCTGGAAAAAACACCACGATGCCGGCGAGCAGCACCCAGAAATTGATCCACGCCAGGCGCGGCCACATGGTCTGCGCCGTCAGGGCATAGAACGTCCCGCACAGCGCCATCGTCGCCCAGCCGACGAGGTTGAGGTGGACATGCATCCCGGCATAGGCGGCATTGCCGCCCGCCGCCATGTACATGCCGAGCGATCCACCCACGAAGATGCACAGAACCCCGGCCGCAAAGAACGCAGCAGACACGCGCGGCATGACGAACCCCTCGAAAAGCCCGCGCGATGCATAGCGCGATTTGGCGGCATGTACCCCCGACCATTTTTGACCGAGAGCAGAATCCCACCCTCCTCTTGAGGGCGGCCGGGCGGCTATGAGAATACCTCTTCAAACGCCGCGCGCATCGCGACATCGACATCCGCCATCGACACCAGCAAGCCGAGATCGTGCAGGCTCGTCACCCCATGCTCCGATATCCCGCACGGCACGATGCCCGAGAAGTGCTCCAGGTCCGGATCGACATTGAGGCTCACGCCGTGGAACGTCACCCCGCGCCGCACGCGCACGCCGATCGCCGCGACCTTGTCCTCGCGCGGTCCCATTTTTGAAGAGGGCGATCGGGCCACCCAGATGCCGACCCGCCCCGCGCGCCGCTCGCCCTTTACGTTGAACGCCGCCAGCGTGCGGATCAGCCACTCCTCCAGGTCGTGCACGAATTTGCGTATGTCGTTGCCGCGCTTGCGCAGGTCGAGCATCACATAACCCACGCGCTGCCCCGGTCCGTGATAGGTGAACTGCCCGCCGCGCCCCGTCTTGAACACCGGAAAGCGCGCATCGAGCAGATCGGCGTCCTTCGCGCTGGTGCCGGCGGTGTAGATCGGCGGGTGCTCGACCAGCCATACCAACTCCGGCCGCTGGCCATGCGAAATCGCGGCGGCGCGCTCCTCCATGAAGGCGACGGCCTCGGGATAGGGCGTCAGCCCCGGCGCGATACGCCACTCCACCGCACCCGGTATTAACGCTTGAGCAACCATAACCGGCCGATCATCCGAACTGCATTCTTCTTGGTATCCACGGGGCCCTTCATGTCCTCCAACATCTCCGGCGTCAAAGTCGAAATCTCGGTGGTGCTCGGCAGCTCCACCATCCCCATGCACCAGCTGCTGCGCATGGGCCGCGGCGCCGTCATCGAGCTCGACGCCAGACAGGACGATCCGGTGCTCATTCTGGCCAACGACAAGCCCGTCGCGAAGGGTGAGATCATCATCCATGGCGACAGGATCGGCGTCTCGATCACCGACATTCTCAAGGGTTATCAGTAATTCCACGATGTAACTACGTAGAATATTTTATTCCACGTGCTATCCTTGCATTTAAGCGGGATGGTGCGTACCTCTGCTGTTGAACCGGCCGAAAGCGGCCGGAGCGGAGGTTGCTTTTGCTCCCCATCACGCTCAATCCGGAGACTGTCCGCGTCGGCCTGGCCGGCGCCGGTGAGGGTTTGGCCCGCCGCGCAGCCTTGCTGGCCGAAGCCGGCGTCGTGCCTGTCTCCGTCAGCCTCCGGAACGCCCTGCCGCCGCTGAACGTGCTTTTCGTCGCCGGTCTCGAGCGTCCCGCTGCCCGCGCCCTGGCCGGCGAGGCGCGCGCCGCGGGCATCCTGATCAACGTCGAGGACGTCCCCGAGCTTTGCGATTTCCACGTCCCCGCCATCGTGCGGCGCGGCGACCTCGTGCTCACTGCCTCGACCGGCGGGCAGGCACCCGGCCTCGCGCGGCGCCTGCGCGAGTGGCTGGCGGCGCAGTTCGGCCCCGAATGGACCGGCCGCTTGGCCGATGTCGGCAGCGCCCGGGCCTCCTGGCGGGCCGAAGGCCTCGCGCCCGACGAAGTGTCCCGCCGCACCCGCAACCTGGTCGCGGAGAAGGGCTGGCTCGCATGAGCGCCACCGTCACCGTCATCGACCGGGCGCGAAACATCGCGCCGCACGCCTTCGACCGCGCGGGGCAGGGCGGCGCTGCCGATCCCGCGCTCGCGGCGCGCCTGGCGCACTATCAGGAGCTGGCGAAGGGCCGCGATGCGCACGGCATTCTGCAACTCGCGCTCGAGGGCGAGATGAAGGGCAAGACGGCCGTCGTCTCCTCCTTCGGCTCGGAATCCGCCGTCCTTCTTCATTTGGTGGCGCAGATCGATCCGGCGACACCGGTCCTATTCCTCAACACCGGCAAGCTGTTCGGTGAGACGCTGCGCTATCGCGACCGGCTGCAGGACCAGCTCGGCC
>DASZMT010000118.1:0-4552 GCA_035551495.1 Rhizomicrobium sp. | reverse complement strand
GTGCTCGCCCCATCGGACGCGCAACGAAGCGGCTTTATGCCGTCCTTATACGCCCATTCGATGCGCACACGGATGATTCTTTACATGCACGGATCACGGCTCATGCGAGTCGACGCGCCGCACGTTTAATCCTTTTCGAATCGATATTAGATGCACGCAGCGCGCGCATGATCCCGTGCGTTGCGATGCGATTCGCTTGCACGCGATGTGCATGGGAGAGCGGGTGCTCCGGCGGCGTGAGAGGCCTGCGAAAATTTTTACGACCCTGTGCATGAAATCCGGTTCTGTGACCGGTGGGCCTCACTCGGCGGGGGGAACCATCGCGTCATGGTTCGCGGTGACTCGGTACAGCGTGATGTGGACCGGGCGTCCATGCGTGTAGTTCACCCCGTCGAGCTGACCGAGCATCGTCGCATCGGTCTGAAGCGCGGCGAGATGGGTGAGGAAGCTCGCACGCTCGTCGTCCGCGACGAGAGCAAGGCCGCCCTGATAGGCGCCCGCTTCGGCGGCACCCTCCCCGTCGGTGAGCCGCGTCTCGGCGCCCAGCGCGAACATTAGGCTGGGCTCGATGTAGCCGGCCGCGATCGGCGGCGGATCGCCGGATTGCCGGTATTTCGCGATCAATTGGGCGGCGCGCGGGCTGATCCAGATGCGCTGCAGGCGCGGCGCGGCGCCGGCAGTGAGCGCCGGATAGGCAACGAGGACCGCCAGGCTCGCCATCAGGAACGCCGCGACCTTGGCATCGCGCAGGTAGATAAGGAGCGCCGCAAGCGCGAGCAGCGCGCTCGCCGCGGCCGCGGCGAACAGCCACCACGGGGTGCCGTCGCCATATTTGCCGGTCGCCAGGATCGGCGCGGCCGCGAGCGCGCCGGCGCCGATGGCGAATTGGACCGCCGCCACCCAGCGCAACGCCTTCTGCCAGCCAGGCTCCGTCGCATCGCGGGGCAGGAGCATCCACACCGCCGCCAGCATCGCGAGCGGCGGATAGGCGGGCAGGATGTAGTTCGGCAGCTTGGTCGGCACGACCTCGATCATCAGCCAGCTCGCGCCGGCCCAGCAGATCAGGAAGCGTGTCGCCGCGTCGGCATTGCGCCGGATCGCGGCGCCCAAACCCGGTGTCACAAACAGGATCGCTGGCCAGAAGGTCAGCGTGACCAGCACGAGGTAGTAGCCCGGCGGCGCGCCATGGCTCTCCTGCCCGCCGGCGAGCTTGGCTGCGAAGTCGTGGCCGAGCGACTGCTGATAGAAGGCGCCATGGCTCTGGATGCCGATGGTGATCAGCCAGGGCAGATCGATGGCGAGCGCCAGCAGCACGCCCCAGACCGGCTTGAGGGCACCGAGCCAGCGCCATTCGCCGCGCTGCCAGGCGACGAGCGCGATCGCGGTAACGGCGCAGACGCCGGGCACGACCGGCCCCTTGATCAGGATGCCGGCCGCGAACGCCGCCCAGCCGGCGAGAACCAGACCGGTCGACGGCATCGGTGTCGTGGCGGCGGGCCGCGTCGCGAGCCAGACCCTGAGCAGCACACCCATCGCACCCATCACGCTGGCGAGCTGGCAGGCATCGGTCGTCGCCATGCTCGATTCGGCGGTGAGCAGGAGAGACGTGCCCATCAAGGCGGCAGCCAGCCACGCGACCTCGCGGCCTGCGAAGGCCCGCACGCACCAGAAGCAGAGCAGCACCGCGAGGATGCCGCCGAACAGCGACGCCAGCCGGTAGGTCCAGATGTGCGTGTCGTCGCCGAGCCCGGCGACGGCAGTGGTCAGCGATTGGATCCAATAGATGCCGACCGGCTTCTGGTAGCGCGGCACGTGGCCGAACTTGATGTTCACGAAGTCGCGGCTCTCCAGCATCTGGCGCGAGGCCTCGGCGAATCGGCTCTCGTCCCGGTCGATCGGCGGCAGGCTGGCGATCCCCGGCGCCCACAGCACCACGCACAGCAGCGTCAGCGTGATCGCCCAATGGCGCGCCACGAGCGCCAGGATCCGGCCCGCCGCCCCGTCCGGCAGGACCGGAACCGGGGCAGCCGCCTGGTCCGAAACCGTGCTCATCTGGAACGTCCCTTGAATACCCGTGCCTTCCGGCGGGGAGATTGCGGCAAATGGGTCATCGTGGAACAAGCCTGTTTCTTGAGGGGCTAGGCCTGTATAAGGCGCCCGCCCGGGCCGCACGCGCGTCATCGGGAGGCCGGATGAACCGGCCGGCGAACACTCTATTCTACGACGGGATCGAACGGAACCTCAGCATGGCGGTCGCCCTATCCGTGGTCGTGCCGGTGAAAGACGAGGCCGAGAATGTCGGCCCGCTGGCGCGCGAGATCGCGGCGGCGCTCGCGAGCGAGCCTTCGAGCGAGATCATCTTCATCGACGACGGCTCGACCGACGGCACGGCGGCGGCGCTCGTCGCGCTCAAGCGCGAGATCCCGTCGCTGCGTGTCATCCAGCACGGCAAGAATCTGGGCCAGAGTCGCGGCATCCGCACCGGCGTGCGCGCGGCGCGCTCCGACATCATCGTGACGCTGGACGGCGACGGCCAGAACGATCCGGCCGACATCCCCAAGCTCCTCGCGATCCTGCGCGGCCCCGATGCGGCCCAGGTCGGCGTCGTCTCGGGCGTGCGCGCCAAGCGGCAGGACTCGTTCAGCCGCCGTTTCGCCTCGCGCTTCGGCAATGCGATCCGCGCGCGAATCCTGAACGACGGCGCTGCCGACACGGGCTGCGGTCTCAAGGCGTTCCGCCGCGACGCGTTCCTCGCCCTTCCCTATTTCGACCACATCCACCGCTTCATCATCTCGCTGATGATCCGCGAGGGCTATGACGTGCGCTTCGTGCCGGTGAACCATCGGCCCCGCTCGCACGGCCAGTCGAAATACACCAATCTCGGCCGCCTTCTGGTCAGCGTGAACGACCTGCTCGGCGTGCGCTGGCTGCAGCGCCGCTTCAAGGCCCACGCGCCGTCACGGGAGATCTGATGGGCTTCCTCGCGCATCTCTACGCCTATCTTCAGCAGCATCCCGTCGACACGCTGTGGGGCGGCTTGGGGGTCCTGGGCCAGGGCATCTTCGGCATCCGCTTCCTGATCCAGTGGCTGCGCAGCGAGCAGGCCGGACACAGCGTCGTGCCCGTCGCGTTCTGGTATTGCAGCGTGATCGGCGGCCTGATCACCGTGACCTACACGCTGCACCTGCAGGCCTGGCCGCTCCTGATGGGGCAGGCCATGCCGATCCCGATCTACCTTCGCAATATCTACATGATCTACCGCGACCGGCGCCGTCACGCCGCTTAACCACGGCGCATGAAAGCGCGTTAACGCCGCCCCTTTTCCGCCCCAATATGGTACAAGGCTTACGTTGGCCTTGCGGCGCCGTGACCGGCCCGTTGGTTTTGGGCGCATGCCCGTTTCGGGGGAGGAGTTCTCGATGTTACGTCTGTTTCCGCTGCTGATCATTCCGCTGGTGGTCTACAACCTGATCGCGCTGGGCGGTGGGGTGATCGCGCACGGCAATATCCAGGACATGCTCAGCATCACCCATTCGCTGCACATCCACATGTTCTCCGGCGACATCTGGAACTTCTCGTTCGGCGACTTCCTGATCCTGCTGAGCTTGGTCCTGCTGTTCATCGAGGTGGTGAAGGCCACCCGCACGACCTCGCGCGAGATCGTCAACCACGGCCTGTCGCTGCTGATCTTCATCGTGGCGCTGATCGAGTTCATCACGCTGAAGGGCTTCGCGACCTCGCCCTTCTTCTTCATCATGTTCACGATGCTGTTCGACGTGATCGCCGGCTACACGATCTCCATCGTGGCCGCCGAGCACGACCTCGGCCTGGGCCGCGCCGGCACGGATTGAGACGCATCGCATCGAAGAGACGTTGCGCGCACGGGCGGTCCTTCGGGGCCGCCCGTTTGCGTTTCGGACGTTTCTCTTTTTAGTCCGGCGGGTAGCCGAAGCGCTCGACCCAAGGCGCCAGCAGCGGCAGGACCGGTGCCATCTGATCGCGATAGTGCCGCCAGGCGCCGATGCTGTCGGAATTGAGCCCGCGGCGCACCTGGGTCGCGCTGGCGGTGGTGAGCATGCGCCCCTCCGAGGCCCGCTGGAAGTCGCGGAACGCATCGGTCCAGGCAATGCCGAGCCGGGCGCAGAGCCCGCCGATCTCGGCATCGAAATCCGCGACCACGCGCTCATAGCGCACGTCGACCATCCGAGACGCCATATGGGGACGGCACGCCTCGGCCAGCCGCATGGTGAGGTCGTAAACCCGCGCCGTGCTTTCCAGCGAGGCGAACTCCAGCGTGAAGGGCGTCGGATCGAAGCGGCGGCGAAAACAGCTCAGCACCACATCGCGCGGATCGCGGACCGCGAACAGCACCGTGGCTTGCGGAAACAGCAGCCCGATCACCGGCAGCATCGGCGTATTGAGCGCGGTCTGGTCGACCAGCACCTTGCCGCAGAGCGTGGCGCCGGCCGCCTTGGCCGCCTTGCGCCAATAGGCCTCGCGATATTGCGCGACGCTGGCAGGCGCGAGCCGCGCCAGCCGGGCGAGGCCATCC
>DASZMT010000117.1:0-2118 GCA_035551495.1 Rhizomicrobium sp. | reverse complement strand
TACTCACGCGGCATGCTGCGGCAGATCTATACGCGGCTCTATTTCGCCGACGAGGCGGCGAACGCGTTCGATCCCATCCTGGCGCTGGTGCCCGAAGGCCGGCGCGGGACTCTCATTGCCCACAAGGCCGGCGAGGAGAAGGGCGTGCCGCTCTATCGCTTCGACATCCGGGTCCAGGGCGGCAACGAGACGGTTTTTTTCGAGATCTGATCGCGTTGCCGCCGGTTTTGCCGGCTGATGGATCGAGGGTGGATGGTGGGCGACGCCCACTCTCCATCCTTTTTCGTGTCCGAGCGAGTGGGCAACGGCGCTGCCTCGCGCGCTGCGGTCTGTATTTTAGCTGTGGTGCCCGCGAAATTGTCCTGACTCTTCAGTCCATCTGCTAAATCTATGCCCACCCACGCTGCCCAACTTTCCCACATACGTTTTGTGGTTGACGGCGGGGCGGCAGCTTGGTTCGCTTTCCATCAAACCGGCCCTCAGAGCCGAGAGGAAACGTGCCATGAACGAGCAGATCCTTCAGGAGATCGGCGACTTCTGTCGTCAGCGCGGGCTCGCCGAATCCACCTTCGGCCGACGCGCCGTCAACGACGGCAAGCTCGCCAGCCGCCTGCGCAATGGCGGCCGCATCACCACCGACACGCTCGACCGCATCCGCGCCTTCATGGCGCAGAGCGCCGAGGATCCGCCGGCGCGCCGGCGCATTCTGTTCGATGCCGGCATGCCCGACGCATCGTCCGCGGCACCTTCGAGCCCGCAGCTTCCAACGGTCAGGCCAGCAGCGCCGCCCGTCGCCTCCGGCCAGGCCAGCGACGATCCGCAGCGCAATTTCCGCTTCTTCGACAACCGGCAGAAATACCTGCTGTTCGTGAACACCTGCAGCGAAAAGTGGGAGGTGGCGAACCGCGTCAGTCTCGAACTCGCCAACATCCATCCGCGCCCGCCGGCGGTGCGCGTGTTCGACGCCGGCGTCGGCGACGGCACAGTGCTCGCCCGCGTGATGCGCGCGATGCACGACCGCTTCCCGACCATGCCGTTCTATATCGTCGGCAAGGAGATCAGCCTCGAGGACGTGCGGCTGACGTTGCAAAAGCTGCCCGACCGCTTCGTCGAGCATCCGTCGAGCGTCGTCGTGCTCACCAACCTCGCTTACGCCGAGGCGCCGTGGCTGAATGTCAAATCGGTGACCGCCGCCACCAGCCTGGTGTGGAAGGAGGTGGCGATGGACGGGACCAGCGCGCACTCTTTCGAGCAGCAGATCACCGCGCTCGAACCCTTCCTGGCCGAGAACTGGAAGGCCCGCGTTTCGGCCAAGAGCGGCAATCCGGTTTATGAGCGGCCGGTGATCCTCGTGCTCTATCGCAATGACCACAAATTCCTGCTCGACCAGATCGTGCCCAAGCCGGGTGGCACCGTCGCCGACTACGACCTGGTCATTGCCTCGCAGCCATACCGGGCTCGCGCCTCGCTCGAATTCAAGGCCAAGCGCGTGCTGGCGCCGCTGGCGCGTGCGCTCGGACCCGGCGGCCGCATGATCGCCATCCACTCGCACGGGAACGATCCGGGCATGGAGATCATTCAAAAGGTGTGGCCACAGGACAATCCGTTCATGCATAACCGCCACGATCTGCTGAAGGCGGTGAAGCAGGATCTCGGTTCCGCCGGCCGCGACCTCAATTTCAACGCCTATTCCGATCAGCGCTCGATCTTCCGCTACGAGATGCACACGCTGCCGTCGGAGATTTCCTCCTCGATCGGCACCTCGACGCTGCTGGCGGCGTGGAACGCGGCCATCTATGTGGCGCAGGTCGAGGACGACCGGCTGGCCGACGTCAACGCCGAGCGGCGCTATGTCGACGCCACGCGCGACGTGCTGCAGCAGCACGGCGGGCTGTGGTTTTACGACGAGTCCTTCGTCATATCGCGCCGGCGCGAGTGATGCTGGCCGCCGTCACACCGCATGACGGAGCGGGCGATTTCGCCGCGCGTTTCTCGGTCGAGGCGACCAGGCCGACCGCGGACGAGGTCGCCGCGATGGCGGCGGCGCTTCCGCGCGGCACCGAAATTTACATCACGGCGGTGCCGAAGCTGACCGCGGACGAACTGGTCACGGCGGCG
>DASZMT010000116.1:0-2342 GCA_035551495.1 Rhizomicrobium sp. | reverse complement strand
CGAGCGCGCGCCGCCCGCCTGGCGTCCCTGGCATGCCTATGCCGCCCAACATCTCAGGATGGCGTCCCATGGTTGAAGCTCTCGCTTTCTTCGTCGATCGTCTCGCAACACCCGTCGGCGAGCTTCTGATCGTTGCCGACCAGGACGGCAAGTTGCGCGGCATCGACTGGACCGACCATGAGAAGCGGCTGCGACAGTTGCTCGATCGCTACTATCGCAAGACCGGCTACACGCTCTCGCCCAGGCGCGATCCGGGCGGTCTCACTTCGGCGATGCGCCGCTACTTCAAAGGCGAGATCGACGTGCTCGCGACGCTCCCGGTCGCGACCAATGGCACGGCCTTCCAGACCGCGATCTGGAAGGCGCTACGCAAGATCAAGGACGGCACGACCATCAGCTATGCCGAGCTCGCGCGCCGCATCGGCAAGCCCAAGGCGGTGCGCGCGGCAGGGTTGGCGAACGGCCAGAATCCAATCAGCATCGTCGTGCCCTGCCATCGCGTGATCGGCTCCAACGGCACGCTCACCGGCTATGGTGGCGGCCTGCCGCGCAAGCAATGGCTCCTCAAGCACGAAGGCATCGACGCATGACCGACCTGGAGACGCTACAGGCGCTCAACCGCGATTACATCGCCTCGGTCCAGGCGGGCGACGTGAAGCGCTTCGGCGAGATACTGTCGGAGGATTTTCTCAACTCCAATCCCGACAGCTCGATCATCGACAAGGCGGCCTTCCTGAAACAGATCGCACCGCCAGTGAAAATTCGGAACCTCGCCTGCCACGACGTGAATATCCGCATCATGGGCGACTTCGCCATTATTCACGCCCGCACCGCATATGAATTGCTCGACGGCCGCCCCGGGCATGGCCGCTATACCGATATTTATGCGAAGCGGAACGGCCAGTGGCTGTGCGTCGCGGCCCACGTGGGGAGAAACTGAGCGCCCGCACGCTTGTCGGATGCGTCACGATCATCATAATAAGGGGGCGATTCTGACAACTGCAGTGTCCTGACTTCGTGCCGCTGAATTACAAGATCAACCCCGCCGAACGCCTCGTCCATGTGCAGGCCGAGGGCGCCGTTCGTTTGCAGGACATACTCGACTACCTCGACGAGGTCGCGGCCGGCGACGCCATGCCCTATGGCAAGCTGTTCGACACGTCGGGCGCGCAATTCGAGCTGACCGATGCCGACATGATGGTGCTGGGCGCTCGGGTCAGCGCCTATGCCGCGATGGAACCGCGCGGCCCGGTGGCGCTGGTGGTCAACGATGATCCGCACAACGACCTCGCCCGCCGCTTCACCAACCTGGGCGGCGCAAAGCGGCCGGCCAGGATCTTCCGCGATGTGCGGCTCGCCCGCGCCTGGCTCGCCGAAGAAGGCGCGAGAGATGGAAGCTCCTGACGTGCCGATCAGCTTCACGATCGACCACGAGAAGAAGTTCGTCCACGCCAGGACTTATGACGTCGTGAAGATCGAGCATTGGGAGGATTATCTCGATCAGATCGTCGTCCAGGGAGCGATGCCTTATCGCAAGCTCTACGACAATCGTGACGGCACCTTCATCGACGCTGACCCCATGCGGATTGCAGCGCGAGTCAGCGCCTATGCGCACTTCGATCCGCGCGGACCGGTTGCGGTGATCGCCGTCAGTGACGCCTCCGTCGAGGTGGCGCGGCGCGTCCTCAATCTCGGTAACGCCAAGCGGCCCGCGAAACTCTTCCACAGCGAAACGGCCGCTCGCACATGGCTTGACGCGCAGCCGCTGCCGGAAAGCTGAATCGCGGATGCCCATCAGCATCGTCTTCGACCACGACAACCGCTTCATGCAGGCCACGGCCTCGGGGCCGATCGATCTCAAGGAGTTCGAGCGCTATCTCGACGAGATCGTCGTCCAGAACGCGATGTCCTACCGCCGCCTCTACGACTGCCGCGAGGCCAGGTACATCTACAACGACGAAGAGATAATGCAGGTCGGCGCCCGCATCTCGGCCTATGCCGCCTTCGAGCCGCGCGGACCGGTGGCGATCGTGGCCATCACCGACGAGAACGTCGCGCTCAGCCGGCGCTTCCTCAATCTCGGTGGCGCGACGCGACCCGGCAAGCTCTTCCATACGATCGCGGCGGCGCGCAAATGGCTCGACCTGCAGCCGCTGCCGGAGCTACCGCCGCGCAAATAGGCGGCGCCGGACCACCCCTGCTTAGGCTGCTTGTGCCGCGCGCTGCTGCTGACGGAGTTGGCTCGCGGTGGCGCGGCCGTCACCCACCGGCTGATAGACCACGCTGAACACGCTGCGCGCCTTGGCCAGCGCTTCGGGGAAGCCCTTCTGGGTGCTCGCGAA
>DASZMT010000115.1:0-5329 GCA_035551495.1 Rhizomicrobium sp. | reverse complement strand
GCGGACAACGACACGATCGTCGACGACGGCGTCGACTCGACCATCGACGGCGGCACCGGCAACGATCTTCTGATCCTTCACCGCTCCGGCGATACCCGCGCCACGACGCTGACCTTCACGCCCGGCAGCAGCACGGCCGTAGCCTTGCCCGACGGCACGACCTTCAAGAACATCGAGCAGCTTCAGCTGACCACAGGCGGCGGCGACAACACGATCACCTTTGTCGCGCCGGCGTTCAACGACGCGCTGAACCAAGGCAGCAGCTGGACCGGCGGCGGCGCCGGCACCAACACGGCCATCGTCGACTTCTCGTCCGATACCATCGGTGTCGTCAGCGCATCCGCCGGCGCGGAAGGGGAGATTTTGGCACGCGATTTCTTCGGCCATTCGCCGATGCTGTCGCTCTTCGACATCGAGGCCGTCCAGATCACGGGCGGGTCGGCGGCCGACATACTCGCTGGCCTGGCAGGCAACGACATTCTGATCGGCAATGGTGGCGACGACTCGCTCTCCGGCAGCGATGGCGACGACATCCTGGAGGGTGGTGCGGGCAACGATACGCTCGACGGCGGCGCCGGCACCGACACGGCGCGCTTCTCCGCTTCGCGATCCGCTTATCTGATCTCCTTCGACCCCGCGCAGCAGACCTACACCGTGACCGACGAGCGGACGGCGTCGCCGGACGGCACCGATACGCTCAGCGGAATCGAGAAATTCGCCTTCGCCGACGGCACCTACACCTTCGACGCCAACGGCAACGCGAACTCGCAATCCGTGGTCCATCCGGACGGCACCACGACGCTTACCCTGTTCGACACCACCAACGCCGCGCCATGGGCATCGCTCGCCACGACCACGGACCTGCAAGGCAGTCTTGCGTCCCAGGCCATCACGACCGACGCCGGCACCAAATGGGTCAACAGCTTCGACACCGCCGGCACCCAGCCGTGGCAATGGACGACCGATTCCTTCGACGCCGCCGGCAATCTCCTCACCGAAGTGCGCCTCAACGACGACGGCAGCCACACGCTGACGCTCAACGATGTCGCCAATCAGTACGCCTGGTCGACGGCGACGCTCACCTTCGACGCCAACTGGAACCAGACCGGCCTCAGCGGCACCAACGACAACGGCACGCACACCATCGGCGCGTTCCAGGTCGCCGTCGCGCTCGACACCGCGCCGTGGTACGCGAGCCCCTACGATCCGAACCAGGGTCACGCCATCGCGATCACGCTCGCCGGCGGCGCCAACACCGATCTTCTCTTCGGTGGGGCAGGCGCCGACACGCTGTCGGGCGGTGGCGGCAATGACGTGCTGAGCGGCGGGGCCGGGGACGACACGCTGACCGGTGGGGCAGGGAACGACCGCTTTGCGTTCCACGACGGCGACGGCCGCGACACCATCACCGATTTCACCGCCGGCGACACGATCGCGCTGCAAGGCTACGGCATCGCCGGCTTCGCCGCGCTGCAGCCGCTCATGAGCCAGTCGGGTTCCGACACGGTTATAACTTTCGATCCCGACAACACGATCACGCTGCACAATGTGACGATGGGAAGCCTCGGCGCGGGGGATTTCGTGTTCGGCTGAGCCTTGGGCTAGATTGGGGCGCTTCCTTCTAGAGCCCACCAGAGCCACCTATGACCAACGACTACCGCAGCCTCGACCACGCGCTCGGCGAGACCGCCGACATGATCCGCGACACCACGCGCACCTTCGCGGACGCCGAGATCGCGCCGCTGGCCGCCGAGATCGACCGCACCAACACTTTCCCGCGCCAGCTGTGGCCGCTGATGGGCGAACTCGGCCTGCACGGCATCACGGTGGACGAAGAGTTCGGCGGCCTCGGCCTCGGCTATCTCGAGCACGTCGTCGCGATGGAGGAGATCAGCCGCGCCTCGGCCTCGGTGGGCTTATCCTATGGCGCGCACTCGAATCTCTGCATCAACCAGCTTCGCCGCAACGGTCAGCCGGCGCAGAAGCGCAAATATCTCCCCAAGCTGATCAGCGGCGAGCATGTCGGCGCTCTCGCGATGAGCGAGCCGGGCGCCGGCTCCGACGTCGTCTCGATGAAGCTGCGCGCCGACAGGAAGGGCGACCGCTACGTCCTCAACGGCACCAAGATGTGGATCACCAACGGCCCGCATGCCGACACGCTGGTGGTCTACGCCAAGACCGATACCGCCGCCGGCCCGCGCGGCATCACCGCCTTCCTGGTCGAGAAGGGGTTCAAGGGTTTCAAGGTGGCGCAGAAGCTCGACAAGCTCGGCATGCGCGGCAGCGACACGGCCGAGCTCGTCTTCGAGGATTGCGAGGTGCCGGAGGAGAACGTGCTGGGCGGCGAGGGCCGGGGCGTCAACGTGTTGATGAGCGGCCTCGATTACGAGCGTGCGGTGCTGGCTGCCGGCTCGCTCGGCATCATGCAGGCCTGCATGGACGTGGTGGTGCCGTATGTCCACGACCGCAAGCAGTTCGGCGAGTCCATCGGCAGCTTCCAGCTGATGCAGGGCAAGCTGGCCGACATGTATGTCGCGCTCAGCGCGACGCGGTCCTATGTCTACGCCGTGGCACGGGCCTGCGACCGTGGCCTGACCACGCGCAAGGACGCTGCCGGCGCGATCCTCTACGCGGCGGAGAAGGGCACGTGGATGGCGTTGCAGGCGCTTCAGACGCTCGGCGGCAACGGCTACATCAACGACTACCCGACGGGCCGCCTGTTGCGCGACGCCAAGCTCTACGAGATCGGCGCCGGCACCAGCGAGATCCGCCGCTGGCTGATCGGCCGCGAGCTGTTCGAGGAGAGCGGGAACTGAGCCCACCTGTCATCCGCCGCGAATGCGGCGGATCCGGTTGGTGCAACATAGGTTTTGATGGGTTCGCGAAGACGTTATCTGGGTCCGCCGCATTCGCGGCGGATGACACGGGATGACGCCTACAGCATTCCCGCGTTGATCCGCAGCACGTCCATACGGCTGATGAAGCCGACCGGCTTCAGGTGCTGGTGCACGATCAGCCCTTGCACCTTGTCGTTCGCCCACAGCTTGGCCTGCGCGTTCATTGAGGTGTCGTTCTGCTCGATCGTGTCGTCGCGCGTCGCGCCGCCGAGGTCGCGCAGGACGGCGCTCTCGGCCGGCTTCTTGAGCACCGTGACGATGTATTTGTCGATATTCGCCAGCGCCTTCTCGCCGGTGAACTCCTTCTTGGCGCGCTTGCCCGGGATGTAGCCGACGAAGTCGCCCTTCTCGTCGAGCAGGATCACGTGCTCCAGATTGTACTGCCCCAGGATCGCGAAGAGCTGCAGCAGGCTCTGGTGCGGGAAGTCCGTCTTGCCCGCGCGCACCGTCAGCACGATGTCCTTGGTCAACTTGTCCGGCGCCGCCTTGAAGGCATCGCCATAGCGCACCAGCATCTCGCCGACCGACTGCTCCGGCTTGGCGGCGATCTGGATCGCGCCATCGGGCTTGAAGGGGTAGATGAACTCCTTGGCCGGTTCCTCATTGAGCAGGATCGCGGGCCGCACCTTGCGGAACGCCGGCCGGTCCATCGCCACCAGCGAGAACACCGCCACCGCGCCGGCGAAGACGAGCGCCGCCGCGCCGCCGATCAGAAGCTCCGGCCGTATCCGGATGCCGGCATAGAGCAGGGCATAGTACGCACACAGCGCGAGCGCACCCGCGCCCGCGCCGATCAGCGCCGCTATCAGCCTTTTGCGCATACCCCACCCCTAGACGGTCCGCTGGTGCGGACTCGTAGGGGATGATACCTCAGGGCCGGACGCCGGTCACCGGGTTTGTGCCGTTTCGGGACGGGCGAAAAGCGGAAGGATTTCAGAGCCATGGCCAGAACCGACGTCGTCATCCTCGCGGGCGCCCGCACCCCCATGGGCAGCTTTCAGGGCGAACTTTCCGGCAAAACCGCGCCGGAACTCGGCGCCGCCGCCATCGGAGAGGCGGTCAGGCGGGCCGGCGTGGCGCCGGGCGACATCGACGAGACGGTGATGGGCTGCGTCCTGCCGGCCGGCCTCGGCCAGGCGCCGGCGCGCCAGGCGGCGGTCTATGCCGGCGTTCCGTTCGACGTCCCCGCGACGACGATCAACAAGATGTGCGGCTCGGGCATGAAGGCCGTGATGATGGCCGCCGACCAGATCGCCGCCGGCCGCGCCGTCCTCGCCATCGCGGGCGGCATGGAGAGCATGACCAACGCCCCGTATCTGCTGCCCAAGGCGCGCGGCGGCATGCGGCTCGGCCATGGCGAGGTGAAGGACTCGATGTTCCTCGACGGCCTCGAGGACGCCTATGAGCACCGCCTGATGGGCACCTATGCGGAAGACTCTGCGCGCCACTATCAGTTCACGCGCCAGGAGCAGGACGCTTACGCCACGGAATCGCTGATGCGCGCCCGCCGCGCCCAGGAGAGCGGCGCGTTCGAGAGCGAGATCGTCGCGGTGAAAGTGTCGGGCCGGGGCGGCGACACCACGGTCGCGCTCGACGAGCAGCCCAAGACGGCCAAGCCGGAGAAGATCCCGACGCTGAAGCCCGCCTTCGCCAAGGACGGCACGGTGACGGCCGCGAACTCTTCCTCGATCAGCGACGGCGCCGCGGCGCTGGTGATCGCGAGCGCCGACGAGGCGAAGAAGCGCGACCTGAAGCCGATTGCGCGCATCGTGGCGCAGGCCTCCAACGCCGAAGAGCCGCGCTGGTTCACCCGCGCCCCGGTCGGCGCCATCGAGAAGGTGCTGAAGGAGGCCGGCTGGACCAAGGACGACGTCGACCTGTTCGAGATCAACGAGGCCTTCGCGGTGGTGGCGATGATCGCGATGCGCGATCTCGGCCTCGACCACGCGAAGGTCAACGTGAACGGCGGTGCCTGCGCGCTCGGTCACCCCATCGGCGCCAGCGGCGCGCGCATCCTGGTGACGCTGATCAATGCGCTGCAAAAGCGCGGCAAGACGCGCGGCGTCGCGGCGCTGTGCATCGGCGGCGGCGAAGCGACCGCGGTGGCGGTTGAGCTGGTGTGAGGGCCAACAAACCCTGCAGTGGCGACGGTTGCTAGAGCGCAGTTAGGTGGCAGACCAATCGGGTGTATTCGCCAAAACCTCGACGTTTGGATCCGAAGAGAGCCCTTTCTTTTCCCGCAGAAGTTTGCGCCAAGTGCGCGCGGGACCGCGGACGATAAGTTGGGGCGTTCCGTTAAGGACGTCGATCACCCTTAGCCCACCGCTCTGATATTCCGAGATCGTCGCAAGATAGGGCTTTTTTGCGCTTTGGTAGATGGAATCGAGACGCTGTGATCGTTGATACACGTCGCTGATCGATCGGACGTCGTC
>DASZMT010000114.1:0-135832 GCA_035551495.1 Rhizomicrobium sp. | reverse complement strand
AACCCGAAGGCCTTCATCACTCACGCGGCATGGCTGGATCAGGGTTTCCCCCATTGTCCAAGATTCCCAACTGCTGCCTCCCGTAGGAGTCTGGGCCGTGTCTCAGTCCCAGTGTGGCTGATCTTCCTCTCAGAACAGCTATCGATCGGAGCCTTGGTGAGCCATTACCTCACCAACTAGCTAATCGAACGCGGGCTAATCTTTCGGCGATAAATCTTTCTCCGCTAGGACGTATACGGTATTAGCTGCAGTTTCCCGCAGTTGTTCCGTACCGAAAGGTATATTCCCACGTGTTACGCACCCGTCCGCCGGTGGATATTGCTATCCCCCTAGACTTGCATGTTTGAGGCCTGCCGCCAGCGTTCGTTCTGAGCCAGGATCAAACTCTCAAGTTATGATCCTGAACTCTCGCTGACTCATTTTGCGTTTGTTCGCATGACAAGGGTTCGATCTGGCCAGGCCCGTCACAGGTCTGGTTCAAATCGAGTGAATTTGTCTTGCTGAGAAACGCGAGCTGCGAGAGCTCGTATTCGTTTGTCCAAAGCCGAAGCTTCAGACGTGGCAGATCGAGCCGCCGCCCACGTTCCTCTTCCTGTTATCACAATGTCAAAGAGCCCGTTTCCGTCAGGTTTTTGAGGCCTTCAGGTCACTCCCGCCGGGCGCCGCGTTCGTCGCTGCGGTCCGGCAAGGGCGCGGTGTATAGGGGGGCGTCGCAGACCTGTCAAACGCTAAACGACAGAAATTCCGCGATTTTTTTTGGGCCCTGTGGATAGGCCCAAAGCCCGCATACCGTGCATGGACGGATCGCCCCTGCATCAACACATCATTTAGTATTTGTGCAGTGCAACGTAACTTTATGTCGAAATTCACCACGAAATCCGGCCTATTTTGAAGCTGCTACATTTTGGCAGCGAAAGCAGAAGGAGCGGCGCATGCGCGTCAGCCGGCGGAAACTGGTGGAATTGGCGGCGGCGGGCGCGATTTTTCCGGCCGCGGCGCGCGCGCAAGGCGATGCGCCGACGCAGATCGTGGTGGATCTGGGCGACATCAGCCTGCCCAAGCCGATCGCGCAGAAGCTGGAGCTCGATATCCGCCGTGCGGTGCTGCAGGCGCTCGTCGCCTATGCGCCGCGCACCAAGTTCAAAGCGCTGCCGCTGCCCAGGGGCACGCGCGGCATCATCGTCAGGAGAGCGTGAGTGTTCACAGCGAAGGGTTACGAGAAGGTTCGGGACGCGTTTTTGGAGGCGCAGGCGCTCGACAAGGGCGGGGCGCAGCTGTGCGTCTACCGGAACGGCGAATGCGTCGCCGATCTGTGGGCGGGGCGCGACGCGGTGGCGGATCGTCCCTACACGGACGAGACGCTGGTCATCCTGATGTCGGCGAGCAAGGGCATCACGGCGACGCTGGCGCATGTGCTGGCGGAGCGCGGGATGATCGATCTGGATGCGCCGATCGCACGCTATTGGCCGGAATTCGGGCAGAACGGCAAGGCGGGCGTGACGCTGGCGCATGCCCTCACCCACACTTCGGGCCTGGTGAATTTCGACGCCGACAGCGGCTTCGTGGTCGAGGACATGTGCGATTGGGGCAAGTGCACCGGCCTGCTCGAACGCATGGCGCCGTTGTGGGCGCCGGGGACGGCGTTCGCCTATCACGCGCTGACCTACGGGTTCCTGATCGGCGAACCGATCCGCCGCGCCATGGGCGCCAAGCGCTTCGGCGATGTCTTTGACGAGATCATCGCGAAACCGCTGGGCGCGGAGATCTGGTACGGGCTGCCGGACGCGCTGGAACACCGCGTGGCGCAGCACTTCCTGCCCGGACCGCCTTGGGACATGGCCAAGCTGGTGGCGCGGCAGAAGGAGATGGGCGTCGATTTCGGCGACCGCCTCGGCCGCGCGATGGAGGCGCAGGCGCTGCGCACCTTCCCCGATTTCGACGTGCTCAACACGCGCCGCGCCCACGCGGCGGAGATTCCGGCCGGCGGCGCCATCGGCACCGCCAAGGCGATGGCGAAGATCTACGCGGCGACGATCGGCGACGTCGACGGCGTGCGGCTGCTGTCGCGCGAGACGATGCAGAACGCGCGGGCCTCGCGGCTCGAGCATCTCAAGGGGCCGGGCAGCTTCGCCAAGCTGCCGATGCCGGCGCCGGTCAGGCGCGGGCTGGGCTATGAGCTGGAGAACGGCGCCTCGCCGAAGCTGGGCACCGGATCGTTCGGCCATTCGGGCGCCGGCGGAAGGCTCGCCTTCGCGCATCCGGAGAGCGGCACGGCGGTGGGTTATACGTGCAACAACATGCTGTGGGATTCCATGACGGTCGATCCGCGCTGGACCGGCTGGCATGCGGCTTTGAAGGAGGTGGTGAGCGCATGACCGACGTTCACGGCACGGTGGCCAAGGGCTACGAGAAGGTCCGCGAGGGTTTCATCGAAGGGCAGAAGGACGACAGCGGCGGGGCGCAGCTCTGCGTGTACCGGGGCGGCGAGAAGGTCGTCGATCTGTGGGGCGGGCGCGACACGGTCAATGATCGTCCCTACACGGACGAGACCATCACGGTGTGCTTCTCGGTCTCCAAGGGCGCGACGGCGACCATGGCGCACATGCTGGCGGAGCGCGGGCAGCTCGATTTCGCGGCGCCGGTCGCACGCTACTGGCCGGAGTTCGCGCAGAACGGCAAGGCGCACATCACCGTCGCCGACGCCATGGCGCACCGCGCAGGGCTGAACAGTTTCGATCCGGACATCGACCTGTCGATCGCGGACATGGGCGACTGGACGCGCTGTACCGGGGCGCTCGCGGCGATGGCGCCCTTGTGGGAGCCGAAGAGCGCAATGTCCTATCACGCGCTGACCTTCGGCTTCCTGATCGGCGAGGTCATCCGGCGCATCACCGGCAAGACGCCCGGCACGTTCTTCGCCGAGGCGATCACCGGCCCCTTGGGCCTGGATCTGTGGATCGGACTGCCGGCGCGCGAGGAACACCGCGTCGCGCCGCATTTCAGCGAGCACGCCGGGCTGACGGTCGAGCAGATCACCGCGCTGCTGAGCGCGCTCGGCATCGACACCGCGTCGCGCATGGCGCGGGCGACGATCAAGGGCGCGGTCGATATCGGCTCGGGCATGGCGTTCATCAATTCGCGCGAAGGCCACGCGGCACAGATCCCGGCGGGCAACATGATCGGCAATGCCGCTTCGCTGGCGAAGATGTATGCCGCGACGATCGGCACGGTCGACGGCGTGCGGCTGCTCAAGCCCGAGACCGTGCAGCATGCGATGGAACTGCAGACCGCGGGCCTTCTGGCGCCCGGCGACTTCGCCAAGATGCCGGCGCCCTCGCCGCATGTGTACGGTCTCGGCTATCAGCTGACCCGCATGGCGGCGCCGATGCTGGGCGAAGGCTCGTTCGGCCATGACGGCGCGGGCGGGCGGATCGGCTTTGCGCATCCGGGGAGCGGGACGGCGGTCGGCTATGTCTGCAACAACATGCTGTGGGACGGCATGACCGGCCCGGACGCCCGCTGGGTGCCGTGGACCAAGGCGCTGATGGAGATCGTGGGCGTCTAGCGCGACGCCACGGCGAGCGCCGGGGCGTGCACGTCGTGGGCGACGATGGCGTCCTGGCTGCGGCTGTAGACGAGGTCGGACTTGTCCAGCCACAGGCTCATGCCGGGCATGTCGTTAAGCGCCACGCGGATGCGGTCGGCGCGGCCGCGCGCGTCGGTGGACACCGCTACGACATGGCCGAACGACTTGCCGGAGACGAAGCGGACGGCGACGTTCTGGAACAGGCTGGGATCGGTGACGGCGCCGATCGGCGTGACGGGGGTCTCGGTCGCGATCTGGCCGGTGGACGGCCCCGCCGGGCTGTCGCTGGAGGCCAAGCCGGCCGACGCACCGCCGGCCAGGATCGCCGCAACACAGGCAACTGCGAATTTGGAGACGGCCATGGCGCACGCCCTTCAGTCCTCGCCGTCGATAACGTGGCCGTGGGCGGGGCGTTCCGCACAAACGCAAAGGGCCGGCGTGGAACCGGCCCTTTGTCGCTTTCGTGCAACGAATTTCGTCCGCCCGGCCGCTCAGTAGCGGGGGGTATGCATGCGGGACATGTCGTCGATCTGGCCACGGCTGAGATCGGTCATGACATGGCGGGTCGACGGGCTGAAGCGCAGGTCGTCGGAATCGACCCAGGCCACGCCGCCGTCGTCCAGCCGGATCGCGACGCGGACGATCGCGCCGTTCGGCGCCCGGTTCACGTCGCGGATACGGCCGATATTGACGCCGTCATGGGCGCTGACGCGCAGGCCCATCAGCTCGCCGCTCGACATGTCATTGACGTCGCGGAAGTCGCGATAGCCGTAGAACACCGCCCAATTGTGGGCGTAGTCGGCGCGGTCGGCGTGATAGCGCGCGCGGTCGCGGGCGTACTGATCGGACTGGGCGTTGTACTGATCCATCTTGTTGTCGTACTCGGCCTTTTTGGCGTCGTAGTCGCGCTGGTTCTGCGAGGGCGCGGGCGCGGCGTCGTCCTGGTCGTCGGCATCGGCGTTATCGCGCGCGTCGTTGTTGAGCTGGTTGGTCTGGGCCTTCTCGGCCGGCGTCGGATTGGTGTCGTAGTAGCTCTGCTGCGCGAGGGCGGGCGCGGACAGCAGCAGCGCGGCGGCAATGGCTGTGGTGCCGAGCAGGTATCTCATGGCGGTCTCCTCGAGTATCTTCAGACTGCCGAGGAAACGTCGCTTGCGAGGGCCCGTTCCGGGAACTCAGTCCGCCATGAGCGGCTTCATCGCTGCGATCACGAGCTTTTCCTGCGCGGCGCGGCCGAGCTTCAGATCGTCGAGTTCCCCGTCCGCGACCGCATCGCACAGCCGTTCGGCGGCCAGCAGCGCGCCCAGCATCTGCGCGTCGGACCGCCTTATGCCGGAGCGCGCCCGCTGGCGCGCGATCTGTTCGCGGCGGGCGGCGGCGCGGGCCTTGCGCACGCGCGGCTCCACGATGGCGAGATGGCGCAGCGAACGGCGGAAGACGCGCCAGTCGGTGTGGAAGGCGACGGCGATGCGCGCCACCGCGGCGGCGCTTGCCGGGCGCGCCAAGGCGTCGGTGAGCGCGCCGAACTCGTCCTGCCACCAGGCATCGTAGACGGCGAGGAAAGCGGCGATCTTGTCCGGGAAGTGGCGATAGAAGGTCTGCGGCGCGAAGCCGGCGCGGCGCGCGATGCGGTTGGTGTCGGTGCCGAAATAGCCCTTGGTGTTGAACTCGCGCGAAGCGGCGGCAAGCAGGCGGGCGCGGGTGGCGGAGGGGTCGCGGGTGGGCATGTGATGGGTTTATCACGCTGGGCGGCAAGCTCCAACGCGCCCAACCCCACCGTCATCCCGGCCAAGCGCAGCGAGAGCCGGGACCCATCATGCCGCGGCACAATGGGTCCCGGGTCTCGCGCGGCTGATGCCGCACGCGCCCGGGATGACAGGGTTCGGTCGAAGTGATATCCATATCACTCGCCGACGGAGGATCGCATGATGCTGTGGCTGGGACTGATCGGGCGCGGGGTGCTGGCGCTGCTGTTCGTGACGGCGGGGATCGCGAAAATCGCCGGGCCCAAGCCCGTGCTGGCGCATATGGCGCAGGAAGGCGTACCGGGCGCCCTGCTCCCGGTCGTGGCGCTGTTCGAGATCGCGGCCGGCGGCGCGCTCTTGATCGGCTGGCGCGTCGGGCCGGCGGCGGGGGCGCTCGGCCTGTTCTGCCTGGCGACGGCGCTCGTCTTCCATCGCGATTTCGCGCAGCGCGCCGAGCGGACGTCGTTCGCCAAAGACCTGGCGCTGGCCGGCGCCCTCGCCTTCGTCGCGGCCGGAGCGCCGGCGTGAACCTGCGCGCGGCGGTGGGCGCGCAAGAACCGATAACGTGGATCGATGCCGGCGGCACAAGGCTGGCGGCGATGCGGCGCGGGACGGGCACACCGGTGCTGTGCCTGCACGCCATCGGCCATGGCGCGCGCGATTTCGAGGCGCTGGCAGCACGCATCGGCGACGGCTTCGAGATCGTCGCGCTCGACTGGCCGGCGCAGGGTGCCTCACCCGACGACGGCATCGCGGCGGCGCCGGATCATTATGCGGACCTCGCGGTGAAGGCGATGGACGCACTCGGCATCGCTCGCGCGATCCTGCTCGGCAACTCGGTCGGCGGCGCGGCGGCGCTGCGCATCGCGGCGCGCCATCCGCAGCGCGTGCAGGCGCTGGTGCTGTGCAATTCCGGCGGACTGGCCGGGGTGACCGCGACAGGGCGGTTCGTCATCCGGCGGTTGGCGGCGTTCTTCGGCGCGGGTGAGCGGCGGCGCGGATGGTACAGGTGGGCGTTCGGCGTCTATTACCGGCAGGTGCTGGTCCGGCCGCCGTCGTTCGCGCAGCGGGCGCGGATCGTCGCAAGCGCTTACGAGATCGCCAAGCCGCTGCGCCAGGCCTGGGAGAGCTTTGCGCGCCCCGGCGTCGACGTGCGCGCCTTGGTGCCGCGCGTGACGTGCCCGGTGTGGCTGGCCTGGGCGAAGGACGACAAGATCATCCCGTGGAAAGACAGCAAACGCGCCGCGCGGGATTTTCCGCACGCGCGCGTCCAACTGTTCGAAGGCAGCCACGCCGCCTTCCTCGAGGATCCCGACCGGTTCGCCGAAGCGTTCCGGCTGTTCGCCTCTTCTATTTAGGCGCCGCCGCTGCTTAGGCGCCGTCGCTGTTTGGGCGATGCCGCTATTTGGGCGACGTTGTCGGGCAGCTCGGCGGGTTTGGGGCCGACGGCATCGTGCTCGGCGAACTCGGACCGCCCGGCGGGGTGCAGTCGCCCGGCGGCGGCAACGTCGTCGTCGGATTCGTGCTCGGCGTGCGCGTCGTGCCGTTCGGCGCCACGGTGCCCGGCGCGGTCGTCGTCGTGCCGCTGGGCAACGTGTTCGAGCCTTCGGGCGTCCGGTTGGCGTTCGGCATCGTTGTCGCCGGCGAGACCGGCGTCTGGTTGGCGTTGGGCATCGGCGTCGTTGCCGTCTGCGCGTTCGCCGCGGTGAGCGCGAGCGCCAACACGGCGCCGGTCAGGATGGGTTTCATCATGGTTCTTCTTCTCCCTGCTGGGAGAGAGAACGTGCGCGGCAAGCTGCGTGTTCCGCAGGTTCCGGCGCGGTGGGCCGGCAACATTCACGAATTGTCATCCGCCGCGAATGCGGCGGATGACAACTGGGTTCTCACATTTCTACTGCGCGTACTTCATCGCGCCCATGCGGTTGGCTTCGGTGTCGGTGAACTGGATCAGCGTGCCGACCGTGGGAATCGGCGCCTTGTCCATCACGATTCTGCCGCCGGCCGCCAGCACGCGGCGCTTGATGTCGTCGAGGTCGTCGACGCCGACCGTCAGTTCGAACGAGCGCGGATGGTCGCCGGCGATCGGCTCGTGACGGCCCTGCAGCGCGCCCTCCATGCCGGCGCCATGGATGATGTAGAAGCCCGGCGGGCCCCAATCCTCGAAGGTCCAGCCGAACACCGCCTCGTAGAATTTGCGGGCGCGCTCGACATTGTCGGCGGTGATGGCGAAGAAGCGGACATGGTTGGACATGGCGGGTCCCCTGAGCGTCGCGGGCAGTTTGCGCAGGTCCGGCATGGCATAATATAGTCAGAACGTCACAGATTGGCGAAATTACGCCACATGCCGGACTTCGTTTTGCGCGCCATGGCCGCCGGTTATCCCGACGGCTTCCAGCTGAGGCCGCACGCCCATGACTGGGGTCAGCTGATCTATGCCGCCGAGGGCACGATGCGCATCGAGGCTGCCGACATGCTGTGGCTGGTGCCGCCGACCCGCGCGCTGTGGGCGCCGGCGGGCACGGTGCATGCCATCGCGATGAAGGGCGCCGTTGCGATGCGCACGATCTATGTCCCGGTGGCGCGGCCGGGCGCGTTGGCGGCGGCGAGCCATGCGCTGGAGATCGGTCCGCTCTTGCGCGAGGTGATCCTGCATATCGTGGGCCTTCGCCTCTTGCGCGCCGACGTGCCGGCGCATGTGCACATGGCGGACGTGTTCCTGGATCTGGCGGCGGCGGCCGGGCGGCTGCCGCTGTTCGTGCCGATGCCGCGCGATGCGCGCGCCGCGCGGGTGGCCAAGGCGCTGCACGACGATCCGGCGCGCGGCGACGACATGGCGCGGCTGGCGAAGCTGGCGGGCGCGAGCGTGCGCACGCTGCAGCGCCTGTTCCTGGCGGAGACGGGCCTGCGCTTCGTCGCCTGGCGCCAGCGCCTCAGGCTGATCCATGCCATCACGGCGCTGAACGGCGGCGCGAGCGTGACGGCGGCGGGCGCGGGCGCGGGCTATGCCTCGACCAGCGCGTTCGTCGCCGCGTTCCGCGCGCAGATGGGCGACACGCCGGCGCGCTATCTGCGCCTCAAGGAGGACGTCAGGCGGTGATGTACTCGCGCAGCGAGGCGGCTTCCTGGACCGTCTCCTCGATGCGCGTCTTCACGATGTCGCCGATCGAGACGATGCCGGTGACGAGCCCGTTGTCGAGCACCGGCACGTGGCGGAAGCGGCCGATGGTCATCATCTCCATGATGTCCTGCACGGTGTCGCATTCCGCGCAGGTCGCGACGGCGCGGGTCATATAGGCGCTGACCGGACGGGCGAGCGCGGCGACGCTGCCGTCGGCGACGGCACGCACCACGTCGCGCTCCGACAGGATGCCGGCGAGCGCGCCGGACGCGTCGCGCACCACCACGGCGCCGATGCGCTTGCGCGCGAGCAGGCGCGCGGCCTCGGAGAGCGTGGCGTCGGTGGCGATGGCGATGACCTCGCGGCCTTTGTCGCCGAGAATGTGTTTGACCAGCATGGCGAGCTCCTTCCCTTGCGGGTGTTGCCCGGCCGACCGGCGCGCCAGATCTACGCAGCGAACCCTTTGTCGGACCGGCTCCCCCGCTATGGCGAGAATGCTGCGCCTGTTTACTTGGAGTGGCAAGCCGGACGGCGGCGGGCGGTCCCGGGCGGCGGTTTTTGGCGGATTCCGTGGGGTCTCGACAGGCGAGAGGCCATGTCTTATGTGCAGGCCCCACGGAGCTGTGGCCGAGAGGCTGAAGGCGGCGGTTTGCTAAACCGTTATAGCGTTGTAAAGCGCTATCGAGGGTTCGAATCCCTCCGGCTCCGCCATTTCAATGGGTTAGTGCCCTTCAGCGCGTACCTGCGGATGCTGCTTTCAACCCGCCTTTTCTCTGTAGTCTCGCCATAGTCTCAGCCCGAGAAAAATACTCCGGCGACACGCGGCGTTCAATTCAAAAAGAAACCAAAAAACACAAGGGTTCGCGCACGCATTGCGTGGCGGGGACCATCCCTAGCGGCTGGACTCTCGCGGCTTCATGTTCTTGTATTGTTCTCACATTCAATATCGACGGGAGACGGGTTGTGCATGTGGTCTTTTCGGACGAGTTAGCCGAGCTGGTTGATGTCCCCCGCAACAGCTACAGGACCATCGAACAAGCGTTCGCCCAGATCTGCCTTAGAGCGGGCTGCAGCTATCACTTCGAGCAGGAACAAGACGGCTGGCGGCTCGTCCTCACCGATGGAGAGCGCCCCGAGTGCAGCCCTGATCCGCTTTTCTCCACGTACATCAAAGCCGCCGATGCCAAGCGTGATCTGATGCAACAAGCCGTGGCGCTTGGCGTGAAAGGGCATATCGCGCTTGCGCTTCGGGAATTTGAAACGCTCGTCGGAGCGACCGCGCAAGCTGCGGAGTGATCTTTCATGCGCAGTCGTATCGGCGCGGTGAGCCGCTTCGTCGTGTACAAAAACTCATTAGTCCGCCGCCCGGCGCGACTTCCGCGCGGCCGGGTGGAAACCGTCGCCCGCCATTTTAGAGCGCGCCCGGATCAGGAATGGTTGGCCTAATCCATGTAAAGGCTCGGAAAAGACCACCGACAAGGCCGATAATGGCGAAGCCGTTCACCAGCAAGAGCGAAGGCATCTTAAAACACGTCGAAACAAGTGCGCATACGCCGAGAAATAAAACGGTCGGCGCGGTTCTCGTCCTGCTGTACTCCAGCGGAGGCGATGGGTTCGGCTCGAACGAATAGATGGAAGCGGTCAACACAAGCACGCCGAAAATCGTGAGCATCGCCGAAGCGTAGTCCATCACTTTTTCGATATAATCCGGCAGCCACGGATGTATTTCCTGCGTTGCGCCGACCACAACTAATCCGCCGCCAATTCCAGCGATCATGTTGAGCAGTATTGAAATCAAGCTGATAGTATCTTTGCCTAAAGTCATTATTTCTCCCGTCGATATTAACTTTAGACGTTAAATATTTACGAAGTCCGACTCAAGTTCTTCCTCTGCGTGTTCCTTTTCCCGGGGTTGGATGATTTGAGATTTCAGCCAAACGCCTGGGTCTTGCAAAACGCTTGCGCTAAAGGCCCCACTCGGCTCGCCATCGACCATGAGCTTGAGATGGATCGGATGGTTCGGCAATCCGATAACGGCTCTATCGCGCCGGTCCGTGAAATTGCGGATCAATTCAACAAGCTCTACGCCGCCGAATACGGCGAACGCACATATCGCTGGGTTGGGGAAGCTCTACGCTCTCGGCTCCGTCTTGAAACTCGCAAGAGCAACGGTGTTTATTCGATCCCAGGCACGGAAGTGCCAAAGCTCGATGCGTTGGCGCACAGATTTGGGCTCTGACCGATTTTAGAAAACCATCATCTCGATTTGAGCACGGTATCAGCAGGGTTTTGTAGGGTCGGATTGCACGTTATCCCCAAGCGATACCTACCAATCGTGACCGTTTGCGCCGCCTCCACGCCGCGTCGTTCGTTTGGGAGGATGGCGGACATGCCAATGGCGCATCGCCACCGTAACCAATACCTGCGGACCGCACGCATCGCCGCTTGCCTTTCGCAAGCGGAGCTCGGCGCTCTCCTTGGGGCCTCGGAACGGGTAGTGCGCAATGTCGAGAAGGGAATATCACTGCCGTCATACGCGTTCGTTCTCGGCTCGACGCTGCTCTTTGGCAAGTCATCCGACCGTCTCTTTCCGTATCTCTATAACAGCGTGCAGGAAGGACTCGGGGAGGCTGGCGCGGCGCTTGATGAGCGATTGAGGGGTCACCCGGACCCTCGGTCGCTTAAGAAGCTCGCATTACTTAGCGCGATGGCAGCGCGCACCATAGCCGCCCCCAGAGTTGAAACAATATGCTGGATATTGTTTCAACTGCGCGTCCTCGCAGTGTCGAGAAAGAGCGAAGGTTAGCTTTTTTCAAAGCGTTTCTGTTCATTTCTCGCTACCTCTGGCTGCCGCGAGTTCAATCACGTTTTAGTTTGACTTCTATGGCGTGAGCCTGTCTTTCTCACGAAACATTCGGCGCCAATGCCAGCGGCGGTGTCACATCGACAACGGTGTAACCAAGCGCCGCAAGGCGATGAATCTGGATGGCGGCTTGCTCGGCGCTCGGCGTCGTCATACGCGAGAGGCTCCATGGCGTTTCGGGACGGCGGTAACGAATGCAATATTCCGCCATTATTTCGGACTGCTGTTCGTCTCAAATTCTTGCGCGCCACGAAACGTCAGCGTGCCCGTCGTGCCGAGCGCCTTCAAGAAGCCTTCGCTCCACCGGGCGCGGTCTGTCTCGGATGCGTAGGGATTGAGGGCCGCAGCGCTCTCGTCGTCCATACTCGCTGCCTCGTCCGCCGTCAGCTTGCCGGCGGCGTTCCAACCTTTGGCGTGGATGCGGCTCAAGCGAAAGTCCGACTTGGTACTCATAGGTGGCCGCCGATCTAAAACTTTTTGCGCCGTATCGGCCGCGCGTTATTCCCACGCCGGCCCGCGTCCAATCGTTCCTGTGCGGATGTCTGCGTGTCCTTCTGCGCACCGTCGCGCGAGAGCGCTTTGTCGAGATCGGCGGTATCGATCTTCACGTACTGCGTGACGCCATCGTGGGTAATATGCATGACCGTCGCCATCCGGCGCCAGGCGGATTGGGAAATGCCATCGAGCTGCTCTTCCTCGGTCTCGACTAAATAGGAACCGGCGGGCTCGATCTGCTCGAAACCGGTCAGCACGAAGGGACGGGTGAACGTAACCGTCTTGGATGTCATCCGGGTTGTCATTGCTGCTCACCTTCCGAGAACGGCGAGGTGTTGACGCCCATGAGCAGGGTCGCCCGGTAGGTATTCGTCATGGAAGAGGATGCCTTTCGAGGCACGGGCAAAGATATGCCCCGGGTGCTTAACATGGTGACGATGCCGCGGCATTGCAACCGCAAGAGACGTCAAAGGCGCTGCATTTGCTATTGACCGCGCAAAGGCCCATACACCGCGCACGTGGTCCTTACGTCTCGTCAGACGAAGCGCTCTTGTTGAGCTGACTCGCTTTACGGCGCGCCGGACGATTAGAACCCTTCAAGCTCAAAAACTGATGTTCCGTCCTTCCCACGCCCGTTCGCGCATGGTGCGTGTGCGGCTCTCTACGCACGTCAGGAAAGCGACAATGACTATCGGCACCGTCAAGTTCTTCAACACCTCCAAGGGTTTCGGCTTCATCGCTCCGGAAGGTGGCGGCAAGGATGTATTCGTCCACGCGACCGCCGTCGAGGCAGCGGGCATGCGTTCGCTGAACGAAGGCGACAAGGTCAGCTTCGACACCCAGCCGGATGCGCGCGGCTCCAAGGCCGTCAATCTCAAATCCGCCTGAAGTCCCGGCAGGCCGGTGGCGGCGCAAACCCGCCGCCGGTTCTTCCCATCGCTTCCGCAAGAAGGATTTCCGCATGGCCTTCAACGACCCGACCAGCCCGCCGCCGCGCAGCATCGCGCATCGCAAGGCCATGGATCAGTTCGTGGTGCCGGACCGGCCAAGCGCCGTGATCCAGCGCGAGCTCAGGCTCGAACGGGCCGCCGTCGATGCGAACACCGCTAAGCTACGCGCGCTGCGTCTGGCGAAGGAAGAGGCCGACCGCGAAGCGGCAACGCTGGCCGCAGCCAATGCGCCGCCGGCCAAGTTGCGCAAACCGCGCACCAAGACGGCCGCCGGTTGACCCATCGTCTGGTCAATCCCGAAGACCTGAGCGCGGAGGAACAGGTCGCGTTGCGCCTGATCGTGGTTCGGAGCTTTATGACGCAGACCGCGATCCCCGCAGCGGCGCGTGCCCATCTTCTGGAGCTGGGTCTGATCCAGCGCAACATGGGTGGATTGCTCCCGACACCGGCCGGCCGCATTTGCGCGCGGACGCGCTGAGCAATTTCGGGTAGCATGGCTGACCGATGCTGATCCATGCCCGCTATGACGGCCGGAACGGCGGCGACCGAGCGGCAGGGTTATACGTGCTCGCTTCGTCGCCGGCCTCTTTTTGACGCAACAAGGCGGGCGATCACGATGCGAACGGCCTTGGGCGAACTCAGTTATTGGACAGGTTGCGGCCTTGCGACCATCATCGCCGTTGCCGCCATCTATCGGGTCAGCCATGCGAGTGACTATCCCGTTGAAACACTATTGCTTGCCGCGCTGGCAGGAAGCGTCGCCTGGCTGATCGGGCGAGGCGTGCGGTTCGTTCTGATCGCGCCGCTGGAGGATATTGAGCCATGAAACGGGAAGTTTACTACGGCAAACGTCTCAAGGTGCCGTCGATGGTCCAGGTGCGCCACGAATTGCGGGCGTTTATCGCCGAATACGATGTCAGGGAATTGTGCGCGGAGGCTGACGGTCTGTCGCTGAACGCGGCATGGAAAGAGATCGAGGCGCACCGCGCCTTGGTCTCTCACAATGGAGCGCATCATGGCCAATAGTAATATGCCGGACCCGAAGAAGGCCCGGGGCCTCTACAAGATGAAAGCATTGGGAGAGGGTCAGGCGCGCGTCTGGGTCTCCGACGGCGAGACGGGCTTCGCGGCCTTTGAGGATGTCTATCGCGCTGGCGCTTATGCGCCGCTCTTCGAGACGCTCCCAACCCGCGAAAACTGGATTTCGAGCACCTCGAACAGGTCCCAGACCAGCACCGGAAAATCGCTTGCTACCGATACTTCGAGCGGTGGCGGAACGATAGTTCCATCCGGCCGTTACCAGTTGGAGTGAGCGCGCAGGCGCTACGCCCTATCCAGCGCTATTTCCATTTGGAACCTCGCGCAGGCATTCCCGAAAGCAAACCATCATGTTGAACAAGATGAGCGCGCTGCTCGCAGCGTCGGCCTTCGTCGTCAGCGCCGGTGCCGCGGCAGCAGAACCGACACATCTCAGCAACGACAATATGCGCGGTCACGACGGCCGCAATCGCGGCGCCGCTGCGATCACCATCGGCTTCGACGATGTGGCGTTCGGCTATAGCGACGGCTACTGGGATACCGGCCATCGCTGGCATGGCTGGAGCAACAACGCCGCCTACCAAAACTATCGCGACCACGGCAAGAACTACCACGGCTGGAATCACAATCGCGATTCCAATCACGGCTGGCGCAGCCGCTGACACATGTAAAGATTTGGCGCGGGCCGCAAGTCCGCGCCGCTTCACCACCCTCTATCGGAAAGATCTGAGATGCCCGTCGAAACCCTTTTGATTTGGCTCATCGTCGGCGCCGTCGCCGGTTGGCTCTCCGGCGTTATCGTCAGGGGTGGTGGTTTCGGCCTCCTGGGCGATATCGTGGTTGGTATTCTCGGCGCGTTCGTCGGCGGCTGGCTTCTGCCCAAGCTCGGCGTCCATTTGGGCGTCGGCATCGTCGCCATCATCGCAAGCGCCACCATCGGTGCGGTGGTGCTGCTTCTCGTGCTGAGGCTGGTCCGGCGCGCATAGCTTTCCGCGTCAGCCTGGCACGATAGCCCGCAGGTTTGCCGCAGGAATTTTCAGCTCATACTCGACGCCGCCGGGCGGAAACGACAATCGGCCTTCGCCGCCGAGCTGACGCGGCAAAGCCTCCTGCAACAGTCGCGTGCCAAAACTGGATCGGGAAGGGCTTGCCACCAACGGACCGCCATTCTCGATCCAGCGGAATGTCATCCATTGGCCAGCGCTGTCGAAGTCCCAGCTCAGCCTCACGTGCCCAGCCTCGTTCGAAAGCGAGCCATACTTTGTGGCATTGGTGCAGAGTTCGTTGAGCAGAAGGGTCAGCGGCATGACAGCGGCCGAGCCGATCTCCATGTCATCGCCCTCGACCACGATGCGTCCGGCCGTGCCACTATGCTGTTCCAGCGTATCGGCGATCACCCTTTTGAGCGCAACGGTTTTCCAATCGATCCTGAGCAGCAGATCGTGCGCCTTCGCCATTGCCATGAGGCGCGTCGAGACGGCGCGCTCGGCCGCCGCCAGCGAGTCGGCCGTTCGCAGGCTTTGGCGGACGATGGCGGTCACCATCGTCAGCATGTTTTTCATCCGGTGATGCAATTCGTCGGTGAGTACGCGTTGTATTTGCGCCGCTAAAACGCTTGCCTGTGCATCCAGTCCTGCTTGTTCGAGCAGCTTGGTTAGAGCGGCATTTTGTGCGGGGAGGTCGTTGTCCGGCATTGTCGCGACGATCAGGGACGCGGCGATGCGCCGAACAGGCGCCACCAGGGTTTGCCGGCCGTTGTCGGCAGGTTGCCTTCAATAGGCCCATGCATCCAATCCGGCTGTGCGGCCGCAACCAGAACGACCTCGACGGGTACTATCTGCGGCATACGATCATATTTATGAAGCTCGGGCATTTGCATCGGAGCGCACCTTTGTCTCGAGTCGAACGGAAGCGCATGGGCAGCAAGAATGGCGGGCCGTCTCCCCGATGCCAGTACTCACGGCACGCGCTGACGATTGAACCCTTTATCACGATATGGCGCCCGCGACTAACGGGAGTCTCCTGTTGACCGCGCTTCGCATGGCAAGACGGTTGCGGTTATCCGCAGACAAGTTTGCTCGAGGCGCGCGACAAGAAAACCATTGCCAGGAAGATACCGGCCGAAGGCTCGGATCCCGGCGTCGCGAAGCGCCGCTTCAACGCCGAGCAGGTTCAGAAGTTCGCAAACACCTTCGAACTCGTCGCGCGCGAAAGCGTTCTTGCGGCACCTTCAGCTCCTGGAGGCGGACGATGTCCGGCGCCTCGTTCGCCAGCCAGCGCAGCAGGACGGGCAACCGCCCATTGACACCGTTCACGTTGTAAGTCGCGGCCTTCATATCTCGGAATGGAGCCTGCCGGTCGCGCGCTCAGATCGCCTGCCGGTCGTCCTCTTCGCGCGCCATCATTGCCGCGGTGATCGAAACGATCACGCCGAAGATCAGCGAGAGTCCGATCCAGAGTGCCGTGTAGCTCGCGATCTTGCGGGCGATGTTCGCGGCGCGCTCCGCCTTGGCCTTGAGGTCCTTCTGCATCGCGTCGATACGCGACGCGGCATCGTTTTCGGAAATACCGGCTTCGCGCGCCACGACATCGGCCAGGCGGGCGTGATCCGATGGCGTGGGCTGCATCCCGGCGCCGAGACCGGCGTCGACGATGCGGCCGGCTTCGGCACGGTCGGCGGTGTTCTGGGCGGTCGCGGGCTCGGGGCCGCGCGACGGCCGGAAGAGCTGGTCGACGAGATAGGCCGTCGGCGTCGCGTCCGTCTTCGCGGACGAGGCGCCGTAGAGCGCGGCCGTCGCGGCACCGCTCGACGCCGCCGTGATACCGGCAAGCGCGACGATGAGTACCGTCGCGACCACCGCGACGGCCCACACCATGAAGCCGTGCGCTTCGGCGCGGAATTCTTCCTGGGCGCGGCTCTCGATGATGGGCCCGAGCAGACGGCCCGCGAGGTGTCCGCCGATCGCGAAGCCGAACGCCTGGGCCGCGAGGAAGTAGATCGCACCACCGGTCAGGAAGGCCGGAAGCGTTGGTCCGCTATGGGTCTGCGGATTGACCAGCAGCAGGCCAAATCCCGAGCCGAGCGACAGCAGGAAGAAGGTGACCGCCGTCGCCGCGACGCCGCCGGCAATCGCGAGCCCCCAAGAGAAGCGGTAGCCGGAGTTTTCGGCGCGTTCTTCCGCGATCACGACCGTATCAGCCATGTCCATCCTCCTCTTGAAGCCAGCTATCGAATGTCAGGCGTGGCCGGTCACGAGCCACAGGATGATGATGATCGGGATCGGAATTCCGATCAGCCAGAGAAGAGCAGAGCGCATGGTGTTTCCCCCGTTAATTCTTGCTCAATTAATGCGCAACGGCAGCCTTGGTTCCGAGCCGTCAAACGCGATATCTTGGGTCGCGTTGAGAGTTCCGGGTACCCCGCATGATTACGTCGCTCAAACCGGAGGACTTGATCTCGGCCGCTGCCGCAATTCTCTACCTCTATGAACCGGACGGCGGACGCGTCCTTTTCCAGAATCATCGGCTGGGGAAGATTCTCGGATACGATGAGGCCGAATGGCCCGGTGCCGATGCGGAATGGCCGCACTACATGCACGAAGAGGATGCGCAGCGCTTCTCGGAGCACCTGGCCGAACTCAAGGCGCTCGCGCCCGGCACCTCCACGTCTTGGGAGTATCGTCTCAAGGACGGAACCGGGCGTTGGCGCTGGTTCATAAGCCATAACAAGCTGCTTGCGTCCGCGCCGGACGGCCAGGCGGCTTATATCGTCGGCACGGCGAGCGAGATCACCGCGCAGAAAGAGGCGGAGGAACAGACCCGTATTCTCCTGCTCGAGATGCGTCATCGCTCGAAGAATTTCAGCGCCGTGATCGACGGGATTGCGCGGCAGATGAAACGCGGACTTACGCCTGACGGCGCCGCCGCCATCGACAGCCTCGCCGGGCGGCTCCGTGCGCTTCTCTCGGCCGGCGACGCCGCGCTTGCGAGCCAGGACCGGCTGTCGGACTTCAGCATCGTCGCAGCGCAAGCGCTCGCGCCCTTCGCGGGCGTCGGGGGCGGCATCCACATGAAAGGGCCTCAGCTCATCGTTCCCGAAGCGGCGGCGGGTGCGCTTGCGCTCGCCCTCCATGAACTCGCAACCAACGCGCTGAAATACGGCGCGCTGTCCCGGCCGGGTGGATCCGTCGCGCTTACCTGGACGGCGGGCGAAAGGTCTTCGGTGGAGTGGCGCGAGCAAGGAGGACCGGGTGCGGTCCCACCGGAACGGGAAGGCTTCGGCACGCGTCTTATCAAGAACGCGGCGGCGCAAAGCCCAAATGGTACGGTCGAGCTGTCGTACGAGCCGACCGGGCTCAGGTGCCGGTTTGCGTTTTCCGGCTCGGCGCCATGACGACTTAGCCGCGCCGGTTTGCGCCCAGGAACGTCTGCCAGCCACATCCGTTTTCTGCTTCGCGTGCTCAAATGCTTCGGTACTATTTTCACATACGGGATCGCGCCGGCCTAATTCTGGACGAAGAAGGCGCGGTGTTTCCCGGCGATGACGGCGCCCTTCTCGAAGCGAGGCGCAGCGCGGAAGATTTTGCTTCTAACCGGCCGAGTTCGCGGACCAAGACGCATCCGCAATCTGTCGAAGTATGGGACGAGCGCGGCAATCTGCTCTTCGTCGTCCCGATTGGGACGGTGCATTAGCCGGTTCACTCTCCGATCCGCCAGACTGGCGCCAATTCGGCGTTTCCGCGTTATCCGGAATGGAACAGCGGAACCACCCCCATGACATCAAGTTCGTCCAAGATCCTCATATCCGGTGCACCTGCGGCAGACGCGCCACGCCTCTCCTTCTTTGCGCGCATGGCGAACGAGGTCGCGCGACTGGCGGGAAAGCCCCTGACCTTTGCGCTCTGTTGCCTGTCCATCGTCGTGTGGGCCGTCACGGGGCCGGTATTCCATTATTCGGATACCTGGCAATTGGTGATCAACACCGGAACGACGATCGTCACCTTCCTGATGGTCTTCCTCATCCAGAACACCCAGAACCGCGAGGGGCTCGCCCTGCAGGCGAAGCTCGACGAGCTTATCCGCGCCACGCGCGAGGCGAACAACCGGCTCGTCGCGGTGGAGCGCCTGCCGGACAAGGAGGTCGAGACGATAAGGGAAGGCGTCGTCAAGGACGCGTGCGCCGCCGCCTCCTAGCCTGCGCGATCTTCGATGGAACGGAGTTTCTTCGGGCCGGTTATTGCGTGGACTCGCACGGAGAACCCACATGACCGCCAGGACGAAATCGAAAGCGAAGCCGAAAGACGCCATCGCCCTTCTCAAGGCCGATCACCGCAAGGTCGAAGGATTGTTCGCGGACTACAAAAAGGCGCGCACGTCGGACCGCAAGCGTACGCTCGCCCAGCAGATCTGCCTCGAACTGACCGTCCACACGAAGATCGAGGAGGATGTTTTCTATCCGGCCTGCCGCGAGGACGGCGTCGACGAAGACCTCATGGACGAGGCCTATGTCGAGCACGACGGCGCCAAGGTGCTGGTGCGCGAGATCGAGACGGGCGACCCCGACGACGACTATTACGACGCCAAGGTCAAGGTGCTCTCCGAAATGATCAAGCACCACGTCAAGGAAGAAGAGAAGAAGCAGGGCAACATGTTCGCCAAGGCCAAGAAGGCCGGCGTGGACGTGACGGCATTGGGCGAACGCATGGCCGAGGAGAAGCAGAACCTCGCGGCGCAATATGAGGAGAAGGGCTTGCCGAAACCTCCGACCCCGACCTTTACCGCAACGCAGTTCATCTGACCGCCGCATGCGAGGAGCCGCCATGCCCTTGACGCCGCGCGATGCGGAAAGACCGCGCACCGGACGAGACCGTGGGCGATGACGCGCTCGACTATGTTCGCGACAGCCCGATCCGCGCGCTTCTCGCCGCCCTAGCCGCGGGTTTCGGTTTACGCGACCCTTCTGATCCTGGCGGGGCAGCGGCGGCAGGAACGGCTGGCCAATCATCGCGAGCAACTGACCCTCCAGCTCGCGCTGCTCAACGAGCAGAAAAGCGCGAAGATCATCGCCTTGCTGGAGGAGTTTCGCCGCGACAGTCCCGCGACGGCCAACCGGCACGATCCGGAAGCCGAAGCGATGGCCGCGAAGGTGGACCCGAAACAGGTGTCCGACGCCATCGCGGCCGTTGAAAAGGAATAATGCCTCGGCCGTTCGGCTTCATCATTTCCGATCAGTCGAGCGATGCGCGGATGCCGGCGAACATCAGCCGGCCGGGTGCCGGGCTGACGGTCCGCGGGTCCGAGAGCTGGACAGCGGGCGGAAGGCCATCGAGCTCGGTGAAGGCGCCGTAGGTGTCGTAACGCCGGTCGAACAGGTTCTGGATTTCGCCGAACGCGGTGATGTTCGGTGTCACGCGATAAGAGGTGCGCAGGTTCACGGTGGCGCTGCCGGGAAGTTTCGCCTCCTGGTTGGAAGCGTCACCGGCGAAATACGCGCCGCTTTGCAGACGCAGATCGGCACCGATGCGCCAAGCGGATGTCACGGCGAAGTCGGCGGAGAGGACCAGACGGTTGGCCGGGTTCAGCGGCAGCCGGTCGCCGGCGCTCACATATATAAGGCCGTCCGCGTCGGCGGCGGGACTGTTGGACGACAGGATTTCCGCATCGCGGAACGTCGCGTCCAGACGGGAATAACCGGCGGCGATGGACCACCGCGCATCGTCGTAACGCAGATGGAGATCGATGCCCTGGTGGCGCGTCGTGCCGGCGTTGCGGAAGTAGCCGAAGCCGTTGATGCCGGTCGCGACCAGCAGGATGTCGTTGGCGGCGTCGGTGCGGTAGGCGCCGGCGTCCCAACGGAACGCGCCGCCCAGCGATGCGATGTCGAACCGGCCGCGCAGGCCGAACTCGACGGTGCGCGAGACGACCTGTTTCAGCGGCGGATCGGACACGAGGAAGGCATCCAGCAAGCAGGGCGCGGCCGGATCGGCACAGGACAGCTCGCCCGCCGTCGGCACGCGGTTCGATTCCGAATATCCCGCATAGGCCGTGACGGCGTGGGCGATCTTGTAGGTCAGGCCGGCGCCCGGGTTGAACCGGGAATAAACGTGGCCGCCGGTCAGCGCGCCGCCGAGGCGATCGTCGAGGTCGATCGACGCGGTGTTGAGGCGGCCGCTCAGCGTGAGCGCCAGCGCGGGCGTGATGTCGAGCACGTCCAGCGCATAGAAGCCGCCATAGGTGTTGTGCGCGACGACCTCTACCGGCGCCTCGATGGGCGGCGATGCGCTCGGGCTTTGCGATTGATCGATGGTGATGCCGGCGCCGACGACCTCCAGATCGTCGAGGAGCGCGCCGAGCTCGCCCGAGGCCGAATAACCCGTACGTCCATGATCGACCGAGGCGCCGAATACCAGCGTGTTGCCGAACCCGAAGACCGGCGCGGTCACCGTGGCCTGCGCCGCCGCACCGAAGCTATCGGTGTGCGTGCGCGTGACGTCGATCTCGCCGGGTGTGGCGCCGGCGGGAAGCACGCTGGCCGGGACCGGGTTGCCGGTCGTATCGTAGAGCGCGTCGTCCGGAAAATCGCCATTGCCTTCCAGGCAAAGCTCGGTGGCGTCGTCGCCGCAAATATCGACGTCTGTCGTATTGCCGTCGATCAGGTGCTGGCCGAAATGGCGATAGTAGACATTGAAGCTCGTGGTCAGCATGTCGGCGGCGCGCCAGGTGCCGCGCAATTGCACCTGCGCCAGGTCGTTGTGGATCGACTGCGGGAAGGTGAAGACGGCGCGCCGGTCCTGCGCCAGCATCTCGACCGGCGTCGGGCCAACCGCGGCGATGGTGTTGTCGGCGCCGGTGGCCGAGAGGTGCAGCGCAAGTGCCCCATCCTCATAGGCCAGATCGGCGTAAGCCTGGCGCAAATCGGCCGGCGAGCGGTAGCGGAAGCCGTCGTCATGCGTGGCGCCGATGCCGATATAGAGGCCCGCCTTGCCGAACCGCGCGCTCCACTGCGCATCGCCGGTGACATTTCCGAAGGAGCCGCCGGACAGCTCGGCTTCGAAGCCGTCGCTGCCCAGGCCATCCTTCATCTCGAGCGTTACCGCGCCGCCAAGCGCGTTCAGGCCGAACACCGGGTTGTTGCTCTGCAGGGTGAACCGGCGGACGGCGAATTGCGGGACCAAATCCCAGTTCACATTGTCGCCAAAGGCCTCGTTGAGGCGGATGCCGTCCTGATAGACGGCGATGCCTTCCGCGACACCGGAAATCGGCGACGCCTCGAAGCCGCGGTAAGAGAAGTCGGGCTGGAATTGGCTGCCCTGCTCGTCGTCGAGGCTGATATCGGACAATCGGGTCGCGACGGCATTGGGCAGGACATCGCGTTGGCGGTCGCGCGAGAGGTCCGGGATCGAAAGCGTTTGGATCTGGCCTGCAACCTTGTCCGCGTCGATGGCGGTGCCGGGCAGCGGCCCCTCCGCGGTCACCACGACGGTCTCGACGGCCAAGGCCGGTAGCGGCGTCGCAACGGCGATGACGGCAGCAAGATAGACGCAGCGGATCGGCACGCCCACCGGTTCCCCCGCGAGTTCCCACCGGAGAACGCGTCCGCGGAAAAATCGTTTCGTGAAGGGAACGCCACAAAGTGCGGCGCCGCGAGTTTACCGAAAGACCATCTTCCTGCGGGCTTCCATGTCTTCTTTTCCGACCAGACGGCGCGTTTTGGGTGCGGCGGCCGCGACATCGACGCTGCCGTTCGCGCCCGCACCGGCAAAAGTTCCTTCCGCAGCACGGCCGCGCACGACGCATGCCGTCGATCTGACGGTCAACGAGCGCCGTTATCACCTGGAGATCGATCCGCGCACCACGCTGCTCGATGCGCTGCGCGAGCATCTCGACCTGACGGGCTCGAAGAAGGGCTGCGATCACGGGCAGTGCGGCGCCTGCACCGTGCTGGTCGGCGGCAAGCGCGTGCTGTCCTGCCTGACGCTGGCGGCCGCGGTGCGCGAGACGGTGACGACCATCGAGGGATTGGCGAGCGCCGACGGCACGCTGCATCCCATGCAGCAGGCCTTCATCGACCAGGACGCGTTCCAGTGCGGCTATTGCACGCCGGGGCAGATATTGTCGGCCGTGGCGTGCGTCCGGGAAGGCCATGCCGGCAGCGACGACGACATCCGCGAATATATGAGCGGCAATCTGTGCCGCTGCGCCGCCTATCCGCACATCGTGGCGGCGGTGAAGCAGGCCAAGACGGCGATGGAGGGCTGATGCGCGCCTTCGACTATGTCCGCGCCGCCGATGCGGCGGCCGCGATCCGTCTCGCCGGACCGGATACGAGCTATCTCGCGGGTGGGACGACGCTGCTGGACCTCGCAAAGCTGGACGTCATGCGGCCGCATACCGTCGTGGACGTCAACGACGTGCGCAGCCAGTTCGGTGCCATCGCGAGCGGGCCGGACGGCGTGCACCTTGGTGCCTTCGTGCACATGGCGGAGGCAGCGGAGCATCCGGCGATCCTCGCGGGCTATCCCGTCGTGGCGCAGTCGCTGCAATTGGCGGCGAGCCAGCAGATCCGCAACATGGCGACGCTGGGCGGCAATGTGCTGCAACGGACGCGGTGCAGCTATTTCCGCGATCCGAGTTGGGCGAACTGCAACAAGCGGATCCCCGGATCGGGCTGCGCCGCGCTGACCGGCGTCAACCGCAAGCATGCGGTGCTGGGGACGAGCGAGGGATGCATCGCGACGTATCCCGGCGATTTCGCGCAGGCCCTGATCGCATTGGATGCGAGCGTCGATATCGTCGGCGCCGGCGGCCCGCGCGTGCTGCGGTTCGCCGACCTGCACGTCGCGCCGGGCGCGACGCCGGAGCGGGAGACGACGCTGGCGCCGGGCGACCTGATCACCGGCTTTACGCTGCCGCCGCTGGCTTGGGCGAAGCGGTCGCTCTATCTCAAGATACGCGACCGGCAATCCTATGAGTTCGCTCTGGCGAGCGCGGCGGTGGCGCTCGATCTCGATGGCGGACGGGTGCGCGCGGCGCGGATCGCGCTCGGCGGCGTCGCGACCAAGCCGTGGCGGGCGCGCGGGGCGGAAGCCGCGCTGGCCGGAAAGCCGGTGACGGAAGACAGCGCAGCGCAAGCCGCCGAAACGGCATTCGCGGGCGCCGCGGTGCACGGCGAGAACGCATTCAAGATCGACCTCGGCAAGCGGACGCTGACGCGCGCGCTGGTCCAGGTGGCGGCGATGGAGGTTTGAATGGCGGCCATCGGCATCGCGCATGTGCGGCTCGACGGGCCCGCGAAAGTCACCGGCGAGGCGCATTACGGCTCCGACGTGCCGCTCAACAAGCCCGCGTTCGGCGTGCTGGTCACCAGCGCCATCGCCAAGGGCCGCATCGCGAACATCGACGAGCGCGAGACGCGCGCCTTGCCCGGCGTGATCGGCGTCTTCACCCATCGCAACATCGGCAAGATCGAGGCCGGCAAGACCTTCGACGGCGGCGGCTATATGGGCACCTCCATCGCGCCGCTGGCATCGGACCGAATCTTCCACGACGGACAGATCGTGGCGCTGGTCGTCGCCGACACGTTCGAGACGGCGCGCGACGGGGCGCACCGGCTGACGATCGACTATGTGGCGGAAGCGCCGAGCGCGACGTTCGACAGCGACGGCACCAAGACGGTCGCAGGCGCCAAGGCCTCGAAGAAGCACAAGGACCCATCGGTCGGCGACGCGGCGGCGGCCTACGCGACCGCGCCGGTGAAGATCGAAGCGGAGTATCTCACCGCGACCGAACATCACAATCCGATCGAACTCTTCACCACTGCCTGCTCGTGGAGCGGCAAGCGGCTGACGGTGTGGGAATCCAGCCAGAACATGTGGGGCTTCAAGAACGGGTTGGCGCAGCAGCTGGGCATCGCGGTCGAGGATATCCATGTCATCTCGCCCTTCGTCGGCGGCGCGTTCGGCAGCCGCGGCTCGCTGACCCAGCGCACCGCCATCGTGGCGCGGGCGGCGAAGCTGATCGGACGGCCGGTCAAGCTGATGACGACGCGCGACCAGGGCTTCACCATCGCGACCTACCGCGCCGAGACGCGGCATCACATCAAACTTGGCGCGACCGCCGACGGCAAGCTGGTCTCCCTCACACATGAGGGCGAGGAGGTCACCAGCCGCGCCGACAATTACATGGTGGCGGGCACCGACGCGTCGACGCGGGTCTATGCCTGTCCGAACGTCGCGTCGAAGGTGTCGATCGTCTATGCCGACCGCAACACGCCGGGCTTCATGCGCTCGCCGCCGGAGACGCCGTACATCTTCGCGCTGGAGTGCGCGATGGACGAGCTGTCCTATGCGCTGAAGATCGATCCGGTGCGGTTGCGGCGGATCAACGACACGAAGAACGAGCCGATCAAGGGGCTGCCCTATACCAGTCGCTCGCTGCTGGAATGCTTCGACGCCGGAACCAAAGCGTTCGGCTGGGAGAAACGGTCGCCGGAGCCGCGCTCGATGCGCGACGGCGATTGGCTGGTGGGGATGGGAACGGCGACCACGCTGTATCCCTCGAACATCGCGCCCGCGACGGCCCGCGTGACGCTCTATCCGGACGGCACGGCGAAGGTGCAGACGGCGACGCATGAGATCGGCCAGGGCGTCTATACGCTTTGCGCGCTGATCGCGGCCGACAAACTCGGCATCGATCCGGACAAGGTGAGCGTCGAGCTCGGCGATTCCACCTTGCCGCCGGCACCCGTGGCAGGCGGATCGAACTCGTCGGCCAGCGTCGGCAACGCCGTCGCGAAGGCCTGCGACATGATCCTGGCCAGGCAGAAGGAAGGCGCCAACGGCGCGATCGAGGCCTATGCGGAGAACACGCCGCCGGGCGCGCCGGACGACGGCATCAAGAAACTCTATCATGGCCAGCCGAGCTTCGTCGGCGGCGCGATGGGCAAGACCGACATCCGCTTCGCCTTCGGCGCGCAGTTCGTCGAGGTGCGGGTGCATGCGCGCACCGGCGAGATCCGCGTGCCGCGCGCGGCAGGCGCTTTCGCGGCCGGCAGAATCATCAATCCCAAGACGGCGAAGAGCCAGCTGATGGGCGGGATGATCTGGGGCATCTCCGCGGCGCTGCACGAGGCGACGCAGATCGACCGGGGCGCGGCGCGCTATACCAACAAGGACCTCGCCGAATACATGATCCCGGTGAACGCCGACATCGGCGACATCGAGGTGATCATGCTGCCGGAGCAGGACATGGTGGTGAACCCGCTCGGCATCAAGGGCATCGGCGAGCTCGGCAATGTGGGGATGAACGCCGCGGTGGTGAACGCCGTGTTCCACGCCACCGGCAAGCGTGTGCGGCACATGCCGGTACGGATCGAAGACATTCTCTAATCAATGTCCGACCGTGTGACGCAGCGCCTTGACCTCGGCCGCTGCAACAGCCGGTGCGCGGTTGCCCCAGGCGTTGCGGATATACGTGGCGACGTCGGCGATCTCGTCGTCGCTGAGCGTCGCGAAGGCGGGCATCGAATAGGGCATCTTGCCGTTCTTGAGGCCGATGGCCTGCGAGCCGCCCAGAATCACCCGCAGCACGGTGTTGGGACTACGGCCTTGCACCAGCGTGTTGCCGGGCAGCTGCGGAAAGCCGCCGGATGGACCGCCGATGCGGTGACAGACCTCGCAGCGGGTGAAGAAGATGCCTTCGCCGGCCGTCATCTGCTCTGCCGGCGGCGATCCGGCGGCGACCGGCTTGTCGGCCGGCAGCGATTTCAGATAAGCCGCGATGGCAGCGCGGTCGGCGCCGGTCATAAGCGCCGTCGAGTGGGTGATCACATCCTGCATCGGGCCCACCGCCGTGGCATGGGGACCGGCGCCGGTCTTGAGATAGTCCGCGATCTCGCCCACCGTCCAGACACCCAGACCATCGGGCTTGGCGGCGGTGAGATTGGCGGCGAACCAATTGTCCATCGTCGCGCCGGTGAGGGCGCGGCTGTTGCGGTCGCCGAACAAAAGGTTCTTCGGCGTATGGCATTCGGCGCAATGACCCGGACCATTGACGAGGAAGTTGCCGCGGTTCCACTGCGCGTCATGGCCTTGCGGCAACGGCCCGGTGCGCAGGAACATCGCGTTCCAGAACCACACGGTGGCGCGGATGCTGAACGGGAACATCATCGCGTTGGGCGGCGGGCGATAGCGCACCGGCTTCAGCGTCCGCAGATAGGCGTATAGCGCGTCGCTGTCGGCGCGGCTCATATGGCTGAAATAGGCATAGGGAAAGGCGGGATAGAGATGGCCGCCGTCCGGCCGCACGCCATCATGCAGCGCGTCGTAGAAATCGTCCGCCGACCACTTGCCGATGCCGGTCTCCCCGTCCGGCGTGATGTTCGAGGAATACACCAGGCCGAACACCGCGGAGAGCGGCTGGCCACCGGCGTAAGGCGCGCCATGCGGGGCGTTGTGACAGCTGGTGCAATCGCCGAGCACGGCAAGGTAACGGCCGCGGTCTACAGGTGTCTGCGCCGCGGCGACGCCGGTGAGCAGCAACAGGCAGGCGAGTGTGAGGCGGACGATCAAGCGGCGGCCAGTTGCTTGTAGAGCTGCGCCAGCACCTTTTCGCGATCTTCGTCGCCGCGCGCCATGGCGAGGAAGAAGTTCTTGGTCTGCTCGAAGCTCGCGTGCGGCGGCAGCGCCACGACATTTGGATCGGCCTTGACGTCGATGATGACGGGACGGTCGGCAGCCAGCGCTTCGCTCCAGACACGATCGACGTCCTGCGGCTTGTCGACCGACAGGCCGGTCAGGCCGAGCATGCGGGCGTAGGCGGCATAGTCGAGATCGGGCAGGTCCTGTGTCTTTGCGACCTTGGGCGCGCCGCCGAGGGCGCGCAATTCCCATGTCACCATGTTGAGGTCGCGGTTGTTGAGCACCGCCACGACGAAGCGCGGATCGGACCATCGCTTCCAGTATTTCGCGACCGTGACCATGGCATTGAGGCCGAGCATCTGCATCGCGCCGTCGCCGACGAAGGCGAACGCCGGCCGGTCGGGGAAGGCGAACTTGCCGGCCGCGGCAAACGAGATCGCGGGCCCCATCGTCGCCAGCGTGCCGGAGATCGCGAGCTTCATGTCGCGGCGCAGCTTCACGGCGCGGGCGAAGAAGGTGGTCGACATGCCGGTGTCGGCGGCGATCATCGCGCGGTCCGGCAGGTGCCTGGTGAACTCCCAGAAGAACAGCTCGGGGTTGAGCTCGGTGGCGGTGAGATGGGCTTTCTTGCCCTCGTCGTCCCAGTTCGCGGCGGCGTTCTTCTCCACCGTCTCGCGCCACTTGCCGCGCGGCTTGGGTTTGAGCAGCGGCAGCAGCGCGCGCAGCGTCGGCGCGGCGTCGCCCTGCAGCGCAACGTCCATCGGATAGCGCAGCGACAGCATGGTGGGGTCGATGTCGATCTGCACCGCCTTGGCTTGGCCTTCCTTCGGCAGGAACTCGCCATAAGGAAAGGTCGAGCCGATCATCAACAGCGTGTCGCAATCGCGCATCAGCTCATAGGACGCCTTGGTGCCGAGCAGGCCGATCTGGCCGGTGGCGAACGGCAGATCGTCGGGCAACACCGCCTTGCCGAGCAGCGCTTTGGCAATGCCGGCTTGCAGCACGTCGGCGATGGAGATCACTTCGTTCTCGGCATCCGTCGCGCCGCGCCCGATCAGCATCGCGACGCGCTCGCCTTTGTTCAGGATCTCAGCCGCGCGTTCGAGGTCGGTGTCGGCCGGCACGATCACCGGCGGTGCGAAATCGACACCGGTGTGGATGGTGCCGTGGGCATGCCGCGGCGCGGCGGCGGGGGCTTCCTGCACGTCGTTGGGGAAGATGATCGCGGTGACGGTGCGCTGCGCTTTGGCGATGCGGAAGGCACGGTCGATCAGATGGCGGGCCTGCTCCGGCGTGCTGCAAACCTGTACGAAGTCGGACGCGACGTCCTTGAACAGCGACAGCAGATCGACCTCTTGCTGGAAATGGCCGCCGAGCGAGGCGCGCGCCTGCTGGCCGACCAGCGCGACGACGGGCTGGTGGTCGAGCTTGGCGTCGTAGAGGCCGTTCAACAGATGGATCGCACCGGGGCCGGAGGTCGCGAGGCACACGCCGACCTCGCCGGTCAGCTTGGCGTGGCCCGAGGCCATGAAGGCGGCCTCTTCCTCGTGGCGCACCTGGACGAATTCGATGTCGTCGACGCGGCCGAGCGCCGTGACGATGCCGTTGATGCCGTCGCCCGGATAGCCGAACAAGCGGCGGACCTTCCATTGCTTGAGGCGCTCGAACAGGAAGTCGCCGACCGTCTTCGCCATCTCAATCTCCCGCGCGTTGCCGTGCTTGCGAAACGAGACGGCGCGGGCGGCAGTTCCGCGCGGCGGCGATCATTACGTTTGCGCAAGGCGGGCGCTTTGCGCGGCGGGGTCACGGATCGATTTTGGGGAACCGCGCGTTGAAAATCCACGGCTTCCGCCGCGGGTGGGCACCACGTGGAACTTCGCGCATCGATTATTGCAGCGTCCGTCATCCTCTGGGCGACGAGTTCCCGGGCACAATCTCCCTTGAACTATGTGGCCGGCGGCAGCGGTATGAAGGCGAGCGCGACGCTGCCGCTCACCTGGGGCGTGATCGCGGTGTCGGTCGTGGTGATGGTGGTCATCGCAGTACTGCTGGCGTTCGCGATCTGGCGGCGGCCGGGTATCGCGCGCGCGGGGCGCATGGACGTCGGCCCCGATACGGGCGGCACGAATTTTCTTTGGATCGGGGTCGCGGTTTCGACACTCGCGTTGTTCGCCACCGTCGTGTGGACCGTCCAAGTGCTGGCTGAGATCGCCAAGCCGCCCTCTGCGCCCGGGCTGACCATCGAGGTCACGGCGCATCAATGGTGGTGGCAGGTGCGGTATCTGGATCCCGATGCGCGGCGCGTCTTCACGACCGCGAACGAGATCCATATCCCGACCGGCATGCCGGTGTTGTTCAAGCTGATCGGCGGCGACGTGATCCATTCGTTCTGGGTGCCGGCGCTGGCGGGGAAGACCGACATGATTCCCGGCCAGACCAACGAGCTGTGGCTGGAGGCCGACAAGCCCGGCATCTATCGCGGCCAGTGCAGCGAGTACTGTGGCCTCGAGCACGCGAAGATGGCGTTCGTCGTCGTCGCGGAGGCGCCTGGCGCCTTCGAAGCGTGGCGCGCACACCAGATGGCGCTCGATGCGACGCCGGCCGGCGGCATCCTCGCATCGGGTGCGGCCTATTTCGGCGACAAGTGCGGCAGCTGTCATGCCGTGCGCGGCAGCGGCGCGGCGGGCGTGCTGGGGCCCGATCTCAGCCACTTCGCCACGCGACAGACCATCGGCGCGGGGATCATCGCCAACACGCCGCAGAACCTCGCCGCCTGGATCGACGATCCGCAAGGCCTCAAGCCCGGCAATCTGATGCAGAGGCCCGAACTGTCGCCCGAACAACGCGGCCAGATCGTCGCCTATATGGAGACGCTGCGATGACGGTGAGCGATTACACCCGTTCGCCAAGCGTGGGCACCGAAGACGCGGCGCTGGCGGCGCGGCTGCACAAGATCTGGGAAACCGCGCCGGGCCTCGGCGGCTGGCTATCGACCGTCGATCACAAGGAGATCGGGCTTCGCTACATCGTCACGGCGTTCGCGTTCCTGATCCTGGGTGGCGTCGAGGCGCTGATCTTCCGGCTGCAACTGTCGTGGTCGAACCAGCACCTGCTGAACCCGGAGCAGTACAACCAGCTCTTCACCATGCACGGCATGACGATGATCTTCCTCTATGCCGGGCCGGTACTGTCGGGGTTCAGCAACTATCTGTGGCCGCTTCTGTTGGGCGCACGCGACATGGCGCTGCCGCGGCTGAATGCGCTGTCCTATTGGGTTTATCTCTTCGCCGGGATTTTCCTCTACGCGGCGTTCGCGATGGGGTTCGGGCCGAATGACGGCTGGTTCAACTACGTGCCCTATGCAGCGCGCGCCTATAATGGCGGGCCGAACATCGATTTCTATGCGCTGGGCATGATCCTGCTCGGGATCTCGACCACGGTCGGATCGATCAACTTCGTCGTCACATTCATGCGGATGCGGGCGCCGGGCATGTCGATCAACCGCGTGCCGATCCTGATCTGGGGGACGCTGACCGCGTCGATGGCGAACGTGTTCGCGATCCCGGCGGTGAGCCTGGCGTTCTTCCTCTTGTGGATGGACCGCAATGTCGGGACGCATTTCTTCGACACGGCGGGCGGCGGCGGATCGGCGATGCTGTGGCAGCACCTGTTCTGGATGTTCGGCCATCCCTGGGTCTACGCCATCGTGCTGCCGGCGATGGGCATGGTGTCCGACGGGTTGCCGGTGTTCTGCCGCCGCCCCCTGGTCGGCTACACCGCCGTGGCGCTGGCGACCGTCGCGACCATGGTGCTGGGCTTCGGCGTGTGGGTGCACCACATGTTCGCGACGGGACTGCCGAACATCTCGCTGTCGTTCTTCAGCGCCGCCTCGATCATCATCGCGGTGCCGAGCGCGGTCGGCGTGTTCGCCTGGCTGGCGACGATCTGGACCGGGCGGCCGGTGTTCACCACGCCGTTCCTGTTCTTCTCGTCCTTCATCATTCTGTTCACAATCGGCGGCGTCAGCGGCTACATGACCGGATCGGTGCCGGTCGATTGGCAGCTCACCGACACATACTTCGTCGTCGCGCACATCCATTACGTGCTGATCGGCATCAACGTCTTTCCCGTCGCGGGCGCAATCTATTTCTGGTTCCCGAAGTTCACCGGCCGGATGCTCGACGAGCGGTTGGGACGATGGAATTTCTGGACGATGTTCATCGGCTTCAATCTCGGCTTCTTCCCGATGCACATCTCCGGCCTGCTCGGCATGCCCAGGCGCGTCTACACCTACGCCGACGGGATGGGGTGGGATTGGCTGAACATGATCACCACCATCGGCTCGTTCGTCTTCGGCATCGGTGTTTTGATCCTGATCTGGAACGTGCTGGTATCGCTGAAGCGCGGCCGCGTGGCGGGCGACAATCCGTGGGACGCGCCGACGCTGGAATGGGCGACGGCATCACCGCCGCCGCCCTACAACTTCGTGGTCATCCCGACGGTCCAGAGCCGTCATCCGCTCTGGGAGGACCGTTTGGATAGCCGGCCCGAGGAAGCCAAGAGCCATCCGCATGCGGGACTGGTGCTCGAGCATGGCCGCGAGGCGATCGGCACCGATCCCCTGGATGCGCAGCCGGACATTATTCTGAAAATGCCGGGCGATTCCTATGCGCCGCTGATCTTCGCCGTCGCGCTGACGCTGGTGTTCATCGGCCTGCTGTTGACGGCGTGGTGGCTGGTCGCGCTGGCGGTGATCGGGGCCGCGGCAACGACAATCGGCTGGCTGTGGCCGCAGCGCGCGCTGGGCGAAACCGCGGAGCCCGCCAATGGCTGACCGTATCGCGCTCGAAGGGACGTTGCCGGTCGGCGCCATCGACACACGCGCCAGCGGCTGGTGGGCGATGATCTTCATCGTCTGCACGGAAGCCGCTCTCTTCGGCTATCTGCTGTTCAGCTATTATTATCTAGCGGTGCAGCCGCATGCTGCCGGGACGTTTCCGCAAGGCGGGATTCCGTCGCTGACGCTCGCGCTGCCCAACACCTTCATCCTGCTGCTGTCGTCGGCCGCGGTGGGATGGGCACAGTTCAACATCCAGCACGACGACAACCGCCGGCTGATCTGGGGTCTCGCGGCGGCGGTGGTGTTGGGGATCGTGTTCCTGGTCGTCCAGGCTTTCGAGTGGGCGGAAAAGCCGTTCACGCTGTCGTCGACGGCGTATTCGTCGCTTTACTTCGTCATCACCGGCTTTCACATGATGCATGTCGTGGTCGGTGTCGGCGTGCTGACGACCGTTCTGGCCTGGTCGGCGATGGGCTATTTCAACCGTGTCCGCTATGCACCGATCCATATCGGCGCGCTGTACTGGCACTTTGTCGATGCGGTGTGGCTGGCGGTGTTCTTCACCTTCTACATCACGCCGCTGTTGGGGCTGCATGCATGAGCGAGGTGCTGACGCCCGTCCCGCATCGCCGCGCCGGCAGCCTGTGGCTGCTGTGGTTCGGGATCGTGGGCGCGCCGGCGTTCTGGTTCGCGCAGCTGGTGCTCGGCTATGGGCTGTGGACCTATCGCTGCTATCCGGGCGACACGCCCATCGTATGGCGCGCGTCCGCCGGCCTGTTCGCGACCCTCGCGATTTTCGACGTCTTGGCGATCGCGGTCGCCGTCGCGGGCTTCGCGGTGTCGTGGCGCGTCTGGCAGACGGTCAGCGACGAGAAGGCCAACGAGACGCGGCCCTCGACGCATATCGGCGAGGCGCGCAACCGCTTCCTGTCGGTGTGGGGGATGCTGTCGAGCGGCTGTTTCCTGATCGGCATCCTGTTCGCGACCACTGCCTCCGTCACGGTGCCGCCATGCGGATGAGGACGGTCTCTCTGCTCGTCGCGGCGGCCGGCTCGCTTGCCGCCGTGCTGCTGCTGAGCGATGCCGCGCGCCAGTTGTTCGCGGCGCATATGGCACAGCATCTTATCCTGATCTGCGTCACGGCACCGTTGCTGGCGTTGGTTTGGCCGGTGCGTTCGGTATCGCCGCTGACGGCGTGGTGTCTGTTCGTTCCGGCCTTCCTGTTCTGGCATTGGCCGGTGGCGTTTCAGTGGGCGGCGGGGGCGCCGATCACGGGCCTGTTCGAGCTGGCGACGATCCTCGGCACCGCCACGCTGTTCTGGAGCGTGATGCTGGCGCCCACAGCCAGCCACGGCGCCGCGGCGCTCTATGTCATGACCGCGGCCATCGCGACCGACCTGCCGGGCGTGATCATGATCTTCGCGCCGCGCGCGATCTGCACCATGCCGAACGAGAATGCCGCACGCTTCGGGCTGACGGCGCTGGAAGACCAGCAGATGGCGGGCCTCCTGATGTGGGTGCCGGCGAACATCGTGTTCTTCTCTTTCGCGACATTCCTCTTCGCGCGATGGATGCGCGAACATCCTTCCTCCCTGGTGACCCCATGAGATTCCGCTTTGCGCTCGCCGCGTTTTCCCTGACAGCCGTTTTGTCGGCGGCCCTGGCCGAGGACCTCGGCAGCATGATGCAGGACGACCGGCAATGGGTGATGCCGGCGAAAGACTATGCCAATACGCGCTTTTCGAAGCTGGCGCAGATCAATGCCGGCAATGCCAGCCAGCTGCGCGTCGCCTGGACGTTCTCCGTCGGCTCGAACCACGGCCAGGAGGCGGCGCCGATCGTCATCGGCGACACCATGTACGTCGTCGGCGCCTATCCCAACGAGGTGTTCGCGCTGAACTCCGCAACGGGCGACTTGAAGTGGAAATACTCGCCGCGTGTCGATCCGTCGTCGCAGGGCGTGGCGTGCTGCGACGTCGTCAATCGCGGCGAGGCCTATGACAACGGCAAGGTGTTCTTCAACACGCTGGACGACCACACCGTCGCGCTCGATGCCAAGACCGGCAAAGAGCTATGGGCCGTCAAGCTGGGCGAGATCACGCAGGGCATGACGATCACGATGGCGCCCATCGTGGTGAAGGGCAAAGTTCTGGTCGGCAATTCGGGCGGCGAGATGGGCGTGCGCGGCTGGCTGACCGCGCTGGACGAGAACACCGGCAAGATCGCCTGGCGCGCCTATTCGGTGGGTGCGGACAAGGATGTGCTGATCGGGCCGCGATTCCACCCCTTCTACAAGAAGCTGATCGGCAAGGATCTGGGCATCGCGACCTGGCCGCCGGGCCGCTGGCAGGTCGGCGGTGGTCCGGTGTGGGGTTGGATCAGCTACGATCCGAAGCTGAACCTGGTGATCTACGGCACGGGCAATCCGGGGCCGTGGAATTCCAACCAGCGGCCGGGCGACAATCTGTGGACCAGCACGATCTTCGCGCGCGATGCAGACACCGGCGAGGCGGTGTGGGCGGTGCAGCTCAATCCGCACGATCTCTACGACTATGACGAGATCAACGAGAACCTGCTGCTCGATCTTCCGATTGCCGGAAAGATGCGGCCCGTCGTGGTGCACCCGGGACGCAACGGCTTCATGTATGTGATCGACCGCGCCACCGGCCAGGTCTATTCCGCCGACAAATACGACAACCAGACCTCGATGTTCGGCGTCGATCTGAAGACGGCACGGCCGGTGATGAACGACGCGCTGAAGCCGCTGCTCGGCAAGAACATCAGCGGCATCTGTCCTGCTTCGCCCGGCGTCAAGGATTGGCAGCCGACGGCGTTCTCGCCGCTGACGCATCTGCTCTACATCCCGCACCAGCATCTGTGCATGGACTACAAGACCAGCGAGGTCGGCTACATCGCGGGCACGCCCTATGTCGGCGCGACGGTCGACATGTATGGCGGGCCGGGCGGCTATCGCGGCGAGTTCGCGGCGTGGGACCTGACCAAGCGCACCAAGGTCTGGGCGATCCACGAGAAATTCCCGGTGTGGAGCGGCACGATGGCGACGGCCGGGCACATCGCGGTCTATGGCACGCTCGATCGCTGGTTCAAGGTGGTCGACGACCGCAACGGCAAGCTGCTCTATCAATTCCATTCGCCCAGCGGCTTCGTCGGCCAGCCGATCACCTATCAGGGCGCGGACGGCAAGCAGTACATCGCGATCCTGGACGGCGTCGGCGGCTGGCCGGGCGCCATCGCCAATGCCGAGATCGATCCGCGCGTGCGCAACGGCGCGCTGGGCTTCGCGGGTGCCGTCGGCGATCTGCCCGGTGTGACCAGCGGCGGCAGCACGCTGCTGGTATTCGCCCTTCCCGGCGGAGGCAGCAATGCGCATTAGTCTTGCAGCGCTGGCTCTGCTGGCGGCGCCCATCGCTGCGCACGGCGCCACGCTGCGCGTATGCTCGGATCCCAACAACCTGCCCTTCTCCAACCGCGCCGGCCAAGGCTTTGAGAACAAGATCGCAGAGCTTGTGGCGCGCGATCTAGGGATGACCCTGACGTACACTTGGGCCGCGCAGCACGAGACGTTCGTCAAGCGCACGTTGAACAAGCACGCCTGCGATGTCGTGATGGGCGTGCCCGAGGGCTATGATGAGGTCGACCAGACGCGGCCCTACTACGCCTCGACCTATGTCTTTGTCGCGCGGCGAGGCCGTGCGCGTGTCGCGTCGCTGACCGATCCCCGGCTTCACACGCTCAAGATCGGCGTGCACCTGATCGGCAACGATCCGGCGCCGCCGGAGGCAGCGCTGGGGCAGGAGGGGATCGTCGACAACGTCTCCGGATTCATGATCTACGGCGACTATGCCAAGCCCAATCCGCCGGCGCGGCTGATCGAGGCCGTCGAGCACCGCCAGGTCGATGTCGCCGCGGTCTGGGGACCGCTGGGCGGCTATTTCGCCAAGGTGTCGCCGGTGCCGCTGACGGTCACGCCGATCACCGGCACACATGGCTTCGCGCCGCTCAGCTTCCGCTTCGCCATCGCGATGGGCGTGCGCAAGGGCGATGTGGCCTTGCGCACCAAGCTCGACGGCGTCATCGCGCGCGAGCGCAGCACCATACGGAACATTCTCGCCGGTTACGGCGTACCGCTTGTGGATTTGAAAGGAGGCGCCGATGACTAGCCTGCGCTGGATCGCGCTCGGCATCGCGGTCGTCATAGTCGCGGTGATCGGAGTCGCGCTGTGTCGCATCGTCATGCCCGGCTCGCCGGCGTCCGCGCAACAGCAGAATATCGCCGATGGATATAGCGGCGCAGTGCCCGCGGGGGCGCTCCTTCGCATTCCCGTGACAGGCATCTATCCCGGCGGCAATGCGGCGGGGCTCAACCCCAATCTGCAAAATCCGCTGGCGAACGATCCGGATGCGGTGCAGCGCGGCATGCGGGATTTCGACGCTTTCAACTGCTCGGGTTGCCATGCGGCGAACGCGGGCGGCGGCATGGGGCCGTCTCTGAGCGACGATATCTGGATCTATCGCTCCTCTCCCGGCAACATCTATATGACGATCGTGCAGGGGCGGCAGGCCGGCATGCCGGCGTTCGGCGCCATGCTGCCCGACCGCACGATCTGGGAGCTCGTCGCCTACATCAAAAGCATCGGCGAAAAGCCCGACGGCAAATTCGGCACCACGACCTCGATCGCGCCCCAGTCGCCGAATATCGAACAGGTGCCGCAAGGCCGCGCCGTGACCGCGACGCCGTGGAGCGACACCGAACCGATGCCGCTGAACGGGCAAAAGCCGGGCGGCTGATGGCATGCGTGCTTCGCGCTGATCCACTGCCGGCCTGCGGCGCAGCTCGATCCCGATCGTGATCCGGCAACGATTTTCGAGGACGTGTTTGCGGCGCATGGCTGGAAAGAATCCGCACGCACGAAGTTCTGGCATCGCGCGCGGCGACGCGCGCGTCCAGTTCGGCGGCGCCAAGGGGCGCGTGCTTCACGTCAAGGCCGGCGACGTGATCGTGCTACGACGAAGCCGCCCGACGCATCGCAAGGCGAAGCCGCCACGAACGGACCGGTCCATGGCACGCACGGTCCGCTAGAAGCGTCGTGGCGCGTGGCTTAGATCAGACGACCTGTTTGTCCGTATTGGTCGTGGTTTGCGCGGCGCGCTCGTCTTCGGCGATGTCCGGCATCGGTCCCTTGGCTTCGACATGCAATGCAAACGCCGCGACCCAGTCGTCGAAGCGCGCGAGCGCCTCCTGCGCCTTCGGCAAGTCCGAAGCCTGATCGTCCGCATAGAGCTCGCCGTTGCCGATGGTCGCGCAGGACCACAGCGCATCCGGCACTTCGATGCCGCTGTAGCGGCATTGCCAGACCAGCGACTGATACGACAAATGCGCCTTCTCGCCCTTGAACGGCTCCTGTTCGGGATCGAACCACGGCTTGTGCGCTTCGCGGATCAGCTTGGGCCGGCCGTCCGCTCCGATGTCGGGACCGCCCTCGTCGCCGTAGCAGAAGAACGCGGCCGTCCGTCCCTCGAGATGGTTCTTCGACAATTCGCGCCATAGCGCCGAGCGCTCCAACGCCTGGGCCTTCAGCGTGTCCTTCTTGTCGATCAGGTCGGGACGCGGGTTGCCACCGCTCATGCAGACGAGCCGGTCGAACATCAGCTTGAGGCCTGTCGTCGGCCCATACCAGTTCATCGGCCCGATGAACGCCCAGGCATCGGCGCGCGCGAGGCGTCCATAAAGATCGCGGTCCCACATCAGATCGGGCTGCGTCTCGCTTTTGGGGCCGTAGCAATTGCACGGCCAGACGCAGAGCGGCGCGGCCGAACTGACACAGCCATTGCAGGGCTGGATGCGCGGCTTGCCGTGCTCGTTGCCGATGTCCTCGACGTCGATCTGCCAGCCCGCAGGCAGTCGCGCCGCCATGCGCTGCGCGAAAAAGCGCGCTTTCGAATCCATGCCGGGACAGGAATGCAGACGGCGCTGCGACGCCGCGATCAGCAGCACGCGCAGCGGCCGCTGCGTCTGCGCCTCGACGGACGACGCGGGGTGGCGCGAAACATGCGGCGCGTGAGGATCAAGTCCGGCCGGCGGACGGTCGCCGCTGGTGCTGGGCATGGCAGGGCCTTTCAAGACAGCCCGGTGAAAACGGCGCAATCGGTTGTTTGTGCCGGAATTCGCTCAGCGCGCCGCCGTTGCAACTTATGAAGTTCTGGGGGCTTAATGAGTCCGTCAGGGCCCCATGGCAGGCACCCGACCAGGGGGTATCCGTGGCCGAAATGTCCCGCGCTTTTCCGATCGTCGGGATCGGCGCATCGGCCGGCGGGATCGATGCGCTGGAGCACTTTTTCAAGGGCCTGCCGGCGGATACGGGGTGCGCCTATGTCATCGTCACCCATCTCAGCCCCGAACGCCGCAGCGTCTTGGCCGAAATCATTGCCCGATTCACGCCGCTGCCGGTGTCCGATGCCGCCGATGGGACGGTTCCGGAACCCAACGAAGTCTACGTCCTGCCCTCCGATGCCATTCTCGGCATCGAGAACCGTACCCTTTCGCTGCGCAAGCCGAGTTCCCTCAAGCGCGAGCGCAAACCGGTCGACATCTTCCTGAGCCAACTGGCCAAGGACATCGGCGAATATGCCGTCGGCGTCATCTTGTCGGGCGGCGATGGCGACGGCACGCTGGGCGTCAAGGCGATCAAGGAGCGCGGCGGCTTCACGCTGGCGCAGACCGCCGACGGCACCGAGCCGCAACATCCCGGCATGCCGGAGAGCGCGATCGCCAGCGGCATGATCGACATCGCGACGCCGGTCCAGGCGATGGGCGGCCGCATTGCCGAATTCGCCCGCAGCTTCGGCATGCTGGAACGGCTCGAAGAGTCGGATGCCGACGACGGCCGGCGCCTGTTGCGCGAGATCCGCGCCGATATCTGCTCCATCCTGCGCAACCAGGTCGGCCACGATTTCTCCGGCTACAAGGAAAAGACGTTCCTGCGCCGCGTCCAGCGGCGCATGCAGGTCAATCACCTCGACGCGTTCGAGGCCTATGTCGAACGGCTGCGTCAGGATCCCAAGGAAGTCGGTGCGCTGTTCCGCGATCTGCTGATCAACGTCACCAACTTCTTCCGCGACGCCGACGCCTTCGAGAACCTCGAAAAGACCGTCATCCCGAAGCTGTTCGTGGGGCGCGGCGCCGACGACACCGTGCGCATCTGGGTGCCCGGCCGCGCCACCGGCGAGGAAGTCTTCTCCATCGCCATCCTGATGCGCGAGCATATGGACACGCTGTCCGCGGTGCCGCGCGTACAGATCTTCGCCACCGACATCGACGAGCGGGCGCTGGCCGTCGCGCGCGCCGGCCGCTATCCGGAAGCGTTGCTGGACAGCGTGTCGCCGGCGCGGCGCAAGCGGTTCTTCACCGCCGAGGACGGCAGTTACATCCTGACGAAGGACGTGCGCGAGCTTTGCGTGTTCTCGCCGCACAGCGTGATCCGCGATCCGCCATTCTCGCGCCTGGACATGATCTCCTGCCGCAACCTGCTCATCTATTTCGGGCCGGAGATCCAGAATCAGGTGATCCCGACCTTCCATTACGCGCTCAAGCCGGGCGGCTATCTGTTCCTGGGCACGTCGGAGAACGTGACGCAGTTCAACGACCTGTTCGTGTCGCTCGACAAGAAGCACCGCATCTTCCGCAGCCGCGAGGACGCGATCAGCCATGCGCGGGTGCCGCTGGTGGTCAGCGGGTTGCGCCCGGCGCCGTTCGCGCCGCGCGATATCCGTGGCAGCAAGGGCCTCGCCGGCCTCGCCTTGCGCCACGCGGTGGAAGCGCAGGTCCTCGAGCGTTTCACGCCCGCCCATGTCGTGGTGAACCGCGACGGCGACGTGGTCTATTATTCCTCGCGCACCGGAAAATATCTGGAAGCGACGGCCGGCGCACCGACGCGGCAGATCCTCACCATGGCGCGCATAGGCCTGAGGCTCGACCTGCGCACGGTGATGCGCGAGGCGATCGAGACCGAGCAGCGCGTCGTGCGCGAAGGCGTCAGCGTCGAGACCGAAGAGGGCCGCGTCCAAATCGTCAATATCTCGATCGAGCCGATCGGCGAGAGCAGCGGCGACGAACGTTTGTTCCTGGTCGTCTTCGCCGATATCGGCCGGCTGCTCAGCCGCGAAGAAGCCGTGCAGCGCGCCACCGCGCCCGACGAAGCCGCGGTCCATCTCGAACGCGAGTTGCGCGAGACCCGCGAGCGCCTGCAATCGCTGATCGAGGAATACGAGACCGCGCTCGAGGAGCTGAAGTCCTCCAACGAAGAGCTCGTTTCGGTGAACGAGGAGCTGCAATCGACCAATGAGGAGCTCGAAGCCTCGAAAGAGGAGCTGCAATCCGTCAACGAGGAGCTGCACACCGTCAATGCCGAGCTGAACGGCAAGGTCGAGATGCTCGACCGCTCCAACACCGATCTGACGAACCTGTTCGAGAGCACGCGCGTCGCCACCGTGTTCCTCGACCGCGCGCTCGTCATCCGCAGCTACACGCCGGCGGTGTCGCAGATCTTCAACATCCTGCCGAGCGACCGCGGGCGGCCATTGACCGATCTCGCGAGCCGCTTCAGCCTGCCGACGCTGACGTCCGACGTGCATGACGTCTTCTCCAGCGGCAAATCGCTCGAGCGGACGATCGAGCCCGACGGCGGCGCGACGCATTTCCTGCTGCGCGTGGTGCCATATCGCGATCAAAATTCGGTCATAGAAGGCGTCGTGCTCACCTTCGTCGACGTCACCTCGCTGACCCAGGCCGAACAGCACCAGCGCCGGCTGATCGCCGAGCTCAACCATCGCGTCAAGAACATGCTGGCCATCGTCATCGGCATTGCCGAACAGACGTATCGCAACGCCGCCAGCGGCGTGGCCTTCAAGACCCGGCTGGTCGAGCGCATCCAGGGCATGGCGCGGTCCTATGAGCTGTTGTCGCGCGAGAACTGGCATGCGGCGAGCATCGAGGAATTGGCGCGCCGGCATCTGGAGCCGTTCGGCATGGAAAGGGTGGAAGTGAAATCCACAGACGTGCGCTTGCCGCCGCGCCAGGCGCTGTCGCTCGGTATGATATTGCACGAATTGGCCACCAATGCCGCCAAGTACGGCGCGCTCGCGTCGCCGGACGGCCGGGTCGAGATCGCGTGGCGTGAAGATTCGGGCGAAAAGCCTTCGGTGGCGTTTTTCTGGAACGAAACGGGCGGCCCCAGAGTTGAGCCAAGCAGCGAGGGGTTCGGAGTCAAGCTCATACGCCAGGAAGCCAATTATGCGCTTCGCGGAAGCGCGCAAATCGAGTTCAAGTCCGAAGGGCTGAGCTTGGAATTGCGCTTCCCGATGGACGAGCCGGACGGCGATGACTGAAGGCCGTCGCCCGCGCGTCCTGATCGTGGAAGACGAATGGCTGATCGCCGCATTCCTGGAGGACATCCTGCAAGGCATGGGATGCGAGGTGTTGGGTCCGGTGCCGAGCGTGGAGCAGGCGCTGGCCATCATCGCGAACGACCCGCCCGACGCGGCGGTGCTCGATATTTCCTTGGGGCGTGAGAACAGCCTGCCCGTCGCCGACGTCCTGCTGCGGGACGAAATCCCCTTCGTCTTCGCCAGCGGATACATGACCGCCGACCTGCCCGCGCCTTATTCCAACTGCATTGTGCTCGCCAAACCCATCTCGGAAAGCCAATTGCAGCCGGTCCTGCGCGACCTCATCGATCGCGGACGAGGCGCCAAAGATCGCACTTGACCGTGCCACTTCGCCGAGACACGGCGGTTCCTCTCCGTCCAAGCCGGAACAAAGCTCCACCTCCTCTCGTTGCTGGACGCAACTTGCGCAACGCCGCCATGACCTCGACCGCCGCCACGGCCATTCGCGACCTGCGCACGGGACATTCGCCGTGGCATGGCGTGGCGGTGCCCACGAAGGCGCTCAAGGCATCGCTGCAGGTCGACGTGCTGATCGTGGGCGCCGGCATCAGCGGCGCGCTGCTGGCGCATAGCCTGGCAGGCCGCTATCCGCGCGTTGCGGTGGTGGATCGCCGGCCGCCTGCGCATGGCAGCACAATGGCGAGCACCGCGATGCTCCAATTCGAGATCGACACGCCGCTGATCAGGCTGGCCGAGCAGATCGGTCCGAAAAAGGCAGCGCGCGCCTGGCGCCGGTCGTGGGATGCGACGCAGGGGCTCGCTGAGCTGGTGCGGGCGGAACACATCGATTGCGGTTTCGCGCGGCGCGACTCGCTGTACCTGGCGGGCGACGAGATGGGCGCGCGGGCGCTGAAACGGGAATGCGCGGCGCGCAACAACGCGGGACTTCCCGGCGAATTTCTCGATGCCAAGCGGCTACGCGACGTGTTCGGCATCGAACGCACCGGCGCGATCTTCAGCCCTGGTGCCGCCGTCGCCGATCCTGTCGCATTGGCGACCGAACTGCTGCGGATCGCAGCTCGGCGCGGTGTCGAGATTCACTCGCCGGTCGAGATCACCGATCTCCATGCGACCGATCATGGCGTCATGCTGGATACCGGTGCGCATTTCATAGAAGCCGCGCATTGCATCCTGTGCACCGGCTATGAACGGCTGAAAGGAATGCCGAAGAGCGGCACCAAGATCACCTCGAGCTGGGCCATCGCGTCCAAGCCGCGGGCGCGCTATCCGAGCTGGCTCGACGGGACGCTCGTCTGGGAGGCGTCGAAGCCGTATCTCTATATGCGCACGACGCCGGACGGACGGCTGATCGTGGGCGGCGAGGATGAAGACCTCGACGCGCCGTCGCGCCGCTCGCGCGCGCTGGCCGTCAAGCGCAAGCACCTCTTGCACAAGACAAAGGCGCTGTTGCCGGGCGCGGCGGTCAAGATATCCCACAGCTGGGCGGGTGCCTTTGGCGAGAGCGCCGACGCGCTTCCGATCATCGACCGCGTTCCCGGCATGCCGCGCTGCATCGCGGTGATGGGATTCGGCGGCAACGGCACGATCTACAGCAAGATGGCAGCGGAGATCGTGCCGACTTTGCTGCGTGGGCGGCCCGACAAGGATGCCGATCTTTTCCGCTTCCGTTGACGGAACGCCTGTGCGGCAAGACCGTTGAGCAAGACATGCCGCTAAGCGCCCTTCTCCTCAACTGCACCCTGAAGCCCACGGTTCGCGAAAAATCCTCGACCGACCGGCTGCTCGGCGAAATCCTGGCGGAACTCGAACGGCACGATTGCGAAGGCGAGATCGTCCGGATCGCGGACCTCAACATCAAGCCGGGCGTCAAATCCGACGAAGGCGCCGGCGACGACTGGCCGGACCTGCGCAAGACATTGATGGCGTCGGACATCCTCATCGTCGGCACGCCGATCTGGCTCGGACAGCCTTCAAGCGTCGCCAAGCGCGTCTGCGAGCGGATGGACGCGTTCCTGGACGAGAAGGACGATAAAGGCCGCATGCCCTCCAACGGCAAGGTCGCCGCTATTGCCGTGGTCGGCAACGAGGACGGCGCGCACCATGTCTCGGCGGAGCTGTTCCAGGCGCTGAACGACGTGGGATTCACGATTCCGGCCAACGCCGTGACCTATTGGGTCGGCGCGGCAATGAAGGATGCGAACTATGTCGATCTCGATGCGACGCCGCGCGAAGTAAAGGACGCGACCGCGATGTTGGCGCGTAATACGGCACATCTGGCGCACCTGCTGCGGTCACAGACCTATCCAGGCAAAACCTGATTGCCCGTCATCCGTCGGCTTAGGGGCATGTATGGGGCACAAGTAATCTGCCGCACAGAGCGTTGTATTATTTGCAAGGACTTAAATACCGAATTCGAATCTCCGGCTCCGCCATTTCCGTAAGCACCGATAGCGCTCAAGCGCCGCGCGCTTCGGCCATGCGCTGGATGGCTTGCGCCAGACAGCGCGGGCATAGGCAGCCGGTAGCCGAGGCCAGCGGCAGCGCCGGTGGGAGGTCCTGGCACCAACAGGACGCGCCGCGCGCGCCGGTGCCCGGGCCGCAGCCGAAGGCGATGCCGCAGCGCGGGCAGGTTTTTGCACGGATCACGTCGTCAGGCATGCGGCGGCTCGCGCTCCAAAGGATGCGCGAGCCTAGCGCACCGGCGTTGCGGCGTCGCCGGGGCTACCGCCGTGCCGCCCGGGCTGACGCGCGTCACGCCTTCTGCGTTTCGCGGACGATCGGCACCATCTGATCGCCCCACGCGCCGGAGCCGTCGTGGCAGCGCGACATGCGCACCAGCTCGACCGAGATACCGCCATGCACGGCCTGCTCGATGGCGGTGTTGAGGCGGTGTGCGGCTTCCGCGATGCGGTGGACCGCGCGGTCGGCGGCGGTCTTGCTCGGCATCGGCGCCGGTTTGAACTCTGCCTCTTCCATTTGCGTCTCCTCGTGCCGGGCAAGCGGGCGCGCCGGACGCGCCCGTCCGCCATCAGCCGGCCGCGAACTGGTTCATGGTGTTGGCATGGCCGCCCGCCTTGAGCGCGCGCTCGCCGCTGACCATCGTCTTGAAGGTGTCGCCGAGATCGGAACCGACCTCGTGCTGGTGCTTCACGGCGGAGACGCCGCGGCGGATCTCCTCGCGCTGCACCGACACGACATAAGCCTTCATGCGATCCTCGCCGAAATAGCCGCGCGACAGCTCGTCGACGCTCTTGGCCGTGAGGTGGAAGGTCGGCAGCGTGATGAGATTGTGGAACACGCCGGCCCGCGCCGCGATGTCGGCCTGGAAGCGCTTCAACCGGTCGTCGGCCTCAAGGCCCAGCTCCGTTTCGTCGAACTGCGCCGACATCAGCGCATTGTCGCCCGGATAGTCGGCTGCCTTGATGCGGTCTTCCTTCACCCACTGCTCGCGCACCTGCTTGCGCAGGTTGAGCGTCCAGTTGAAGGACGGCGAGTTGTTGTAGGCGAGCTTCGCCTGCGGCGCCGCCTTGCGGATTTCCGCCACCATGGCGGCGATCTCGTCGACGTTCGGCGTGTCGGTCTCGATCCAGAGCAGATCGGCGCCGCCGTCGTTGAGGGACGCGATGCAATCCTCGATGACGCGGCCGCGGCCGGTGCCGTCCTTGAACGCGAACAGGCCGTTGGGCATGCGCACCGGGCGCACGAACCTGCCGCCCTGGACCAGCGCCAGCTCGCCGTCGCGCAGCGGGTTCTCGTCCGTGATCTCCTCGGTCTTGAGCCACTTTATATAGGAGGCGGCGTGATCGTCGGGCGCGGTGCTGACCGGCACCTTCTGCGTCAGGCCCGCACCCAGGCTGTCGGTGCGCGCCACGATGACGCCGTCTTCCACGCCCAGCTCCTCGAAGGCGAGGCGGCAGGCGCGCAGCTTCTCGATGAAGTCCTCGCGCGGCACGGTGACCTTGCCGTCCTGATGGCCGCACTGCTTGGCATCGGAGACCTGGTTCTCGATCTGGAGGCAGCAGGCGCCGGCCTTGATCAGCTCCTTGGCCAGCAGATAGGTCGCGTGCTCGTTGCCGAAGCCGGCGTCGATATCGGCGATGATCGGGACGACATGCGTTTCGAAGGCGTCGATCGCCTTGATGGCGGCGGCCTCGGCGAGGTCGTCGCCCTTGGCGCGCGCGTCGCGCAGCGTCTTGAAGAGGTCGTTCATCGCCACTTCGTCGGCCTGGCGCAGCGAGACGTAGATCTCCTCGATCAGATCGGCGACGGCGGTCTTCTCGTGCATCGACTGGTCGGGCAGATGGCCCCAGGTGTTGCGCAGGCCGGCGACCATCCAGCCGGAGAGATAGACGTAAGCGCCCTTGGTCGTGCCGCGCAGGCGCTTCACCGACTTGATCATCTGCTGCGCGTGGAAGCCGGACCAGCAGCCGAGCGACTGCGTGAACTGGGAGGTGTCCTTGTCATAGGCGGCCATGTCGGCGCGCATCACCTTCGCCATCGCACGCGCGACGTCGAGATGCGTCTCGAAGGTATTCTGCAGCTTGAGCTGGACGATGTCGTCCACGCCGACGCCGCCCGGCACCGTGCCGGAGGGATAACGCTTGAGAAGATCGGCGGTGAGATCGCGGTAGGTCTTGCGTGCGGCGGACATGTCAGGCTCCGGTGTTTTCGCGTTCGAGGAGTCGGCGATAGGCGGGTGTGGTGAGGAACGGCTCGATCGTGCCGGCCAGGCACAGCGTCAGGAACAGGCCGCGGGCCTCGATAAGGCTGTTTGCGGCGCCGCCGGCCGGAATGAGCTTGGAGACTTCCTGGTCGACGACACGGGTGAGGAATTCGTCGCTCAGCGTCTCGCCGGTGTCGAAACGCACGCGATGCTGGCGCCACTGCCAGATCTGGGCGCGGGAGATCTCGGCCGTCGCCGCGTCTTCCATCAGATTGTAGAGCGGCACGCAGCCGAGGCCGTCGAGCCAGGCCGCGATGTACTGGATCGCGACGCGGACATTGGCGCGCAGGCCCTCTTCGGTGATCGTGCCATCGGGGCGCTCGATCAGATCGGCGGCGGTGACGTGCACGTCGTCGCGTCGGCGCGAAACCTGGTTGGCGGCCGGCATGAATTCGTCGAACGCGGCGCGCGCGATCGGGATCAGGCCGGGATGGGCGACCCAGGTGCCGTCATGGCCGTTGCGCGCCTCGCGCTCCTTGTCGGCTTTGACTTTCGCGAAGGCGGCGTCGTTGGCCGCCGCATCGTCGCGGATCGGGATCTGCGCCGCCATGCCGCCCATCGCATGGGCGCCGCGGCGGTGGCAGGTCTTGATGAGCAACTGGCTGTAGGCGGCGAGCGCGGGCGCCGTCATGCCCACTTGCGCGCGATCCGGCACGATGAAGTCCGCACGGCGGCCGAGCGTCTTGATCATCGAGAAAATGTAGTCCCAGCGGCCGCAATTGAGGCCGACGATGTGCTCGCGCATCGCGTGGAGGATCTCGTCCATCTCGAAGGCGGCGGGCAGCGTCTCGATCAGCACCGTGGCGCGGATCGCGCTGCGCGGAATGTCGAGCGTCTTCTCGATATGGACGAAGACGTCGTCCCACAGCGCCGCCTCGTGCCGGCTCTCCATCTTCGGCAGATAGAAGTAAGGGCCGCTGCCGCGCGCCAGAAGCTCGCGGGCGTTGTGGAAGACATAGAGGCCGAGATCGAACAGCGAAGCGGAGATTTCTTCACCGCCGACGGTCAGATGCGCCTCGCGCATGTGCCAGCCGCGCGGGCGGACAAGCAGCACGGCGGTCTGCGCGCCCAGCGCATAGCGCTTGCCGGTCTTCTCGTCGGTGAAGTCCAGCGTGCGCCGCGCGGCGCGCATCAGGTTGGCCTGACCCTCGATCATGTTCGCCCAGGTCGGCGATGACGCGTCTTCGAAGTCGGCCATGAACGCATTCGCGCCCGAGTTCAGCGCGTTGATGATCATCTTGGCGCTGACGGGGCCGGTGATTTCGACCCGGCGGTCGGCGAGATCGGCCGGCGGCGGCGCGACGGTCCACGCGGCTTCGCGCACGTCCTTGGTGCCGGCGGGAAAATCGAGCGTCTCTTCGCCGGCGTCGAGGCGCGCCTGGCGCTCGGCGCGGCGGGCGATGAGATCGCGGCGGCGCGCGTCGAAGCGGCGATGCAGGCCGGCCAGGAAGTCGAGGGCCTCGGGCGTGAGCACGGCGCCCTGCTCCGCATGCTGTCCCGTGATCGCGATGTCGTCCGCCATGCCGCCAGCCCGTTCGAGTTCATTGACAGTCTTTACAAAGTAGTGGGCCGCTAGCAATGATGCTTTCGAGCAAAAGAAGTCAGTTTGTAAAGGCTTTCACAGCGGCGGCGGTGATTTGGTAAAGTCTGTAAATTCCGTGACGGAGCGGAAGGTCTTCGCCGGCCAGCGGGTCAAGCACCTGCGGACCGCGCTCGGCCTGAACCAGGCGACGATGGCGCGCGAACTCGGCATCTCGGGCAGCTATCTCAACCTGGTGGAGCGCAATCAGCGGCCGCTGACCACGCAGCTCGTGCTCAAGCTGGCGGAGACCTATGATCTCGATCTGCGCGACCTGCGCGGCGACCGCGAGACGCGGCGCGTCGCCGAGCTGACGGAGATCCTGACCGATCCGGCCTTCGGCAAGATGCCGCCGCCGGCCGCCATCGCCGACATCGTCAACGGCTATCCCGATATCGCGGCGGCGCTGGTGTCGATCTATGGCGCCTATCGCAAGACGAGCGCGGCGGGCCAGTTGCTTCCCGACAGCGCCGCCAGCGACGACCGCCAGCCGGTGTCGCGCGACGAGCGCTTTCCGGTCGAAGAGGTGCGCGACTATTTCCACGCCCGCAACAACTACATCGCCTCGCTCGACGACGAGGCCGAGACCTTTCACGCCGAGCTGGCGGAGAACGACGACCTCTTCCCGGCCTTGCGGCAATACCTGCGCGATCAGCATCAGGTGCGCGTCACGGTGCTGCCGATCCACGCGATGCCCGACGCGCAACGCCGCTTCGACCGCCACAATCGCCGCCTGTTCCTGTCGGAGATGCTGTCGGTGCCGAGCCGCACCTTCCAGGTCGCGGTGCAGGTGGCGCTGTTGTCGTACGGCAAGGAGATCGACCGGCTGGTCGCCGACGCCAAGCTGAGCGGCGAGGACGCCAACCGGCTGTTCCGCATCGGCCTCGCCAACCATTTCGCCGGCGCGCTGATGATGCCCTATGAGCGGTTCCTCGAGGCGGCCACCGCGACGCGTTACGACATCGACGTGCTCGCCAACCGTTTCGGCGCCAGCATCGAGCAGGTGGCGCACCGGCTGACCACGCTTCAGCGCAGCGAGCGGCGCGGCGTGCCGTTCTTCCTGCTGCGTCTCGACAATGCCGGCAACATCTCCAAACGGTTCTCCGCCGGCGGCTTCGCCTTCGCGCGCTTCGGCGGGACCTGTCCGCGCTGGCGCGTGCACGACGCCTTCGCCACGCCGGGCGAGACCATCGTCCAGCCGGTCGAGCTGCCGGATGGGACGCGTTATCTCACCATATCGCGCACGGTCGAGGCGATGCGCGGGCGTTATCCGCTGAACACGCGCAAGCTGGCGATCAGCCTGGGCTGCGAGATCTCGCATGCGGCACAGACGATCTATGCCGACGGGCTGGACCTCACCGGCGCCGAGACCGCGACGCCCATCGGCGTGACCTGCCGGGTGTGCGAGCGGACCAACTGCGCCGCGCGCGCCTTTCCGCCGATGACGCGGCCGCTCACCATCGACGCGTCGCGCAAGGGGTTTTCAGCCTTCGAGTTCGGCGAGATCGTACGGCGCGACCGCCCCGCATGACGGATCAAATCCGGCATAAGCCGGCCGGACGTTGCCGCTACGGAGGCTAAGAGGTTAATTCTGCTGGGCAAATCGCAGACACCGCGCCCAGGCAAGGCTTGCGGGATGTTCCGCAGCCCGATATGCGAATATCGGCCCACAAGCTGTAATCTTGGTTCGAAATGAACGACACCGAAGAGACCTTCGCAGCGACTTTTCCGCCCGCATCGATGGCGCAATGGCGCGCCATCGTCGACAAGGCGTTGAAGGGCGTTCCGTTCGAGAAAAAGCTGGTCACGCGCCTCTATGAGGGCATCGCGGTCCAACCGCTTTATACCGCGGAGGATTGGGCGGCCGCCGGCGACCCTTCCGGCTTCCCCGGCCGGTCGCCCTTCACGCGCGGCGGTCACGCCAGCGGTGCGGGCACGGACGGCTGGGCGGTGCTGACCGAGCATGGCGCCGGCGGCGCCGAACAGGCCAACAAGGCGATCCTGACCGACCTGATGCGCGGCGCCACCGCCATCAAGCTGTCCGTCGACCGGCCCGAGAAGCCCGGCATCGCCATCGATACGTTGGACGATCTCGACCGGGTGTTGAAGGACGTCCTGCCGGAGTATGCGCCGCTGTCGCTGGAGGCCGGCAGCAATGCGTTCGCCGCGGCCGCGGTGCTGGCCGCGTTCTGGCGCCAGCGCGATCTGGCGGCGGAGAAGGCGCGCGGCGCATTCGAGGCGGACCCGATCGGCACGCTCGCCGCGACCGGCACGCTGCGGGAGAGTCTCGCGCATGCGCTATCGCGCCTGGCGGAGCTCGCGGTGTGGACAAGCGCGCATTATCCGAACGTCACGGCGGTCGGGATCGACAGCTCACCTTATTATGAGGCGGGCGCGACGGAGACGCAGGATCTCGCGGCCGCGATGTCGACCGGCGTCGCCTATCTCAAGGCATTGACGGCAGGCGGGCTGGATGTCGACAGCGCGCTGCGCCAAATGTCGTTCACGGTATCGGTCGGCTGCGACCAGTTCCTCACCATCGCCAAGCTGCGCGCGGCACGGCGCCTGTGGGCGCGCATTGCCGAGGCGTGCGGTGCGTCGGAAGCGGCACGCGCGATGACGCTCCACGCGCGGACCGCGCGCCGCATCATGTCCCAGCGCGATCCGTGGGTGAACATGCTGCGCACCACCGTCGCAGGCTTCGCGGCCGGCGCGGGCGGCGCGGACAGCGTGACGATATTGCCGTTCGACGCGGCGCTGGGCATTCCGGACGATTTCGGCCGCCGCATCGCGCGCAACACCCAAATCCTCTTGAAAGAAGAATCGTCGGTGGCGCGCGTGACAGATCCGGCGGGCGGCTCCTGGTATGTCGAGACGCTTACCGAGCAATTGGCACAGGCCGCCTGGACGCAATTCCAGGCCATCGAAGCGCGCGGCGGAATCGCGGCCGTGCTGCTGGACGGATCGTTTGCCGCCGAGATCGCGTCGGCCTGGGCGGAGCGGCGCAAGAATATCGCCCGCCGCAAGGATTCGCTGACCGGCACCAGCGAATTCCCGAACATCGACGAGAAGCCCGTTCCCCGCGACGCCGCGACGCCGCGCGCGCCGTCCGTCCCTGCAAACACAACGCCGCTCGCGTCGTTCGATGACGCGATCAAGGCCGTCGAAGCGGGCCGATCGCTGGCGGACGTTTCGGCCGGGTTGCGTTCGGGGGCGCCGGTTACGATCGCGCCGCTGCCCGCGCATCGCGTGCACGAAGAGTTCGAAGCGCTGCGCGACGCGGCGGATCGCCATAAGGCCAGGTTCGGCGAATGGCCGAAGATCTTCCTCGCCAATATGGGCACGGTGGCGCAGCACACGGCGCGCGCGACCTTCGCCAAGAACCTCTTCGAGGCGGGCGGCATCCAGACCGTCGGCAATGACGGGTTTCTCGATCCCGCCGCCGCGGCGGCGGCGTTTCGCGCCAGCGGCGCCCAGATGGCGGTCCTTTGCGCCGTCGATACGCTCTACGAGACCGGCACCGCCGCGTTCGCCGCGGCGCTCAAAGCGGCCGGTGCGCGGCACCTCTTCCAGGCCGGCAATCCTGGCGCGCGCAAGGAAGAATACGAGGCGGCGGGCGTGGATGAATTCATCGCCATCGGCATGGACGTCGTCGCGGTTCTGAAAGCCACCCTGGTGCGCTTGGGAGTGACGCTGTGAGCGCCAAGATACCGGATTTCACCAAGATCGCGCTGGGCGCCGAGACATCTTCGGCGTCGGAAGCACAGTGGCGTGCACGCTTTGCCGCCGAGACGGGCACCACGCCGGAAGAGCATCCGTGGCATACGCCCGAGGGCATCGACGTCCCGCCGCTGTTCTCGGCGCGCGACCTCGACGGCCTCGATCATTTGCGGACCATGCCCGGCGTCGCGCCCTTCGTGCGCGGCCCCTATCCCACGATGTATGTCGAGAGCCCGTGGACCATCCGGCAATATGCCGGCTTCTCGACGGCGCAGGCCTCGAACGCCTTCTATCGCCGCAATCTCGCGGCCGGTCAGAAGGGCTTGTCCGTCGCGTTCGATCTCGCCACGCATCGCGGCTATGACAGCGACCATCCGCGCGTCGCGGGCGATGTCGGCATGGCGGGCGTCGCCATCGACTCCATCCTGGACATGAAGACGTTGTTCGACGGCATTCCGCTCGACCAGATGTCGGTGTCGATGACGATGAACGGCGCGGTGCTGCCGGTGCTGGCCGGTTATATCGTCGCCGCCGAGGAGCAAGGCGTGTCCGCCGACAAGCTGAGCGGCACGATCCAGAACGACATCCTCAAAGAGTTCATGGTCCGCAACACCTATATCTATCCGCCGGCGCCTTCGATGCGGATCATCTCGGACATCTTCTCCTACACCTCGCAGCACATGCCGAAGTTCAATTCGATCTCGATCTCCGGCTATCACCTGCAGGAAGCGGGTGCGACGGCGGATCTGGAACTCGCCTACACGTTGGCCGACGGCGTGGAGTATGTGCGCGCGGGTCTCGCGACGGGATTGACCATCGATCAGTTCGCGCCGCGCCTGTCGTTCTTCTGGGCGATCGGCATGAACTTCTTCATGGAAGTCGCCAAGATGCGCGCCGGGCGCATGCTGTGGGCGAAGCTCATAAAAGAGTTCAACCCGAAGAGCGACAAGTCGCTGTCGCTGCGCACCCATTCGCAGACCTCGGGCTGGAGCCTGACCGCGCAGGACGTCTTCAACAACGTCAACCGCACCTGCATCGAGGCGATGGCGTCGACGCAGGGCCACACGCAGTCGCTGCACACCAACGCGCTGGACGAGGCGCTGGCGCTGCCGACGGATTTCTCCGCCCGCATCGCGCGCAACACCCAGCTGTTCCTGCAGCAGGAAAGCGGCACCACGCGCGTCATCGATCCGTGGGGCGGCAGCTATTATGTCGAGCGCCTGACGCGCGAGTTGGCCGCCAAGGCCTGGTCGCATATCCAGGAAGTCGAGCGCACCGGCGGCATGGCGAAGGCCATCGAGACCGGCATGCCGAAAATGCGCGTCGAGGAGGCCGCGGCCCGCACGCAGGCCCGCATCGATTCCGGACGCCAGACCGTCGTCGGCGTCAACAAATACCGGCTCGACGAAGCCGAGACGATCGACGTCCTCAAGGTCGACAACACCATGGTGCGCGCCCAGCAGATCGCACAGCTGGAGCGGCTGCGCGCCGGGCGCGATCCGGTTCGCTGCAGGGAAACGCTGGACGCGCTGACCAATGCGGCGGCCAACGACACCGGCAATCTCCTGGAGCTGTCGGTGAATGCGATGCGGGCGCGCGCGACGGTCGGCGAGATCTCGGACGCGCTGGAGAAGGTCTTCGGCCGCCACCGCGCCGAGATCCGCACCATCTCGGGTGTCTATCTGAATGAGGTCGGACGCATGAAGAGCAGTGTCGACAAGGTTCGGGCCATGACCGACAAGTTCGCGGAAGACGACGGACGCCGGCCGCGCATCATGGTCGTGAAGATGGGCCAGGACGGACACGACCGCGGCCAGAAGGTCATCGCCACGGCGTTCGCCGATCTCGGTTTCGACGTCGACGTCGGGCCGCTGTTCCAGACGCCGGACGAGGCAGCCCGCCAGGCGGTCGAGAACGACGCGCACATCGTCGGTGTCAGCTCGCTGGCGGCGGGGCATCTGACGCTCGTGCCGATGTTGAAGAGCGCGCTCGAAAAGCTGGGCGCCGCCAACACGCTGATCGTCGTCGGCGGCGTCGTGCCGCCGCAGGATTACGAGGCGCTCTATAAAGCCGGCGCCACGGCGATCTATCCGCCGGGCACGGTGATCAGCGAAGCCGCGGTCAACCTCCTGCGCATCCTGAACGAGAAATACGGCTATTCGCAGATGGCGGCGTAGGCGTGCGCAACGCCGACGACCTTGTCGCGCGCCTTCTGGCCGGCGATACGGCCGCGTTGGCGCGCGCCATCACGCTGGTCGAATCCACGCGGCCCGACCATCGCCGCGACGCCGAAACGGTGATCGAGCGCGTGCTGCCCGCGGCGGGCAAGTCCATCCGCATGGGAATTTCGGGGTCGCCCGGCGTCGGCAAATCGACTTTCATCGAAGCCTTCGGCCTGTTCCTGATCGGCAAGGGCCACAAGGTCGGCGTGCTGGCCGTCGATCCCTCCTCGCGGCTCACCGGCGGATCGATCCTCGGCGACAAGACGCGCATGGGCGAGCTGTCGCGCGCCGAGGCGGCGTTCATCCGCCCCTCGCCCGCCGGCCGCACGCTGGGCGGCGTGGCGCGGCGCACGCGCGAGGCGATCACGCTGTGCGAGGCGGCGGGCTTCGACTTCATCCTGGTCGAGACCGTCGGCGTCGGCCAGTCGGAGACCGCGGTCGCGGACATGGTCGATCTGTTCTGCCTGTTGCTGCAGCCCGCGGCCGGCGACGAGCTTCAGGGCATCAAGAAAGGCATCGTCGAGCTGGCGGAACTGATCCTCGTCACGAAGAGTGACGGCGAAATGTCGAAAGTGGCGGAGCGGACGGCAGCCGATTACCGTTCCGCCCTGCGGTTTCTGCGTCCCTTGTCCGCGACGTGGCAGCCGGAAGTGCTCACGGTGTCCGGAATAACCGGTGCTGGATTGGACGCGGCTTACGAGGCGATCCAGCGCCATCGCGACCGTCTGGAGGAAAGCGGCGAGCGCGCGGAGCGGCGCGCGGCACAATTGCAGGCGGCACTCTGGTCGGACCTCAGCGACGCCGTGCTCGATATCGTCAAGCGGCGTCCGGATGCCGCCAAGACCGTCGCGCAGATCGAGCGGCAGGTTCGGACCGGAAAGCTCACGCCGGCCGCAGGCGTGCGGCATCTGCTCGCGATCATGCTGCCGCAAGCGGCGTCCTAGACCGGTATCGATGAAGCGCGCCCGATAAGAGCGCCGCATTTGCATGCGCGATCCGGCCGGTCATCGGCGGGGCATAATCCGCGGATTGGCGGCTTTTTCGAAATTGTCTTAGGGTCGAAGGTCAAGGCTTGCCAAATCCGTCTCAAGCGCTGGAACTCTCATGGCACTCGTCAAGACCTCGAAGATCACGCCCGGCAAGAGCAAGGCGGCGGCCGTGACGGCCAGGCCTGCCGCGCCGTCCAAGCCGGCCGCGAGCGGGCGGCAGCCCGCCGCGCGCGCCGGCAAGGACACGCTGGTCGAGCGCGTCGCGGCTGCGACGGAGGAATTGGCGAGCGGCCTGGCCGAAGCGTCGGCCGCAGCGCAAGAGTTGCGCGGCGCGATGGAGCAGATCGCAAGCGGCGCCGAGGAGGCCGCGGGCGCCTCGCAGGAACAACTCGCCGCCATCGGGCGCGTGTTCGAGAACCTGAGGACTGCGCGCACCGAGGCCGAGACCTCGCGCCGCCGGACCGAGAACGCGCAGTCGCTTCTGGCCGAGGCGGCCGGGCAGATCGGCACCTCGGTTCGCGCCATCGAACGCAACGCCCAGCGCCAGGGCGCTTCGGTCGGGATCATCGCGGAACTCGAGCGCCGCGCCGGCGACATCGCGGAGATCACGCTGACGGTCAGCCGCATCTCGGACCAAACCAACCTGCTCGCCCTCAATGCGGCGATCGAGGCGGCGCGGGCCGGCGACCATGGCCGCGGTTTCGCGGTCGTCGCCGACGAGGTCCGCGCGCTGGCCGAGACCTCCGACAAGAGCGCGCTGGAAGTGAAGACCCTCGCCGGCGATATCCAGACCGAGGTGCGCGGCGTCGTCGCCGCGGTGAAGAAGGCGGCGGACATCTCCGTGACGGAGGCGCAGGCCGCCGTCGCCGTGGTGGAGACCCTCGAATCGCGCCGCGAAGACATGGCGCGCATCGCCGAAGGCAGCGAAGCCATCCTGAACTCCGCGATCGAAGCCGAGCGTGCCGCGAACGAGGCGCAGAAGGGTGCTGAGCAGGTCGCGACCTCCGCCGAAGAGCAATCGGCCGGCGCGGGTGAAGCGCAGTCGGCGATCCAGCAGCAGGCCAAGTCCCTGGAACAAGGACAGGTCGCGGCGCAGGCGCTGGCGGCGTTGGCGGAGCGGCTGCGCGGCGGCACGGCGAACGTTTCGGCGGCGGACGAGATCGGCGCCGCGGCGGAAGAGCTTTCGGCCACGGTGCAGGAGATGACGAGCGCAGCGGCGCAGATCATGGCGGCGGTCGAGCAGATCAACCGCGGTTCGCAGCAGCAGGCGAGCGCGACGCATCAGACGTCCGCCGCACTGGCGCAGATCGAGAACACCGCGAAGCTGGCGCAGGCCGCGGCGCGCGCGGCGAGCGGGCGCGTGGGCAGTATGGACGGCGCGCTTAAAGACAGCCGCAAGGCGGTCGAGCAATTGATGGCCGGCGTCGGCACGGCGCTGAAGGACACGCAGGGCAGCGTGGCGACCATGGTGCGGCTGGAGGCCGTGGGACGGCGGATCGAGAAGATCGTCGATGCCATCGCGCTGATCGCGGTGCAGACCAACATGCTGGCGGTCAGCGGCGCCGTCGAGGCGGCGCGTGCGGGCGATGCGGGGCGCGGTTTTGCGGTGGTGTCGAACGATATCCGCAGCCTGGCGCGCGAAGCGGCGCAAAATGTCGAGCGCGCGAAGGACACGGTGCGCGGCATCCTCGACCAGATCGCGGTCCTGCGGCGCGACCTCGAGCAGATCGTCGCGAACTCCGAGGTCGAGGTGCAGAACAACCGCGCCGTGTTCGGCGCGCTGGACAAGGTGGCGATCGATCTCGCCGCGCTGGCGAGCGGCAACCGCGTGATCCTGGACGGCGCCGACGCCCTCCTGGTCGGCGCGACGCAGACCGCGACGGGCGCCCGCCAGATCGCGGCCGCCGCCGAACAGGCCGGCAACGCCTCCACCCAGGCTGCCAGCGCTTCGAGCGAACAGGCGCAGGGCGCCGAGGACCTCGCCGCCGCGATCGAAGAGATTGCCTCGCTCGCCGATGCCTTGAAGCTGCAGAATGACAAGCGCTGACGCCAGCCAAAGCCGGTTCCTGACCTTCCGCACGGGCGGGCGGCTCTATGCATTGCCGGCGGGAGAGGTCGCGGAGATCATCCGCGTGCCATCGGTCGCGCGCGTGCCGCAGGCGCCCAAGGCGCTCTTGGGCGTGGCCAATCTGCGCGGCGCGGTGCTGCCGCTGGTGAGCCTGCGCGCGCTGCTCGGTTTGGCGGACGAAGGCGGCGCGCGCGCCATTGTGCTGGACGGCGGCGCGCCGGTCGCCATCGCGGTCGATGCCGTCGAGGCGCTGGTCACGGTCGATGCGGAGCGCATCGAGACGCGCCCCGCGCAATTGAGCGCCGAGCCTGGCGAGCGCGTGACGGGCGTCTTCCCGCAGGGCGATGGCGCGGCGAAGATCCTCGACCTCCAGGGCCTGCTCGCCGAAGCCTTCGCGCAGCGCGAGGCGCGGCAGCGGCAGGCGGCGGCCACGCCCGTCGCAGCGCGGCAACAGGTCGAAGCGGAGGTCGTGCGCGACACGCTGATCTCCTTCGAGGTCGCGGGGCAGGAATTCGCGCTGCCGCTCGCCGCGGTGCAGGAGGTCGTCGCCGTTCCCGACGCCATCACGGCGCTGCCGCGCAGCGAAGCGCCGGTCGCCGGCATGATCGCGTTTCGCGATCAGCTTCTGCCCTTGTTGTCGTTGCGCGGACTTCTGGGTTTCGCGCCGGCACCCGCATCGGATGCGCGCGAGAAGATCGTGGTGGCGTCGGTGGGCGGCACGCTGGTCGGCCTGGTCGCCGACCGCGCCCGCGCCATCGTCTCGGCGGATCCGGACGAAATCGATCCGGTACCGCCGGTGCTCGCGGCACGCACCGGCGGTGAGACACGCATCAAGGCGATCTGGCGCGGCGAAGACGGGCGCAGGCTCGTCTCGATCCTGGCGCCGGAGCAGCTCTTTCGGGAGGACGTCATGCAACGGCTGGGCACGGCGCGTGGTGCGGTGAAGACGCAAGACGCCGTCATCACGGGTGAGGAACGCAAATTCCTCGTCTTCCGGCTCGGCGACGACGAGTTCGGGCTGCCGGTCGAGGCGGTCGACGAAGTGGCGCGCGTGCCCGGCCAGATCACGCGCGTTCCCAAGACGCCGAAATTCCTCGAGGGCGTCGTCAACCTGCGCGGCGACGTGCTGCCGGTGGTGGATCAGCGCAAGCGCTTCGACTTGCCGAAGTTGGACGTGGGCCCCAAATCGGAGCATGCCGACGGCCGCCGCCTGGTCGTGGTGCGTTCGGAGCGTCATCGTGCCGGGCTGATCGTCGATAGCGTATCGCAGGTGTTGCGCACCACCGCCGATGCCATGGAGCCGGCGCCCGATCTGACCGGCGACATCACGCGGCTGGTGCGCGGCGTCGTCAACCTGGAACGCGAGGGCCGCATCGTGCTGGTGCTCGATCCGGCGGAACTTCTGACGCGAGCCGAGCGCGGCCTGCTCGATGCCTTCAAGAGCAAGGCGCAAGCCGCATCGTGATCAAGGTCCTGGTGATCGACGACTCCGCGCTGGTGCGCAAGCTGCTCGGTCAGGCGCTCGCGGGCGCCGCGGATTTCGAGGTCGCCTTCGCGCGCAATGGGCTCGAAGGGCTGGAACTGCTGCACAGATTCGCGCCCGACGTCGTCACCCTCGACATCCACATGCCGCAGATGGACGGACTCGCCTGCCTCGACCGCATCATGATCGAGCGGCCCTGCCCCGTCGTGATGGTGTCTTCTCTTACACGAGAGGGCGCCGAGACGACCCTGGAAGCGTTGCGGCTGGGCGCCGTCGATTTCGTGCCCAAGCCGGAAGGCGCGGTCTCTTTACATATAGAAGTGTTCGCGCCGGCCCTCGTCGCGAAGGTACGCGCGGCGGCGGGCGCCAAGCTCAAGGCAACCTTGCGCCTGCGCGAGCGCGTGCAGCATCGCATGGGCGCGGCGCCGGTCCGCAGGCCCCGCAAAGAGACCGCGCGCGCAGCCGGCGAAGGCCTGGTCGTGGTCGGAACCTCCACCGGCGGGCCGCCGGCCTTGGAGGCCTTGCTGACGCCGCTGCCGGCGTCCTTTCCATGGCCCATCGTGATTGCCCAGCACATACCGGCGAGTTTCACGGGCCCTTTGGCGCGGCGGCTCGACAGCCTTTGCGCCATCGCCGTCGTGGAGGTCGCGCAGCCGACGGCGCTGGAACCCGGCTGCGCCTATATCGGTCGCGGCGACACCGACGTGATCATTGCCCGGCGCGCCGGCGCGTTGGCCGCGCTGCCGGCGCCGGCCGAGCCCGGCTACCCCTGGCATCCCAGCGCGCACCGTCTGGTCACCACCGCGATGGAGCACGTTGCGCCGTCGCAATTGATCGGTGTGCTGATGACCGGCATGGGCAATGACGGCGCTGACGCCATGAGCCGCCTTCATGCGTTGGGAGGAAGGACGATCGCTGAAGCCGAAGAGACGGCGGTCGTGTGGGGAATGCCCGGCGAATTGGTGAAGGCCGGCGGCGCGGGGTGGGTTCTGCCCTTGCCGCGCATCGCGGAACAACTGTTGAGACTGGTGCCTCCATGCCCCTGATCCGCAAGACATCCGACAAGCCCCAAACGGCCGCGACCGAGGCGAAGCTTGCCGGCGCGTCGGCGGACGCACGCTGGTCGGCGGCGCGCGACAGCCACGATGTTCCCGCACTGGCGCAGGCGCTGGCATGCGAGAGCGAGCCGCGCGTGCGCGAGGCGCTGTTCACCGCGCTGGCGCGCGTCGCGACGCCGGAGGCCGCGGCGGTTCTGCTGCCCTACATCGGCTCGGATGCCGCGGATATCCGCACCGGCGCACTCGACGCCTTGCGCGCGATGCCGGAGGCGACGGCGCAGCATCTGCCGCGCCTGCTCGGGGACACGGATGCCGATGTGCGGCTGCTCGCCTGCGATCTGGTGCGCGACATGCCGGGGCTTGAGGCGCCGCGGTTGCTGTGTGCGCTGATCGAGACGGAGCCGCAGGCCAATGTCTGCGCCGCGGCCGTCGAAGTCCTGACCGAGATCGGCGACGCGAGCGCGCTGCCGGCATTGTCGGCCTGCGCCGCGCGGTTTCCCGCCGATCCGTTCCTGAGCTTCGCGATCAAGGCCGCCGCCGAGCGTATCCGCGCGGCCTCCCGTGTCTGAGGCGTCTCCGATCGGGATCGACGAGTACCGCAGGCTTTGCGAGTACCTCTACCGCCGAACCGGCATGCCCTTCACGGAGGCGCGGCGCTATTTCGTCGAGCGGCGCGTCGTGGAGCGCATGGCGCAGACGGGCGCGGTCTCCTTCGCGAGCTATTTCGCGCGGCTGCGCGGCGATCTGGACGGCGAGATCGAGAAGCTGATCAATGCGCTGACGGTCAACGAGACGTATTTCTATCGCGAGGACTATCAGCTCGCCTGCCTGACGTCCGATCTGTTGCGCGAGCGCTTGAAGGTCAAGCCGCGCGGCGAGGCGGTGCGCATCTGGTCGATGCCCTGCTCGACGGGCGAGGAACCTTATTCCATCGCCCTGTGGCTCCTGGAGAACTGGCCGCAGGTCGACGCGCACGACGTCGAGATCGTCGGCTCCGACATCGACACCAAGGTGCTCGAAGCGGCGCGGGAAGGCCTTTACGGAAAACGCGCCCTGATGCGCCTGACGCCCGCGCTGATCGAGAAATACTTCACCGCCGAGGGGCCGGACAGTTGGCGGATCCTGGACGATCTGCGCCAGTCGGTGCGCTTCACGTCCGCCAATCTGGTGGAGCGCGAACAGATGCGGCCGCAGGGGCTGTTCGACGTCATCTTCTGCCGCAACGTGCTGATCTATTTCGACGACGCCTCGCGCCGGGTGGCCGCGGAGAACCTCTATGAGAATCTCGCGCCGGGCGGCTATATTTGCCTCGGGCATACCGAATCGATGAGCCGCATCTCACCGCTGTTCGAGGTCTGCCGCTTCGCGGACGCCATCGTCTATCGCAAGCCACCGGGTGGTTCGCATGGCTAGGATCCTGATCGTCGACGACGCAAGCCTGGTACGGCTCTATTACCGCCAGACGCTGGAAGCGGCCGGCTTCGAGGTGCGCGAAGCCTTCAACGGGCTGGAGGCGCTGGAGAAGCTGCTGGTCGAGCCGGTCGACATGCTCATCGTCGACGTGAACATGCCGCAGATGGACGGCATGACGTTCCTCAAGGCGCTGCGCGGCCAGGCGTTGCCGATAGCGTCGATCCCGGCGCTCGTCGTCAGCACGGAAGCCGGCGTACAGGACATGGCGGCGGCGCAAGCCGCCGGCGCGAATTTCTATCAGGTCAAACCGCTCAGCCGGGACGCGCTGCTGCAATACGCCAGGATGTTCTGCGGGGTGCCCGCATGAACGAGTTCCTCGAACAATTCCTCGTCGAGGCGCGCGAGCTGGTCGAGCAGGCGACCAACGATCTGCTGGCCCTGGAAGCGGCGCCGTCGGACCGCGAGAGCCTCGACGGCGCGTTCCGCGTCTTCCACACGCTGAAGGGCGGCGCGGGCATCGTCGACTTCGCGGCGATGTCGCGCGCGATGCACGCAGCGGAAGACGTTCTCGCCACGGTGCGCGCAGGCGGGCGGCCGGTCGATGCCGCGCTGATCGGCGACTGCCTGACCGCCATCGACAACGTGGTGCAGTGGCTGGACACCATCCAGGACACCGGCGCGTTGCCGCAGAACGCCGATGCCGCCGCCGACCGCCTCGTTGCGCGCCTCGTTGCCGGGGAGACGGCGGCGCGCGACGCCAAGCCGGAAGTGGCCGAAACGTCGACACCGCCGGCCGCATCGCCGCTCGCGATCCTGGAGGCGCAGATCGGGTTTCTCGGAGCCGGCGGGGACGGACGGATCGGCGCGGCAGGCCGCCTGGCCGCCAACCTGCTGCGCCATCTGAACCGCACCGACGACGCGGACGAGATCGCGCGTGTGACCGGCGAGAGCTTGAAAAGCGGCCGCGCCGCGACGCTCATCGACGCGATCACGCAGGTGCTGCAGGCCTCGACGGAGGCCGCGCCGCTGCGCAGCGAACCGTTGTCGCGCACCTTGCGCGTCGACGCGGAGCGGGTGAACGCGCTGGTCAATCTCACCGGCGAGCTGACCGTGGCGAAGAACGCCATCGGTCACATCGCGCGCCTCGCACGCGAAAGCGACAGCAGCCTCGCGGCCGCGATCCAAGACGAGCACGCCCGGCTCGAACGCCTGATCGCGACGCTGCAGCGCGCCGTGCTGGGGCTGCGGGTGCTGCCGCTGCGCACGGTGTTCCAGCGCTTCTCGCGGCCCGTGCGCGAGATGTCGGAGAGCCTCGCAAAACCCGTGCGGCTGGAGACCGAGGGGGAAGACACCGAGGCCGACAAGGCGATCGTCGACATCCTGTTCGAACCGCTGCTGCATGTCGTGCGCAATGCGATGGACCACGGCATCGAACCGGCGGCGGAGCGCGAGGCGGCCGGAAAGAGCCTGATCGCGGCCATCCATCTGCGCGCCTGCCGCGAGGGCGAGCATGTCGTGATCGAGGTCGAGGACGACGGCCGCGGCATCGATGCGGATCGCGTCCGTGCCGCCGCGGCCGAGCGCCGCCTGGTCGCGCCGGACGCGCTTGCCGCGATGAGCGACGCGGAAGCCGTCGAGCTGATCTTCGCGCCGGGTTTTTCGACCGCGCGCGCGGTCACCGGCCTGTCGGGGCGGGGCGTCGGCATGGACGCGGTACGCACCGCCGTCGAGCGTGTCGGCGGCGGTGTCCAATTGCGTACCGATCCCGGCAGCGGGAGCATCGTGCGCTTCGTCCTGCCGTTCAGCGTGATGATGACGCGGGTGATGACCGTCCAGGCCGGCGGCCAGATGTTCGGCATCCCGCTCGATGCCGTGGTCGAGACGGTGCGCATTCCCCGGGGGCAGGTCCATCCGGTCGGCGGCGCGCATGCCTTCGTCCTGCGCGACCGCACCGTGCCTTTGGTCGATCTGGGGCGGACACTGGGCCGCGGCGGCGGCGGCGCGCCGGCGGCCGAGGCCACGGTCGTGGTGACGCTCAGCGGCGGCCAGCTCGGCGGTCTGGAAGTGGACCGATTGGGCGAGCGCATGGACGTGATGCTGAAGGCGCCCGACGGCCTTTTGGCCGGGCTGCCGGGCATCGCCGGCACCACCATGCTGGGCGACGGCAGCGTACTTTTGATCCTCGATCTGTCGGGCGTCTTGCAGTAGGTCTAAGGGATAGCGGCTACGGCGCGGCCGGGAACCTATCGCGGCGGGCTGCGTTTCAATCTTTGGCGGGAGCTATGGGCTACAAAATCCTCGTGGTGGACGACAGCAAACTCGCCCGGATGGCAGTAGCCAAGGCGCTCGCCGCCTTGCATCCCGACTGGACGCGCGTCGAGGCGGCGAACGCCGACGAGGCGATTGCCGTCCTCAAGCAGAGCAAGCCCGACGTGGCGGTGCTCGATTTCAACATGCCGGGGCGCGACGGCCTCGACCTCGCGGCCGAGCTGCGCGCGATGGTCCCGAACATGCCGGTGGCCGTCATCTCGGCGAACCATCAGCAGGAAGTCGTCGACCGCGCCCGCGCGATCGGCGCGACCTTCCTGGTCAAACCGCTCACCGAACCGGCCTTGCAGGAATTCCTCGCGGGCGCGGTCGCGCAATTGAAGGCGGCGGGCGCATGACGGAAGCGACCGCGTCCGACCTCGACGAGCTCGAGCTCGATGCCTTGACCGAGCTCGTCAATCTGGGCGTCAGCCGCGCGGCGTTCAGCCTGCGCGAGATGATCCAGCAGCAGGTGCACCTGTCGGTGCCGAGCGTCGAGCTGATCGGGCGCATGAAGGCGATCGAGATCCTGGGCAAGAGCGAGATCAGCAAGCTGGTCGCCGTGCACCAGGTGTTCGAAGGCGACATCACCGGCCGCGCGCTGCTGATCTTCCCCGAGACCCGCAGCCTGGAGCTGGTGCGCGCCGTCACCAGCAGCGAACTCAGCCTGGAAGACATCATCGAGCTGGAGCAGGAGGCGCTGGCCGAGACCGGCAACATCGTCCTGAATGGCTGTCTCGCCACCATGGCGAACAACCTGCAGCGCACGCTCAAGATATCGCTGCCCGAGATCCTGCGCGGCGACAGCCATTCGCTGTTCAACTTGGAGCCGCCGCCGCATGCCGGCGACGTCGTGCTGTTCGTCTACATCAACTTCTCGATCCATGAGCGCGACATCCAGGGCTATATCGCGCTGCTGATGGACATGCCCTCTCTCGCCGCGCTGAAGGTCCTGCTGCGCGAGTTCATCCAAAGGGCAACGGGCGCTGCGCCCGCGCAAGATGCCTGACGCCGGGCCGAACATCCTGACGGACGGGATATTCGACGCGCTCGACACGGGCCTGATTCTGCTGAGTCGCGATCGCAAAGTGGTCGCATGGAATGCCTGGATGGCGTCGGCCAGCAAGATCGACGCGGACGCGGCGCTCGGCGAGACGCTCGAATGGCTGTTTCCCGAGGCCAAGCTGGACCGTCTGTTCGCCGTCATCGGGTCCGTCATGGACTCGGGCACGTCGCGGCTTTTGACCCATTCGCTGCATCCCGATCTTTTGCCGCTTCGCACCCGCGCCGGACGTCCCCTGATCCACGACATCGCAGTGCGCGCGGTCGGACGGGGCGCACAGCTGCAATGCCTCGTCCAGGTCGCGAACGTCACCGTCGCGGTGGAGCGCGAGCATGTCCTGCGCGATCGGCAGAACGCACGCTACGACGCGGTGGTCGACAGCGCGCCGGACGTGATCCTGACGCTCGATGCCGACGATACGATCCAGCTCGTCAATCCGGCCGCGGCCAGGCAGTTCGGCTATGAAGCGCACGAGCTGATCGGGCAGCCGGCGGCGATGCTCTTCGAGGATCGCGCGGCATGGAGCGCGATGCGCCAGGCGGTCCTCGGCGGCGACGGCACGCGCCAGCCCGCGGAGATCGTCGCGCGCCGCAAGAACGGCTCCCCGAGCCATCTCGAAGTGTCGCTGTCGCGGTGGCAGAGCGACAGCCGCGTCTTCATCACCGCGATCCTGCGCGACGTGAACGAGCGCCGCAGCGCGGAAGAAAAGCTGCGGGCCAGCGAGGTGCAGTTCCGCTCCATGGCGCAGGCCGCGCCCAACCATGTGTGGACCGCCCCACCCGACGGCCGGCTCGATTGGTTCAACGACCGCGTCTACGAATATGGCGGCGTGGCGCCGGGCAAACTGGACGCCGAGACCTGGGCGAATTTCCTGCACCCGGAAGATGTCGAAGACACCACCGCGCGCTGGACCGCCGCGGTCGCGACCGGCGAGCCCTATGAGGCGCAATTCCGCCTGCGCCGCGCCGACGGCGCCTATCGCTGGCACATCGCCCGCGCCTTTCCCGTGCGCAACGCGGCCGGCGCGGTCATCCGCTGGGTCGGCAGCAACACCGATATCGAGGATCAAAAGACGGCCGCCCAGGCGCTGGCCGACCTGAACGCCACGCTGGAGCAACGGGTCCAGGAGCGGACGGGGCAGCTCATGCAGGCGGAGGAAGCCCTGCGCCAGAGCCAGAAGATGGAAGCGGTGGGCCAGCTCACCGGCGGCATCGCGCACGACTTCAACAACCTTCTGCAAGGCATCATCGGTTCGCTGGACCGGGTGCAGAAACGCATTTCCGAGGGCCGTATCGCCGACGTCGATCGCTTCCTGAAAGGCGCGGTCGATGCCGCCAACCGCGCCGCGGCCCTCACCCATCGCCTTCTCGCCTTCTCGCGCCGCCAGCCCGTCGATCCGAGGCCGGTCGACATCAACCAATTGATCGCGACGGTCGAGGAGCTTCTGCGCCGCTCGATCGGCGAGACCATCGCGCTGAAGACCCCGGCGCTGCACGACATCTGGCTGGTGCGCTGCGACGCCAACCAGCTCGAGAACGCCCTGTTGAACCTCGCCATCAACGCACGCGACGCGATGCCGGACGGCGGAACGCTGGCGGTGGAGACCGCGCAGGTCGAGGTGAACGAAGCCGAGGCACGCCGCCTGGAGTTGAAGGCCGGCGAGTTCGTCCGCCTGCGTGTCTCGGACACGGGCGTCGGGATGCCGCCGGACGTCCGGGCACGGGCTTTCGATCCGTTCTACACCACCAAGCCCATCGGACAGGGCACGGGCCTCGGCCTTTCCATGATCTACGGCTTCGTCCGCCAATCCGAAGGCGCGGTGGAGATCGCGAGCGAAATGGGGAAGGGAACGACGATCGAAATCTACCTGCCGCGCTTTCGCGGCGATGCCGAACAGCCGGCGGCCGACGATGCCGCGTCGCCGGACGACAACACGGGCAACAACGAGATCGTCCTGGTGGTGGAGGACGAGGCGGTCGTCCGCGTCCTCATCGCCGACGTCCTGGCCGATCTGGGGTATCGCGTGCTCGAGTCGGCCGACGGCACCGCGGCGTTGCGCATCCTCGAATCCGCGCAACGCATCGACCTCTTGGTGAGCGACATCGGCCTTCCGGGCTTGAACGGGCGCCAGCTTGCCGACGCGGCACGGGTGAAGCGCCCGGCGCTGAAGGTGCTGTTCATGACGGGCTATGCCGAGAACGCGGCCGGCAAGTCCTTCCTCGAAAGCGGCATGGAGATCATCACCAAGCCCTTCACCACCGACCTGCTGGCGACGAAAATCCGCGAGATGCTCGAGAGCAAACCGCGGACGTGAGGTTCAATGGCCGACGGTCGGGCGTAAGGCCTTGATTTGCGCGGCCGTCACGGCCGGCGCGCGATTGCCCCAGGCATTGCGGACGATGGCAAACCGCGCAGCTGGTCTGGAAGATGCCCTCGCCCTCCGTCATCTGGTCCGGAGAGGGCGGCTTGGTGCCGCCGACGCGGTCCGCGGGAGCGATTTCAGGTAGGCGGCGATGGCATAGCGGTCGGCGTCGGTCATCAACCGCGTGAAGGCCACCGAGCCGCTGCCGCCGAACGGCGAGGAGCCGGCGCCGGACCCTGAGCGCGGCGCCCGAATGCGAAAGAAAGCACATTTTTTCAACGCCTTAACCGCAAGGTGCGAATCCCATCCGGCGACGGCGCACATATGTAATGTGCGTCGTCGTTTACGACGGATAGCGACCCGCGACCTCTCGCGATGTTGTCGCCGCTAGATGCATTTCACACTAGCGGGATCGGGGTTGCAGAAACGGCGGCGGCCCCCCACTTTGCTTTTGAGCCAGAGGGGACCTCGCATGCTGTCGATCAAGAACCTGACGCACATCTATTCCGGCGGCATGAAGGCGCTGGACGGCGTGACCCTCGACATCGGCCAGGGCATGTTCGGCCTGCTCGGCCCCAACGGCGCCGGCAAGTCGACACTGATGCGCGACATCGCGACCTTGCAGACGCCGACCAGCGGCAGCATCCAGTTCGGCGACATCGACGTCGTCGCCGAGCCCGAGAAGCTGCGCCGCGTGCTCGGCTACCTGCCGCAGGATTTCGGCGTCTATCCGCGCGTCTCCGCCTACGACATGCTCGACCACATGGCCGTGCTGAAGGGCTTTGCCAATGCCGGCGAGCGGCGCACCGCGGTCGAGGCGCGGCTGATCCAGACCAATCTGTGGAACGTGCGCAAGAAGTCGATCGCCGGTTTCTCCGGCGGCATGCGCCAGCGCTTCGGCATCGCCCAGGCGCTGATCGGGCAGCCCTCGCTGCTGATCGTCGACGAGCCGACCGCGGGCCTCGATCCGGAAGAACGCAACCGCTTCCTCAACCTGTTGGCCGAGGTCGGCGAGACGGTGGTCGTGATCCTTTCGACCCATATCGTGGAGGACGTGTCCGAGCTCTGCTCGCGCATGGCGATCATCGCCAGCGGGAAGATCGTGGCGACCGGCAAGCCGTCGGAGCTGACCGCGGCGCTGAAGGGCAAGGTGTGGAAGAAGATCGTGGCGAAGGCCGATCTCGACGCCACCCGCGCCAAATACACCGTGATCCTGACACGTCTGGTGGGCGGGCAGACGATGATCCACATCGTGTCCGATACCGACCCCGGCGACGGCTTCGCGCCGGTCGATGCCGGGCTGGAGGACGTCTACTTCTCGACCCTCGACCGCAACCGCCGCGCGGCCTGAGGCACCCATGTTCCGCAAGATCGCCGGTTTCGAGCTCCGCTATCAGCTCACCTCGCCCGTCTTCTGGGTATCCTTCGGGATATTCTTCCTGCTGAGTTTCGGTGCGACCGTCATCCCCGAGATCCAGATCGGCTCGCGCGGCAACACGCATGTGAACGCGCCGTTCGCCATCGTCCAGATCCTGGGCACGATGAGCGTGTTCGCGATCTTCCTGCTGACGGCGTTCGTCTCCAACGTCGTCGTGCGCGACGACGAGACCGGCTACGGCCCGATCATCCGCGCCACGCCGGTGACGAAATTCGACTACCTCTTCGGCCGGTTCGCCGGTGCGTTCATCGCGGGGATGCTCGCGTTCTCGTCGGTGCCGCTCGGTATCCTGATCGGTTCCTTCATGCCGTGGCTCGACCCGGTGAAGCTGGGGCCGCTCCATATCGCCGATTACCTCTACGCCTATTTCCTGGTCGCGATGCCGACGCTGTTCGTGATGGGCGCGGCGTTCTTCGCGCTCGCCACCGCGACGCGGTCGATGCTGGCGACCTATGTCGGCGTGGTTGGATTCCTGATCTTCTACTTCGTGCTGACGGGCCTGTTCGCGCAGCCGCAATACGACCACATCGTCGGCCTGCTGGAACCGTTCGGCCTGGGCGCGATCGGCGAGGCGACGAAGTATTGGACGGCGGCGGACCGCAACACGATGCTGCCGCCGCTGGCCGGCATCCTCATCGAGAACCGCGCCATCTGGTTCGGCCTCGCCTTCGTGATGCTGGCGCTGGCCTATGGCCTGTACCGCTTCCAGGACCGCGCGATGAAGACGGCGCGCAAGACCAAGGACGCAACGGATGCGCCGCGCACGGTCACAGGACCGTTGCCGTCGCCGCAGTTCGGCAGCGCCGCGACACGCGCGCAGTTCGTGCGCTGGACCCGCCTGGAGATGTCGCAGGTTTTCCGCAGCCCGGCCTTCTTCGTGCTCGTGGCGCTGGGCGTGCTCAATTCCGCCGGCGCGCTGTGGTACGCCGACCAACAGATCGACTTCACCGTCTTTCCGGTGACGCGGATCATGATCAACACGCTGTTCGGCGCGTTCTCGATCATCCCGCTGATCGTGGCGATCTACTACGCGGGCGAGCTCGTCTGGCGCGAGCGCGACCGGCGCACGCATGAGGTGATCGACGCCGCCCCGGTGCCCGACTGGATCTTCGTGCTTCCGAAGATCGCGGCGATCGTGCTGGTGCTGTTCTCGACCCTCGTCGTCTCGGTCGCCGTGGCGGTTCTGATCCAGGCCGCCAAGGGCTACACGCAGTTCGAGCTCGGCCACTATCTGATGTGGTACGTGCTGCCGGAAACGGCGGAGGTGACCCTGCTCGCGGTGCTGGCGATCTTCGTGCAGGCGCTTAGCCCGCACAAATATGTCGGCTGGGGCATCATGGCGCTCTACCTCGTCGCCACCCTGACCTTCCGGCAGATGGGCTTCGAGCATCATCTTTATCTCTACGGCACCGCGACGCCGGTGCCGCTTTCCGACATGAACGCCCAGGGCAAGTTCTGGATCGGACGCGACTGGTTCGTGTTCTATTGGTTCTGCTGCGCGGTGATGCTGGGCGTGCTGGCCTTCGCGCTGTGGCGGCGCGGCAGCGAGACGCGCCTGTCGCCGCGCCTGCGGCGCCTGCCGCGCCGGCTGATGGGCACGCCTGGCGTGATCTTCGTCTGCGCCGCCATCATGATGGGCGCGAGCGGGACGTGGATCTTCTACAACACCAACGTCCTCAACGATTACCGGACCACCAAGACCGATCAGCAGTTCCAGGCAAACTATGAGAAGACACTGCTGAAATTCCAGCACCTGCCGCAGCCGCGCATCACCGACATCGCGCTGAACGTGGCGATCTATCCGCACGATCCGCGGGTGGAGACGACGGGCACCTACACGATCTGCAACCGCACGGGCAAGCCGTTGACGCAGATGCACGTGCGCTGGGGGCGCGAGCTGGAGATGACGTCGCTCGACGTCGACGGCGCGCATGTCGCCAAGGACTTCGGCGCCTTGCACTACCGCATCTATGCCTTCGACAAGCCGATGGCGCCGGACGACGTGCGCATGCTGCACTTCCACTCGGTGCTGCAGCAGAAGGGCTTCCGCAACAGCGGCAACACGACGAACATCGTCGACAACGGCACCTTCGTGAACAATTTCGACCTCACGCCGGGGATCGGCATGGATCAGTCCTTCGGCCTGCTGACCGATCCGACGGTTCGCCGCCGTTATGGCCTGCCGTCCGAGCTGCGCCCGGCCAAGCTGGAAGACGATGCGGCGCGCGCCAACAACTTCATCCGTCACGATTCCGACTGGGTGAACTCGGACATCACCGTCTCGACGGTCGCCGACCAGACGCCGATCGCCCCCGGCTACAAGGTGTCGGAGAGCGTGGCAAACGGGCGGCGCACCGCGCGCTTCAAATCGGATTCGCCGATCCTGCCGTTCTTCTCGATGCAGTCGGCGGCCTATGCCGTGAAGCATGACAAGTGGAACAATGTGGACTTGGCGATCTATTACGATCCGCATCATCCCTATGACGTCGACCGCATGATCCGGGCGATGAAGGTGTCGTTCGACGTCTACAGCAAGGCGTTCAGCCCGTACCAGTTCCACCAGGCGCGCATCCTGGAATTCCCCACCTATGCGACCTTCGCGCAGTCCTTCGCCAACACCGTGCCCTATTCGGAAGGCATCGGCTTCATCCAGAACTTCGATGCGATCAAGAACGATCCGGAGAAGATCGACCTCGTCACCTATGTGACGGCGCACGAGCTCGGCCATCAGTGGTGGGCGCATCAGGTGATCGGCGCCGACATGCAGGGCGATACGATGCTGGACGAGACCTTCGCGCAATACTCGGCGATGCTGGTGATGGAGCACCTCTACGGCCCCGACAATGTGCGCAAGTTCCTGAAGTACCAGCTCGACCAATATCTGCGGGCGCGCGGCGGCGAGGAGATCGAGGAGCTGCCGCTCGAACGGGTCGAGAACCAGGGCTACATCCACTACAACAAGGGCGCGGTCGTGATGTACCGCCTGAAGGAAGCGGTCGGCGAGGACGTCGTGGACCGCAGCCTGCGCCGCCTGCTCGCGCAGTACGCGTTCAAGCCCGCGCCCTATCCGGCGTCGAAGGACTTCGTGAAGATCCTGCGCCAGGAGGCGGGGCCGAAATACGATTCCCTCATCACCGACCTGTTCGAGAAGATCACGTTGTACGACCTGAAGGCCGTGGCCGCGCATTACACCAAGCGGGGTGACGGCAAGTACGATCTGGCGCTCACCGTCGACGCGCACAAATACTATGCGGACGGCAAGGGCAATCAGACCGAGACCGCGATGAACGAGGACGTGCCGGTCGGCGTGTTCCTGGTCGAGCCGGGCAAGAAAGGCTTCAATGCCTCGAAGGTCCTGTTCCTCCAGACACAGCCGGTGCACAGCGGAACGCAGACCTTCCATCTCGTCGTGGACAAGGCGCCGGCCTTCGCGGGCCTCGACCCCTACAACGAGTGGATCGACCGCAACAGCGACGACAACGTCACGGCGGCGAGCGCGGGATAGATTCTTTGATTGTCGCGCAATTCACGGGTGAAGCTGAAGCACGCTTCACCCTATTGCGCTCCGGCTAAACGCGCCCGCATCACGCACGGCATCTGGCGAACCCGTTCGGTGAGCAGCGCGGCGCGCGCGGTGTCGGGGCCTTCGAACTCCGCCATCACAAAGGCCGCGCCGCGCGCCGCCGGGCGCAGGAAAAGGGTGCGCGGCGCATAGCCGGATACGGCGAGCGGCTCCAACACCCGGGCAAGCGCGCCGGGCACGCTCTCGATGTGCAGGAACAGGCGCATGCTCATGGCTACTGCGCCGGGACGAAGGCGAGGTCCTTGTAGTCGAAGCTGAAGTCGGCCAGCGGCGACACCGGACGCATCTTCACCGATGCGATCCTGCCCTTGTCGACGACGAACTCGATCGCCGCGGCTTCGATCGTACGGTCGGTCCAGGTGACCTGGAACGTGTTGCCGCCGGCCGGGACCATCGGGCCCTGCATGTCCGGCGTCATGTCGAAGCTGAGCCACAGCTTGCCGCCGCGCGACGACACCGTCGCGGTGCCGTACCAGGGATCGCGGTACACGCCGGCATAGGCCGCCAGCGGCAAGGACGGCGCGCCCGACGGCGCGGATGGCGCCGCCGGCGCCGCCAGGGCTTTCTGGGCCTTGGCATTCATCGCATCGATCATCGCTTTCAGCGTCGCGTTCCAATGCTGGTCGGGCAAGCCGAGATAATGATCGAGCAGATGGAAGGCGACCGCACGGCGCGCCGCGCCGTCCTCGGAATTTATCATCACCGCGATACCGACCTTCTTCTCGGGAATGAGATAGAGGGCCGCGACCGCGCCGAGCACGGCGCCGGTGTGCTCGACCACCGTGTGGCCGCGATAGTCTTCGATGAACCAGCCGAGGCCATAGCTCTGGAATGCGGGCGACAACGCCGCTTGCGCCGGCGAGGCGGGCGCGACGGGATCGCCGGGGATCATGACGAGGGGTGTCCACATCTCCTTGCCCTGCGTGGCGCTGAAGATGCGCGTGCCGTCGGGCGCGAGGCCGCCGGCAAGCTGGAGCTGCATCCACGTCGCCATGTCGGTGGCGCTGGCGTTCACGCCGCCGGCGGGGCCGGCCGTCTTGTCGTCGAGCCCGCGCGGCAGGATGCGCAAGCGGCCGAGGCCGCGGATCGCGCCGTCGGTGCGGCCGTGCAGCGCCACGCCGTTCGCGGCGTTCGGATCGTAACTCGTCGCCGAATCCGTCATGCCGGCGGGCGTCAGGATGTGCGCCTGGACGAAGTGCTGCCAGGTCTCTCCCGACACCGCCTCCACCAGCGCCCCGGCGACGATGTAGAGGATGTTGTCGTAGGCGAAGGTCTCGCGGAAGCCGGTGACGGGCTTGAGGTAGCGCAGCGCATGCACGATGTCGGCGCGACTGCGCGTCGTCGCGGGCACGATCATCAAATCGCCCTCGCCCAGCCCCAGGCCGCTGCGATGGGTGAGAAGGTCGCGCACCGTCATATGCTCGGTGGCGTAAGGATCGTACATCGCGAAGCCGGGCAGCTTGTCGACGACACGGTCATCCCATTTGAGCTTGCCCCGGTCGACCAGGATGGCCAGCGCCGCGGCGGTGAACGCCTTGGTCTCCGAGCCGATGGGGAAGATCGTGTGGGCGTCGACCGGCGCCGGATCGCCGAGCTTGCGGATGCCGTAGCCTTTGGCCAGGACGGGTTTGCCGTCCTCGACGATGGCGACGGTCATGCCCGGCGGCCCGAAGGTCTGCATCGCGCGCGCGACGAAAGCGTCGAGATCGGCCGGCGGCGCCGCCACAGCCGGCATCGCAAACAGCGATGCCGTCAGCAGGGCGCCGGTGAGGCGCAACAGACTCATGGCCGCCTCTAGAGGTTGAGCGTGAAGTTGGCGAGACCGTAATCGTAGATCGCCCACAGCCCATACAAACCGGCGAGCGCCAGCACGAGGTCGCCGACGCGTACCAGCCAGCCGCCGGGGCCGCCGAGCGCTCGGCGCACGCCGTTCGCGATCATCACCAGGCAGCCGAAGATCGCCAGCACGCCGATGACGTAGAGCAGCACGATCCAGGGATCGAGCGCGCCGCCGAACAGCAGGAACTCGTTCGCGGTGACCGCCGTGATGAGACCGCCCCAGCCGAAGGTGACCAGCAGCACCAGCACCGCGCCCAGGCGCGAACCGGTGCGCAGGCGCGCTGCCATCGGCTCCAGCGCCAGCGGGCGGCCGAAGCGGCGGCGGGCGATCCAGCCGCCGAACCAGATCGCAACGGTGAGCAGGCAGACGATCAGCGTCAGCGAGCCGAGCGTCTTGAGCATCGGAAGGGCATCGAGGCCGTTCACGCGCTGGAACAGTTCGACGGGCAGGAAGTCGTCGGACGCGAAGTGGTCGATCGTGCCGTCGGCGTTGGGCACGAATTCCAGATGGGCCTGGCCGTTGAGCTCCTGATAATAGAGCGGCCCGACCTCGCGCCATTTCTTCGGCGCGCCGGCCTCGTCCTTGAACTCGTCCACCATGATCGTGCCGTCGGGCAGCGCGGTGACGGTCGCCTGGGTGAGCTGGAAGAACAGGCGCAGCACCGAATCCTTGCGGCGGCTGGCTTCATAAGAGCCTGCGACGCGCGCCGCGTCGGTCATCGGATTGGCGACCGTCTTCTCGGCCGGCGGCGTGTAGGGGAAATAGCGATCGAGGAAGGCACGGAAGATCGCGGTACGTATGGGCTGCACCGCGCCGTCCTTGCCGGGACAGTTGAACGACATGAAGATGCCCACGCCGGCATCGGTGATCAGGTGCAGGTCGGTGTGGAACGCCTCCAGGTCGCCGGCATGGCCGATCACCTGATGGCCGTTGCGGTTCTCCTGATAGAAGCCGAGATCGAAGCCGTTCAGCAGATGCGGCGCCAGCGTGTAATTGCGCGAATGCATCATCGCGACCGTTTCGGGCTTGAGGATGCGGGCGCCGTCGATCGCGCCGCCATTCAGATGCGCGAGCATGAAATGCGCCATGTCGGTCGCGGTCGAAGACAGCGAGCCGGCGGGCGCGGGCTCGACCACCTCGAACGGGATCGGCGTGCCGTCGGACGCGGTGCGATAGCCCGTGGCGACGCTGGCGGCGAGCGCCGGCGGCGGCGGTTGGCGGAAGGTCGAATGCGCCATGCCGAGCGGCTTGAAGATGTGGTTCTCGATATAGGCCTCGAAAGGCTCGCCCGATACACGCTGCACGATGTAGCCGGCCATGGTGGTGGCGTAGTTCGAATAGGCGACGACCTTGCCCGGCGGGAAGATGCGGTTGGGCATGTGATCGAGCAGGTATTTGCGCAGCGGATAGAGCTGCTCCGGCTTGGCGATCAGCGTGTCGGTCACCACCTCCTCATAACCGGCGGTGTGCGTCATGATGTTGCGCAGCGTGATCGGCTTGCCGAACTTCTCCGGCACCTTGAAGTCGAGATAGGTGTTCACATCGGCATCGAGGTTGAGCTTGCCCTCCTCGACGAGCTGCATCACCGCGGTCCAGGTGAAGAGCTTGGAGGTCGAGCCGAGACGGAACAGCGTCGTGTCGGCGATAACCGGCTTCCTGCTCTTCAGGTCGGCATAGCCATAGCCATCCGCGAACAGCAGCTTGCCATCCTTCACCACGGAGAACGTCGCGCCGGCGATGTCGCCACGGCGGATGGCATAGGGGATCAGGCCATCGAGGAAGGCATGCAGGTCCTGCGCCGTCAGGTCGTGGACGCCGGGCTTGGCGGCGGGCGGCGCGATCTCGGTCGCGACGCTGCCGGCGTTCGGCGTGAACGGCACCGGCCCGGTGGAGGGCGGCGCGGCGAACGCGGCAGCGGATGCGGCGATCGCCGTCAGCACGAGACCGGCCGTGAGGAACTTCCTGATCATCTTCGCGTCTCCGTTCGCTGTTTTATTATAGTGCGGCGCGGCGCTTTGCGCCCGCCCCTGGCCAACCCCAGCCCTCTTTGGGCGGGACAATGACGCCATTCTGGTAGGTGACGCGCGGTTCGCTGTCGCGCGCCAGGAACATCGCTCCGTCCATGTCGACGATATCGCAGCGCTGGCCGAGCAGCGCGCCGGGGATCATGGCGAGCGAGGTGCCGGCCATGCAGCCGACCATCGGCCGCATCCCGGCGGCGCGGATCGCGTCGACCATCAGCAGCGCCTCGGTGAGGCCGCCGCATTTGTCGAGCTTGATGTTGACGAATTCGAAGCGGCCGCGCGCGCCGGCGACATCGGCGAGGCCCTGCACGCTCTCGTCCGCCGCCAGCGGGATCGGCGAGTGCAGGCCGTCGAGATCAGCGTCGCGGCCGGCCGGCAGCGGCTGCTCGATCATCGCGATGTCGAGCGCCTGCAGCACCGGTAGCAATTCTTCGAGGCCGGCGCGGGTGAAGGCCTGGTTGGCATCGACGCTGATCCACGCCTCGGGCCGCGCGTTGCGGATGGCCGAGAGGCGGTCGACGTCGCCCTCGCCCGTCAGCTTGACCTTCAGGCGCGGCGCGGCGCCGTAACGTTCCGCGGCCTCGGCCATGCGGGCCGGCGTGTCGGCGCCGATGGTGAGGGTGGTGGCGATGGTGTCGGCGGCGAACATGTCCGCCATCTCCCAGGCGGTGCGGCCGCACCGTTTGCTCTCCAGATCCCACAGCGCGCAATCGAGCGCGTTGCGCGCGCCGCCCACCGGCAACAGCGCGCGCAGGGCGTCGCGGGCGATGCCGGCCTCGATGGCCGGGCGCACGGATTCGATCTGCGCGGCAAGCGTCTCGGGCGTTTCGCCGCGATAGAACACGCCGCTCGCCTCGCCGTCGCCGCGCACACCGTCTTGCGTCAGCGTGACGTGGACGACTTCGGCGTCGGTGATGACATAGCCCGCGATGTGGAACGGCGCCTTGAAGGGCCAACGTTCGGTACGGACATCCAAGGCGAGCACGGTAAGCCCCGTAAAAAATACGGCGCGCTCCCAAGGGGAGGAGCGCGCTGCTGCGCCTTAGAACTTCACGCGCAAGACCAATCCGAACGTCCGCGGCGTGATCACCGACACCGAGGGCGCATTGCCCGACGCGAGCGAGGTGCCGCTGGACGAGTAGTAGGTGTAGCCCTTCGCATCGCTCAGATTTTTGCCGTAGAGCTCTGCTTCCCAATTGTCCCAATCGATGCCGACCCGCGCTTCGAGATCGGTGTAGGACGGAAGCGTGACCTGGCTGCTGCCGGCCTGAAAATCGGAGGCGCGGCTGCCGATGTAATGCACCAGGCCGCCGATATAGGGCTTGAAGTCGCCGTCGAGCGGGATGTGGTAGTCGCCGTCGAAGGTGAAGCTCCATTTCGGCGAGAAGGGCAAGGCATCGCCCTTGAGGCCGCCGACCAGGGCCGGCGTATCCGCCGTCAGCGCCGCATCGACATAGGCGCCGCTGAAGCCGAGCGAGAGATTCTCGAGCGGCCGCCAGTTCGTGTCCCACTCGAAGCCCATGCTGCGCGCGCCACCGCCATTGATGTCGACGCCCGTGCTCGCGATGACGGTGAGCAGCTGGATGTCGCTCCAGTCGATGTAGAAGGCATCGAAGTCGAACGACACGGTGCCGTCGAACAGGCCGCCCTTCACGCCGGTCTCGTAGTTGATCAGCGAGTCAGCGCTGTAGGAGGCCGGCGCGCCGGGGGCGCCGGCGATGGGCAGCACGTTAGGGCCGCCGGGACGGTAGCCCTTCGCGACGCGGGCGTAGGCGCTGATCGCGTCCGTGACCTTGTAGTCGGCGGCGGCGGACCAGGTAAAGACATCGCCGGTCGAGGCGCCGACCTCGGCCGCCAGGCCGGATTCAACCGCGTGCTGGCTGTTGCCGGAATAGCGGCCGCCGAGCGTGACGTCCAAGTCGGGCGAGATATGCCAAGTCAGATCGCCGAAGCCGGCGACCTCCGAATATCCCGAATTCAGAAGAAGATTCAGACCCATGAACGGCGGATTGCGCGGCGCGAGCACCAGGTTCTGCAGGATGCCGCCGGTCTCGTTGGTGTAGTAGAGGCCGGCCAGCCAGTCGATCGGGCCGCCATTCGGATCCGACGCGAGCCGCAGCTCCTGCGTGAACTTGCCCAGATGCGCGAAGGCATCGATATCGACGCCGAGGGCACCGGTGCCGTCCGTCAGCTGATAGCTGTGGAAGGACGAGTAGCTGGTCGACGAGGTCAGCGTCGCGAAGTCCAGATCCCAGTCGACGGTCGCGTTGTAGACGGCGTAGCGCGAGATATCGGTACCGTTGGCCGTGCGCTGCTGCTCGTAAGCGCCGTAGAGCGGGACGATCTTGCCGCCGGTCGTGGCGGGATCGAGGATGTCCACGCTGGCGTCGTTGCCGGCGATGAGCGCCTGGTTCACCGCCGAAAGGCGGATGGTGATCTTGTCGTCCGGGCGGTACAGCACCGACACGCGGCCACCCTTGCGGCGCACGCCGTTGAGATTCTTCAGGCCGCGGCCCGGATCGTCGATATAGCCGGGATCGAAGCTGTCGTTGGCGACGATGCGCACGGCGAGGTCGTCCGTCAGCGGCACGTTGAGCATGCCGCGTACGAAATAGCCGCCGCCGCCATTGTCGACGGCGGTGCCGCCCAGTTCGGCCTTCGCTTCGAGGCTGGAGGTATCGGGCGCATTGGTGACGAACTTCAGAAGGCCGCCGAGCGTGTTTGCGCCGTAGAGCGTGCCTTGCGGGCCACGCAGCACCTCGATCCGCGACATGTCGAAGGTGTCGATGTTCGGCGCCATGTTGAGACCGTTGACCAGCGCGCTGCTCGAGCCGTAAGGCGTCTCGTCGACATAGGTGCCGATGGTCGCGCCGTCGCCGCCGGCGTTGACGCCGCGCAGCACGAGCTGCGGCTTGCTGGGCGAGGCTTCGATCAGATTCAGGCCCGGGACGGTAGCGACATAAGTCTCGAAATCGCGCGCGCCGAGCTTGTCGAGCACGTCGCCGCCGATCGCCGTGATGCCCATCGGGACGTCCTTGAGCGACTCGGGACGCTTTTCGGCGGTGACGATCACCGTCTCGATCGACTGGTTGTCAGCGGCCGAGGCCTGCCCGTAGAGCGCCGGAACGGCCGCCGTCCCCAGCAACAACGTGGTGATGATGCGCTTCATTCCAACCCCCCGGATTTACGCGATGGGAGAAGTTTCTCCGATTTTTTCTAATAATGCAACATTTTGCAGATATGATAAAATCGACATGTCGCGCGAACAAAAATAAGCTGAGCACTAAGGGAGACTCGTCGAATGGCACAGAACCGGCCGAAACTCGCGGCACAGGACCATGCGGTGCGCAACGCCGCGCGTCCCGGCGCGGCGCTGCGGGCGCTGCGCATGCAGCGCGGCTGGACGCTGGCCGATGTGAGCGAGCGCACCGATTTGCCGGTCTCCACGCTGTCGAAGATCGAGAACGACCGGATGTCGCTGACCTATGACAAGCTGGCGCGGATCAGTGCCGGGTTGGGCGTCGACATCTCGCAACTCTTCGCGCCGCAGATCATCGGCATGCCCGGCGCGACGGTGAACGGACGGCGCACCGTCACGCTGTCGGGCCAGGGCCAGGCGATCGAGACCGACAATTACGGCCACATCTATCCGGCAGCCGATTTCCTCAACAAGCGCTTCGTGCCGGTAATCGCGGAGCTGCATGCCCGCACGATCGAGGAATTCGGCGAGATGGTCCGTCATCCGGGCGAGGAATACGCCTATGTGCTGGAGGGCGTCGCCGAATTCCACTCCGAGCTCTACGCGCCGGTGAAGCTACGCAAGGGCGATTCGATCTATTTCGACAGCGGCGTCGGACACGCCTATCTCGCCGCCGACGCGGGGCCGTGCCGGGTGCTGTCGATCTGCTCCGGGCCGGAATCGCAGGTGATGGAAGCGGTGCGCCGCGAGGGCGGCGGGCGCAAGAAGGCCAAGGGCAAAAACTAGCCGAGCCCCAGCGGATCGCGTTCGCGCGGGAAGAATCCCATGTCGCGCTTGCGGCGATAGGGGATGGCGGCAAAATCCATCTGGATCGCGCCCGGCGTGGCAACCGCGACGAGGCGCTCGGCGATCGGTTTGAAGCCGGCTTCGAAATGGCGGCTCGACTTGACCGCCACGACGCGCCGGCCGGCGAGCGCAATGCCGAGGCCGGTGAAGGCATCCGGCGCGAAAACCTGGGTGCGGACCGAGCTCAAGACAATATCGATGCCGCCGGCCTCGATCCACGCGGAGTCGCCGAGCTGGGCGCGCGAGGGACCGAGGCCTTGCTGGTCGTGGCCGGCGCGCAGCGCTTTCACCGTTGCGAGCACATCCAGCGGATCGCCGGAGGCCTCGCCGCTTTTGCCGCCGATGCGCAAGGGAAAGGTGGCACCGATGCCGGCCTCCTGGCAGGCGCGCACGCTCATCGGGTCCCACACACAGCCGAACGCGGCGCCGCTGAGGCCTGCCGCGAGCATCGCGCGCAGCAGCGCGACATTGTCGCCCGGCGCGCCGCCGCCCGGATTGTCGGCGGTATCGGCGAGGACGGTGAGGCCTTTCGCTTGCCGCGCGATCTCCAGCGCATCCGGCACCGAGGTCAGACGCGGCAACAGCGCTTCGCGTGCCGCGTAGATCTTGTGTCCGATACCGGTGGCGACGCTTTGCGCCAGCGCGTCGTCGCCATCGACGATGGCAAGCAGCTTCGAGCCGGTCTCGGGCGTGTCGCCCCAGGGAAAACCGTGCGCGAAGCTGACCGAGAGCACACCGCCTTGGCGCTCCGCGGCCTTGCAGGCCAGCACCAGGCCGCGCATCGGCTCGGACGTCGTCGGATAGAAGCCGACCATGCGCATGTCGAAGAGATGCGACACCGGGCGGATCTTGCCCTGCGCCGCCGTCACGCAGATCTCGAACAATTCGCGGCCGCGCTCGATGTAGTCGATGTGCGGATATTCCTTCATCAGCACGATCGCGGTGCCCTGCTCCACCATCTGCGGCGTCAGATGACAATGCGGGTCGAGCACCGCGCCGATCGCGGCCGCAGGCGCCGTGGCGCGCAGCCGCGCGAGGAGATCTCCCTCGCAATCGTCGCAATCCTGCGCCGCCATGGCGCCGTGCAGGAACAGCAGGACGACGTCGAACGGGCCCTTGCTGCGGACGTCCTCGACGATGGTGTCGCGCAGGCGTTCGTAAACGCTTTGGACCGCGCGGCCGGACGGATGGGCGTGGGCGAAGAAGCCTTCGACGAAATCGAAGCCGCGGTCGTGGCAGAGCGAGGCCCAGCCGGCGGCCGAGAGGCCCATCTCGCTCTGCGGCGCCTTTTGCGTGACGTCGCCGTGGAACGGGCCTTCTTCCGAGAAACCCTCCAGGCCGGTCGGCCAGGGCGCGAAGGTGTTGGTCTCGGTGCTCAGGCCGGCCGCGTAGACACGCACGGGAACCCTCATTTTCTATTTGTGAAAAATTTTTCTTGCCGATAAAAGTTGCGCATGGTCCGCCGCCCTTGGCAAGAGGCGGCGAGAGAGCGTGGGGCATGAACGTCGCGGCCTTCGACATCCTGGTGATCGGCGCCGGCATTGCGGGCACGTCGGTGGCGGCGGCGCTCGCCACCACGCATCGCGTCGCGCTGCTCGAGCGTGAGGAGCATCCCGGCTATCATTCGACGGGCCGCTCGGCGGCATTGTTCTCCAAGAGCTACGGCAACGCGACCGTGCGCGCGCTGTCGCGGGCGAGTGCCGACTTCTTCTATACGCCGCCGGACGACTTCGCGGCGCGGTCCTTGGTGCATCCGCGCGGCACGCTGCACATCGCGGCGGAGGATCAGTTGCCGCAGTTCGAGGCCTTTGCGCGCAATCCCGACATGGCGGGATCGATCCGGCGCATCGCGCCCGACGACGCGTTGAAGCTCTGCCCGGTGCTGCGGCCGGAGCGCGTGCGCGCCGCGCTGCTCGAGGACGATGCCGCGGATGTCGACGTGCACAGCCTGCATCAGGGCTATCTGCGCCGCTTCCGCCGGGCGGGCGGCACCCTGATCACCAAGGCCGAGGTGCTTTCGCTGCAATTCGGTGGTGGGCGCTGGAATGCGATGACACGCGCCGGCGCGTTTGCCGCGCCGGCCATCGTGAACGCGGCCGGCGCCTGGGCGGACGGCATCGCGGCGCTGGCCGGCGCGCGGCCGCTGGCGATCCAGCCGGGCCGGCGCACCGTGGTGCTGGCGGAGCTGCCGGAGGGGATGGCGGCGGACAGCTGGCCGATGGTCATCGACATCGACGAGACCTTCTACATGAAGCCCGATGCAGGCCTTCTTCTGGTGTCGCCGGCCGACGAAACGGCGTCGCCGCCCTGCGACGCGCAGCCGGAGGAATACGACGTGGCGGTCGCGATCGATCGCGCCGAGCGCGCGACGACGTTGTCGCTGACGAAGATCCGCAAGCGCTGGGCGGGGCTGCGCTCCTTCGCGCCGGACCGCTCGCCGGTGGTCGGCTTCGACCCCGTGCGCGAGGGTTTCTTCTGGCTGGCGGGGCAAGGCGGCTATGGCATCCAGACGGCGCCCGCCATGGCGCGCCTTGCGGCCAGCCTCGTGCGCGGCGAACCGCCCGAGGCGGGCGTCGCGCCGCTGATCGCAGAGCTTTCGCCGCAACGTTTCGTCTCCCACGCGGCACGGAGCACCGGATGAGCAAGGAACCCGAATGGTTCGGCCATCCGCGCGGGCTGACGATCCTGTTCCTGACGGAGATGTGGGACCAGTTCTCGTTCTTCGGGATGCGCGCGCTGCTGGTCTACTACATGACCAAGCAGCTGATGATCGGACAGGTGCATTCGTCCTACATCTACGGGCTCTATTCGTCCTTCGTGTATTTCACGCCGCTGATCGGCGGGGTGATCACCGACCGCTATCTGGGACGGCGGCGCGCGGTGATCATCGGCGCCTCGATCATGGCGCTCGGCCATTTCATGATGGCGTTCGAGCCGTTGTTCTATGAAGCGCTGGCGACCATCGCGATCGGCAACGGGTTGTTCCTGCCGAGCCTGTCGAGCCAGATCAACGAGCTCTACACGCCCGACGATCCGCGCCGCGCCAACGCCTACAACATCTACTATGTCGGGATAAATCTCGGCGCGTTCCTGGCGCCGTTCGTCTGCGGCACGGTGGGCGAGCTGTATGGCTGGCATTGGGGTTTCGGCCTCGCCGGTGTCGGCATGGTGATCGGCCTCTTCACCTATCTCGCGGGATCGAAATACCTGCCGCGCGAGAGCAAGCCCGTGCCGGTGCCGGCGACGCCCGCGACGGCGGCGTCGCTGCAGACCTATCTGCTGCTCTTCGGCGTGATCGCGATCGTGGTGCTGTTCCGCGGCGCCTATGAGCAGTCGGGCAACACGTTCGCGCTGTGGGCCGATGGCGGCGTCGACCGCCATGCCGGCGGCTTCACCATCCCGATGACGTGGTTCCAATCGCTCAACCCGATGATGATCTTCCTGCTGACGCCGGCGATCGTGGCGCATTGGAGCGTGCGCGCCCGCGCCGGCCGCGAGCCGGGCAGTGTGCGCAAGATGGCGATGGGCGCGTTCATCGTCGGTGCGTCCTATCTGCTGCTGGCGGGGCTGGCGCATGTTGGCGGCGCGGTGAGCTGGCTGTGGGTCGTCGTGTTCTTCTTCGTCTACACGGTCGGCGAGTTGTTCATCCTGCCCGTCGGGCTCGGCCTCTTCGGAAGGCTGGCGCCGGCGCATCTCACCGCCACGGCGATCGCGGCGTGGTTCATGGCATCGTTCTTCGGCAACCTGCTGGCCGGCGCGGTCGGCGGGCTTTGGAGCAGCATGACGCCGCCGGCGTTCTTCGCGGCGGTCGGCGCGCTGGGCGGTCTTTCGGGACTGCTGCTGCTTGCGCTCAGCACCTGGGGCCATCGCATCGAGCGCGCCGCCGAAACCGCACAAGGCCAGGCCGCGTTGATCGCCGCCGAGCTGGCGGCCGACTCGCGGCACTGACGGGAACCTTTTCGTTTCCGTGGCGTATTGAGAGCCGGGGCAAGGGGAATTCGCTCAGGTGCATGCGTCGTCGCGGAAGGTTTGGCCGTGTCCGTAGCCGGCGGCCCAAAGGATGCGCTGCGCGCCCAAGCCGGCGCGATGGCGGAGCGTATCCACACGTTCGACTGGACGACGTCGCCGCTCGGCCCCATCGCGGACTGGTCGCCGGCACTCCGCAACTCCGTATCGTTAATGCTGCCGGCGCAGGCGCAGATCGTGCTGTTTTGGGGGCCGCAATACGCCGCGCTTTATAACGACGCCTATGCGCCGACCATCGGCGACAAGCATCCGCGCGCCCTGGGCCGCCCGGCACGCGAGAACTGGTCGGAGCTTTGGGCGGACCTCGAACCCTTGCTGCGCGGCGTGCGCGAGACGGGGCAAACCTACTTCGCCAAGGACCGCGCGTTCTATATCGAGCGCAGCGGCGGCCTCGGCGAGACGGTCTATTTCGACGTCTCGTATTCCCTGGTGCGCGAGGCGGACGGGGCGCCCGGCGGCATCTTCTGCATCGTCTCGGAGACCACCGAGCGGGTGCGGGCACAGCGGCAGATCAGCGCCGACCACGACCGGCTGTCGGAGATGTTCCGCCAGGCGCCGAGCTTCATGGCGCAGCTCGATGGGCCGGAGCATCGCTACACCTTCACCAACGACGCCTATCAGCAGCTGATCGGCAACCGGCCGGTGATCGGCAAAACGATCCGCGAGGCGCTGCCCGATCTCGCCGGCCAGGGATTCTATGAGCTGCTCGACGCGGTCTATCGCTCGGGCGCGCCGTTCGTCGGGCGCGCGGCGCCGGTGGTGCTCGACCGCAAGCAGGGGCCGGAAAATCGTCTGCTCGACTTCATCTATCAGCCGATCAGGGCGCCGGACGGCAGCGTGACCGGCATCTTCGTGGAAGGCACCGACGTCACGAGCAGCAGGCCGCGGCGCAATCGTTGCGCCGCAGCGAAGAGCGCGTGCGGCTGGCAACGGAGAATGCCGGGCTTGGCCTTTGGGACATCGATGCAAATGGCGGGATCGACTTCTCCTATTCGCAGACCAACTCGTCCTTCGTCATGGCCCAGGACGCGCGCATCCCGTTCGAGCATTTGTTGAGCCAGGTTCACGACGAAGACGCGCCGGCGCTGCGCGCCGCCTACGACGCAGCGCGCGATCCGGCGCAGCGCGCGATGATGGACATCGAGTACCGCGTGATGCCGCAATGGGGCACGCAGGTGCGCTGGATCAAGATCCGCGGCCGCGGCGTGTTCGATGGCGACGGCAACTGCATGCGCATCAGCGGCACGGCGCTCGACGTCACCAAGGAGCGCGAGACGCGCGAGGCGCTGGTGTACAGCGAGACGTCGCTGCGGCTGGCCACCGAGAATGCCGAGATCGGCCTTTGGGATATGGATGTCGTCCACGGCGCGAACTATGCGACGCCGCGCGTGCGGGCGATGTTCGGCATCCCGGCCGACGAAGACCCGCCGCCGGACGCCTATTTCGCGCTGGTTCATCCGAACGACATCGCGCGCGTGCAGGCGGCCTATGCCGATGCCTTCGATCCGGAGAAGCGTGCGACTTACGATGTCGAGTACCGCACGCTCGGACGCGACGGCGTGCAGCGCTGGATTCATGCACGCGGCCGCGGCGTGTTCGACAAGGACGGCCGCTGCCAGCGCGTGCTGGGCACCGCGACGGACATCACGGCGCGCAAGGCGATCGAGCAGGAGATCCGCGACCTCAACGAGACGCTGGAGAAGCGCGTCGCCGACCGCACCGCGGCGCTGGAGAAGAGCCAGGCCGCCCTGCAGCAGGCGCAGAAGATGGAGGCGATCGGCAATTTGACCGGCGGCATCGCGCACGACTTCAACAATCTGCTGCAGGGCCTCACCGGAAGCCTGGACCTCATCCGCGCGCGGTCGGGCGACGAGAAGGTCAAGCGCTGGGCGGAGGCCGGACTGCAGGCCGCCGAGCGCGGCAGCAAGCTGACATCGCAGCTTCTCGCCTTCTCGCGGCTGCAGAAGCTGGAAGTGAAAGCGGTCGAGATTTCGGCGCTGCTGCTCGGCATGCGCGACTTGCTCGGCCGCACCTTGGGGCCGTCGATCCGGATCGCGCTGGATCTCGCGCCCGACGTGCAATCGGCATTGGCGGACGAGACTCAGCTCGAGATGGCGGTACTCAATCTTGCGATCAACGGGCGCGATGCGATGGGCGGCAGCGGCGCGCTCGCGATCCGCGCGCGGCTGCGCGGCGTGACGCAAGAAGCCGGGCTCGAGCCCGGCTTCTATGTCGAGCTCTCGGTGGTCGATACCGGTTGCGGCATGCCGGCCGAGGTGGTGGCGCGGGCGTTCGATCCGTTCTTCACGACCAAGGAGGTCGGCAAGGGTACCGGCCTCGGCCTGAGCCAGGTTTATGGCATGGCGCGGCAAGCCGGCGGCACGGCGCTGATCCAATCGGCGCCGGGATCGGGCACGACGGTGAGCATCCTGCTGCCCGCCGCGGCGGTAACACGCAAGACGGCGCAGACCGGCGCACCGGCCGAGATGGGCGTCGCGCCCTCGGCCACGATCCTGATCGTCGACGACGACCACAGCGTGCTGCAGTTCATGAGCGAGGCGCTGGAGACCTGCGGCTATTCGGTGGTCGCGGCGAATGACGGCGCGGCGGGGCTCGACATCCTGTCGCGGATGCGGCCCGATCTGCTGATCGTCGACTATGCGATGCCGGGCATGACCGGCGCGCAGCTGGCGACGCAGGCGCGCCTGCGCCATCCGGACCTCGCGGTGCTGTTCGCCAGCGGCTATGCGCAGACCAGCGCGCTCGAAAACGCGCTCGACGGCAATGCGCATGTGCTGAAGAAGCCGTTCCGCCTTGCCGAGCTGCAAGCGGCGATCGCAAGGGCGCTGCGCGGCTAGACGTGCGGATATTCGGCGAGCAGCGCGCGGGTGACGCCGTTGGTCCAGCCGAAGCCGTCCTGCACCGGGTACTCGCCGCCGCCGCCGGCGCGGGCTTCCTCGACGTCGTATTTCTCGACCAGCTTCCCCGTTTCGCGATAGGTGCGCGATACCGTCGCCAGCCAGCGCGTCGCGATGGCGTCGGCAAGAGCGTGCTCGCCATAGCGCTTGAGGCCGCGCACCGCGATCCATTGCAGCGGTGCCCAGCCGTTCGGCGCATCCCATTGCTGGCCGCTGCGCACCGTGGTGGTGCGAAGACCGCCCGGTGCGAGCAAGTGGCGTTCGACGAATGCGGCGACGCCGCGTGCCTGTTCCAGCGACGCGGCGCCGACGAAGAGCGGAAAGAGCATGGCGGCACTGGGGCGATCCAACCTTTGTCCGCGCCGCCAATGGAAATCGAGATACGTGCCGCTTGCGTCGTCCCACAGATAACGATCGATCGCTTCGCGGCGGCGCATCGCCTTCTCTTCGAATAACCCGCTGCCGCCGTGCGCGATCGCCTGTTCGAGGCCGAACAGCAGGCAGTTCAGATCGACCGGCAGGATGTTCGTGGTCTCGATGCTTCCGAGCGCGGTCCTGTCGGCCATCCAGCGCGCGCTGAAATCCCAACCGCTTTCGGCGGCGGCGCGCAGGTCGCGGTAGAGCGCGCGGTTGCCTCGCGCCAATTCGACGTCTTCCAACCAGGACTCGTCGCGCGGCGTGTCGCGGTCGTCCCAATAGCGGTTGAGGACCGTGCCATCGGGCAGCGTGACGGCGCGATGGCCCTCCATCCAGAAAGCGTACTCGCGCAGCAGGACGGGCAGGGTGCGCGCGCGGTCCCCTGCATGCAGCAACCCGGCCATCAGATAGAAAACCGGCGGCTGCGAGCGGCCGAGATAATAGGTGCGTGTGCCGTTGGGGACATGGCCGTAGCGTTCGATCAGGTCGGCGAAATTGTCGACCATGTCGCGGACGAGAGCGTCATGGCCGTCGGCGGCGGCACCGAGCAGCGTGAAATAGCTGTCCCAGTAATACACCTCGCGAAAGCGTCCGCCGGGCACGATGGAGGGATGCTTTAGCGACAGCAGCGAACCGGACGCCTCCACGGGCGGCCGGACGAGGTGCGGCCAGAGCCGCGCGATGTGTTCGCGGAGCGGGACCTTGGTGAAGGCGGGCGTCTCGACATCGGCGGGCAGCTCGAAATTGGCGAGCACGAAGGCGCGCAGATCGTCGCTCGACAGCGGCGGCGCATAGTCCGCGAGGATCGCCTCCGGCGTGCGGCGTGGACGGGCATCGGCAAAGGTCTTGCCGTCCGCGAAAATCCGGGCGCGTTGGACGTCGGCGAAGAGCGCGCCGAACAGCTCGGCCGGAGACTGCGGTGCCATGCACCCAGCTTGCCATTACTTCGCGGTGACGCGCCACACGGTGTTGCCGACGTCGTCGGCGATCAAGAGGCCACCATGTGTGTCGACCGCGAGACCGACGGGCCGGCCGTGCATCGTTTCGCCATCGAGGAAACCGGTCACGACGTCTTCCGCCATGCCGGACGGCTTGCCGTTGGTGAACGGGACGAACACGACCTTGTAGCCGTTGAATTCGCTGCGGTCCCAGCTGCCATGCTCGCCGACGAAGGCGCCGCCGCGATAGCGCGCCGGCAGGTTGGTGCCGCCATAGAAGACGAGACCGAGCGGCGCGACGTGGCTGCTGAGCGCGTAGTCGGGCGGTATCGCTTTCGCGACGAGGTCAGGACGCTGCGGCTGGACGCGCGGATCGACATGCTGGCCGTAATAGCTGTAGGGCCAGCCGTAGAACGCGCCCGCTTTCACCGAGGTCATGTAATCGGGCACCAAATCCGGGCCAAGTTCGTCGCGCTCGTTGACCACCGCCCACAGGACATGCGTGCGCGGCTCGAACTGCAGGCCGTTGGGATTGCGAAGACCCGTGGCGTATTCGCGGTGCGCGCCGGTGGCGCGGTCGATCTCCCAGATCGACGCGCGGCCGACCTCGGCGGTGAGGCCGTTCTCGGTGATGTTGGAGTTCGAACCGACGCCGGCATAGAGCTTGGTGCCGTCGGGACTGGCGGTGAGGCTCTTGGTCCAGTGATGATCGATAGGGAAGGCCGGCAGGTCGCAGAGCTTCGTGCCGGGCTCGGTGATCGTGGTCTCGCCCGTGTGATAGGGGAAGCGCAGGATCGCGTCGGTGTCGGCGACATAGAGGTCGTTGCCGACCAGCACGACGCCGAACGGCGCCCGCAGGTTCGCGATGAACACCGACTGAAGCTCCGGCACCCCGTCGCCATTCGTATCGCGGAACAGGAGGATGTTGTTCGGTGCCTTGGTGCTGGAATGGGTCTTGGCCTCCATCCAGTTCATCACCCATTCCTTCGGGCGTCCGGGCGGCGGCGCCTGCGGGCCGTCGGGCTGCGACACCAGGATGTCGCCGTTGGGCAGGACATAGACCGAGCGCGGGTTCTTCAGATGCGTCGCCAGCGCCTGGATCTTCAGGTCGGAGGGCACGGCCGGCGTCGCACCGTTCCAATCCGCCTTGGTCGCGAGATGCATCGGCGGCAGCAGGTATTGGTGGATCGGCGGCAGGTAGGGGTTGGGACCGATCTGCCGCTTGGGATCGATCGGCTTGGGGCCGCAGGCGGCGAGCGCGAGCGAGGCGGCGCCGAGGAGGAGAGCAGCGCGTTTCATCGTGCATCCTCCGGCGTCACGCCGACGCGGTGGCGGTAGACCATGGTCCAGCCGTTCCATCCCGTAACCACCAGGATCGCGACGGCGATGGCCGACAGTGTCAGTCCCGTCGGCACCACCGAGGTGTAGGCGTCGCGGCTGTGCACGAAGGCGTTGAATATCTCGATCACGATGACCACGGCATTTCCCAGCGCGTGAATCCAAGCGGCGCTCAGGGCGCGGATGCGCGGCTCGCTCAGGAAGTCGATCAGGCCGGCGATGATCGCGAACACCGCGACGACCAGGCCGATGGTGAGCAGCCAGGCCGACATGTTCGCCCACTGCATGTTCGCCGTCTGCGCGTAAATGATGTCCGTGATCAGCGTGATGACGAAGCAGGCGACCGTTATCGGCACCAGCATCACGTGAAGCGGATGACCGGCGATGGACGCCGTCGATCTCGGGTTGCTGCCGGGCATGGAGGGACTCGAAGAAACTGCGTTCATGCAACGTCCCGGCGCTTTTGCCGTTCCGTCGCGCGCCTTCGTTCGGATCGCCTCGCGGTCGCGGCCGTTCTAAGCTCGCTGCTTTCCCCCTCCCTTCCCTTTCAAGGAGACGACGTCATGAAACGCAAAGGCTCCGCCGCCTGGACCGGCGATCTGCGCACCGGCAAGGGCACGGTCTCGACCGAGAGCGGCGCTCTGGATCAGCGCCCCTATGGCTTCAACACCCGCTTCGGCGACGAGAAGGGCACCAATCCCGAAGAGCTGATCGGCGCGGCGCATGCCTCGTGCTTCTCGATGGCGCTGTCGAACGAACTCGGCAAGGCGGGCGTCTTGAATCCCACCATCGCGACCACCGCGACGGTGGAGATCCAGCAGGGCGACGGCGGGTTCGCGATCACGTCGTCCCATCTCGACGTCACCGTCACGGCCAAGGGCGCGGACCGCGCCAAGGTCGAGGCAGCGACAGAGACTGCCAAGGCGAACTGCCCGGTGTCGAAAGTCCTCAATTGCGAGGTGACGATGACCGCGCGCTTTGATGTCTAACGATGTTTCGTAGTTAGATCAGCCGGTTAGCGTACTTTCGGCAAGATAATTGTTTTTCGTTTTTTTGACGAGGCAGCCTCCGGGCCGCTTCGGCAATATAATTGTTCGTCGATTTTTCGTGATTCCGCTCCCATTCCTCGACCTCCCAAAACAGAAGAGGGCGGTCACGACGGTATCACAACCTAAGGTAGTAACCCTTTCTGGGAAAACAAGGGCCAAAGCGCCTTCAGCCAGGCTGTCATGCCCGTGCTCTTGAATTCGGCGATTGACATCTCCATCTTCCATATGTAAGAAATATCTTACACATGACGGGTGGAGCTTTTACTTGGCGCTGACGGGGGACGAGCTGCTTGTGACGCTGGCGGCGCTGGCCAATCCGCACCGGCTGCGGATTCTGGCGGCGCTCCAGGCGCGGGGCCGCAACTACGTCAGCCAGCTGGCACGCGAGGCCGGGATCAGCCGGCCGCTGCTCCACCTTCATCTGCAGAAACTCGAAGAGGCCGGACTCGTCACCTCCAAGCTGGAGCTGTCGAGCGACGGCAAGGCGCTCAACTATTTCGAAGTGGTGCCGTTCGACGTCGCCCTCACGCCCGAGGCGATCGTCGCCGCCGCCCAAACACTCACCATCAAATCCGGAGGATGAAGATGCAGGATCCAACCATGTCCCCAACGATCTTCTTTACGACCCTTGGCTTGCTGCTCGGCACGGTGCTGATCGTGTTCGCGATGAAGTATCTCGCGCAGGCGCGGCAGACCGCGAACGGCACGGCGCGCGAAGAGGGTTATCGCGCCCTTGCCGAGAAGACGACGGGCGTGCTCGCCGCGGTGCAGGCCGATCTGGCCGACGTGAAGACGCGGCTGGCCGCGGTCGAGACGCTTCTGAAGACGGTGGAATAGCCATGAGCGCCACGACCTTCGATGCGCGTGCCGTACCGGCCGCGCCGCGCCCCTATCACGTGCCGCTGTGGCGGCTCTATCTGCTGCGCGCCTGCTATCTGGTGCTCGTGGTCGGCATGGGCGGGCAGGTGTGGCCGGCGCTGTTCCACCATCACCCCTGGACGCTGATGCAGGGCGTGGTGAACAGCATGCTGGCGGCGATGACCGCGCTGGCGGTGCTGGGGCTGCGCTATCCCCTCGCGATGCTGCCGATCCTGTTCTTCGAACTGGCGTGGAAGACGATCTGGCTCGCCGCCCTCGCCTATCCCGCCTGGCGCGCGCACGCGGTCGATGCCGCGATGGCGGAAACGATCTTCCAGTGCGCCCCGATCGCGATCATCTGGCTGGTGCCGCCGTGGCGGTATGTCATCGAGACCTACCTGAAGGGGCCCGGCGACCGCTGGCGCTGATCTTCGGTTGCTTTGACATTAAGCAGAATGAGCCTAGAATTCCCGCTGTTTTGGGGCTGCTGTCCGTTTCGCAAGCGTTGACTGTGTAGTGCGAGCGTCGGTGCGTTCGGCCATATCGAGCGAACGGCGGGGGACTCCATGACGCTCCATTTTGCGCGCGCTGCGCTTTGCGCGGTTTCTCTTCTGGCACTGACCACGGCACTGACCACGGCACTGACCACGGCTCCGGCATTTGCGAAATCGCATGTGCTGAAGAGCACGACACCGCCGGGCGCGGCGCAGGGCGACTGCGACACGCCGACGACGCCGTTCTGCAACGCGATGATGAAGCCGACGCCGGGCTGGAAGGGCCGTGTCTTCCACCTCGCGCAGGATTATCCCGCCAGCGTGCCCGACGACGCGCAGCCCTGGCTGAAGATCGATCCGTTCACCCACGGCAACGAATATCTGCAGACGGTTCTCGACTTCTTCTATGAGGGCAACATCCACGGCGGCAACATCGAGGACGATTTCGATCCCGCGACCGACACGGTGCGCCACTGGTACAACGCGCCGTGGCAGGATTTCGGCAAGGGCGGACGCGAGTTCATCCACGGCCTGACGCGCGAACGCGTGACGGGGCCTGGCGAACTCGATCCGGTGCACAACAAGCAGAGCTGGAACAACTACGCGGTCGGCTTCTACAACGCGCCGGGCGGCATGACGATCGGCAAGGTATGGACCGATCACGGCAATCCGGATGCGACGCTCGCCAAGCTGCCGGAAGGCACGGTGGCGGCGAAGCTGCTGTTCACCACCGCGCCGGTGTCGGAAGCGCCCTATCTCGAGGGCTCGCCGGAGTGGAGCGGCTACGTCTACGCCAACCCGCACATCCAGACGAGCCAGATCCCCAACGATCCGAACCTGCGCGTGCGCGCGGTGCTGCACCTGCGCCTCTTGCAGATCGACATCGCGGTGAAGGACAAGCGCTCGACCACCACGGGCTGGTTCATGGGCACCTTCGTCTATGGCGGCGGGCCGGGCGGACCGAAGGGCGCCGGCTGGCACAACGTGGCGCCGGTCGGGATCATGTGGGGCAACGATCCGGATTATTCCGGCACCGGGCCGCTGAAGGAGACCGTGCTCAACGCCGCGGTGCACATGCCGCATGTCGGCTATCAGGGTCGTCTGAACGGACCGGTCGACAATCCGGTCTCGGCATGCTTGTCGTGCCACATGACGGGCGAGGCGCCGACCACGCCACCGGGGCCGAACAAGCAGAGCAGCATGATCCCGACGCCGACCGGCAACATGCGCTGGTTCCAGAACATCATGACCGGCACGCCGTTCGACGCGGGCTTCAACTCGACGGACTATTCGCTGCAGATCTCGGTCGGCATCGCGAACTTCCTGGCGCAGAAGAGCATCCAGTCGGCGCCGACGGCGAGCGCCAAGGCGGCCGCGATCGCGCGCAAGAACAAGCTGGAGAAGAAGGACCCGCGCGAAGGCGGCTCGATCGACTGACCGGCGTCACGATTCAATCCGGATGAGGGGGACCGTCATGCGTCGTGAGATCCTGTTGCGTGACGTGGTGCTGCCGGGGCTATGCGTCGCGGTGGCGCTGGGCGGCCTGGCGCTGGCCAAGGCGCCGGCGAAGAAGGCGCGGCCGACGGTGGCGAACCTGGTGACCGAGCGCGTCGTGCTGAACGCGCCGGTGGCGCAGATCGACCCGAAGACGCACAACCTGTTCCTCGACTTCGGCTATGTCGACTCGACGCTCTATAACCCCGGCAGCGGCCGGCTGGAGCGCGTCTATCTGCGCACCTGGAAGGCGCGGACGCTGCCGACGTCGGACCGCGCACCGGCCAATGTGCACGACGCGACGCCCTCGCCTTTCGTGGCGCCGACGATCGAGGCGCAGCCGGGCCAGACGATCAACATCGTGCTGAACGATGAACTGAAGCCGCAGCCGACCTGCGGGAACGTCGCGAACATCAACATCCCGCACTGCTTCAACAGCACCAACCTGCACACCCACGGCCTGTGGATCACGCCGGAGGATCCGGGCGACAACGTGCTGCGCGTGCAGAAGCCCGGCGATGCGCCGCATCACTACAAATACGCGGTGCCGATCGACCATCCCGGCGGCACGCTGTGGTACCACCCGCACAATCACGGCTCGACGGCGCTGCAGGTCGGCGGCGGTGCCTCGGGCGCGCTGATCATCCGCGGCACCAAAAAGCCGTCGGGCGGCACCGCGCACGGCGAGATCGACACGCTGATGAAGGCCGCGTCCGTGAAGGAACGCATCCTGGTGCTGCAGCAGATCCAGTATGCCTGCATCGACGGGCAGCGCGGCCTGCCGCCGGACGAGGACCAGTCGAACTATTACAGCAAGATCAAGGCCTATCCCGACACCAAGTTCTGGCGCTGCGACGCGGGCGACATCGGCGGCATCCAGGGCTATGCCCAGATCGGCTTCGACCCCACCGTCAGCGGCGAGAAGTGGTCGGTGTCGGGCCGCTTCACCACCGTGAACGGCGAGACGCTGCCGGCCTTCGAGGACGCGGTCGCGGGGCGGATCGAGCGCTGGCGCCTGATCGATGCGGGCCTCGCCAACACGATCAGCCTGATGGTGCGCAAGCTGGCCGACGGCGCACCGTCGCCCGACAAGCTGAACGCCGCCGACAACGCGGCCTGGGTCGCCAAGTACTGCACCGGCCCGGTGGTGCACCAGTTCTCGATGGCCAATGACGGGCTGACGCGCGAGAAGCTGATCGAACGCGGCGACGACAAGCAGACGATCCTGCAGCCGGGCTATCGCGACGACGTGCTGATGGTGTTCCCCAGCATCGGCAATTACTGCGCCTATGACGCACCGGCGACGGCGGCGGCGTCGGAGACGACGGACCTGGAGCGCGCGCAGCTTCTCGGCATCGTGCGTGTGCGCAGCGGCACGCTGTTCCCCCCCGCCGCGCAGGCGCAGGTGCTGAGCAAGCTCCTGGTCGGGGCGGTGGACCGCGCCGGCTATGACGCGCCGACGGCGGACGCGGTGAAGCGCGGCCTGGACGATCCGGCGAACATGTCGCTGGCGCTGTTCACGCCGCATCCGAGCCTTCTGAACGCCGATCCCGCGACGCTCGGTCACCAGGAGGTTGCGTTCAACATCGGCGGCGGCAAGTTCATGGTCGGCGAGGACATCAAGGACCCGTCGAAGGACCGGCCCTACGATCCGAAGGAATGGCGCATCCTGACGCTGGGCAAGACCGACGAGTGGACGATCACCAGCCGCGTCGCGAACCATCCGTTCCACATCCACGTCAATCCGTTCCAGATCGTCGCGATCTACGACGACAAGGGCAAGGATGTCAGCGTGACCGGCGAGCCCGACAAGGACGACATGCAATATGCCGACCTCAAGGGCACGTGGAAGGACACGATCTTCATCAAGGCGAAGTATCGCATCGTGATGCGCACGAAATACGAGCGCTTCACCGGGCGGTTCGTGATGCACTGCCACATCCTCGACCACGAGGACCAGGGCATGATGGAGAATATCGAGATCGTGGCGCCGGGCCAGAAGCCGCTGTCGGCCAGCCAGCCCGACGCGATGGACGGGATGGATATGCATTGAAGGTGGATGGGGCTTGCAGCCCCAACCCCTGCTTGTCATGGCCCGCAAAAGCGGGCCATCCAGGCGACGCAGCTTCCGTGTTTCAGAATGTGGCTCACCAACCGGATGGCCCGCTTTTGCGGGCCATGACGGCTTGGGCTGAGCAAAATTACTTGAACACCGCCTTCGGCAGCATCACGTGGACGCCCTTGTTGCGGTCGACCACCTCGGTGACGTCGACGTCGCCGGCGACGCTGGTCAGCATGTAGGCGTCGTCGCGGGAGAGATGCTTCTCGGTCGTCAGGAAATCGACCATCTCACGCACCGCCTTGTGCGCCGCGATCGACAGATCGTCGTCGAAGCCCATCGCGATATAATGCGTCGGCGTCTCGGCGCGGGGATATTTGACGTGCAGGTCCTTGCGCAGCACGAACTCCAGCGTGCCGATCAGCGAGGTCTCCATCGCGGTGACGTCGACCTCGCCATTGCCCTGCCCGGCATGGCCGTCGCCGATCTCGAACAGCGCGCCCTTGTCCCACACCGGCAGATAGAGCGTGGTGCCGGCGACGAGCTCCTTGTTGTCCATGTTGCCGCCGTTGATGGTCGGCGGCGTGGAGTCGTAGCGGCCGAAATCGGCCGGCGGCGCGACGCCCATCGAGCCGAAGAAGGGATGCAGCGGGATTTCGATGCCCGGCGCGAAATGCGCCACCATGCGGCCCTGGTCGAGCGGGATGATCTTGGTGCGGGCATACGGGAAATCGTCGGTCAGGATGCCGGCGCCATAGCGGAAGCCGTTATAGGCGTAGGGGATCGCCAGATCGATCTTCTTGATGTGGATCTCGAGCGTGTCGCCGGGCTCGGCGCCTTCGACATAGACGGGGCCGTTGAGGATGTGGCCGCCGGGGCCCCTGTCCGTGACCTGGGCGTAGACGTCGCGCAGCGCCTGCTCGACGTCGGCCGGCTTGACGCCGTTCTTCTCCAGGCCCGTCGGGCTGTTGGTCAGCAGCGTGCGGAAGATCACCGTGTCGCCGGAATGGATGCGCAGCACCGGCGTCCGGGCGGCATCGTAATTGCCCCAGGCCACGGTGTTCGGCGCGGCGTCGAGATGGAAGGTCTCGGCGTGCGCGGCGGTTGCCGACAGAAGAAGTGCGGCACAAAGAAGACGAAGCATCGGGCCCTCCGGAAAATAAGATCGTGCCTGAGAATTTGTCGGCGGCAAACAGGTCTCGTGCGATGCGCATGTGCGTATTAGTGTAAAGCCATGTGGGGTGCGCGAGCGTTTGCGTTGGGTGTGGCGGCGGCGGCGATAAGCGCCGTGGCCGCCGGCGCGCCGGCGGGCGAGACGCAGTGGTATCGCATCGTCACCGGCAAGGGGCAGGCGATCGGCGAGGCCTCGGAAGAGACCGCCGCGACGCCCGCGGGACGCGTCGTCACCGACCGCCAGGAGATCGACATCGAGCAGGACGGCGATCCGTCGCCGCTGGCGCCCTGGGTCAACACCCGCGCCATCCAGCGGCTGAGGCAGGAGATCGTGCGCAGCGAGGATGCAGGCGGCCATGTCGTGATGCTGCGCGCGTCGTCCTCCACCGGCGACGACTGGCTGCGCGACGAGGCGACGATCGCGAACGGCGCGGCGGCGGTGACGCATACGACGAAGGCGGAGACGCGCACGGCGACGATCCCGCTGCCGGACGGCGTGCGATTCGACGACGGCGACGGGCTGCTGGCGGCGTGGGATACCTCGGCACCGCTCGACTTCCCGGATTTCGACATCGGCGCGATGGCGGTGGAGCGCGTCACCGTCGAAGCCTTGGGGCCGCCCGATACAGCGGGGCAGACGCTGGCACTGCGCAAGCGCTATGCCGGCGGATCGCTGGTCGCCATCGCGCGGCTGACGCTCGACAGGACGCGCCGCATCGTCGCGATTGCGCAGCCGGTGTTCGGCGCGTCGAACATCACGATGGTGGCGAGCGACGAGGCGGCGGCGCGCGCCAGCCATGCGGCCTATCGCTCGCTGCCGAGCGTGATGATGAAGTCGCCCTATCTGATCGCGACCTCGGCGCGCGAGGGGCATATCCGCTACCGCTTCGGCTTTCGGAACGGCATGCGGTTCGAGATTCCGCAAACCGGCGAGCAGCGCGCCGCGGCCGCGGCGGACGGGGACGCGATCGTCGACATCTGCGAGGGATGCGGGCCGGGGATGCCGAACGATCCGGCGACGCTGGCCGATGCACTGAAGCCGACGGCGTGGCTGCAGAGCGACGCGCCGGAGATCGTCGACATCGTCGCGCCGGTGGTGCGGGAGAATCTATCCGAGACGGCGCGAATGGCGCGGCTCGCCAAGAAGGCGCGGCCTTATCTCGGACGGCTCGATTTCATCGGACATTACTCGGCGCTGGAGACGCTGCATCGCCATGCCGGCGACTGCACCGAGGCGGCGGTGCTGCTGGCGGCGTTCGGGCGCGCGGCCGGGATCCCGACGCGCGTCGTCAACGGACTCGTCTATTCGCGCGAGGAATATCACGGCATCGCCAACACCTGGATGCCGCACAGCTGGGTGCTGGCCTATGTCGACGGCCGGTGGAAGAGCTTCGACGCGGCGCTCGACGTCTTCGACAGCACGCATATCGCGCTGACGATCGGCGACGGCGACGCGCGCTCGGTCTCCGCGGGAAGCGTGCTCGCCGGTCTTCTCACCTGGGACGGGATGGCCGAGGTCAGGGCGCGGCCGGCGACGGCTTCGCGCTAGGCTTGGCATCCTTCGCCGCGGGCTTGTCGTCGTAGACCACGGGCAGCGCGGGCGTTTTCTTGTCGGCGGGCGCGTCGGTCTGGACGTAGTGCGCGTGCGCCGCGTCCTCGATGCCGCCGGTGACGACCACCGTGTCGATCTGCGCCGCCGCGACGCTCGGCAGCATCACGGCGAACGCCGCCGCCGCGACCGCCACGGGCAGCCGATAGGTCACGCAGATCTCGCCGCGGCAGCCGTTCAGGAACAGCGCGCGATCCGCGTCCGCCATCGCACCCAGATCGAACACCGGGCGCTTGCAGAGGGTACAGGTGTCGCCGTCCATCACGCTGGCGATGTCGCCCTTGTAGGGGCAGAGACGCTCGACCTTCGGGAAGCGGGCCATCAGGGCTTGTCCTTCGTGGTCTTGTCGACGGGCTTGGCATCGTCTTTCGGCGCGGGCTTGTCGTCGTAGACCACCGGAAGCTTTTTCGCGTCCTTGCCGGTGAAGACCTGCACGGCGACCGGCACCATCTGGACGTTGTGCGGGGCCGTGATGCCGCCGGCATAGATCACGACCGTGTCGTCGCAGGCCGACGCCGCCGTCGGCAACGCGGCCGCAGCCGCGAGCGCCGCCGCCGCGATCACCGCGCGCGCAGGCAGGCGGTAGGAGACGCAGACCTCGCCCTTGCAGCCATCGAAGAAGGCGGCGCGCTGGGCATCGCTGAACGCCGTGATGTCGACCACCTGACGCTTGCACATCCGGCACATGTCGCCGTCCATGATCGCGGCGAGATCGTCCCTGTACGGACAAGGGCTCTGAATCCTCGGGAACAGCGCCACGTCAGTGCCCGTCTTTTGTGGGCCCGGCGGGCGCGGGCTTGGCGGGCGGCGCGGCGTCTTCGTAGACCACCGGCAGCGCCGGCGCGCTCTTGTCGCCGACATGCACATAGGTGACGTGCTGGGTGTCCTTGATGCCGCCCATCACGATGGTCTCCGGCACCGCGTCGCAGGCCGCGGCTGCGGTGGGCAGGACGACGGCGACGGCGAGCGCCACTGCGCTCAGCGCCGGCAGACGGTAGCTGACGCAGATCTCGTCCTGGCAGCCGGCGATCAGCGAGACGCGCTGGGCGTCGCTCATGTTGGAAATGTCGACGACCTGACGATGGCACATGCGGCACATGTCGCCATCCATCAGCGCCGAAATGTCGTTCTTGTAGGGACAGGGACTTTGGATTTTCGGGAACAGAGCCATGACGTACTCCCCTTAAGCAACGCATCGAGCCTGACGGAACCGTAACGTTGCAATTCCACATGCGGCAAACGGAATATGTGATCCAAAGTCAGCCTTTGTGACGGGAATGCGGCGGGGAGGAGATTTCGGTGTCACCGGCAAAACTTTGGGCATAGGCGTCCCAGGCCTAGAACGTCCAGAAGCCGATTGGCATTTGCGGTCTGGCGACCCGGTCCGAGCCGCGCGTAGAATGGGGATTGAGGATACCGGCCGGCATGCGTACGAGGCTCATGAACGTTCAAGCGTCGATCTATCCGAGAATCAATCCGCTCGCCGCGCAACGGCACCGGAGCGCGGACGTGCCTGTGCGTTACGCGGCGTCTGCGTTCGCGCTCGCGATCGACTCCGTTCCGATCGTCGCGACCAGCGTCGTCACGGGCATCGTCTTCATGTCGGCAAGCCACAACCAGACCGGCGACATCGGCGCCTTTGCGGCATGCGGCGTCATGGCGGTGTTCTTCTGCGCCCTCGGCGCGATCCTCGGCCAGGCGAACGCCTATTGAAACCGTTGCCCAAACGCTTCTTCGCGCGCAGCGACGTCGATCAGGTGGCGCGCGAGCTGATCGGCGTGGAGCTGAGCGTCGGCGCGGTATCCGGCATCATCGTCGAGACCGAGAGCTACGATCCCACCGACGCCGCCTCGCACAGCTATGGCGCCAGACGCACCGCGCGCAACGCCGTGATGTTCGGCCCGCCCGGCCACGCCTATGTCTATTTCATCTACGGCATGTACTGGTGCCTGAACTTCGTCTGCACCGACGCGAGCGCGGTCCTGATCCGCGCCCTGGAGCCGACCGAAGGGCTCGGCATCATGCGGCGGCGGCGCGGCGCGAGCCGTGACCAGCTTTTGTGCAGCGGGCCGGGGCGGTTGTGCCAGGCGCTGGGCATCGACGGGACCTTCAACGGACTGTCGTTGTTCGAGGCGCCCTTCGCGCTCCGGCGCGGCACCGAGGCCGGCGAGATCGCCAGCGGCACGCGGATCGGCATCACCAAGGCGGCGGAGCTGGAACGGCGTTTCGGCCGCGCCGGCTCGCCTTATCTGAGCAAGCGGTTTCCCTGATGCCTCCGTTATGCCTTATCGCGAGGTATCCGATCGGCAAGGCGGCATGCGGTTACCGATCACGGAAGGCGCGGGGTTCATCGCTTGCGCGAGACGATCGCGAGGCCGTCAACCTCGACAAGCTGCCGTATGACGCCAATCTCGACAGCCCGCGGACGTCCTGCCGTCGCCGCGCTGCGCCTTCGAGCAGGTGGACATCTGCGACGCTGCTAACGCGCGCCGCGCGTTCGAGACCCGCGATCCCGACGCGGTAATGCACTTCGCGGCGGAATCGCACGTCGAACGCGCGATCGAGCGCGGGCGACAAGATGCACGTCGTCATCTATGCCCAGAACGACCTGCCGGGCGACTTTACCGTCGAGCGCCAAGACACGACGGCGCAAGCGCCGGCGGCGCTCGCGTCCCGCGGCCGTCAGTGGATCGTGACGTAAAGCGCCGCGGCCGCGAGCCAGAAGCCGCCGCAGCTCAACACGATGAAGCGCAGCGTCTGCGCCGGCGACCATTTCGGGCCGATGCCGGCCGCATCCTGAGATAGCGCGAGCGCCAATTCGGCGAGCGCGCGATTGGCCGGACCTTCGGCACGGTGCGACGCCGGATCGAAAATCTCGAACACGGGCACGGGGACGGGGACGATTTCGGCGGGCGAGATCGAGACGGGCTGGGCCATCGGCGGGCGCGCTCCTTCGCGCGAGCCTATCGTCGGTCATCAATCCTTAACAAGGCATGAATGGCGCTCGCACGGCCGCGCAGCGAATCGCTCTTTGATGCTCGCGCAATTTGCGGGCGACGCTGACGTCGCTTTACCCTGTTGCTCTAGAGACGCGGATCGATCGGCTCGCTTTCGAGCGCCAGAACGCCGAACACGCATTCATGCACCTGGCGCAACGGGGCGCGCGCCACGAAACGCTTGAGGCCCTCGTGACCGAGCGCGAATTCGCGCAAGGCGAGTTGGCGTTTGCCGCCGAGGCCGCGGCTGCGCAGGCGCTCGAGATTCTCCGGCGCATCGTATTCGGGGCCGTAGATGATGCGCAGGTACTCGCCGCCGCGCACCTTGAGCGCGGGTTGGAGCAGTCCCTTGGGCCCGCGCACGACGAAATCGCGCGGCTTGACGACCATGCCTTCGGCGCCGTTCGCGGTGCGCTGCTCCCACCAGTCGACAGCGGCGGCGCACGACGCCTCGTCGGCGAGATCGACGTCGCGCCAGGCGGTGGCCGCAAGGATCGGCTCGCCGGCACGGGCGAGACGTTCGGCGATACCCATGTGCCAAGGGTGGTCGCGGTCGAAATGCACGCGGCCTTCGCTGGCCAGCAGATGAAACGGCGCGATGCGCAGATCGTCGACGCTTGCGACCGGCCAGACATAGGGCGCCCAGGCACGCGCGTACGCGTCGGCGCGCGTGGCGCGGCCGGCGAAGCGGTCGCGCAGTTCGGTCAGCGGCACGCCGCGCGCGGCGGCGCGGGCGAGCGCGTCATGCGCCGCCGCCAGACCGGTGCGCGACGAAGCGGCGACGGGCGCGTATTGGCTTTCGATCAGCGCATTCGCCTTGGCCGACCACGGCATGATCTCGGCATCGAGCAGCAGCCAGCCGGTGGAAAGTTCATCCCACAAGCCGGCGCGCGTGACGGCGGCGATGAGGCGCGCGAGAACCGCATCGCCGGTCGCGGCATCGGCGAAGAAGGGCCGTCCCGTGCGCGTCCAGATCGCGCCCGGCATGTTGCCGGTGACGCCGAAGCGGGCGCGGGCGACGTCGGCATCGCGGCACAGCGCGATCACGGCGCGCGAACCCATGTGCTTCTCTTCGCAGACGAGCGCGGCGACGCCGGCCTTGCGGAAATGCTCGAACGCTTCCTCGGGCCGCTCCAGCCAGCCCTCGCGCGTCGAGGTCTCGGACGGCGACATGGTCGGCGGCAGATAGATCAGCCATTGCGGCACGATGGCGAAGCGGCTCATCGCTTCCAGCGCGGCGGCGGCGTTCTCCTCCGCGATCGCGACGCTGCCGCGCAGCTCGGTCGAGACGTGGCGGCGGCCGCTGACATCCTCCATGTCGAGCACGTCGTCGGCCTCGGCCTGCGCCGAGCGCACCTCGGGCGGCGCGGCGAGCGGACGGCTCGGCTCGTAATACATCTTCGCGGCCGGGACGCTGACCAGCTCCTTCTCCGGCCAGCGCAGCGCGGTGAGCTTGCCGCCATAGACACAGCCGGTGTCGATGCAGATCGTGTTGTTCAGCCACTCGGCCTCGGCGGTGGCGACATGTCCGTAGACCACGGAGGTCGTGCCGCGATAGTCCGCCGCCCAGTCGCGGCGCACGGGAAGGCCGAACTCGTCCATCTCGCCGGTGGTCTCGCCGAACAGCGCGAACTCGCGCACCGCGCCGGAGCCGCGGCCGATCATCTCTTCCTTGAGGCCGGCATGTGCCACCGCGAGGCGGCCGCCGTCGAGCCAGGCGTGGCTGCGCAGGCCGTCAAGATAGGTCTTTGCCGTGGCGCGGAATTGCGCGCTCTCGGCCTGCATCTGCTCGATGGATTGCTGCAGGCCGTGCGTCGCCTGCACGTTGCGGCCGTCGAGCCAGCGCATCAGCTTGCGGTCGTGATTGCCCATCACGACATGGGCGGCGCCGGAGGCCTCCATCGCCATCGCGATACGGATCACGTCGGGCGTGCGCGGGCCGCGATCGACGAGGTCGCCGACGAACACCGCCTTGCGTCCCTGCGGCGGCACGACCGTCACCTCCTTGCCGGACCACGACACGGTGTAGCCGAGCGTCGTCAGCAGGGCTTCCAGCTCGTCGCCGCAGCCATGGATATCGCCGATGATGTCGAACGGGCCGTGATCGGCGCGGCGGTCGGTCCACAGCGGCGTGCGCGTGACGGTCGCGGCCTCGACGCTTTGCGGCGTGGAGAGCTGCCACACCTGGCGGAAGCCTTCGCGCTGCAGGCCGCGCAGGCCGCGGCGGATCTCCGACACCATGCGCTGCACCACGCCGGCGCCGAACGGGCGGTCGGGACGGTGCTTGTTGCGTTCGATGCAGACGTCGATGCCGGGATCGATCACGATGGCGACGGGCAGCGCGTGCCAGCGGCGCGCCAGCTCGATCCAGCCCTTGCGGTCGGCGGCACGGACATTGGTGGCGTCGATCACCGTCAGCTTGCGATGCTTGAGGCGCTTGTCGCCGACGGCACGCACCAGGTCGAAGGCGTCGGCGCTGACGCCCTGCTCGTTCTCGTCGTCGCAGACCACGCCGCGATAGCGATCCGACGACAGGATCTCGGTCGGCGCGAAATGCTTGCGCGCGAAGGTCGACTTGCCGGAACCCGTGGCGCCGATCAGCACGACGAGGGCGAAGTCCGGAATCTCCAGCGCGGTCTTGTCGGGCGCCCTCATCGCGTGAACACCGCCATCTGGGTGGGCGCGCCATGCGCCGCATCGAACGTGCCGATGTCGCGGAAGGACGCGGTGTAGCCGTACTGCGCCTCGATGGCGCGGGCCCAGCCGGCGAATTCGGCGCGGGTCCATTCGAAGCGGTGGTCGGGATGGCGCAGCGCGCCGGCCGGCAGGTTCGGGAACAGCGCGTTGTATTCGGCGTTCGGCGTGGTGACGACGACCGTCTTGGGCTTCATCTCGCCGAACACGTTGTGGGCGAGCGCGGGCAAGCGGCCGGCATCGAGATGCTCGATCACCTCCACCAGGGCCGCCGCGTCGACACCGGCAAGTCTTTTATCCCGATACGTCAGCGAGCCGTGCAGCAGCGTGACGCGGCCCTCGCGCGGGCCGGTGACATCGTGGAGATGCAGGCGCCGCGCGGCGCGCTCCAGATCGCGCGACGCGACGTCGACGCCGAACAGGGTCCGCGCCCAGCGCTCGCGCACCAGGCGCTGCAGCAGCTTGCCTTCGCCGCAGCCGAGATCGGCGACGGTCTGCGCGCCGCTGTCGCGCAACACCTCGACCACCGTGTCGAGGCGCGCGTCGTTGAGGCGGATCGGCTTTTCCAGCGCGTCCTCGGAGGTCTCGCGCGCTTCCGGCGCCTCGGGCTCTTCGGCGGTCTCGGGCGCGAGCTGGGCCAGCGCGGCGTTGGCGAGCGCGCGGCGGTGCTTGAGGTAGCGCTGGGCGATCAGCTCCTTGGCGGGGTGGGTCGCGAGCCAGCCTTCGCCATGGGCGAGCAGCTTTTCGACCTCGTCCTCGCCGACCCAATAGTGCTTGTCGTCGTCGAGCACCGGGATCAGGACGTAGAGGTGATTGAGCAGAGCGCTCAGCCGCGCGGTACCGCTGAGCTTGAGCGTGACATAGCGCGAGCCCTCGACCGGCACGATCTCGACCGTCCAGCCCATCGGCTCGAACAGCGCGCGTACCAGGCTTTCGCCGCCGCGCGCCGGCAGGGGCGAGACCGTCGCCGCCAGCGGCAGGCCGTGTTCGGCAAGCTCGGGACGCTCCTTCGAGACGCCGTTCATCGCGGTGCGGAAGGCGCGCGCCAGCCCGACCGACAGGAAGGACGACGCGGCGTAGGGCCGGTCGTTGACGTATTGATCGAGCGGACCGCTCGACTGTCCCTTGCCGCGCACCAGGCCGACCGGATCGACGTCGAGCACCAGCGCCGCCTCGCAGCGCGCCTCGGACGCCTCGGGGTAGAACACATAGGCCTTGCCGAACGCGACCTCCGTCACATGCACCCGGTCAGGGTGCTTGTGCAGCAGGAAGCCGAGATCGGTCGCCGGCTTGTGGGTGGTGGCGATGGACAGAAACATGGCGCGCGGGTTCTAGCGCAAAGCGCCCCCCGGCGGAACGGCGTCCAGCGCCATTCTGCTATTCCAAGGGGCCGCCATTCCAAGAGGGCTGCTATCCCAGAACGACCTGCACCTTGTGCCCGGCGCCGTCGTCCGTCAGCGGGATGCGATTGCCGGCGACCGATTTGCCGTCGAGCTTCAGCGCCAGCACGCCGCGGTTGACGCCGAGCGGGTTCTCGAAGGCGATCTCGTAACGCGTCTTGCCGAAGCGGTAGGCGATCTCGAAGCCGTGCCAGCCGCGCGGGATGCAGGGATCGAGGATCAGCCCGTCGCCGTCGCGGCGGAAGCCGAGCAGGCGCTCGACCGCGGCGCGATAGAGCCAGGCGGCGGAGCCCGTGTACCAGGTCCAGCCGCCCCGCCCGACATGGGGCGACACGGAATACACGTCGGCGCACACGACATAGGGCTCGACCTTGTATTTGCTGATCGCGGCCGGATTGTCGGCGTGGCTGATCGGGTTGAGCATCGCGATCAGCTCATGCGCGCGATCGCCGTTGCCGAGCATCGCCTGCGCGATCGAGGCCCACACGGCACCATGGGTGTACTGGCCGCCGTTCTCGCGCACGCCGGGCGGATAACCCTTGATGTAGCCGGGATCGTGCGCCGGATGATCGAAGGGCGGCGTGAAGAGCAGCGACAGCTTCTGGTCGCGCTGCACGAGGTATTTGTCGACCGCGTCCATGGCGCGGCGGGCGCGCGTCGGCTCGGCGGCGCCGCTGATCACGCTCCAGGACTGCGCGATGGTGTCGATGCGGCATTCGGCACTCTGCACCGAGCCGAGCGGCGTGCCGTCGTCGAAATAGGCGCGGCGGTACCAGTCGCCGTCCCAGCCTTCGGCTTCGAGCGCGGTCTTCAGTTTCGCGGCATGCTCGCGCCAGCGGCCGGCGGCATCGGTGACGCCGCGCATCTCCGCGATCTTGGCGAAATCGTTGAGCGCGCCGTAGAGGAAGAAGCCGAGCCACACGCTCTCGCCCTTGCCGCCCGCGCCGACCGCATCCATGCCGTCGTTCCAGTCGCCCGTGCCCATCAGCGGCAGGCCGTGCGGTCCGACCTTCAGGCTGTCGTCGAGGGCGCGCTGGACGTGCTCGAACAGCGACGCGGTACGCTCGCTGACGGCGGGCTGGAAGAAGTTGTCGTGATCCCCGGCGCGCAGGACGGGCCCTTCGAGGAAGGGGATCTGCTGATCGAGGATGCCGGTGTCGCCGGTGGCGTTGACGTATTGCGCCACGACATGCGCCAGCCAGCCACGGTCGTCGCTGATGCGGGTGCGGATGCCGCGCCCGGTCTCGGGCAGCCACCAATGCTGCACGTCGCCTTCGGGGAACTGGCGGCCGGCGGCGCGCAGGATGTGCTCGCGCGCGAGGTCCGGGCGCGTGGCGCTGAGCGCCATGATGTCCTGCATCTGGTCGCGGAAACCGTAAGCGCCGCTCGCCTGGTAGAAGCCGGTGCGCGCCCAGACGCGGCAGCCGAGCGATTGATAGAGCAGCCAGCGGTTGACCAGGATGTCGAGCGCGCGATCGGGCGTCTTGATCTGCACCGCGCCGAGGATGTCGTCCCAGCGCCCGGTCGCGGCCTTGTACACCGCGTCGAGATCGGCGGCGCGGTATTTCTTGACGAGGTCCTGCGCCTCGGTGCGCGTCGCGGTCTGGCCGAGGAAGACCACGATCTCGACCGAGCCGATGGGGCCGAGCTTCACCTTCGATTGCAGCGCGCCGCAGGGATCGAAGCCCGCGCCGCAGCGGTTCGACAGTACCGTGCCGTGCACCAGGCCGGCGGGGCGATCCTTGGCGCCGTCGCGGCCGATGAACTCCGTGCGGTCGGCGGTCCAGGCGGACTGCTTGCCTGCCATGTCGAGGAAGGCGACGCGCTCGCCGAGCTCGTTGTTCCAGCGGTTCTGCGCGAACATCGCGCCGGTGGCCGGATCCATCTCGGAGCCGATCAGTGTGCGGCCCTGGCGCTGCGCCGAGGTCAGCACCCATTCGACATAGGCGGTGACGGAGAGGCGGCGCTCGCGGCCCGACAGGTTCGTGAGCTTGAGGCGCGCGATCTTGACCGGATCGTCGGGCGCGACATAGATCGTCAGCTCGGCGCCGACGCCATGCGCGGCATGCTCGAAGCGGCTGTAGCCTTGGCCGTGGCGGGCCGTGTAGCGCGCGTTCTTCTCGCGGATCGGCGAAGCGACGGGCGTCCAGAGCTGACCGGTATCCTCGTCGCGGATGTAGAGGATCTCGCCCGGCGCGTCGCTCACCGGGTCGTTGGACCACGGCGTGATCTGGTTCTGCTGCGCGTTGACCGCCCAAGTGAAGCCGCCGCCCGAGGTCGAGACCATGGTCCCGAAATCCTTGTTGGCGATCACGTTCACCCAGGGCGCCGGCGTGCGGTCGCCATTGTCGAGGATGGTGACGTATTCGCGGCCGTCATTCGCGAAGCCGCCGAGTCCGTTGAAGAACTCCGTCTCCGGCGGCGGCAGCGGCGCTTCGGGGATTCCGGAGGACAGCTGCTTGCGCGGCGGCGGCGCGCCGACGCTGCGGCGCTCGCGCGCGGCGTTGATCTGATCGGCGAACGAGCCGTGCTGGCCGCGCAGGATGGCGCGCGCCGCGGCCTGGAGCAGTTCGGCGGATTCCGGGGGAATGAGATCGGTGCGAAGGACATGCACCCCGCCCTTCACGTCGCCGCGCGAGATGTGCGGCATGGTCTGGTTCATGCGCACGATGGCATCGATGCTGTTCTGGAAATCCTGGATGTAGGACGAGACGCGCTCGTTGAGGATCACCAGATCGACAGCGAGCTGCTTGGACTTCCAGTACTCGTGGGCGCGCAGGAGCTGGCGCACCAGGATGAGGTCGTCATCGTCCGCGATGCGCACCAGCACGATGGGCAGATCGCCCGAGATGCCATGGGCCCACAGCGTCGAAGCTTTGCGCACGGCGCGTTTGATGAACTCCGGCGGCGGCCGCAGCGTCGAATCCGAATAGAGCACGTGGTTGGCGAGGCGCTGATAGAGATGCGCGTCGGCGGCGGTGATGCCGAGATGCTGGAGCGAGACCTGTGCCTGCGTCCAGGCGCCGGTGCGCACGCGGTCGAAGGCGGCGTCCTCGGAATATTTCTCGACCAGCTCGATCACGCGCTCGCGGGTCGGCGCGACGACCGTCCAGAAATCGACATGCATGGTGGCGCCGCGCGGCACGCGCACGCGGCGGCGCAGCGAGAAGATCGGATCGAGCACGCAGCCCGCGGTGTTCGACAGCGGCCAGCCTTCGGCGATGGCGTCGGGATTGCGGATGGTCTGGCAGCGGCCGATGAAGCGGGCGCGGTCGGTCTCGAACTGCACCTCGCCGCCGGCATGGCTGCCGTCCGCCACCGCGACATGGGCCGCCCAGATCTCCGGATCGCTATCGGAGCGGCGGCGGCGCGTCGCGAGGATCGCGCCGAGATGCGGCACGAACTCGGTCTGCACGAAGAGCTTGGCGAAGGCGGGGTGCGCCATGTCGTCGGCGGCCCGCGCCAATGCCAGCTCGGCATAGGAGGTAAGCTCGATCTCGCGGGCGCGCGTGCCGTGATTGGTGACGCAGATGCGGCGCGCCTCGGCGGCGTCCTCGGGCGAGACGATCAGTTCGAGCGTGGTGGTGAGGCCGTCGTCGCGGCGGTTGATCTCGGCCCGGTCCTCGGTGAAGCTGGCGACATAGTCGTCGGGCGGCGCGCCGACGGGCTGATAGCCGGCCGACCACACTTCGCCGCTCTGCGTGTCGCGCAGGAAACAATAGCTTCCCCAGTCGTCGCAGGTCGGATCCTCGCGCCAGCGGGTGACGGCGACGTCGCGCCAGCGCGTATAGCCGGAGCCGGCCGCGGTGAGCATGACGGTGAAGTCGCCGTTCGACAAAAGATGCGTGCGCGGCAGGCGGCTGTAGGGCGATGTGTAGCGGCGGCGCACGTCGGGCACGATGGTGCCGATCTCGATGGTCTCGGCGACATGCTCCGGCGGCGGGCGCGCCACCACGACGTCGCGCGGCATGCGTTCCTGCAAGAGCAGCTCGGCAGCCTGCACGATGGGCTCGGCGTGGAAACGGGCGCGCATATGGCCGTCATGCAGCGCATTGGCGAAGGAGATCAGCGCCATCGCCTGGTGGTGCGCCATGTAGCAGCGCACGATGGCGACCTTGGCGCCTTCGGGCAGGCGCGACGGCGTGTAGTCGAGCGCCTCGTACCAGCCGTATTGGCCGCGGCCGCCGGTCTCGGCGATGCGTTCCAGATTGCTGGCGGCGTGCGCGGGATCGACCATAGAGGCGAGGCCGGTCGCGTAAGGCGCGATCACGGTGTTCTCCGCGAGGCCGCGTTTGTAGCCGAGATCGGGCACGCCGAAGCTGGAGTACTGATAGGTGCGCTCGATATCGCGGGCGCTGAAGGCCGATTCGGAAATGCCCCAGGGCACGTGCAGCTCGTCGCCGTAAGCACGCTGGCGGCGCACGACGAGGCGGTTGGTCTCGGCCAGCAGGCTGCCGGCCGGCGCCCGCATGACGAGCGCCGGCATCAGATACTCGAACATCGAGCCCGACCAGGAGATCAGCGCCGAACCGCCGGGCAACGGCGTCAGCGTACGGCCGAGGCGGAACCAGTGGCGCGCCGGGATGTCGCCCTTGGCGATGGCGATGAAGCTGGCGAGGCGCGCCTCCGACGCCAGGAGATCGTAGGCATTGGGGTCGAGGCTCGCATCGTTGACGCGATAGCCGATGGAGAGGAGCTGGCGGCCCTCGTCGAGCAGGAAACCGAATTCCATGGCGTTGAACACCGCGATGGCGGTGTTGGCGAGCGTTTCGAGGCGATGGCGCAGGCGGGCGAGATCGGGCGTCTCTTCCTGCGCCGTCGCGGCCATGAGCTGCAGATCGCGCTTGTGGGCTTCGATGCTGCCCCGCACCGCATCGGCCCAGAAGCCGGCGTCGGGCGAAGCTTCGGCGGCGAGGCTGCGGATGCCTTCGATCCTGGTCTCGAGCGCCCCGAGGATCTGACCGATGCCGGCCTCTTTGGCGTTCAGCGCCGTCTCGAAATCGTCGAGTGCTGCGGTAAGCCTGGGCTGGCTCGGCGCGGTCTCGCGGATCAGCCCGAGAGAGTCGGCGATGCCTTCGCGCCAGCGCGGCGACAGCGGCGCCTTGGCGAACTCGCGCAGGGCGTGGGCGAGCGCGATCAGGTGGCCGGCGAGATTGCCGCTGTCGACCGACGAGATGTAGCGCGGCTCGAGCGGCCGCAAGCTCTGCGTGTCGTACCAGTTGTAGAAATGGCCGCGCAGGCGCTCCAGCTTGTCGAAGGTCGCGAAGGTCTCTTCGAGCTTTTCGATGGCATCCGCGGTGCCGATCCAGCCGAAGTCGCGCGCCGCGACGACGGAGAGGAGATAGAGCCCCATATTGGTCGGCGAAGTGCGATGCGCGACGACCGGATCGGGGTCCTCCTGGAAATTGTCGGGCGGCAGGAAGTTGTCCTGCGCCACCACGAAGGTCTCGAAGAACCGCCAGGTGCGCCGCGCGGCGAGGCGCAGCGCCTTGGTGTCGCGCACGCTGATGTCGAGATCGGTGTCCTTCTTCGGCGGAATCGAGGCCCAGCGCGCGACGAAGGGCGAGAGCAGCCAGATCACGCCGAAGGGCAGCGCCACCGGCCAGCTCCCGCGGCCCACCAAAGCGATGATCGCGCCGGCGGCCACCATGGCGGCAAGACTCGCAGCGAACTGGGCGAAGAGCGTGCGGTTGTCGAAGGCGCGGCCCGAGGTCTGCGCCGTCGTCACCCATTCGAGCAGGCGCTTGCGGCCGATGAACAGCCGCCACAGCGTGCGGCCGATGGCGTCGACCATAAGCCAGGCCTGATGCGCCAGGAAAGTGAGCGAGAAGGCAGCCTGCACCAGGCCCATCTCGACGTCGCGCGCCACGCCGCGCCAATGGCTGCGCAGCGAGACTCCGACGCGCTGCGGGATCAGGCCGGCGATGGCGGGGATCAGCGTCGGCATGACGATGAGCCCGAGCAGGAAGATCGTCCAGGACAGCGCGACGGGCAGCGTGAACAGCCAGCCGCAGATGAAGGCGAGCAGCATCGACGGCGCGGACAGCGAACGGCGCAGATTGTCGAGCAGCTTCCAGCGGCCGGTCAGCGGGATCGAGGTGCGGCGGCGCGAGGCGCGCGGGCCGCGGCCGAAGATCCATGGCAAGAGCTGCCAGTCGCCGCGCACCCAGCGATGCTGGCGCGAGGCGGCGACGTCGTAGCGCGAGGGATATTCCTCGACCACCTCGATGTCGCTGACAAGGCCGGCGCGCGCGAAGATGCCTTCGAGCAGGTCGTGGCTCAGCACCGTCTCGACCGGGAAGCGCGAGTCGAGCGACGCCTCGAAGGCGTCGACGTCGTAGATGCCCTTGCCGACATAGGAACCCTCTTCATAGAGGTCCTGATAGACGTCGGAGACGACGATGGCGTAGGGGTCGAGGCCGTTGGGGCCGGAGAATACGCGCTGGAAGATCGAGCCGCCGTCCTTCAGCGGCAGCGACGGCGTGACGCGCGGCTGCAGGATCGCATGGCCGCGCACCACGCGGCCGGAATGGGCGTCGAAGCGCGGCCGCATCAACGGATGGGCGATCTTGCCGACCAGGCGCCGCGCCGCCGAGATCGGCAGGCGCGTGTCGGCATCGAGCGTGATGACGTATTTGATATCGTTCGGCACCCCCGGCGCCTTGCCGCCGGCCGGGATGAAGGTGGTGCCGGCGGCGCCGCGGAGCAGCCGGTTCAGCTCGTGCAGCTTGCCGCGCTTGCGCTCCCAGCCGATCCACTTGCCCTCGCCCGCCGTCCAGACGCGGCGACGATGCAGCAGCAGGAAGCGGTCGCCGCCGATGGTGCGCGGGTGGCGCGCGTTGAGGACGGCGATGGCGTCGGCGGCCTTCTGCAGCAGCACCTCGTCGCCCGCGGCATGCTCGGTCGGCGAATCCTTCCAGTCGGAGAGCAACGCGAAAGTGTAATTGTCGTCGACGTTGGCGAGATAGTGGACCTCCAGCCGGTCGACATGCTCGGTGATGTCCTCCTCGGAGGTCAGCAGCGTCGGCACGCCGATCAGCGTCTTCATGTCGGGCGGAATGCCGTCCTTCAGCTCCAGGCCCGGCAGCTGCATCGCGCCGATCTGGTGGGTGATGACGCGGTTGACGATGGCGATCGCCACATCCGACGACGGCACAAGTCCGACGATGCCGAGCAGCAGCAGCGGCCAGACATGCATGTGGAAGGTCGAAACCGCGACCAGACCGATCGCGAGGATCAGCAGCGTGAAGACGCCGATCAGCGTCGCATAGCTCATCACCCCCGCATCGGAGATGTAGCGGTACATGGTGGTCTGCGGATGGACGGTGCAGCCGAGATCGGTCTCGAAATTCCGCCGCCCTTCGGCAATCAGGTAATAGCCGGCGTCGCATTCGCGGCGCATGTTGCGTTCCGCGGCGGCGAATCCTTTGCCGGCGCGGGCGGCGGCAGCGGCGGCGCGCTCTGCGACGTCGGCCTCGTCGCGGCCGGACTCGTGCGCCAGCGTCTCGATGGCGCGGCGGTAGAGGTCGCGGGTCGGGAAATCCAGCGCCGCGAAATTCGTTTTTTCCCGCAAGGCCTCGTCGACGAGGCTGACGCTCTCGAAGAACTCGGGCCAGTTGATCGCCGAGATCAGCCGCATCGAGGTGATGATGTTGCGCACCGTGACGTTGAGGGCGCTCTGGCGCTGCACTTCCTGTCGCACGATATCGTCGGCGTTTGTGCCATCGGCGGCGAGCCGGTCGTTGAGCCAGCGCAGCGCCGGCGTCACGTCGGGATCGCGGTCGCGCAGCTTCTGCGCCAGCTGCACGGCAAAGGGCGCCGACCAAGGCTTGCGTTCCAGATCGTTGAGCACCGCGGTGATCGGCTCGCGCGATTCCTCGCCCAGGATGCGCTCGGCCAGCGCGTCGGCCTCGGCGCCGGCGACGAGACGGGTCTGGATGCTCTCGGCGATGCGGCGCAGATTCTCGACGAGGGTGATGCGCAGCGTGATCGCGATCGCCCACAGCTCGCCGATGGTGAGCGGCTGGACGTGCTGATAGGCTTCGACGAAGCGCGTCAGCTTGGCGATGTCGAGCGCGCTGTCGGTGTGGGCGATGACGGCCCAGGCGATGCCGAAGACGCGCGGATAGCCGGCGAGATGGCCTTCGACAAGCTTCGGCAGCTTCCTGTAATAGCCGGACGGCAGGTCGTCCTTGATCTCGCGGATTTGCTCGTCGACGATGTGATAATTGTCGAGCAGCCACTCGGCGGCCGGCGGCACGGAGCGATGGCGACGCGTCGCGGCAACAATGGTGCGATAGGCATCGTTGATGACGCGGGCGTTGTCGTCGAGCCGGGCGGTGAGCGGGCGGCCCTTGTCGATATCCTCGGACACGCGTTGCGCGGCGGCGAGGGTGGCGGCGTGCTGTTCCAGGCGCTCGATGGAGAACAGCTCGGACCGGATGGGGCCTTCCATGGGCTCCATCGCGCGGCGCCAAAGCGCGCGGCTTCCGATCTCCGAATAATTCACGCCCTGACCCCACGCTGTGCTGAATATCCGTGAAGCGCGCCCAGCCCAGGCGCTCGAGCGGATGTGTTTTGCTGCGAGGGTAACGTCGGCGTCCCGCGAAAGTTCCGGGAACTTTCAGCGCGAACAGGCCGTCAACATTGAGGAAATCCGGCTAGACGCCGTAATAGTCGCGGTACCAGGCGATGAATTTCGGGATGCCGATACCGATCGGCGTGGTCGAGGCGAAACCGAGGTCGCGGCGGCTGGCTTCGATATCGGCGTAAGTGCGAGGAACATCGCCGGCCTGCATCGGCTCGAACTGCATCACCGCCTTCCTGCCGAGCGCCCGTTCCAGCGTCGCGATGTAGTCGGTGAGCTTCTCCGTCTTCTCGTTGCCGAGATTGTAGAGCGCGTGCGGTGGCGCGCCGGTGCCGGAATCAACAGGAGGGCGGTCGAGGGCGCGGATCACGCCGGCCACGATGTCGTCGACATAGGTGAAGTCGCGCCACATCTCGCCATGGTTGAAGACGCGGATCGGATCGCCGGCAAGGATCGCCTTGGTGAAGATCATCGGCGACATGTCGGGGCGTCCCCACGGGCCGTAGACCGTGAAGAAGCGCAGGCCCGTCGACGGCAGCGCATAGAGATGCGCGTAGGTGTGGGCGATCAGCTCGTCGGCGCGCTTGGTGGCGGCGTAGAGCGAGTTGGGATGGTCGACGCGCTGATCGACCGAGAACGGCAGCTCTGTATTGGCGCCATAGACCGAGGACGAGCTGGCGTAGACGAAGTGCTTGAGGTCCGGGAGCTTGCGCGCCAGCTCCAGCATCACGACCTGGCCCATCACATTGGACTGCACATAGGCGTAAGGGTCGATCAGCGAGTAGCGCACGCCGGCCTGGGCGGCGAGATGGACGATGCGGTCGAACTTGTGCCGGTCCGCGAGGCCATGCACGGCCTCGCGGTCCGAGATGTCCATGCGCTCGAAGCGGAACGCCTTGTGCGGCGCGAGACGCGCGAGACGCGCCTCTTTCAGGCTGACCTCGTAATAGCCGTTCAGATTGTCGATGCCGACGACGTCCTCGCCCCGCGCCAGGAGCGCTTCGGCGACGTGAGACCCGATGAAGCCGGCGGCGCCGGTGACGAGAACAGCCATACGCGCCTTTTAAAGCGCTATTCGGCGGCCAGCAATTGCGGCGCCTTGGCGGCCGCGCCGCCGGTGGCCTTCTTGAACTGCATCGTGCCGTCCTCGACCTTGCCGTAGCGCAGCGCGACGAGGTCGCGGGCGTAGTTTTGCGGCAGCAGCCAAGGCTTTGTCGCGCCCTGCTTGGGCAGCACGCCGGAGGCGCGCTGGACGTAGCCGGATGAGAAATCGAGCCAGGGCAGCTCCGCCACCGACGGGTCGCCCTGGGGCACGCAGATCTGCGTGCCGGTGCGATCCATGTGGTTCAGCAGGCGGCAGACATATTCGCAGATGAGGTCGGCCTTCAGCGTCCAGGACGCGTTGGTGTAGCCGAAGGACGAAGCGAGGTTCGGCACGTCGGAATACATCATGCCCTTGTAGGTCATGGTCTTGGACATGTCCTTCGCCACGCCGTCGACGGTGACCTGAAGCCCGCTCATCAGCTGCACCTTGAGGCCGGTGGCGGTGACGATGATGTCGGCCTCGATCTCCTTGCCCGATTTCAGCGCGATGCCGGCCTTGGTGAAGCGCTCGATCTGGTCGGTGACGATCTCGGCGCGGCCCGACTTGATCGCGCCGAAGAGATCGGCGTCGGGCACCAGGCACAGACGCTGGTCCCACGGATTGTAGCGCGGTGTGAAATGCGTCGCGACGTCGTAATCGGTGCCGAGTTGGTCCTTGACCATGCCGATCAGGCGGTCCTTCACCTTGGCGGGGTTCTTGCGCGCCATGTTGAAGAAGAACATGCCGAACAGCACGTTGCGCCAGCGCGTGATGGCGTAGGCGAGCTTGGCCGGCAGACGTTCGCGCATCCAGTTCGCCATCTTGTCCTCGCCCGGGGCGGAGACGACGTAGCTCGGCGAGCGCTGCAGCATCGTGACGTGGCCGGCGCCGGCGGCCATGGCGGGCACCAGCGTCACCGCGGTGGCGCCGGAGCCGATCACCACGACCTTCTTGCCGCGATAGTCGAGGTCCTCCGGCCAGAACTGCGGATGCACGATCTTGCCGCCGAAATCGTCCGTGCCTTCGAACTGCGGCAGGTAGCCTTGCGAATAATCGTAGTAGCCGGCGCACATGAAGAGGAAGTTGCAGGTGAAGCGGACGATCGTCTTCGTCGCACCGGCGCCGGCTTCGGACTCCACGGTCCAGCGCGCATCGACGGAAGACCACGCGGCGCGCTTCACCTGGTGGTGGAAGCGGATGTGCTTGTCGATGCCGTTCTCGGCCGCCGTCTCGACGACGTAGTTGCGGATCGAGGGACCGTCGGCGATGGCTTTCGCGTTGCGCCACGGCTTGAAGCGATAGCCGAGGGTGTACATGTCGCTGTCGGAGCGGATGCCGGGATAGCGGAAGAGATCCCAGGTGCCGCCGATGGCGCCGCGCCCTTCGAGGATCGCGTAGCTCTTGGACGGCGCGAGCGTCTGCAGGTGATAGCCCGCGCCGATGCCGCTGAGGCCGGCGCCCACGATGATGACGTCGAAATGCTCCAAGGCCATGGCGCTCTCCACCCCTGCTTTGGACGTGGTCATCGCACAGACGGAGAGAAATGACAAGTTGTCAGTTGCGGGAAGGACGGTTGGGGTGTGGTGTTCGAAATTCGGCGTTCAAATCGCCGATTTTTTGAGGTAAGGGTTTGATCTAAAGCAGTCTTCTGCGAGGACAAGCCACGCACGAAGCCGACCTGAGTCCGCCTGGAGCGACACCCGTTCCGGCGTGCTTTGCGGCTCGCCCCTCACACATTAGATAAGCATCGCGCAGCGGATTTTCGAGGGCCGAGCATCATTCGGCATCGGTTGATTCACGCGGAGGCGCGACGTTCGAGATTCCTCTGTGCCTCTGCGCGGCAACTGATTTTCACACAGAGACACAGAGTCACGGAGGTCGCGCGAAACCTCCGCGTTCCCGTCTCAATTGCTGCAAAGCAAATCCCAACTGTCATCCGCCGCGAATGCGGCGGACCCAGGTGGGAGCGGCGTGCTGTCGAAAGGCCAGGCTGCGCGCGAAATGCGTCCGTGTGCAGAACCAAACTGGGTCCGCCGCATTCGCGGCGGATGACACCTGTTTCGATCGGGCCGAACTTAAGCCACGCCGCCGGTCTTCGGCGCTTGCGCGGTGTCGGTCGCCACCAGCATCTTGTCGTCGCTGTAGGCGCCGATGGGGTTGGGGGCGAGGACGACATGGCCGAAGTGCGGGTCCTTGAGAACGCTCGCCACCGCCTTGGCGATGTCGTTGGCGAGCCGCTCGTTCTTGTACCAGGCGCCGGAGGTCTGGTCGTAGGGCTTGTCGGCCTCGCTCGCGAGGTGATGCGTCCAGCATTGCAGCGTCATGGCGCGGCCGGCGCCCGTTGCGTGCGCGGTCTCGTGCAGGCAGAGCAGCGCGCGGCTGGCCGGCGTCGCGTCGTAACCGCTGGCGCCGTCGGCGCCGATCAACCCGAGCGGCAGGATCTTCGTCGTGCCGCCGATCCAGTTGCCGCGCACATCGAGCTCGCTCGCGGTCTGGCCGACGCCGCCATTGTTCGCGACCGCGTCGGCCATGCTCCATTGCAATCCGAAATAGCAGGCCTTGAACTCCTTGGCGCTCACCGACACCGGTGCGTCCTCGCCATAGGGCGTGACGTGAAAGATGTAGGTGTCGGGCAGCGCACCGAGCAGCGCACCGATCTCGTCATGGCGTGTGGCGAGACGGCCCCACGCCGCTTCGCAATCCTTGTTGGCCTGTTCGACGTCGGCGAATTGCTTCGGGCGCTGTTCGACCATCGTCCCTCTCGATCCGCCGCGATTTTAGCGAGCCGGCGCGCAAGCCGCTAGCCGTTGCCGCGCCGGTGCACCTCTTCCGCCGCGCGGATGCCGGAGCGCAGGGCGCCTTCGACATAGCCGGCCCATTCCACCGCCGTTTCGGTGCCGGCCCAGTGGATGTGGCCGATGGGCTCGCGCAAAGCATGGCCGAAACGCGTCATGACGCCGGGCGGCATGCTGCCGACATAGCCGTGCGTATAAGGCTCGGTCAGCCAGTCGTTGTCGTCATAGGCAGCGATGTCGCCAGCCTCGGACCCGAAGAAGCGGATCAGGGATTGGCGCACGCGTTCCTTGCGGGCCTCGCGCGGCCTGGCGCTCCATTCCAGCGCGTGACGGCCTTCGATGAAGCAGATCAGCGAGCAGGTGCCGTCGTCGCGACAATCGTCGAAGACCAGGCCGACCGCATCGTCGTCGGTCGCGACCTGGCCGCTGAAGCCATTGGCGCGCCAGAACGGCGTCTTGTAGGCGACCACTGCCTTGATGATCGCGCCCAGCGGCATGCGCTGATGCAGACCGTCGCGCGCGGCGGGCAGCGGCGGCTCGAACGCGATGCGGGCGCAGTTCGCCGGCGGCGCGGCGACGATCAAAAAGCGCGCGGCGTAGTCGCCCTTCGCGGTAGCGACGCGCACGCCGTCCGCGTCTTGCACGATCCGCGACACCGGCGCGTTCAGCACGACACGCTCGCCGAGCTCGGCGGCAAGGCCGCGCGCCACGGCGTTCATGCCGGCGGTGAGCTTCGCCTCCTGGCTGCCGCCCTTGATGCCCATGAGGTAGTCGAGCCCGCCGGCGCCGCGCAGCGCATCGAGGAACCAGAGATACGAGACCTGCCGCGCTTCCGCCGCCCAGGCGCCGCGCGGCACCAGGCGCGCGAATTCCCGCGCGTGCCTGGTGCGGACATTGGCCACGATCCAGCTTTCGAGCGTCATCGCGTCCCACTCGGCAGCGCGCGGCGCGGTCCATGGCGCGCCTTGCGGCACGGTCTTCATCTCGCGCTCCCAGCGTTTCTGCAGCCGGTACAGCGCCAGAAGAGCGAGCGGCGGCAGCTTCGGCACCAGACCCTTGAAGCGCGTCTGCTTGCCGAACAGCTCCAGCACCGTGTCGCCGGCCTCGTATTGCGGATAGATCGAGATGCCGAAGCGCTCGGCCTCGGCGCGCAGCACATCCTGGCCGGCGCCGATCCACTGGCCGCCGAGATCGGCGGCGTGACCGTCGACGCTGGCATAGCGGGTGCGGCCGCCGACGCGGTCCTTGGCCTCCAGCACGACGACGCTTTGGCCCAGCGCGACGAGCTGCTGCGCCGCTTTCAGGCCGGCCATGCCCGCGCCGATCACGATGGTGTCGATCATAGCGCAGCCACCGCTTGAATCTCGATCAGGATTTCGGGCGTGAGCAATTCCTTCACGCGCACCGCGGTCGAGGCACAGACGAGACCGGGCAGCACCTCGTCGCGCGCCGCCGTCACCGCGAGCGCGTCCTCCATGAAGCTGCGGCCGGTGTCGGCGAGATACCAGGTGAGATGCACCAGTTCGCCGCCGCCCGCCTCGCGCAGGATCTCGGCGATGTTGCGGAAGGCCTGCACGGCCTGCGCCGTGAGGCCGCCTTCGACGATGGCGTGCTGCTCATTCATGCCGGTCTGGCCGCCGAGGGTGAGCGTGCCGCCGTGGCGAACCGCCTCGCACAGGCCGTAAGGCTCGAGCAGCGGCTTCATCGCGGCGCGGGTGATGCGTTCGACCATGTCCCCTCCCAGTTCCAGACTCTTTACTAGACTGACCAGTCGGTTTATTCAAGATGACGCGATTCGGCGGGATTTCCATGACGGCACGGGCGAAGATGGCGAAGCGGGCGCCACGGCGCGGCGAACGGGTGGGCCACATCCTGGGCGAGAGCCTGAAATGCTTCGCCGAGCAAGGCTTCGAGCGCGTCACCTATGACGAGCTGATCGCGCGGTCGCGGGTGAGCCGGGGCAGCTTCTACTGGTACTTCCCGTCGAAGGAGGCGCTGTACGAAGCGGTGCTGGAGTATTGCGTGGCAGGCTATGTCGCGCGGCTGGAGGCGGAATTCGCCAGGACCGATCCGCGCGCGCCGGTCCTGGTCCGGCTGCTGCGGGGCTCGCTCGCGGATTTCAATGCGAACCGCACGCAGTATCGGCTCCTGATGCGCCCGCCGCCGTCGCGCACGGCGCTGGAGCGGCTGACGCAGTGGAACGACGACACCCTGGCGTTCTTCCGCGGCAAGCTGACGGCGGGCGGCGCGGCGGATGCGGCGGCGCTGGCGGACGTGCTGTCGGCCTTCGTCGACGGCATCTGCGTGCGGACCGTGCTGGAGGACGAGAATGCACTGGCGACGCTGTCGGCGAATGTCGAGGCGATGCTGGCGCGGATGGTAGGCTAATCCTTCGCCAGCATCTCGCGCAGTTCGCGCTTCAGGACCTTGCCGGTCGCGGTGCGCGGCAACTCGTGCGTCGTCAGCTTGTAGCGGGTGGGAATCTTGAACTTCGCCAGCTTGGCGGCGAGCGATTTTGTCAGCGCCTCCGGCAGATGCGCGGACGCCGCGACGTCGGCGACCTGGATCATGGCGGCGACCTGTTCGCCATATTCGGCATCGGGGAGGCCGATCACGGTGGCGTCCTTCACGCCCGGCTGCTCCAGCAGCGCGGCCTCGACCTCGGCGCAGTAGACGTTCTCGCCGCCGCGGATGATCACATCCTTCTTGCGGTCGACGACGTAGTACAGCCCCTCGCTGTCGCGGTAGCCGAGATCGCCGGTCTTGAACCAGCCGCCGCCGAATGCCGCCTCGGTCGCCACGGGATTCTGCCAATAGCCGGGGATCACGTTGGGGCCGCGGATCCACAGTTCGCCGACCTCGGCGCTCAGCACGTCCTTGCCGTCCTCGCCGACGATGCGCGCGTCGGTGACGGGGTTGGGCCGGCCGACGGCGTCGGGATGGGCGAAGTATTCGAGCCCGCCATTCGAGATCACCGCGCTCGTCGTCTCGGTCAGGCCGTAGCCGTTGCCGGCCATCGTCTTCTGCGCGAAACGCTGATCGATGGTGCGGATGAGATCGGGCGGCACCGGCGCGCCGCCCGACGCGATGGCGAGCAGCGAGGACATGTCGGCATTCGCCGCCTTGGCCGCTTCGAGAAGCTGGCGCACCACGATGGGCACGCCCGCGAGGCTGGTGACCTTGTGCTTGACGACGAGATCGACGGCTTCGGCCGGATTCCATTTGTACGTCAGCACGACCTTCTGGCCGAGCGCCGCGCTCATATAAAGGCCGGTGATGCCGGCGATGTGGAAATAGGGAAAGGTCTGCAGCACCGCGGCCTGCGGCGCCGCCGCCGGATCGATCGCCGAGAAATCGCCGAGCATGCCGCGCGCCACGGCGCCGCCGAGCAGCGTGTTCATGATGTTGGTGACGTGATTGCGATGCGTGCCGACCGCGCCCTTCGGCTTGCCGGTGGTGCCGGAGGTGTAGCAGATCGTGGCGTAGTCCGACGGCGCGACGCCGGCGGCGGGGAGCGTGTCGGTCTCCTTCGCGGTGGCTTGCGCGAAGTCCGTGCCGGCGTCGCCCGCCCCGCCGCGGCGCGTCACGACCAGCCCATGCAGCTTGAGCGCCGGCAGCAGCGGCACGAGACGTTCCAAGCGCTCGCCGTCGATGATCAGGGCGCTGGGCGTGGAGTCCTCCAGTGCGAAGGCGATCTCGGCACCGGTCCACCACGCATTGATCGCCACCACCACGGCGCCGAGCGCCATGCAGGCCCAGAACGCGATCTGGAATTCGGGATAGTTGCGCATGCCGATGGCGACGCGGTCGCCATGCTTGACGCCGGCGCCGCGCAGGAAATGCGCCAGCGCGGCCACCTTGCGGCGATGGTCGCGGAAGCTCAGCATCTCGTCGCCATAAACCAGGAAGGGCCGGTCGTCGTAGCGCGCCGTCGCCTCCAGCACGGCGCGCAGCGAAGCCGGTGCGTGCTTGTAGACGCGGATCGGATAGCCGAGCGACGTGTCCTCGCCGATCTCGAAGGTGCCCGACGCGGTGAGTTTCTCGATGACTTCGGCGCGTGTCGTCATGGCGTGTCCCCGGCTGAGAGGCCATTCAAAGCCTTCCCGGCGCGGACGCCAAGTGCGAACTTCTTGCCGCTGCGTCAGTAGCGCCAGCTCGTGAGATCGGCGCCCTTGGGTGCGGTCTTGGCGATGCGGTCGAGAATCTTAGGCAGGTAGAACGTATCGTAGTGCAGCCGCGAATAGGCGTTGGCCAGCGTGTGGTCGCCGTTCCAGCAATGCTCCGCGCGGTCGCCGTAATCGATCTCGCCGCCATAGGCCGGGCTCTTGAGCTTCTCGATCACGCCCTGCGCGTAATAGACCGCGCTGTTGAGATAATAGGTGTCGGCGCTTCCGACATAGAGGTGGATCTTGCCTTCGAGCTTGGGGCCGAGCGTCGCCCAGTCGCGCTGGATGATGTGCGTGAGGTCGTAATGCTCGCGCCAATAGGCGGCGACCTTGGGATCGATGTCGCCCGTGACCTTGTCGAAGATCGGCTGCGGATAGCCGTCGGCGCCGCGCGGGCTGAACACCGCCTGCCAGATGTCGTATTGCCCGCCGGAACGGCCGCGATCGCCGGCGACGAGTTCCTGGTAATTGGAATCGCGCTGGGTGGCGAACTCCTGGCCGAGATAGTCGCGTTGCGCGGGCCGCTCGACGGCGAGCGCCTGGCCGCGCAGCACATAGGCGTTCTTGTCGTCGTAGAGATCGATCGTCGTATAGGCGCGGAAGTCGATCGGATCGGGGCACGCCGCGAAGCTGCCATTGTACATGTCGGGATAGAACACCTGCGTCGCCAGCGCCTCCCAGCCGCCGGTCGAGCCGCCATAGGTGAAGCGCGCCCAGGGCTGCGCCAGGCCGCGGAATTTCTTTTCGATATACGGGATCAGCTCCTTGTTGATCGCGTCGCCATAGGGGCCGAGATTGGCGGAGTTCACCGCGTAGGAGTCGTCATAGTAGGGATTGGCGTGCGCGATCTCGATCACGAGGTAGCGCGGGAAGTTCGGCGATATCCACTTCTGATAGAGCGCGTAGGCTTCCTCCTGCTGGATGCGGTTGTAGCCGGCGAGGTGGAAGCGCTCGGAATAGTCGGGCTTGAGGTTCGGATCGGGCGGCGTGGTGCGGAAGCCGGAGATGTCGTCCGGGAAATGGCCGTGGAACACCATCAGCGGGTAATGCGCGCCTGGATGCGCGTCGAAGCCGTAGGGCAGAAGGATATGCGCGCCGATATACATCGGGCGGCCCCAGAACTTGCTGAGCAGCGCGCTCTTGATCACGACGTGCTTGACGAACGGCGTGTCGGCCTTCGGCGCGATGGGCGCGATCTGTCGATCGAGCGACAGCGCGAGGCGCGTGTTCGACGACGGATCGATATGGATCGTGACCGGCTTGGAATAGAGATTGCCGGGCTTGGTGGTCCAGTTCTGGCCCTCGCCCTTGTCGGGCGGAAGCTTCACCGTGACGCCGTCGGCGCGATGGAAGGTCTCGTAGCGGTTCAGCACCGCCTGCACGACATAGTCGCCGGGCGGCAGACCGGCGAGGCTCTTCGCGGGCCAGCCGAACGTCTTGGTGTCGAACACCGCTGCCTCGCCGGGCTTCAGGCCGTCGACGGTGAGACCGAACATCCAGGGCGATTTGAGCAGATGGTCGCTCTCGACCTGCTTGCGCGGCTCGGACGACATGTCGGTGGCGAGGAGCAGCACGATGCGGCCGTCGAGCGGCTGGGCGCTGCGCGCGGCGGGGAACGAGACGGCGATGGCCGGCGCCGCGTGGGCGGCGCGCGCGGCCGCAAGCAGGGCCGCGGCAAGCAGGTGCGACAGGCGCATCAAATCCCCCCGAATGCGTTCGCGCGACTTTAGGGCGGCGGGTTCAACGAAGGCGAATTGGAAGATCGGGTACGAGATTTTTTCCGCGCGGGTACGCGTTTGGAACTTTGGGTACGGAGCGCTAAGCTCGGCCAAAGCAACCGGAGGGCCCGCGCCATGAAAACCTGCTTCCTGTGTCCGGGCAGCTATACCGGCCAGGTCGCAGTGCGCGGTTGGCCGGTGCCGCCGGAGCTTTGCGACCGCGACGAGGCGGCGCGGAGCATGGACACCGCGATCCGCAATTGCCGCCTCGCGGAGGAGGCCGGCTTCGACTGGGTGTCGATCTCCGAGCATCACTATTCGCCGGGACTGATGACACCGAACCCGATGATCCTGGGCGCGGCGCTCTCCCAGGCGACGTCGCGCGTGAAGATCGCGCTGCTCGGCCCCTTGGTGCCACTCGCCAATCCGGTGCGCACGGCGGAGGAGATCGCGATGCTCGACGCGCTCAGCCATGGCCGGGTGGTGGTGCTGTTCCTGCGCGGCACGCCGAACGAGCACGGCACCTATGGCAGGATCGATGCGGCGGCGACGCGCGAGATGACCCAGGAAGGCGTGCAGCTGATCCGCCGCGCCTGGACCGAGCCCAAGCCCTTCGCGCATCACGGCAAGTTCTTCGATTTTCCCAATGTGGCGGTGTGGCCGCGCACGCTGCAGGATCCGCATCCGCCGATCTTCTATTCGGGCAACAGCGATGAATCCGCCGCGTTCGCCGGCACCAACCGTCTGTCGCTCGCCATCGGCTTCGCCGGGCTGGACGGCGTGAAGCGGCAGGTCGAGGTCTATCGCAAAGCGGCGCGCGTGGCGGGTTGGGAGCCGGCGCACGACAACGTGCTGTTCCGGGGCCGCATGGTGGTGGCGCAGAGCCAGGCGGAATCGGACGCGATCCTCGACCGCATCGCGCCGCATATGCGCACTGCGGCGCTGCCGGGCACGACGGCCCCAGGCGCCGGCGGCGGCGATCCGACGGCCGGCTTCGCGGGCATCCAGTTCAGCGGCGATCCCGACGCGGTGGTGCGGCGGGCCGAACAGATGCGCGACGCGGGCGTCGGCATCCTCGACGTCGCGGTGATCGGCGCGCATGGCGACATGGACCGCGCGATGGACGTGTTCCGCGAGCAGCTCGCGGACCGGCTGCGCGCGATCGGCTGAGATAAATTCGGGCATTCCGCATGGGAAGCGATGGCGGCCCGGGGCCGCTTCGCTCTACAATTCTCGCATCCACTATCCAAACGAGGAAACGACGATGGCCATCGATTTCGAGATTCCGGCGGACGCAAAAGCGATCCGCGAGACGGTTCGCCAATGGGTGCACGATGAATGCATTCCGGCGCAGGAGAAGCTGCTCGCCGGCGCCGACTACAAGACGACGCTGAACGAACTGCGCGCCAAGGCGCGGGCGCAGGGCCTGTGGTGCCCGTTCATCCCCAAGGAATATGGCGGCATGGGACTTGGTCCGCTTGCGAACGCTCTGGTGCAGATGGAGCTCGGCGAGAGCTATCTCGGCGCGCTGTCGATGAACACGCAGGGTCCGGACGACGCGACCATGCTGACGCTGCTGCAGAACGGCACGGACTTCCAAAAGGAGAAGTTCCTCAAGCCGCTGCTGAACGGCGAGAAGCGCATTTGTTACTCCATGACGGAGAAAGCCGCGGGCGCCGACGCCACCGGCATGCAGACCCGCGCCGAGAAGAAGGGCAACTCGACGTATGTGCTGAACGGCGAGAAATGGTTCTCGTCGGCGGCGTCGGTGGCCGACATCGCGCTGGTGATGGCGAAGACCAATCCCGACGCGCCGCGCCATCAGCAGTTCTCGACCTTCCTCGTCGAGCTGCCGAACCCCGGCTACAAGATCAAGCGCGACATCCCCACCATGGCGAAGGAAGGTCCGCTCTCCCACATCCTGGGCGGCGGCCATTCGGAGATCGAGATCAGAGACCTCGAAGTGCCGGCGGAGAACCTGCTCGGCGGCGAGGGCAACGGCTTCAACATGGGCCAGCATCGCCTCGCCTATGGCCGGCTGCGCCACGGCATGCACAACGTCTCGATGGCGCAGCGGGCGCTGGATCTCGCGGTGGCGCATGTGACGAACCGCAAGACCTTCGGCAAGCCGCTCGACGAGCGGCAGGCGGTGCAGTTCATGCTGGCGGAGTGCGCGACGCAGATCTACATCGCGCGGCTGATGATCCTGCACATCGCCTACAAGGCCGAGAAGGGCCTGGACCTGCGCCAGGAGAACGGCATCGCCAAGGTCTATCTCGCCAACATGGTGCACAAGGTGGTCGACACGGCGATCCAGCTGCACGGCGCGCTGGGCTATTCGACCGACACGCCGCTGGCCGCCTGGTACACCCACATCCGCTCGCAGCGCCTGGTCGACGGGCCGGACGAGGTACACAAGTGGACGACGGGCCGCAACGTCATCAAGGCGTTCAAGGCCACCGGCACCACGGCGGGCGCGACGGGCGGCGATTTGCTGTAGTCTGACCGAAGAACGAAGAGGGCGGCGCGTCCCGTTCGGGGCGCGCCGTTTTCATGCCCGGGGAGCCGCATGCTGTACCTGATCGCGACACGCTATCTGTTCGATCCGCTGGCCTGGGTGCTCTACGCGATGATCGCCGCGGTGATCGCGGGACAGGTGTTCCACAACACCGAGCTGCAGAAGGGCCTCATCGTCCTCGCTACCGTCGCGCTGTTCGCGCTGATGATCGTGCCGTTCGACCAGTACCTCGCGCGGCCGCTGGAGGACCGCTATCCGCGCCCCGCCCTGCCGGCGCATGTCGACGGCATCGTGGTGCTGGACGGCGGGATGAATCCGCGCGTCTTCCTCACGCGCGGCGTCACCGGCGAGAATCCGAGCGTGATGCGCATGCTGGCGGGAGCCGAGCTGGCGCGGCGCTATCCGCAGGCCAAGTTCATCTTCTCCGGCAACACCGGCCACACGCCGGCTCAGAAAGAGGCCGAGCACCAGACGGCGCAGGCGCTGTTCGCGGCGATGGGCGTGCCGGCCGGCCGCACGCTCTATGAGATCACCTCGCGCGACACCGGCGAGAACCTGATCAACAGCCGCAAGCTGGCGAACGCCAAGGACGGCGAAACCTGGGTGCTGGTCACCTCGGCGGTGCACATGCCGCGCGCCATGGCGATCGCGCGCCGCATCGGCTGGACGATGATCCCGTGGCCGTCGGACTACATCTCGGCAGCGCAGGGCGGCGGCATCCGCATCGCCTACCCTTCCGACGGCCTGCTGGACATGGACCGGGCGATCCACGAATGGGTGGGCGAGGCCGCCTATCGGCTGAGCGGACGGGCCGATTGAGCCGGAGATTGAACCCTGAGATTGAACCCTGAGATTGAACCCTGGCGAATTCTGATATGGTCCGCGCCGTTTTCGAAGGACGGACATTAACCATGCGTCTCGCGAGCCTCGTTCTGACGGCCGGCCTGCTCTTCCTGGCGGGGTGCGGCGACAATGCCGGCACGCCGCAATACGACCTCACGCCGGAGTCGAACCAGAAGTTCCTGGCCGACAACGCCAAGCTCAAGGGCGTCACGACCCTGCCCGACGGGCTGCAGTACCGCGTGATCAATGCCGGCCATGGCAAAGCGGTGGCGCATCCGACCGACATCGTGACCGTGACCTACAAGGGCTGGACCATCGACAAGCACGTCTTCGACCGCACCGAGCATGGCGAGACGCGCGATTTCCCGGTCGGCCAGCTGATCCCCGGCTGGACCGAGGCGCTGATGAAGATGCATGTCGGCGACGAGTGGCAGATCGTGATCCCGGCCGACCTCGGCTATGGCGCGGAGGGCGCAGGCGCCGATATCGGCCCGAACCAGACGCTGGTGTTCAACATGCAGCTGATCAACGTGCGGCCGGCGGACAACCAGACGGGACCGTGATGGCGGCGACGCTCACCATCGGCGACGTGACAGTGCCCGGGCGCGTGCTGACCGCTCCGATGACGGGCGTCTCGGACCTGCCGTTCCGGCGCGCGGCGTCGCGGCTGGGCGCGGCCTATGTCGCGACCGAAATGGTGGCGTGCGAGCTGTTCGCGCAGGGGCGGCCCGACGTGGTGCGCCGCGCCGCGGTCGGCGACGGACTGCCCCTGACCGTCATCCAGCTGGTGGGACGGCGCGCCGAATGGATGGCGCAGGGCGCGCGGATGGCCGAAGCCGCGGGCGCCGACATCGTCGACATCAACATGGGCTGCCCGGCCAAGGAAGTGACGGGCGGGCTGTCGGGCTCGGCGCTGATGCGCGACCTGACGCTGGCCGAGCAGCTGATCGCGGCGACGGTGGAGGCGACGACGCGGCCGGTGACGCTCAAGATGCGGCTGGGCTGGGACGATGCGTCGAAGAACGCGCCGGAGCTGGCGGCGCGTGCGCAGGCGCTGGGCGTGAAAGCGATCACGGTGCACGGCCGCACGCGGCAGCAATTCTATGGCGGCACGGCGGACTGGCGCGCGGTGGCGGCGGTGAAGGCGGCGGTGTCGGTGCCGGTGATCGTCAACGGCGACATCGTCGATGCGGCGGGTGCACGGGACGCCCTGGCGCAATCGGGCGCGGACGCGGTGATGATCGGGCGCGGCGCCTATGGCAAGCCGTGGATCGCGCGCGGGATTGAAGATGCATTGGTCGCGGGCGGCGAGGCGCGCGCGCCGGATCGCGCGGCGCTGCTCGGCATCGTGCTGGAGCATTTTCGCGACTCGCTGGCGTTCTATGGCGCTCCGCTGGGGCTGAAGATCTTCCGCAAGCATCTCGCCTGGTATGTCGAGACGGCCGGCGTGCCGGCGTCTGCCGAAGCGCGGCGCGCGATCAAATCGCGGCTATGCCGGATCGCCGAGCCGCGCGCGGTCGAAGCGGCGCTGGTCGCGCTGTGGCGCGGCGATCTTGCCCTCGCAGCCTGATGCCGGCGTTCGTCTACGTTCTGATCAGCCGGAAGAAACCGAAGCGGACCTATGTCGGCTGGACGCTCGATCTGGAGCGGCGGCTCGCGGAGCACAACGGCGGCACCGGCGCGAAGTTCACGCGCGGCGGCAGCTGGACGCTGATCTATGCCGAGCGCCACCGCACGCGCAACGGCGCGATGCGGCGGGAGGTGTTTCTGAAGCGGGACCGGGCGTTCAGGGCTTTGCTGCGGGAGAGATAGAGCGGTGCTTCTCGTCGCCTCCCCTTGTGGGGAGATGATTTAAAGTCGTTACCCCCGCCCCACGAACGGCATCTTGGTCGCCATCACGGTCATGAAGAGCACGTTCGCGTCGAGCGGCAGGCTCGCCATGTACAGCACCGCCTTCGCCACCGCGTCGACGTCCATCACCGGCTCGGGCGCCAGCGTGCCGCCCGCTTGCGGGACGCCGCCGGCCATGTGCGCGGTCATCGGCGTCTCGGCGTTGCCGATGTCGATCTGGCCGCAGGCGATATCGAAGGCACGGCCGTCGAGCGCCGTCGATTTGGTGAGCCCGGTGATCGCATGCTTGGTCGCGGTGTAGGGGGCGGAGTTGGGGCGCGGCGTATGGGCGCTGATCGAGCCGTTGTTGACGATGCGGCCGCCGCGCGGGTCCTGGGACTTCATGAGGCGCAGCGCCTGCTGGGTGCAGAGGAACGGGCCGGTGAGGTTCGCACCCAGCACCGCCTGCCACTGCGCGACGGTCAGGTCCTCCATCGGCAGGGGCGGCGCGCCGGTGCCCGCGTTGTTGAAGAGCAGATCGAGGCGGCCGAAGCGCTGTTTGGTCTGGGCGAACAGGGTGGCAACCGCGGCGGGATCGGAAACGTCGGTCGGAACCGCAAGGAACGTCGCGGCCGGCGCCAGGGCGGCGGTCTCGTCCAGTGCTGCGGCGCGTCGTCCCGCCAGAACAACGGCATAACCCTCGCCCGCCAGCGCCAGCGCCACCGCGCGGCCGATGCCGCTGCCCGCGCCGGTAACCATTGCAACTTTCATCGAGGAACTCCCCCTGTCCTGAACCGGGATTCTGCCACATTATGGCGTTATCGCTATGAGCGCCTGTGCGGGAGATTGCCGTGGGATTGTTGTGGTGGGTTGCGCCGGTCGCGGTCGCGGTGTTCGGCGTGTTGTTCGTATTCTCCGGCATCGGGCACATCTTCCAGGGCGAGCATGGCCGCGCCGGACGCCGCATGGTCGGCGGCACGGCGGTGGCGGGCATCGGCTTCGCGCTGAGCCTGGTCGGCCTCAACACCCAGCTGTTCTCGCGCCTGACGCATGAAGGCCCGGTCGCCGAGGTGCGCGTGAAGGCGACCGATGCGGCGACCGACCGCTATCTCGTCACCGTGCACCGGCTCGACGGGCAGATCCCCGACCAGAGCTGCAATCTGCAGGGCGACGAATGGCTGATCGGCGGACGTGTGCAGAAGTGGAAGCCGTGGGCCAATGTGCTCGGCCTCGACGCGACCTATACGCTCGACCAGGTCTCCAACAAGTACACCAGCGCCGAGCGCGGCAACGGCAAGCCGATCACGTCGTGCGACCTGCGCGGCAATCCGGTGGTCAACCAGTATGTGCCGGGCACGTGGCGCGGCTGGCTGCTGAACCAGTTCTACACCGAGGACCGCCGCTTCGGCGACGCGAACTACATGCCGCTGGCGGACGGCGCGGTCTACCGCATCGTGATCACCCAGTCGGGCTTCAACGCCGAGCCGGTCAACGACCCGGCGCGGGCCGCGGTGCACTATTAAGTGCGCTACTAGCTTTCGGCCAGCACCACGGGCGACGGGCGCGCGCCGGTGTTGGTGAGGATCGCGGCCTCTTCGAGCACCCGGTCGCGCGCATCGAGCGCGGCGCGGATCTCGGCATGGCGCGTGGCATCGAGCCGCCAGCCCCACACGCACACCCCGCCCAGCATCACGAAGGCGATCGGGCCGGCGATGAACAGCCATTGCAGCGCGGTGATCGCCGCCGGCGTGTTGTGCGCGCCGTCCTTGGCGACATAGCCGAAGAACTCGAGCGCCGGAAAGGTGAGGCCGATGGCGAAGGCCGCCGTCAGCTTCGACGCAAAGCTCAGCACGGCATAAAGGACGCTGATGCGCTCCTTGCCCTGGGCGAGACGGATCTCGTCGCCGACGTCGGCCATCATCGCGCTGATCGCCATGTTGAAGCCGGCCGCCATGAAGCCGCACCACATCATCGCGGGCACCGCCGCCGCCAGGTTGCCCTTGGGCACGACCAGGACGCTGAGCAGGCCGAGGGAGAACGCCGCCGTGGTGAGGATCAGCGCACGATGCTTGCCGATGCGGCTGGCGAGGCGCGCGGTGAGCGGCGCGCCGGCGATGCCGACCAGGATATAGGCGAGCAGCAGCAGCGAGGCCTGCGCCTGGGTGAAACCCATCACGTCGTGGAAATAGAAGAGGTACATCGCGCTCATCCAGCCCGGACCGAGCGTCAGCGCGACCTGGGCGAGGAAGAGGCGGACGACCTCCGGCTTGGCGACGATCTCGACATAGTCGCGGATCGAGAACGCCTCATGCGCCGCCGATCTGTTGACGTGCTCCGGCGTGAAGACGGCGGCGAGGCCGATACCGAACGGCGCCATCGCGATGATCACGACGCCCATGGTGAGCAGCGCCTGATCGCTGGTGAGGCCGGCGGACGGGCCGGCGACCGCGATCAGCAGCGACACCACGATGGCGGCGATGCCGACGGCCGTCGTCATGCCGAACACCCGCGACCGCTCGGAATAATCGGTGGCGATGGTCGCGCTCCACGCCTGCTGCGACAGCACCAGCACCGAATTGCCGACATAGAAGACGAAAAGCCAGGCGAAGAGATAAGGGACGCCGCTGCCGACCGGCGCGAAGAACAGCATGTAGGTCGACAGCATGAAGATCGGCACCCCGCCGGCCAGCCACACTTTATAGCGGCCGAAACGCGTGTCGGTGCGGTCCATCAGGTGACCGAGCAGCGGATCGATGAAGAGATCGACGATGCGCACCGAGGCCCAGACGCCGCCGATCGCGCCCAACGACACACCGATATGGCTCGCCAGATAGGGCGGCAGGTAGACGAACAGCACCACGCCCATCGCCGAATAGGCGAGCGTGCTGAGGGAAAAGACGATAAGGCGGCCTAAGGGAAGTGCTTTGGGCGGAAGTCTTTCTGTCAGCGCCCCGCTCATGCCCGCTCCCGCAACGACTCGACCAGACCGCGTGCGAAACTCGACAGCGTGTCGTCGCGCGCGCCCATCACCACGATCCGGTCGCCGGGCCGCGCAAGCTCAAGCAGCTTTGCGCCGCAAGCCTCGCGGTCGTCGAAGACATAGGCATCGCGGCCACGCGCTTCAACACCCTTCACGATATCGACGGAGGAGATCGAGCGGTCCGCCGTGCCGCCGAAATAGACCGGCTCGGGCATGATCAGCACGTCGCCGGAGGCGAGATTGCGGGCGAAAACGTCGATGAACTCGCTCCTCATCAGCTTCAGCGGGCCGAAGCCATGCGGCTGGAACATGACCAGCAGGCGGCCCGGGAAGTCGTGCAAAGTAGAGAGCGTCGCGGCGATCTTGTCGGGGTTGTGCGCGAAGTCGTCGATCACCGTCACGCCGGCGGCGGTGCCGGCGACCTCCAGGCGGCGGCGGATGCCGGTGAACCCCGCGAGCGCCTTCGCTGCCGCGTCCAGCGGCACGCCGGCGGCGCGCGCCGCGCCCAGCGCCGCGAGCGCGTTCGACACGTTGTGACGGCCGGGCACGTTCAACGTCAGCGGCACGGTGACGGCGCCGTGGCGCTCGCTCACCGTGAACGCAACACCCGCCGGCAGCGGCGCGATGTCGGAGGCGAGCAGATCGGCCTTGGTGTTGGTCAGGCTATAGGTGATGCGCCGCTTGGCGGTCAGCTCGGCGGCGAGCGCGGCGGTCTCCTCATTGTCGAGGTTGAGCACCGCGATCTCGGACCGCGCGACGAAGGCGCGGAACAGAGCGCGCAGCTCATCCATCGATTTGTGGTCGAGCGCGACATTGTTCAGCACAGCGATGCGTGGGTGATAGCGCGCGATGGAGCCGTCGCTCTCGTCGACCTCGCTGACGAAGATGTCGCTCTTGCCGACCAGGGCGCTGGCGAAGGGCGCGTCGGGCGTCGCGAAGTTCAGCATCACCGCGCCGTTCATCACCGTGGGGTCGAGGCCCGCCGCGTGCAGGATGAAGCCGATCATGCCGGTGGTGGTCGACTTGCCGGAGGTGCCAGCGACGCCGATCGGGCTGGGCGCGTCGTTGAAGAGCTGCGACAGCAGCTCGGCGCGCAACATCAGTCTGGCGCCGACGCGGCGCGCGGCCTGGACGTCGGGAATGGTTTCCTCGACGGCCGACGAGGTGACGACGGTGGTGCCTTTGGTCACGACGCCGCTGCCGTCCTGCGGAAACAGCAGGACGCCGGCGTGGCGCAGATAGTCGAATTTCTCCGCCAGCCGGCCCTGGTCGAGCGCGCGGTCGGAGCCCGACACGGCGCCCCCCCGCGCCTTCACGATGAGCGCCAGGGGCAGCATGCCGCTGCCGCCGATGCCGCAGAAGAAATAGGGGCTGTCTGATGTCATCGCCGGACGCTATAAGCGACGCCAGCGCGTGACAAGCTGGGGACCACAGCGTTGAAGATCGGCATCGTCGCACCGGCCGCGCGGCTGCATCCGGACACCGCAGAGCGTGTCGCGGCTTTGGCGCACGCGGTGTGCGGCGGGCGCGCGGAGCTCGTGTTCCATCCTCAATGCTTCCTGAGCGACGGGCATTTCGCGGGCGACGACGCGGCGCGCGCGGCGGCGTTTCTCGAGATCGCCAACGATCCGGATTTCGACGTGGTGTGGTTTGGGCGCGGCGGCTATGGCTCGGGACGGATCGCCGACGCGGTGCTGCGCGGGCTCGGGCCGGCAGCGACAACGAAGACCTATCTCGGCTACAGCGACGGTGGCTTCCTTCTGGCGGGTCTCTACAAGCAAGGCTATCGCGCGGTGCATGGGCCGATCGCGCACGACATCCGCCGGACCGGCGGCGACGCGGCGGTGACGCGGGCATTGCGGTTTCTGGCGAGCGGCGACACCGCAGGGTTGGAGCCGTCGCTCGACGGACGGCCGACAGTGGCGTTCAATCTGATGATCTTGAGCATGCTGGCCGGCACGCCGCTGATGCCGGACCTCGAAGGACATGTGGTGATGATCGAAGAAGTGTCGGAGCACCTCTATGCCATCGACCGGCTGATGTTCCATGTAACGTCGAGCGACGCGCTGCGCGGCATCGCCGGTATAAGGCTGGGACGCATCAGCGACGTACCGGACAACGATCCGCCCTTCGGCCAGACGCCGGAACAGATCGTGCGCCATTGGTGCGCGGTGTCGGGCATCCCCTTCCTCGGCACGGCCGATATCGGCCACGACGCGGACAACAAGATCGTGCCGTTCGGATGAGTATCGCGCGCCTCCTGATCGAGAACGCGGCGGTGGTGGCGCTTTGCTTCACCGCGCTGTGGGGCATCGGGGTGCGGATCCGCGATGTGAGCTTCGTCGACTCGTGGTGGGCGCTCGGCATGGTGGTGCTGGCATGGACGAGCGTCTTCGCGAGCGGTGCGCCGTCGGAGCGCAAGCTGTTGCTGCTGGCGCTGTGCACGGCGTGGGGCGCGCGACTGGGCCTGTATCTGCTGTGGCGCTGGCGCAAGAACGGGCCGGACCGGCGCTATGTGACGATGGCGGGAAAGGCTGAGAGCGAGCGCGGCATCGGCTATGCGCGCTGGGCACTGACGGCGGTGTTCGCGCTGCAGGCGCCGTTGCAGTTCGTCGTGGCGCTGCCGGTGCAGCTGGGGACGCTCGGGAGCGGCACGGTCGGCGTGCTCGGATGGATCGGTGCGGCGCTGGCGGTGATCGGCATCGGGTTCGAGACCGTCGGCGATGCGCAGCTCGCGCGCTTCAAAGCCGATCCGGCGAACCGCGAGCGCGTGCTCGACAGCGGCCTGTGGCGCTACACGCGGCATCCGAACTATTTCGGCGACGTCTGCGTATGGTGGGGGCTGTGGCTGATCGCGGCGGAGAGCGGCGCCATCGGCGCGGTGTCGGTGATCGGGCCGGTGCTGTTGACCTTCCTGCTGACGCGCTGGAGCGGCATGCCGACGACCGAAGGCCGCATGCGCCGCCGCAAACCGGGATATGAGGCGTATGTCCGGCGCACGCCGGCCTTCGTGCCGTGGTTTCCGAAATAGACCTACCCTCCCTCAAGGGAAGGGTAGGAATCCCTCGCGAATGAACTTGCGGTCCGCCCACACGGCGTGCGTGCCGCTGCACAGCTTGTGCGGCAAGGCGATGCGGCAGACGGGGCCGTCCTGGATGCGGCGGGCGTCCAGCAGCACGCATTCCGACGTGCCGGCGGTCTCGTCGGTGACGAAGCTCACCAGATACCCATCGTCTTCTTCGCGCGCGCCTTGGCGCGGCGCAAAAGGCGCTTCGCTGCCGGTGCGGCCTTCGCCCAGCTCGTACGACCAGCTCTCGCCGGTGTGGAGGTCGTGCTTGACGAAGCCGCGGAACAGGAACCAGCCGGGCACCGCCAGCGTCGAATAGCCGTAGCGATAGGGCCGCCCCGCGTAACGTGCATTGATCATGCCGAATTCGAGCACGCGGTCGTCGAGATGCTTCTCCGTCGTCTCGCCGGTCTTCAGGTCGAAGCGCCAGCGGTGCAGCTTGGACTGGAAGCTATACTCGTCGAGATAGCCCATCATGTGCTCGTAACCGGGCGGCGCGTCGGCCTTGGGGCCAGGGGTCGGGTTCTCCTGGAAATAGCCGTCGAGCACGATCGCGTCGCCGTCCTCATAGGCGTTCAGCCAGTGCAGCACATAAGTCGGCGCGGCCTCGAACCAGCGCACGTCTTCGGTGCGGCCATGGCGCGGCACGATGGCGAAGCGCGACGGCAGTCCCTTGTGCTCGCGCACCGCATGGACATTCTTCTTCAGCAGCTCCGCGTCCCAGAACACCGGAAGGTCGTTGAGGATCGCATAGTGCTCGGTAAACGCCATGTCGTGCGGCAGACGCGGGCCGGCGAGCGGGATCGGGATGTAGTTGGTCAGGCGGTTGTGCCGGTCGACCTCGCCGTAATGCAGGTAGGGCGCGTGCTTGGAATAGTTGAAGAACATCAGCTCGCCGGTGCGCTCGTCGACCTTGGGATGCGCGCTGATGCCGTCGATCGGCACCCAGGGCTCGACACCCGTCTGGTCGAGCGTCTCCGGATCGAGGCGATAGCCTTCGCCGCACTGGTAGAAAGTCGAGAGCGCCATGCCGGCATGGACGATGACGTCGGTCGAGGACGAGTCTTTGAGAGAGCCATGCGCGCCGAAGCCGGGCCGCTTGGCGAGGTGGGTTGGAACGGCGAGGCCGCCCCACAGCGAGCCGAGCGCCTCCTGCTCGGCATCGAAGC
>DASZMT010000113.1:0-2362 GCA_035551495.1 Rhizomicrobium sp. | reverse complement strand
GGCATGTAGACGGTGAAGCCGGCATCGCGAACCCAGCGGGCGAAGCGCGCGACATGCGGACTGATGCCCGGCATCTCCGCCATCACGATGACCGCGGGGCCGTCGCCTGCGACATGGACGGCCTTGCTGGTGTCATCGAGCGTGATGTCGCGACGCTGAAAATCCTCCAGCGGATCGTCCTGTGTCATGGGCCGGTTCGGCATCGGCGTAACTCCCCGTCGTCTTCCTTGCCATCGTTGCGACTTGGCGGCCAGGCAGCTAGTGTCAAAAATGACATTAATCGTGGATTTATTGACATGACCAGGGTTGCAATTGTCGAGATCGACGGCTGCCTGGCGTCGAGCGCCGCCATCACCCACGACGTGCTTGCCACCGCCAACCGGATCAGCGCGACGAAGCGCACGCGCTTCGAGGTGACGACATTGCGCTACGGCCCGAGGCGGCGCGGCGGTCACGCGCGAGGCGTCGATCTTGTGATCGTGCCCGGCCTCGGATCGGCGTCGGCCGACGAGTTGGCGCGGAAGTTGACGACACCAACGTGCCGGCGCGCGCGCGACATGCTTGCGGATGCGTTCGAGGACGGCGCCATGCTCGCGGCCTCCTGCGCCAGCAGCTTCCTGCTGGCAGAGACCGGGCTGCTCGACGGCAAGCGAGCGACCACGACATGGTGGTTCGCGCCGCTGTTCCGGCAGCGCTACCCGAAGGTCGAGCTGATGACGGAGCGGATGGTGGTCGCCGATTGGCCGATCGCAACCGCGGGCGCTGCGATGGCGCAGATGGACCTGATGCTCGCGGTGGTCGCCCGCTTCGCCGGCCCTGACATCGTGAAGGGTTGCGCCAACTACCTGCTGGTGGATGAGCGGCGTTCCCAGGCGTCGTTCATGGCGATCAACTATCTCGCGAGCCAGGACACCAAGATCGCCAGCGCCGAGAAATGGGTGCGCAACAACATCGCGCGCGACTTCGCGATCGAGGACGTCGCCGATGCGGTCGGGCTCGCGCCGCGGACGTTCGCCCGGCGGATCGCTTCGATCTGCGGCGTCTCGCCGATCCAGTTCGTGCAACGAATCAGGATCGAGACTGCGCGATCGCTGCTCGAGACCACCCGCCTCTCGGTCGAGCAGATCGCGCGCGAGGTCGGTTATGCCGAGCCTTCGACGCTGCGCCGGCTGATCCGGCGCGCGACCCGACATTCGCCGCGGGATTTTCGATCCACCGGATGAACAGGAATCAATTGAGATTCGGGGCGGGGCCTGATTAGGTTCAACGACAAGGCAATCCGCGAGGCGAAGGCAAAAATGACCAGGACGCGACGGACACGACCGACGATTCGTGACGTCGCCGCCGAGGCCGGCGTGTCGGTCAGCAGCGTCAGCCGCACGCTCAACGGCGGCATCTACACCAGCGCCGAACTGCATGCCCGTATCATGCGCGCGGTCAAGCGCCTGGGCTTCGAGCCTGACCAGGCTGCGCAGGCGCTGCGCTCGCGGGCGTCGAACACGATCGGCTGCATGGTGGCCGACTTCTCCAACCCGCACTACACGGGCATGGTGGGGGCGGCCGAGGAGGAGTTCCAGCGGGCCGGCTTCCTGCTGATGCTGGCCGCGACCAAGCACGAGGAGGCGCGCGAAGCTGCGTTCCTGTCGGCGGTGCGCCGCCGCCAGATGGACGGGCTGCTGCTGTTCGCGGGCGACAATTCCCACACGGATTTCATGAAGGGGCTGGCGACACTCGACCTGCCCTGCGTCACCGTCGACCGCGAGGTGCCTGATAGCGCCGCGGTTCGTGTCGATCACCGCGGCGGCGCGCTGGAGGTGACGCGCTATCTGATCGGACTCGGCCATCGTCGCATTGCACTGCTGACCGGAAGCGCCGCGGTGATGCCGAGCGCGGAGCGGCTCGCCGGCTACCGGCAGGCGCATCTCGACGCCAAGATCGAGCTCGATCCGGCCCTGATCCGCCCGCACATGCAGGGCGCCAACACGGCGTTCAGCTCGGTCTGCCAGTTGCTGCAACTGGCCGCGCCGCCGACCGCGATCATCTCGCTCGGGACCAGCATGCTTGCGGAGGTGCTGGAGGCGATCACGAGCAAGGGGCTGCGCTATCCGCAGGACATCTCGATCGCGTGCAGCGGCGACACCGATCTCGCCCGCCATGCGACGCCCGCGATCTCGGCGCTGAGCTGGGACATGGACGAGGTCGGCCGCATCGCCGCGCGGCGGCTGCTGGAGCAGATCCGCGACGGCGACAAGGCCGTTATCGGCGAGCCGATCTATCTGCCGACGCGATTCATCCTGCGCCACTCCTGCGCCGCACCACCGACGGCGGTGCGCGGGCGGAAGTAGGTCCAGACTTCCCCTCT